>WRJC01000012.1 GCA_009782405.1 Oscillospiraceae bacterium
GGTCGCGGTTTTTTCAAGCGACAAAAACAGCAAAACCGAATTGGCGGATATGTTGAAGGCCGAAGGCTTTGCGATATACTGCATGGAAAAAAACGCAAAATCGCGCGACATATTCGAAGTGGAATTCGCCGAAAAGGCTGTTTTTGTGATAGGCGGAGAGAAGCGCGGCATATCCGGCGATTTTCTGCAAAACGCCGACGAAATCGTAAAAATCCCCTATGCGAAACCTTTTGCGCATTCATTGGCCGCCCAGAGCGCGGCGACTGTCGTCTCCTATGAGATCCATCGGCAAAGAACGGGCAAACGATAATAATTTTACGGACGAATTTCCAAAATAACATCTAAAAAACGTGGAAGGGATTATGTAAATATATGGTAAAGAAGATAACGCCTTTTTTAATTGCCGCGCTGCTGATGGCGTTTTTTGCAGTTTGTTTTATGCTGCCCTCCGGCGCATTTGACGGAAACGATTACGGAGGAGGCGGCGGATACGACGGCGGCGGCGGTTACGATGGCGGAGGAAGCTACGATGGCGATGGCGGCGAATTGACGTTGGAGGGCCTCATCGCAATAGTCATTTTCATCGGGATCGTCGTGGTTATTGTGTTTGTCAGCGACAAAACAAAGAAGAAGCGTCCGGGAACCCAAACCGGCGCGGTAAGGCCAAGTTCAAACGAGGGCCTGCACATAAAACTTCCGGACAGAACCGCCCAGATAGAGGGCATCATCAAGGGGCACGACATCAATTTTTCCGCAAGCGACTTTATGTCTTTTGCCAAAAGGGTATACATAGATATACAGACCGCGTGGTGCAAGCGCGACTTGACACCTGTGCGCGTCTTTTTGCACGATAACCTGTACGATGCGACAACCAGGCAAGTTCAGGCAAAAATCGACCAGGGCGTGATCTACCACTACGAGAGCATGGTCGTAAATACCGCATATCTTACGAGCTACGCCAAGGACGGGCAGTTCGAATATCTCACGGCATACCTCAACGCGAGGATGATAGACTGGCAGGAAGACGAAAAAACGGGGCGTATTTTGCGCGGGGACAAAAACACGCGCTGGGATTTGCGGTACAAGATGAAATTCATGCGTTCGTCGGGAGTGGTGACGAAAGAGGAAACCGCCGAAGAGAGAGGGCACAAGTGCCCGAAGTGCGGCGCGCCTCTTGAAATGACGTCGTCGGCGAAGTGCGCGTATTGCGATTCGGTCGTGACGACGGGGCAGTACAGCTGGGTGCTTTCGGATTTCGGCACGGTCAGAAACGACACCGTCGACGAGGGGATCAGGACGGAGCAATAATTTTGAAGCGTAAGAAAACCACAATGAAAAAAGGACAAAATGTCCTTTTTTCATTTGTCATACCGGATTGCCCGGTAGATTGTCAGGCCGATTTCGAGAAGCAAGGAAAATAACGTAATCGCGAGAACGAAAAGATTGGCATAACCCAGAGCGCCCCCTATCTTTTCGGCGTCGGCGCCTTTTATCATAATTTTTGCGTTGTCCACAAAAACAGGGTTCATTATGCTGCTGTTTGCAAAGAACAATACGGCCGATATGCCCGCAAGAATATGCGCCGCGAGTGTTGTAATCGCCACTCGTTTGCTGTATCTGCGATCGATTAGTTTTACAGCCTCGCGGAAAGTGCCAAACGCCGCCCACAAAACAACCAAATACCATGCCGACTGAATATATTTTTCGTCAAACACCGGAATCCATCCCGTGCTTTCGGTATAACCTCCGATGAGGTAGGGGAAACCCAAAAGCAACGCTGCTGCGGCGATATGCCATAAAATTCCGATGACTGGCTCATGTACCTTGATTTGCGCCCGCTTGTCGGGAACAGGCTGGAGCTTGGATAAAAAATCGTCCCCGCTGAGTTTGACTTTTTTGCGCTCCATAATGACAAAAACAAGTGTCACGCACATGAAAGCGTGAACAGCGGCGCTCAAGGCCCCCGATATGGCGCCTGCGACCATTTCGGCTATGAATTCATACATTTCACGGGGTGGCTGCCATTTGACAAATGCGGAAAGAAGCGTGGCAAAAGCCACCCCTGCCGCGGCAACTGGCAAAACGATTTTCAATATCTTTTTGAACCATATCAAATAGATGCCGCTGATGAGCGCCTTGTTTTCATCGCCGCTGTATTTTGCGGCTAATTCCTCCGGCGCGCCGAGTCCACCCAAAACGGCGCGTATATCCTCGTCTTTTGGCTGGGATTCGCCGCACCGGGCTTCGAGCAGTTCCGAGATCATGCTCTCGATTTCTTTTTCCACTTCCGGCTGCGATTTCGCCGGCAGATGACAGATAACGGCGTAGATATATCTTTTTGTCAGATCGTTGCTCATTTTTTAGCCTCCAATATTTTATTCATGTTTTGCGTGGTTTCAAACCAATGTTTTTTCAGTTCCGTCAATACCTCCTTGCCGAAATCGGTCAGTTCGTAATATTTGCGGGGTTTTGCGGAATTTGTATTCCATTTGCTGAAAAGCAGCCCCTGCCCTTCCAAGCGCCTGAGGAGCGGATAAAGAGTATTCGCCTCAATGGAGATCCCGGTTTGCGAAAGCTTTTCGATCAGACCGTAGCCGTAAGTCGATTCCCTTAGATTTGCGAGCACGCAGAGAATTACCGTCCCCCGGCGGAGCTCTCCTAAAAAGCTGTTTACTATTTCGTCCTTATTCAAAATACCGCCACCCAACAAAAAAGATTGTGTGTATTACTATTATATAGTGTATCACACAATATGTCAAGGGGTAAAATGAAATTTTTTCAAAAAAAATAAACAAATCAAATAAAACCAAAGTGAGACTTTTCCTGTTTTCGTTCGCTTAATATATGCAGGGACAAAAATTAAAATATCAAAAAAGGCAGGTGGAAAAAAATGGATGATGCCGCGATTTTATACCGGCGGTATTTGGAGGGCGAAAACGACGCGCTCGAGGAGCTTGTCAAGATGTACAACGACAGCCTGATATTTTATGTCAACGGGTTCGTGAACAATATATCGGTTTCCGAAGATATAGCGGCGGACACATTCGTCGAGCTCATCGTAAAAAAAAATCGCTTCAAAAACGATTATATGTTCAAGACATGGCTGTTCAAGATAGCGCGAAACAACGCGATCGATCACCTGAGAAAACAATCAAAGCGGCAGGCCAAACCGATTGAGGATTTGGAAAACGAGCTTTCCGACAAGGAGACGCTTGAAAACGCGATGATCAAGGACGAGCAAAGCAGGCAATTGCACAACGCGATGGAAACTATGCACAATGAATACCGAAACGTCCTGCATTTGATTTATTTTGAAGACATGAGCTACGAAGCGGCCGCCGCCGTGTTAGGCAAAAACGTCAAGCAAATCGCAAATCTCGTTTACCGCGCAAAGCAAGCGCTCAAATCAATATTGGAAAAAAGGGGGTTTATCTATGAGAACATATAAAGAGCAAACCGCGCTGATACTTGAAAAGATAAGTCGGCGCGACGGCGCGAAAAAAAAGCGCATGAAATATATTTATTCGCTTTCGGCTCTGGCGGCTTGCCTTGCGCTCGCTTTTGCGATTTATGCGCTGCCTGTGATTGTGAATATGCGAGAGCCTGACGATGCGCATGGCGGCGGCGAGGGGCCGGGAAATTGCGTTCATATTGTGCCCGGTTTGGGCATAGGCGAAAATTATCACAGCATAGATATTCTTTTCGCGGCCTTTATTTATGATCCCGCCGACCCCGGCGCATTTGACAGATGGGCAAAGGAAGCGGGCAGATTGTCTGCCGAATATGCGACAAAGCAATGCGGGTCGCGCTATTTCACCATGGATTTTTTCATACAATATTTCGGCATAAAGCGCGAAGACTTTGAAAAATTATACTATAACACATATC
Source organism: Oscillospiraceae bacterium (assembly GCA_009782405.1). The sequence goes on from WRJC01000012.1 coordinate 3,889, forward strand.
TGTATTCGGTATTCGACTATGATATCGATGTGCTGTACAGCGGAGACAAAGACGCAGTCGAGCGATACTATGCAAAAATCACCCCCGAACGCATAGCGGAAATGGAATCCCGCGCAAATCTGCGGGCCGCCAAAGACGAGCTGGTTCAAAAAACATTCGGCGTGATCATGCTTGACGGCGAAACGGCGAGCAAGGAGTACGAAGAATGGATCAAGAGCCTTGACAAGGAGGGTATCATAGGGTGGCTGGACGAACATATTCCGCAAGAGCAGGGTTGGTTTCTCGCGGCAAATTCATTGTGGGAGATCGATGAATTTATGGATTATTGGGGAAATTCCGAAAATATCCCCGTCGCCGCGCCGGACTCGGATTTGGCGCCTCCGGCCGCCTAAAAATTTGCTGTATTTTAAATTTGAACTTCATGATTTTTTTCAGTTTGCTCTTTTAATTTTTTTATTCTTTCGATGTCAAGCTCTGTCAATTCTGATATCAATTCCAAAGCCAATCCTTTTTTTATTGCATTTATCGCCAATTTTTCTTGGTTTTCCTCCCAGAGGAAGTTGACATCGCTTTCGCTCAGGTATTTCACCCGCGATTTCGCTTCGTATAACTGCATACTGCTCACCTTCTCTATCCTTTCCGCGTCTGCCGCAACTTTCATGTACTTCCCGTACAGCATCTCCCCGAATCCGCCCCCGCCGTGCTTTTCGCGGAACTTGCGCAAGTCGTCCGTGGTCTGCACCCTCAGAAACTCGCACAATACGTTCAGGTTCGCGTTGCCCGTCGCCTTGTATAGCCCCAAGTTCAGCTCCACCACGCTCAGCAGGTCGCTGTACTTCACTATCGCGCCATCGATCTCCGCCGCCATGTAGTACCTCGTCAGGAGCTGGCCGCCGCCGCGCGGGCCCCGCTCGAAGATGAACGTCACCACGCACGTTTTCAATGCGTCGTACCCGAAGTTCCTGACCTCCTGACCCCCCACCGCCCGGCATGCGTAGTACACAAGCCTGTTGCGGATCATCTCGCCCGCGTACCCGTTCTGCATATCGAGGCTGTATATCTTGTCCCCCTCGCCGTACACGTCGAACCTGATTTTGTTGTATATCGCGCTGCCCATCCGGTTCTCCTTCTCGCTCACCACATAGGCACCATCGTCGAGTTCATCCCCCAGCACGCACTTCACCGTCGCCCTGAATATCTGCCTGTCCTCGAAAACCAGCCCGAACACCACATAGTTCGATGGCCGGTTTTCGTTCGTCACCGTTAGCTCTTCCATGTATTCACCATCCTTTGACGTGTTCTATTGTACCATATTTTTGCCCGTTTTGCAACAGCAATTTTACATGGATCGCAAATTTATATTATCGCGCTCAGCATCACAGCACCCTTTTGATCGTATTCGGGCTGTACGTGGCGAAAATCTGCTCAAAATTCGCCATCGCGCTGTCGCTCTCGAAAATACTTACAGGCACGGCGCGATTAAACTGCCGTGCCTGTCTTTGGGAACATGGATATTTAAGTTAATCGTTAAAAACCGTGCTAACATCAATGCCTTTTTCTTCGACTTCTTTTTTCCAGTCAACGATTTGCTTTTCACTCCATTGTGTCCGCTTGGGTTCAAGTTCGACGGATTTTTTGTAATCACGAACGGCATCAGCATACCTTTCAAGTTTCCAAAAAACAAGGCTACGTTCGTGATAAGCGTGCTGATTGGTTGCATCCATTTCCATGTAACGGTTGTAATCTTCGATTGATTTATCGTAGTTACCCAATTCATGATGTACCCAGCCTCTGCGAATGAAGAACAGGGGTTTAGTAGCGTCCAGTTCGATGGCTTTATCGCAATCGGTCAACGCTTCTTCCCAACGCCCGATTTCTCTTTTGAAGAAGCCCCTGCTTTCCCATAATTCGGCGTTTTGCGGGTCTGCGTCAATTTTTTGATTGTATTCAGCCATAGCGTCATCGAACATTCTAATTCCTGTGCGGTTTTCAATGACTTTCAACTGCCCGCTGTCATCTTCGCAGAAGGTGTACTCTGCTTTGCCCACATAGCCGCCCGGCAAGCCGACGGCTTCGTAACGGCGCAACAAACCAGGATTTACAGGCATATAGCCCTCCCCTGTGCCTTCGTAACTCGTCAGTTCATAAATCGCCTGCAATTCGCCGTTTTTGAAATGGTTGACTAACTTGACTATCCCAATACCGGGGGCAAAGCAATAATCTTTTTTGCCAACTAAATGGTCGTAACCGCTGCCTTGACTGGCTTGTATGTCAAGCGCAACTTTCAGACAATCCTCAAAACGCCCTGCTGCCGTTTCAATAACTCCGGCGGATTCGACGGCTATGTCGGTAGTCGCCGCCAACCAGTTTTCAACTATCACCCGGGAAGAAGCGCCAACGCGCCATTCATCGTTCCATATATAGTCGGTGGCAGAGCTTAAAAATCCCAATATATCGTTGCCAAGGAGCGAATAACAGCCGTCATGGTCATTTGTGTTCTTCCACTCGAAGGCGTAAGTGCCGTCATATCCAGATTGCGAAATTTTACCGTCCTTTATGGTCATATCATAGGGTCCGAAGAAGTTCCAATGCCCGGAAAACTTGCCATTTTTGGTGTATCTGGTATCACCCTCAAAGATACGGCTCATACAATCTTGAGCGGCGGCGGCATATAACTTGCGGAACGGAGTATCCGCCAATTTCTCTACTCGTTCCATAATGGCACTTACATCTTTTAATCCGTTTCCACCATCATGGTATTCGTTAGCTAATTGAATTACATTATCGTCCCAATCCAATTCCGAAAAAGATTTTCGAGGGCTTCTTATTCCCGTTTTACTTTCAAGAATTTTACGCACACCGTTATCGTCGTCGCAGAAATGCAACTCAACTTTGCCTACATAGTCGCCGGTGAGGTTTTGGGCTTCGTAGCGACGGAACAAACCTGCTTCAATGGGCATATAGCCGCTTCCCGCTCCCGTATAGGCCGTAAGGTCATATACGGCTTTGATTTTGCCCTGTTTAAAGTGATGGACGCTTTTTACAATCCCGATTCCGGGAGCGAAATAATACTCTTTTTCACCCGTGAAGTAATCCGAAGTATAACGTCCGTTTTGCTTTACATCGAGGAAAACTTTCAGGCAATTGCCGAATCTGCCCGCGGCGGTTTCAATCATTCCGGCATCTTCCACGATTACTTCAGTGACGGTGTTATAGTAAGCCCTGCCTTCCATTGTCATTTTAACGCCCGGCTTCCAATCATAGCGCCAAAAACAACCCACGGCGCTTTTGAGCATATCCAGCATGAACGTCCCCAGAAGCGGATATGCCCCTGTTCCAACCACTCGGCAAGGCAGTAGTGCATTTCCGGCGTTTCCGGCATATCGCTGATTTTTGCCAATATCGCTTTGTAGTCTGCTTCAAAGCCCTCGTTTGAACGATTATACCGTTCTTTGATTTGAGCCATTTCAACCAACAGTTCGGCGGTGATTTTCTTAGCTTGTTCTGACATTTGCATCATACCCTTTCTTATTTTTTCGCGCCCTTCGTGAAGCCGCCATTTTACTGTTCCGGCGGATATTTTCAACTGTCGGGCGATTTCTTCAATGGATGAAGAATCAAAGTAATGGAGTTTTATCACGATTCTGAGCTTTTCAGACAGGTTTTCTATTGCTTCGTGCAAACTATCGTAAGCGCCGGGAAAGAGTAGGCTTTCCGGGTTATAGGCGTTATCTGTAACCGTATGTTTTATATGTTCAAGGCTAATGCTTTCCCTATGTTTTTTGAGATAGTCTTTGGCTTTGTTTGAAGCAACATGATAAACCCACGGACCAAATTTATCCGGTTCTTTTAAGGTATTGAGTTTTTGCCAAGCGGCTAAAAATGCATCCTGCGCTATGTCCTCTGCCAAATGAACGTTTCTTAACACAGAATAAGCCGCAGAGAAAACAATACGCTGATAACGCAGCACAAGCTGGTTAAAAGCGTCGTTGTCACCATACATGGTGGATTCTATTAGAGTTTCGTCTGTATCGTCGGCTGTGTAGTTCCCATGCATTCCTAACCCCCCTTCGTCCTTGGTTTTTTTGTCTTTTGCTATATAGACGAAATCGAAAAGCGAAAGGTTGGGTTTGTTGGAAATATTTTTATTTATTTTTTGCACGATAATTTATTCGTCATCATCGTCGCTTTTTTGCTCATAAAAATATTCAATTGTTCCCAAACGCCGAGCGGAAGCGTCTTTTGCGTAAAACAACCTTGCTTCATCGGAATTTAATGGCAAAATTTCAATAAAATGCGACCAACTTAATTGTGACGCCAGCTCCGTCACAATTCGTTTTCCGTAAGTGGCACGACCGCCGTCAAGCACTATGGAATTGACGTAATGCCCAACTTCCCAGTACATGAGCGTGATTTCGCTGTTTGCAAAAACGCCCGCACGGTATAGTGAAACAAGTTGAAAAGAAACCACCCCGCCGACTTTGTCGGCACCCCTCCAAGGAGGGGTGGCAGATGCGTGAGCGTCTGACGGGGTGGTTTTCAAGTAGAACTACTATATTTCCTTGATTCGATAATGTTGGCAACTCTGCACAGTCTGTGGGGCTCTTTTGCTGTAATATTTCGCACAAGGCGCTTTCGTTTGAATTTGTTAGAGTCCGCCGCGAAACATGCAATAAATAAAAAACATAAGTAGGAAAAACGCCAGCGATAATAAACTAAACCCAATCACGAGAAACACTTTCTGATATGGCCGCTTCCCATATTCGCGGTGTTTATCAATTTCGCTGAGTGTTTTGCCCTCGTAAAAAGCAACGATTTCTTTGTACGACTGAATATCGAATTTCTTTTTTAGCTTTTCAATCCGAAATCCATAAAACGCCGCCATGCCGATAATCACACCCCAAGCTCCGATTCCGATGTATGAATATATCGACAATCCAAACGCCAACATAGGCCATAGCATAAGCGGAAAAGCCGATAAACTCGCACTGAAAAACAATATGTTAAAAATGATGCCGTTACGCTTAAAGTATTTTATGTCTTCGGTTTTGATTTCTTCTTTCATCTGTTCAATATCTCCTTTGATCAATAAGTCAAGAGCCGATTGCGAAAGACGAACATGTTCGATATTATGCGGGGATATTGAAATCAAAAATTTTGGTTTCCCTCCGCTTTTGAACCCGTTTGCTGTAGGGTACGCGCCCCTGCGCGTACCGCGAATTTGATTTCATGTCGATTTTGCCAGCGGTACGCGCAGGGGCGCGTACCCTACTACATTCTTCTTGTTTCGCCATCGCCTATCAATAAGTCAAGAGAAACGCCAAAGAGAGAACTCAAAAGCACCAAGCTTTTTAGATCGGGGTAATTTTTGTCGGTTTCCCAGTTTGAAACTGTTTGACGCGATACGAATATCCGCTCTGCCAATTCTTCTTGTGATACCTCCATTTCCGAACGGTATTTTTTTATTTGTTTTCCAATCTCCATTCAAGCATCCTCCTGCGCTTATATTATAGCAGCAGAATAGAAATATATCTATCAAAGGTATTCGACATCGCCGTATTTTCGCATGGCAAAATTGTTTGACAAGTCTGTATTTTTGGTTTCGGACTCACTGCGTTAAACAAAAAATATCACAAATAAGTCCGAAAATCTGCTTGATGACACGTTTATGCGATTCCGATTGCCGACAAACATAAATAATTAGCTCTCCTTATTTCGAGATAAAGCGCGATCGGATTTCATATTTAATACAGCTTGCAGCTCAATATCCTGTTGGCGTTGTCCCAGGTGACCGCGCCGTAAATTTTCAGCAGCTCGAAATCGATGAACATATAGCCATTTATCGAGTAACTCTCCACCAGCATGCCCGACAGGTACACCTTGATCGCCGACATGACATATTTCGCCTTGAGGTCGCCGGGCTTTTTTCCGGGCGGAATGCCCTCGAAGGGAAGCGGATTCATCGCCTTGTCTTTGTTTCGCTCCACTTTCAGCGTCTTTTCGGCTGCGTTCCATGCCACGTCGAAGCCATACCCCGCCAAATCCTCGACGATTATTTGCGCGTAGCCGTTGATGTTGCTTATCGGTATGGGCTGGCCGTCGATATATGCCGTTATGCTCGTGTACACCACGTCGCCTATCGGTTCGCCTATCCTCGGCGTTTTGGGCGGCTGGGAGGGCTGCGTCGCCGTTTGGGGCTGCTGAGAGGAAGGCTGACTCGTCGGTTGCTCCGTGGCGCCGCCATCCATGATCTTTACAGGGGTGTAACTGTTCGTTATCGTGCCGTCGCCGAGTTGCCCATAACCGTTAGTCCCCCAAACCCACAGGCTGCCGTCGGTCTTGATCGCCATCGTGTGTTCGCCGCCCGCCGAAACCTGCGCCACGTTGTCCATGACGAATACCGGCGTGTGCCTGTACTCCTCCTCTATCATGCCGTCGCCGAGTTGCCCATAACCGTTATACCCCCAAGCCCATAGGCTGCCGTCGGTCTTGATCGCCATCGTGTGTTCGCCGCCCGCCGAAACCTGCGCCACGTTGTCCATGACGTGCACCGGCGCGTACCTGCCTGTCGTCGTGCCGTCGCCGAGTTGCCCATAACCGTTATACCCCCAAGCCCATAGGCTGCCGTCGGTCTTGATCGCCATCGTGTGATATTCGCCCGCCGAAACCTGCGCCACGTCGTCCATGATGTGCACCGGCGCCCATTTGGGCATTACGAAATATGTTCCCATAGTTGGATTAAATATTGCCTCAGTGCCGTCACCGATTTGGCCACTTCCGTTATACCCCCAGGCCCATAGGCTGCCGTCGGTCTTGATCGCCATCGTGTACTCGCCGCCCGCCGAAACCTGCGCCACATCGTCCATGATGTGCACCGGTGTGCTTTTTCTATCCGTTGAGCTGTCACCGAGTTGGCCACGCACATTAACCCCCCAGGCCCATAGGCTGCCATCGTTTTTGATCGCCATCGTGTGGCCGCCGCCCGCCGAAACCTGCGCCACGTTGTCCATGACGTGCACCGGCGCGTGTTTTTCCGCTGTCGTGCCGTCCCCGAGCTGATCCCAAATATTTTGCCCCCAGGCCCATAGGCTGCCGTCGTTTTTGATCGCCATCGTGTGATATTCGCCCGCCGAAACTTGTGCCACGTTGTCCATGACGTGCACCGGCGCGTACCTGTCCGTCGTTGTGCCGTCACCGAGCTGGCCGCCAACGCTGTTATTTCCCCAAGCCCACAGGCTGCCATCGCTCTTGATCGCCATCGTGTGCCATTTGCCCGCGCTGATTGTGGAATAGGTGTCGCCGAATGCGCCCACCGATGCCGGAATGAAGGTGAACAATGCCAGCATGAGCGAAAGCGCGATTGCGAGGCTCATGAGTTTTTTCGCTGTTTTTGTTTTCTGCATTTTTTGTCCCTCCGTTGCATTTTGGCAACCTTTGAAAACGCCGGGTGGGGCGGCCGCGAGGGCCGCCCACCACAAAAATAATGTTGCAATGATGATGTTGATTTACATGGCAAACTTGATGCGATTGTCCGGGTCCATCATGCGCATGAGTATCGCCGCGACCTCGCTGCGCTTGATGTTCGCGCTCGGGTTGCAGTTGTGCGCCGCGTCAACCCCCTGCACGATACCCGCGCGGTACAGCCTGTAGATAGCTCCCGCCTGTATGTGCCCCGCCGGAACGTCAGGTATCGCCCCGTCCGCTATGGTGTTGATCGGAGCCAGCGCCTCGCTCGGCAGCGCGTTCGCGAATATCTCCATGTAACCCGCCCTCGTCGCCGCCGTGTTCCATGCGTAGTTCTTGTCGATGATCCCGTTCGCCTTCGCGTAGGAAACGTATGTGTCGTACCACTCGCCCGCGCCCACCGCCAGCGTGACCTTGCCGGTGGTGTAGAGCTGGTGCATGCAGGCGGCCAGCTTCACCGCCTCGGCGTATGTGAGGTTGTCGTCGGGCATGAACAGCGTGTCCGTCTTGCCGTTGATGAGCCCCATCTCCCACGCCCCTTTCACGCTCTCATAGATCCAGTTGCCCGGAATCTGCGCCACGTCCGTGAACGGGAACGGCTTTGCCGGGGTCGGCGCCGCCCCATCCTTCACGGTGAGCACAAACGTAAGCTCCACGTCGGGCGATGCGCCGTTCGAGGCTTTCAGTATAACGCTGTATGAGCCGGCGCCCAGCCCTGCGGCTATGTCCAGCTTCTTCGTGCTCGCGTTCCATGTGATCTTCGCGTCCCCGCTCGTCTTCGTCACCGTTACCGTGCCGTCGCCGACCACGGTGTATGCCTCTGTCGATGTGGCCGCATATCCTGTGGCGAGCGCCATCTCTTTCGGCCCCGTGATGCCCGCCTTGACAGGCTCATCTTTCACGGTGAGCACAAACGTAAGCTCCACGGCAGGGTCGCTCTCGTTGCTTGCCTTCAATATGACGCTGTATGAACCGGCGCTCAGCCCTGCGGCTATGTCCAGCTTCTTCGCGCTCGCGTTCCATGTGATCTTCGCGTCGCCGCTTGTCTTTGCCACCGTCGTCGCCTCGCCGGTCACGGTATATGCCTCCGTCGATGTGGCCGCGTATCCCACGCTTAATGTCATCGCTTCCGGCCCCGTGATGCCCGCTTTGGCTGCCGTTGCCGCCGCCTCCACTTTGAGTGTGAACGTCAGCTCTGCATCGGGCGATGTGCCGTTCGAGGCTTTCAGCTTGACCGGGTATGTGCCCTCCGCCAGCCCTGCGGCTATGTCCAATTTCTTCGCGGTGTTGTTCCATGTGATCTTCGCGTCGCCGCTTGTCTTTTCCACCGCTACCGTGCCGTCGCCGGTCACGGTGTATGCCTCCGTCGATGTGGCCGCATAGCCTACGGCGAGCGTCAGTGTTGTCGGCCCCGTGATCGTGGGCGCGGCTGCCGTTGCCGCTGCTCCCACCGTGAGCGTGAACGTAAGCTCCGCGTCGGGCGATGTGCCGTTCGAGGCTTTCAGCTTGACCGGGTATGTGCCCTCTGCAAGCCCTGCCGCTATGTTGAGTTTCTTCGTGCCCGCGTTCCATGTGATCTTCGAGTCGCCGCTCGTTATTGTCACCGTTACCGTGCCGGAGCCAGTCACGGTGAATGCCTCCGTCGATGTCGCAGCATAGCCGACGGTGAGCGTCATCTCAGTCGGCCCGGTGATAAACTCGGGCACCTCCTCCACCGTGAGCGTGAACGTGAGCTCCGCGTTGGTCGTGTCGTTCGAGGCTTTCAGCTTGACCGGGTATGTGCCCACCGCAAGCCCTGCGGCTATGTCCAGCTTCTTCGTGCTGTTGTTCCATGTGATCTTAGAGTTGCCGCTTGTTTTCGTCACCGTTACTGTGCCAGCGCCCATCACGGCGTATGCCTCCGTCGATGTCGCCGCATAGCCGACGGTGAGCGTCATCTCAGTCGGCCCGGTGATCCTGGCCTTACTTATGGCATCTGCGATGCTATCTGTGTTCCCAATAATCTGATCTACCAACTGTGGCATTGCCTCCTCCACCGTGAGCGTGAACGTGAGCTCCGACGTGTAGATAAGTATTGACGCTTTCAGCTTGACCGGGTATGTGCCCTCCGCCAGCCCTGCCGCTATGTCCAGTTTCTTCGTGCTCGCGTTCCATGTGATCTTCGAGTTGCCGCTCACCTTTTCCACCTTTACTGTGCCAAAGGTCCCAAGGCTCGGCACGGTGAATGCCTCCGTCGATGTCGCCGCATACCCTGTGGTGAGCGTCATCTCAGTCGGCCCGGCGATTAACGGGGGCACCTCCTTCACCGTGAGCGTGAACGTAAGCTCCGCGTCGGGCGATAAGCCGTTCGAGGCTTTCAGCTTGACCGGGTATGTGCCCTCCGCCAGCCCTGCCGCTATGTCCAATTTCTTCGTGCTGTTGTTCCATGTGATCTTCGAGTTGCCCGTCTTCGTCACCGTTGCGCCAGCGCCTTTCACGGTGTATGCCTCCGTCGATGTGGCCGCATAGCCGACGTAGAGCGTCATCTCAGTCGGCCCGGTTATAGTGACTAGCAATGGAGTAGGATCAAGAGCTTGCGCGGGCAGAGTCAACAAATTCAGTCCAAGCATCATCATTACCGCCAGCAGGATGGACAAGAGCCGTTTTGCCGTGTTTTTCATATTTTTCTTCTCCTGTTTTTTTTTGCATATTTGGCAACCTCCAAAAACCCTGTATAGAGTATGCCAATTTGTTAGGCTTAGGATTTTTTACAACTTATCCGGTGAAATGTTGTTTTTGGGTTCGATTTCGGTGATTTTACGATGAATCGCACATCATATTACCCTCGCTTTCTGTTTTTTCGGAATCCGATCCGTTTTTCCAAAAAGGTACAGCTTTTTGGAAACGCAGGTTTAAAATTCACTCGCCGTTCCGGCATCTATCGCAAAGGTATGTTCACATCATTTTAACACATCAAATGGAAAAATACAATACTTTTTTTGTAAAAAAATCAAAAATATCGTTAGCTTCCATGAAGCAACCGCGTTTCCACAAAAGCGGTGTTTTCCTGCGGCACGCCCGGTGGTCGTGCCCTACAACATGACAGCCAAATGCCATCATGATATTTTTATGCGATTGCCATAGTCCGTCAAACAAAAATTTATCCTTCAAAAGGGGAAATAAAAAAATATTTAAATTGAAATTTGTTTGAAAAAGTGATATAATATATAGCGGAGAAGGTTGCAGGCTTTTCTCCCCATTGCTAAAGCAAGGAGCCTCTCGCCGACACACGGTGAAAAAGGAGTGATAAAATGGGATCATGAGTTACGAGAACAATTCAAAAAAACAAAAGATGAAATGGGTGAGTAAAATGCAAGCATACGAGGGTTATTTTGAGAATGGAATATTTCATGCGGCAGGGCATATAGTGCGCATACCAGAGCGGCGGCGTGTATTTCTTACGGTTCTTGAAGAACAACCAACGCAGTTAATCGATAAAGATAAAAGAATATTTTGGGCCGAATTTGATAGAATGGTCGATGAATCAACGAATGAAGTATTGAGGGAGGAAAATTTCTCGCGATTAAATTTTGGGCGCGAACTTATTTTATTATCTGACGAGGAGGAATAAACAATGACGTATGCACTCGATACGAATATTGTTATTCATCTTTTGCGTGGTACTTCGAGCGTTCGGGCGAAACGCGATGAGGCGATAGCGCAGAGCGCCAAAAAGGCGCAAATCGCGGCAGATAAAAATAGGTAATCGCCAAACGGGGTTCCTTATTTGCGTTTATTTTTAGAAAAGCAGTTGATATTTTTTTAGGATTGGTTTATACTATTTGGCAGGAAAGTAACACTTTTATATGCTGGTTTGAGTCCAGCGGAATGGAGTTTTATATGGAATTAGTCGTTTCCGAATTCAATGGCGAAATTCAACAAAGGATACTCGAAAAAATGAATAAAGAATATCTTTCGACTGGTAAGTTTGTCAAAGACCAAATTAGTGTTTCGCCCAAGATTATGTCGTCGTTGATGTTGTCTGGCGGCGCGGCGGGAACGGCAGCGTCGGCAAAGATGTCTTCGTCAATGTTCATGACTTTCGCTGACCCGGCCAAATTGATGAAACTTAAATCGGGTGGTTTTATCAGCCCTATTATTGGCCCCAACGGAAAAATAGCGGAGCAAGCCGCATTTTTTCCTGTGGCGAGTTCTCTTCCTATCGTTGCTCCCTTGATGGCTATGCAAACATTGTCTTCCGTCGTCATGCTGCAACGGTTTGCCGCGATAGATAAAAAGCTGGACGCAATTCAAGGATCGATAGATAAAATGCTGGCGCGGCAGGAGATAACAAAAATCGCGGAGTTGTTCGCTTCTGTCCACATTGTCGATGAAATTTATATGCAGTACGGCCAAACAGGGCATTTTTCCATAGATATGCTTATCAGGCTGGCGTTGGCGGAACGTGACGCCATGGGACTGTCAAGGAGATATGAAATGTTAGAAAATTCCGGTGACGATGAAGCCGCGAAAAGTTTTGATAATTACGACACTTACTGCACTATGCTGTCATCGTTTTTGAATTTACGGATAAAATATCTGCGGACGTGTGTCGACATTCAAGAGAATCCGCAATTCGTCCGATGCTCTTCGGAAAGTTTTTCAGCGTTATTGAAAAACAGCGTCAATTTGTGGGACAAACTTTTGCACAAATCGGACAAAATGAAAAACGACATAGATGAACTCGCCGCACAGGTTGAAAAAGCTAATGTTCTGCAAAAGATTACCCAAACATCAAAAAAAGAATTATCTCGGAAAAAAGATGAATATACTGCGGTCATGGAAAAGGAACGCATCATTTTGAAAGATTTCCATACTTTAATAGACATAGCGAAACAAATGCCCGAAACGGAAAGCGAACAAGCACTCCCGACATTGATGTATTGGCACGATGAAGAAGGCGAACATTGTATTGCTACAAGCGAACAAATATTAGACGCGGTCGCGTAAGGCATTTTCGTGAACTACCCACCGCCTAAAATCTAACGATTTTTGAGGCGGGGGCTTCGGGTTCAAATCCGTAGCCTAAGTTCACCAGACTAAGATAGGCGAAATCCTATCTACGATATTGAGGCAGAGTGGAAACTCGAACACCTGCGGTTGACGCATCAGACCGTAGCTCTGTTTCGTGCGATTAAGTAGGGCTGAGGGGAAAGGCCCGGTGTTGCATGATAATACGCCTCAATATCATTGTCGAGATGAAGACGGAAAAACGCTATGGCAACAGTAGCGTAGAGTACGCAGAACCTGTGTCAATACACAGAGAAAGGAATAGCAACATGGTATATGTAATAGATACAGACAACAAAGCATTGTCGCCATGCAAGAACAGGACAGCAAGATGGTTGCTGAAACATAACAAGGCAAAGTGCGTCAAAAGAGAGCCATTCACAATCAAGCTAAATCACGAAGGCACAAGGGAGATACCCAAATTGACACTTGGAATGGATACGGGGAGCGACAAGATAGGCACTGCGGCAGTTGACGATGACAATCATATTTACTATGTGTCGGAGGTGCAAGTGAGAAACGACATAGCTGACAAAATGAAGCAGAGGTCAAAATACCGTCGCAGTAGGCGCAACAGAAAGACACGCTACCGCAAGGCGAGATGGCAGAACAGAAAGAATAGCAAACGGAACGACAGATTCAGCCCGACGATGAGGAGCAAGATAGATAGTCACATCAAGGAAATCAGGTTTGCGAGAAGCATACTGCCGATAGCGGAAATCATAATGGAGACAGGGACATTCGATGCACACGCGATGAAAAATCCCGAGGCGCTAAAAAACAAGTGGCTGTACCAACGGGGAACCAACTACGGCTATGCGAACACGAGAGCATATGTTCTCGACCGTGACGGTTACATATGCCGGCAATGCAGTGGCAAGAGCAAGGACAGCAAACTCGAAGTCCACCATATACAGTTCAGGAGCGAGCAAGGCAGCGACGATGTCGAAAATCTGATAACGCTGTGCAAGAATTGCCACGACAAAGTGCATGGTTCCACGACTGAACTCAAACTGAAAGGAAAGGCAAAAGGGACATTGAGACACGCGACGCAGATGAACGGCATACGGGTGCAGTTGCTGAAAAGAGTGCCCAGCAAAGAGACATTCGGGTTTGTCACAAAGGAACACGCATGGGCAATGGGGCTTGAAAAGACGCACTACAATGACGCAACGGCGATAGCTTGCCTGAACAACATCGAACGCAACGGCTTAGTGAGCTACGTTCTGAAAACGGACAAAGTTCTTGTGAAAAAGTGCGTGTCAGACGGTGACTATCAACAGACCAAAGGCGTGCGAAGCGAGCGACGCATCCAAACGGGCAAGATGCAAGGCTTCCGCAAATTCGACAAGGTGAGATACAAGGGCACGGAATACTTCATCAAGGGCAGAATGTCAACGGGGTACGCAATACTCATGGACATAGAGGGCAACAAGCAAGAGCTGAAACCGATACCGAAGCTCGACAAGATGGAAAGGATAGGGGCGAGAAAAGGATGGATTGTTCAAGAGAGAAGGTTTGCGGCAATTCATCCCGCCACCTGAAATCTGCGGATTTCTGAGCTGGGGGTCTTCTTGCCGCTAATTTCATAAAAATTCGTCGATGTTGCGCTTGCAGTACAAAAATCGGCGCACTTCCATTACACTTCCGATCACAACGTAAAATACCGCATACCGCACGGTATATTTTTTTTCACTCACTGAGCGTCCCTCGCAACTTCCCGAACACATCGTCGTGGGTAAGGCGCAAATTGGAATGTTCCGCAAATCTGTCGGCCTCGTCCAACTTCAACTCTATGTCGCTTGTGATTTCGGCGTATTTTTCAAGGCTCATCACGACCATTGAACCATATCCGTTTTTCGTCAGGTATACCGGCTCGCCGCCACTGACGGTTTTTTCGATTTCCGTGAATTTGTTTCTCAAATCTGAAACGGGGCGTATTTGAATCATACCTATCTCCTTGTCAATTATCAATATCATATCAATATATTATCATAATGTCGCCATATTGTCAAGCGTATTTCGTTTGAATTTGTTAGAGTCCGCCGCGAAACATACAATAAATAAAAAACATAAGCAGGTATTCGACATCGCCGTATTTTCGCATGGCAAAAGTGTTTGACAAGTCTGTATTTTTGGTTTCGGACTCACTGCGTTAAACAAAAAATATCACAAATTTTCACATTATTTTCCATTCAAATCTTGTGCGCGAGAGTCTTTACCAAACATTTTTTGCCGTGACAGGCTATCCCAATCTTATACACCGGTAACGGCGAATTCTTTAGGCCATGCCAATATTCTTTGTTGTCAATTTGTTGCAAAGCTATATCGGCATCTCTGCTCAAGCCATCGTCATCGGATGATTTCGATGCCTTGAATTCTATTACGGCGCAGAACTTGCGTGATTTCATGTAAATGTCGAATCTGCCCAACCCTGCTTCCAAATTTGATTTGCATTCATATCCCAGCGAATACACCAGCCCAAGAAAGAACACATGGTAAACCCATTCCGCTTGTTCTTTGAAATCATTATACGACAATACCATGCTCGTGAAATCCGTAAGCTGCCCGCTGAACACGTCAACTTTATCTATACCGGCAAATATGTTGTATAACTTGTTGTCGGCGCCGTTATACTGCGCATCCAAAAGCAGGCGCGCCCATATATTGCGCGCTTCCGCGTTGGGGATGAACACTTTGAATCCATCGGGATCGATCTGCTCAAATGATAAATACCCCGCTTGGACAGCCAACGTATAAAACGAAATATCGTCACAAACCGAAGTATTTTTTATATGTTCCATATTCAGCTGGTAATCTAACTTCGTATCGTAACGATATTGTTCGTCATTAAGCATTTGACCAATAATTTCCGCCCTTGAAGCATTCAGCAGCGACGACAATAATTTTCCGCCGCCCGTCATCGACCAGTAGCCTATCAATCCGGATTTTGGCTTACTTAAATAATTCATCACCGAATAAATATTATACAGCAATTCATCGCCGACACGCATATTATTGTACCATTTGCGGACGCCGTCTATTTCGTTTGCCGGGATAAGCTCAAGCAGTTCAGTTTCCGTGAGCGAAAAATCCGCGTCATAGGCGCTTGAATGCAATATATCATAAACTTCAAGGTTATTTAAAGTGGAAAACAGGCTTTCTTTTGTCGTGCGCGTCACCCCCGTCAAAACGGCCTTTTTGAAATGCGTTTGGCCTTTCAGCGCGCTTTGCAGCGCATTTACTATAAAGTTTTTTATTTCATCGCTTTCTGGATGGTTCAGCGTATCCATTATGATCTTGTCATATTCATCTATGAGCAAAAAAGGCTCTTTTTGGCAACGCTTGGCGACAATTTCCAGCAGCGACGATAAAATATACGGGGAATAATCCGATGGATCATTTATATATTCTTTCATAACCAAATTTAAATTGTCTAAATCCAAAAGTTTTTCGATCAATTGCAAAATTCGGCCGCGAAATGACCGTCGCAAAGCTTCCAAATTGGATGAATCCAAATTTACAAAATCCAAATATACGACAGGGTATTGATTGACTTGATTGAATACCGGGCTGGTTTCCACATATAGCCCGGAAAACAGATGCGCCGTGTTTTGTTTGCAGTCCAAAAATGTCGCCAGCGTGTCGATGTTCAGTGATTTTCCCATTCTGCGCGGCCTCGTGAACAACAGCACGGTGCTCGCATCCTGCAGCACATGTTCTATGAATGCGGTTTTATCCACATATAGATTGTCATTTCCTATAAAGTCCGAAAATCTGCTTGATGACACGTTTATGCGATTCCGATTTCCGACAAACATAATTAGCTCTCCTTGTTTTTGTTACCGCATTATATCATATTTTTAAGGTTTTTTCAAGCTAATCTCTTTTGCCGAAAAAATATTTTGATTTCACAGCGAATCCATAACCGTCAGCAGGCTCGCGTAGCTGTCAACGTCATGGTATTTCACGCCGTCTGCCGAAATCTCGTTGAACAGCTTTTTGGCTTTTTATGATTTCAGATATCTTTGTGATAAATTCCTCCGGGTTAGTTTTGAACAAATATATTTTGTCGCGCTCTATGCCGTTTAGAATCGCGGTCACCGTCCGTCGCGTCAAAGCCGTTTCCCCGGCAATTTTCCCGATCAAGTCGTATTCGGCGAAGCTGCCCTGCGCCCGTTCGAGTTTCCGCGTTTCCGTGCGCGCGACGATAAATTCCGTTCCTTCCTGTTTTCCCTCGGTGATGGTATATGACAGTTTTGATACGCGCAATTCCTTGTTTATGGCGGCGATGGATTTTTTTGTGAGCTCGTCGCCGTCAAATTCCACCGTGTAGGCATACCGCTTGTTGATGTGGTTCCATAATTCGATAAAGTCTTTCCAGTTCTCGTTAAGCGGATTGTCCCTGATCTTGGTATCGTTGCCGTTGGCTATCATATTATCGAAAACAACGGGGTCAAATATGCCTTGAACGAGTTTGTGCATGCTCGCCGCGTACGGCTCAATTTCCGGCTTTAACGGCGCGAATGTTTCCGTTTCGGCGGCGGCGCGGTATGTATCGGTGACTGCGCCGTTGTCGTCGACGTAATCGTTGCGGACAAGATAGTTGTAAATAGCCGTGGCTTCACTTTCCGTGAGCGTATGGACATCGCCGCCTGCCTGAACGATTTTGCCCGCGAAATAATCCACGCTTGCCGCAAGCGGACGCTCGTAGAGGTCTTTTTTGATTTTGTTTTGCAGCTCGGCGACGAATCCGGCGTAGCTTTCGCTTGCGACGACTGTCAGCGTATTGACCCCGTGGATTTGGCTTTCGCCGCAGACTTCGATATCCTGCCTGTCGCCCGATTTGTTCACGCACAAACGCAGGCCGCGCTCGACTTCCTGACGTTTCGCGGTCGCGTTGTCCGAGCGTTTCAAGGCGCAAATCTGAAACACGTTCGGATTGTCCCAGCCTTCGCGCAATGCGGAGTGGGAAAAGATGAATCGCGTCGGCTCATCAAAAGACAAAAGCCGTTCCTTGTTTTTCAAAATCAGGTCATATGCCGCAATGTCATCGGAAAATTCGCTCCCGCGCTTTATTTCGCTGTTTACATATCGTTTGTTTTTGTCAATGGAAAAATATCCCCTGTGAGTTTTGGCGGTTTCAATGCCCCGCAGATAGTTCTGGTAGCCCGATTCGAACAGGGTCAGCCGCTCGTTGAGCGCATCGGTATATTCCTGTTCAAAGATTTCGCCGTACTGCCCGAGCGTTTCTTCGCCGTTTTCGTCATACTGGCGGTATTTCGCGACTTCGTCGATAAAAAAGAGCGACAGGCATTTTATGCCCTGTTCAAACAGTTTTTCTTCTTTGTCAAAGTGGGACATAACCGTTTCCCGTATTTGGATGCGGCGGATATCGTCTTCGTTTATGTTGCCGCTTGCTTCCCCCGCCGCGAGCGCCAATCCGTTGGAAAACGTGACCATGCCGCGGATAGGGTCGATTTCCGCTACGGAAACGCCTTTGTATTCTTCGTTGATTATCATCGCGTTAATGCCGGAGTTCTGGGAGAATTCATCGAGCTGGTGCAGATTTGACGAGTTATACACGAAGAACCGCGCCTTGATCTTGTACTGCTCCATGAAATGCTCCTGCGTCATTTCAAAGGACTTTTTGACTCCTTCGCGGATCGCGACGCTCGGCACGACCACGATGAACTTGCTCCACCCGTAAGTTTTGTGGAGCTCAAACATTGTTTTGATATACACGTAGGTTTTGCCCGTTCCGGTTTCCATTTCAACGTCAAGGGAAACCGCGCCGAGCCCCTCGCTCAACCCGTCCGACCATTTGATGTTGTTCGCCGTCTGGACGGCGCGGATATTTTTCAGCAGCTGTTCGCGGCCCGAGTTCCACGTCGGCGTTGCGGTAGCCTGTTTCATAGTCGTCCGTCTGCTCGAACACCGTCAATTCGCCTTTGCCGATGTCGCGGCGGTACCGGGCTTCGCCGTGCTTCGATTGTCCGGCGAAAACCTTGACTGCGCTCTCGACGGCTTCGGTCTGGAAGGGCTGTATTTTAAATTTGAATTTCATGATTTTTTTCAGTTTGCTCTTTTAATTTTTTTATTTTTTCGATGTCAAGCTCTGTCAATTCTGATATCAATTCCAAAGCCAATCCTTTTTTTATTGCATTTATCGCTATTTTTTCTTTGCTTTCCTCCCAGAGGAAGTTGACATCGCTTTCGCTCAGGTATTTCACCCGCGATTTCGCTTCGTATAGCTGCATACTGCTCACCTTCTCTATCCTTTCCGCGTCTGCCTGCCTGTTGTCTGCGGACGACCGCGAAGGTCGCCCCTAAATTCACATCCCGCGTTTATTCATTGCTATTCCCATTGATATCGTGTTCTATTGTACCATATTTTTGCCAGTTTTGCAACAGCAATTTTACATGGATCGCAAATTTATATTATCGCGCCCGGTATCACAGCACCCTTTTGATCGTATTCGGGCTGTATGTGGCGAAAATCTGCTCAAAATTCGCCATCGCGCTGTCGCTCTCGAAGCTGCCGTCGCGGAAAACCGCGTAGTACGGCTTTTGCTTGGCGATATATGCAATCAGCGCATCGTCCGTTTGGCCGAAACAAGCTATAAGGTAGCCGTCTCTGACATTCCACGTTTCGCCGTCCCGCGTGATTTTCGCGGAAAGCGGTACGCCGAGCTCGAGCATCGCCTGAAACAGCAAATCCTCCGCTGTCCTGTCCTCTTTTATATTGTCCGCAAAGCCGTCAATATTGAAACTCATTTGCGCGTATTCTTCGGGCGTGTAATACACATCCTTCATATTGCTGCTGTCGAGTTTGAGGACGCGAAAACCGATGTCGAGGCCTTGGGCGGCCAAGCCGTTTTCTTCGACGATTTTTCGGCCAGCACGGCGTATGCGTTCTTTGCCGATTTCGCAGATATTGGCATAGCCCGCTTTGGCCGCTTCGCTGTTTTCATCGCAAACTTCGGGAATCTGCACCATGATGAACTTGCGTTTAACACCATCTTCGGCGTTGAGTTGCATTATGGCATGAGCTAATGTTGCTGTTCCGCTAAAAAAATCCATGCAAATCATATTACTTGTATCATTGCATATTTGTAAACATTGTTTTAGTAATGCTGTTGGTTTTGGAGTTTCAAATACAGCGACATCAGAAAATAAAGATACCAATTCACGTTTTGCGGAATCATTAGTACCAACATCATCAGATAACCATATAGTTTCGGATGTTAATCCTTGGCGTCCTTCTGTTAAAAATTTTTTTATACGGGGAACGCCGTTGCCGTCTTGACCGAACCACATTCTATTATCTGCGATGGCTTCATCCATTCGTTGTTTTGTATATCGCCAACATGAACCAGACGGAGGGTCAACACTCCGACCACTTGGTGTAACAAGTGTATAAAATTGGTTTTTTGTCCCATGTCCTGCTTGAGCGATAGCAGGAACAGATGTCCATACACCACGCGGGTCGTTATCAGGATTATTATATCTATCAATAGCGTCTTGATTCATGGGTAATAATCCTATTGCTTTGTCCCTCATATCAAATTGTTTAACATAACATAAAATATAATCGTGACGCACAGAAACAATTTTTCTATTTTCTCGTGTAACACGTTTTTCCCAAATAAACATAGTAATAAATGCATCAGACCCATATATTTCGTCAAGCATTTTTTTCAAATTGTGAACCTCGTTGTCATCACAACTAACAAAAATTATTCCATCATCGGTCATTAAATCCCTTGCGATTCTCAATCGCGGATACATCATATTTAACCAATCCGTATGAAAGCGTCCATTGCTATCGAGATTGCGCGTTAAACGGTTGCCACCATCGTCATACTGACGGTCACGGTGTAAAAACTCCCCTTCGCCCTCTGCGAAATCGTCCTCATATACAAAGTCGTTCCCCGTATTGTACGGTGGGTCTATATATATCATCTTCACGCGATTTAAGTATGTTTCCCGCAGAAGTTTCAAAACGTCGAGGTTATCGCCCTCTATGTAAAGGTTCTCGGTCGTATCGAAGTCTACGCTTTCCTCACGGCAGGGGCGCAGAGCCGCCGCGATTGGCGCGTTGGCAAGCAACACGCTTTTGCGTTTGTCCGGCCATGTGAATTGATAGCGTTCTTCCTTGCCCGAAAGAACATGGGTGTTTATCTCCTGCTGCAATATGTCGGGGTCAACCGCCCGGACAACCGTGCCATTCTCGTCTGTTGATTCCGTGACGGCGTTCGGAAACAACTCCGCGAGCTTGGCGTATTTTTCGGCGGCGAGGTCCGGCGTGCGCATTTTTAGGCTATCCATTTTCTATGTTCTCCAATTCTTTTTGTAATGCTTTTACTTCTTCCGCAAGCTCCCATTTGCGGCGCGGCTGGCGCTCGCTCCACGCCTGCTTTTCGAGCCGTTCAATCCGCCGAATCAAGCTCTCCCTTGCCGCGTCGTCGGCTATTTGCTCATCAAGGGTTTTTCCCTCGCCTATCGCCGAACCTCGCATTTGTACGAGGATGTTTTCCCAAATGCTGTCCGTGTCATTGCCTATCAGCTTCGGCGGCTTGTCCGAAGTGAACGCTGTCTTGCCATCGTAATAAACGGCATATGTGGTCTTGTTTTTGCATACAAGCGCGAAGACGATTTTATACCGTATGCTCTTTAAGATCGTCGGCAGTATGCGTTTGTCCGGCGTCGCCGTCGTGAGCGTTACTTCAATGACTTGGATTTCTTGCACTTGCTCGCCCTGCGCGATATTTACGGTCGCGGGCGATATTTTGTTGAGCCAGCGGATTCGCTCCACCTGCTCTACGAATAATTCTTTGATTTCGCCGTCCGCTCCGGCGTGGGAATAAATCTTTTCTTTTGCGATAATTCGGCCAAAATAGCTTGACTTCGGCAAATCAAGCACGGAATTCACCTCATTTCACGGTAACGAAGCATACAAGCTCAAAGTCGTCCAATCCGTCGATTTTGTCAGTGAGCGCGGTCGTGCCGCCATCGGTGAAAAGGCTGTCGATGGCGCTTTCTTCGTTGACGTTTACAATGGACTTCACGGCTTCGCAGAGCAAATCGGAATATTTTTCCATATTTTTCCCGTCTTTTGTCTCGGCGTTGAATTCGCTGCAAAGAGCGCGGTCGGGCGACGATTTTCCCTTGCTCAGCTGACGCAGGGCATCGAGCATTTTTTTTGGCTGCAAGTGGCCTATATGGACGGATGCGTCGTCACGCACATAGACCATATAGAAAGGGTGGAGCAGATTTTGGCTGTATGCGTCGATGCCGGCGTTTCGGTTCTTGAGTATGTAAATCGTTCCGCCCGGCATACCGTCGCCGCTCGGCACGATGGCATGGAGACCAAAAGGCACTTTGTCCAATTCCCCGTTGTTTTTGACATATTCGAGCAAATCGAGCCTGAATTCGTTCAGGCCCAAGTCCATGATGGAAACGCCGGACTGCATATCCTCGATGTCCACGACTTCGTTTTGCAATTTTTCGAGCTGCGCCTTGCGGTATTCGAGGTCGCCCTTCTCGTCCGGGTCAATCACGTTATCGTCTCCCGTCGCGGTCAAAACAGACGCTTTCATCCGCGTTTCGACGCGCCCTTTTAACGATATATATTTGTCCAGGCCGATGTTGGGCCAAAAGTTCACGAGCTGTATCTTCGCGTTTTTGCTCCCGATGCGGTCGATGCGCCCGAAACGCTGGATTATGCGGACGGGATTCCAGTGGATATCGTAGTTCACGCAGAAATCGCAGTCTTGCAAATTCTGCCCTTCCGAAATGCAGTCGGTCGCAATCAATATGTCAAGCTCCGCCGGATCATTCGGCATGAGCAGTTCCTTGTCCTTTGAGCGCGGCGAAAACAGCGTCAAGATGGTGTGCAAGTCGGCCCGTTTCAATTTTAGCGTGGACCTGCCCTCGGTGGAGCCTGTGACCATCGCCGTTTCAAGCCCGTACCGCTCTTTGACGATAGGCGCGATTTCGCGGTACAGGTATTCGACGGTATCGGAAAAAGCGGAGAAAATAAGGACTTTTTTGTTTTTTTCGTTGAATGGGTTCTGGATTTTCCCCGATATATAATTGCCATAATCCGTTAAACAAAAATTTATCCTTCAAAAGGGGAAATAAAAAAATATTTAAATTGAAATTTGTTTGAAAAAGTGATATAATATATAGCGAAGAAGGTTGCAGGTGATAAAAATTGGCGGATAAAAATAATCGTGACGAAGAGAATATCGCGCAGATATACGACAAAGTATTCAAGCGGATCCTGACGCTGTCCAATGTGGCGGTGATTACCTTCATCAACGGGATTTTCGATAGAAATTTCCCAACGGGCAGCAAGCTGACATATAACTGGACGGAAAGCATAAAGAACAGCCTCGAAAAGACGATAGCAGACACGATCATAACGGTCAATGACAGCGAAAAATTCCATATTGAAGTTCAGATAAACAGCGACAGCACGATAGCGATGAGGGTATTCGATTACGGGTATCAGGATGCGCTGAAATACAAAAAGGTGGAGCCCGACCGGATAATCCTCGAATTTCCGCAGTCGAAGGTAATCTATCTCGAGCACAACAGCAACACGCCCGATACCGTTGTATTGGAATTGGATTTCAAAAATCAAGGTAAGTTTGAGTACAAGATACCCGCCATGAAGTTTCTGGATTACAGCATAGACGAACTGAACAAGCAGCATTTGGCAATATTGCTGCCGCTGTATCTGCTGAAGCTGAGGCGCGAAATAGAGAAGGAACAATCGACGGAGAACGCCTTGAAGTTGAAGGCGTTGATAGGCGACGGAATTATCAAAAGCATAGAGGACAACGAAAAAGCGGGAAACATCACGGACTACGATGTGGTCATATTGATAGGGCTGCTCGAAAAGTTATACAACCACTTATACGGGGGAATACAAAAATTCAAAGAGGAAGGCGTGAAAGACATGATATCCGACAAATTGATTTTGGATGTTGACATAGCGATGTACGAGCGAGATAAAGCGATTCAAAAACTCGAAAAAGCCGAGGAAAAAGCAAAAAAGCTCGAAAAAAAAGCAATAAAACTCGAAGAAAAAGCGTTGAAAATCGCCCAAAATATGCTTGATTCCGGCATGGCGGTCGAGCAAATTCAAAATCTGACAGAACTGCCGTTGAACAAAATAACGGGATTGCGAAAAAAGAAATAATCAGTTTTTGTATATGAGAACGCTTTTGGCGATGTTTGCTATTTGCTCATCCGTCACCAAGGCGCTCTCAAATTCCATCGCGACATAGACCGACAAATCCCTGTTGTAGGACAGGATCCCTTTGTTTTTCATCTCCGTGCCGCCGTTTATGTTCGCGCTGTAATAAACGTCGGCGGTCGCGGTCTTGCCGTATTCGGTTTCCTTCACGACGGCATAGGATTCCCTCACATCAAAATGGTAGTGGTTCCCCAAGGCGATCTGGCTGTAAATCGCCCGCGGGTCGTCCTCCTCCGCGCCCTCGTAATTTTCATATATGTTGTACCCGACCGCGCCCACGAATTCGCCGCTTTCGTCATAAATATCGAAAACAGACCATAAGATTTCAAAAAAAGCGAAATGGCCGGCAAAATCCGCTCCGGGCTCGCGCTCCTTGTACGACCAATTTTCCGGAAGTTCGACGGACAGGGCAAACGGCTCTATTTCATAGATCGCGGCGTTATATTCCGTTTTTCCTTTGTCGCTTGCCGGAAAAATGACGTTCATGCGAAAATGCATCGCTGCGGCAAACGCGCAGAGCGCCAAAAAGGCGCAAATCGCGGCAGATAAAATGACAGGCTTTCCAAACAGTTTCACGGGCTTTTTTGCTTTCGGTTTTGCCTCGATGATATATTTGTCGGCTATGCCCCCGAAAGAGCGCAGCAGCTTTTCATTTTTCACAGCATTATCCCCTCTTTCTCCAAAAAATTTTTGAGTTCGTTCCTTGTGCGAAACAGCGTCGATTTTATTTTGCTCTCGCCCGCATGGCAGTTTTCGGCTATTTCATTGATTGAAAGCAGGTACCAGTACCGTTGGACAAAAACGACGCGCTTTTGCTTTGGCAGGCGTTCGAGAAACCTGTCCAAGATTTCCGCCAATTCGTTTTCCTCCGCTTCCCGCTCGACGCTTGCCGTGGAAGCGATGGCTTCGTCCAGCTCGGAAAGGGCAAGCTCGATTTGTCCGTTCCCGCGTTTCTTGGCCGAATGCTCTTTGTATTTGTCCAAAGAGAGATTGCGCGTGATCTTCCCCAAATATTTCGCTTCGTCGCGCGGAAATGAAAATTTTTTAGAAGCCCGCGCATCATGATTTTCTGAGCAAAACGTGGTGCAGAAACGCAACGCTTCTGTAAGGCTCCAAATCGCATACTCTCTTTTCGACCACGAACAGTTTGTCTATCCAGTCCGGCGCATATCTTGCGCCGTTGTCCGGGTGCAATTGCCCGAGGATCCTCGCTCCCGATATTTTTTCGATTTTGAGGCCGCTTCCCCATTCTGTCAAATCTTCGGGGCTGTAATAGGCTATATCGCCGAAAGCGTTTGAAGCGCTGCCGCCGTCAAGCAAATTTAAAGCCTCGTCTATATTGTTCTCGAAAATGACTTTGAACATAATTCTTCCGGCCCTGTTATGCTTCACCACCGACAATATTCCGCCGCTTTTCAAAACGCGCGAAAACTCTTTCACGATTTCCGCCCGCTCTTTCGCAAATTCCAATACATTGTGGCATACGGCAACGTCAAAAAAACCGTTTCCGAAATCCTTCAGTTTTTCGACTTTTCCGTTTATCTGCGTGTAACTATTGTCGCATTCGCGCTCTTTGGTCATATCTGTATTCGGCTCTATTGCGATAACTTCGTTATTTTTTGCCAGATAATTCGCCGTAGTCCCGAAACCGCTGCCAAAATCGAGAATTGTTTTGTTTTTAAGATCGGAAATATCGGCAAGCTGCGACCATATCAGTTTATAATACAAAATTCCCCATGGCTGTTTCATATTGCTTTTGAAATTTTGCAATTCCTCGCTTAACATTTTTGCTATTAGCCCCCTTTTCTTTCATGGCGTTCAAGAACTTAAAAATGCGTAAGTTTTGCCCGGCTGAGTTTGAATGCATGGCCTTCCCAAATCGTCGCGCCCGATTTGCACTTCATGCCCATCGCATTCGACGCGCCAGTCGGCCCAAGGCGCGTACAGCGACAAAACGCCGCCTTTCAGGCTTTTTGCTTCCGCGCCGTTTATTTTCCCGTCCCCGCAGGAAGCGCTTACGAGAAACGCGCCCTCGGCCCGAAAATCCGTAAAGCTCGCCTTGACATTCAAAGGCCAGCACGGGAACAGCGCTATCGCCCCGTCCCAGCTTTGCAACAGCATTTCCTCCATGGGCGCAGCCGCCGCCAGCGTTTCGAACCAATGGCCGCAGTGGCCGTAATTTGCCACGGCCATTCCTTCATACAATCCGTTCGGATGCCGCCAGCGGCGGAGAACTTCCCGGTAGTAGGCGAAATCCAGATCCGCGTCAAATTTTATCGGGTTTTTCGCCGTCGCGTCGTCGTAGAACCTCCCGCCTCCGCCGCCGCGTATCCGCAAAAGCAGGTTCCGCCAAATGACCGCGCCGAAATACCAGCGGCCGCAGTCTGATCCCATCCGCGCCATCGCCTCGGCGAAACTTTCGGTTATCCCTTTCTGCGATCCTACGGGCCCATGGTAGGCTTCGGTCACGGGCGTGAATTCGGGCGGCGACAGCTTGAAGCGCATGGCCCGGATATCTTTTTCTTCGCCGTCGAATTCCGGCCAGGCCTCTCCCCGGGGCGGCGCGAGGTTTTCATGCTGCTCGCGCCATTCATCGGCCAGTTTTTGGTCAGCGCCTAATTTCTCCGCCGCTTCCGCCGCAACCATCAGCGCATAGCGGATATGATGCATGATCTGCGCACTGTCCCTGTATTCGTCGGCAACCCCCGTGAATCCGTCTTCGCCTTGATTTGACGGAAACAGATGATACAATCCGTCTTCGCCTTTTTCCAATATATCGTGCAGGAACAGGCAGCATTCGCGCATGAAGGGATATCCCGTCTCCCGCAGCCATTCGGCGTCAAGAGTATACAAGTAATAAGACCAGAATTGATTCACCGCCCAGCCGGTCATGTAAACCATGCGTCCCATCGGGACGATGCCTATCGGATCCTCGGCCATCAGCATGGGAAATCCCGAAATCTGTATGAAAGCGCCCCGCGCGTGATAGTATTTTTCCGCGATCATCCTGCCCAAGGGCAAAAACCAGTTTATCATCGTTTCAAAATAGGGATGCATCAGTTCCGGGTGGTTCGCGGCGGGCAAGCTCCAATAGGGCTGCTGGATGTTATAGTTCGTGTGATAATCGCCCTTCCATAAGGTGTAGTCCGCGATGGTCGAAGGCATGAACAGTCCCGGCGCGGTCTTGCCTTTTTTAAGCACGGCCTTTTGCGCGTGCAAAGTTTCATACCAGACCTGTTCAAAAATTTCGTCGTCGACCGCGACGGAACTTTGCCGCCAGAATTTTTCGGCGTCTGCGGCGACAACCGCCTTAAGTTTTTCGAAATATGCCGGGTCGCCCGTTTTCGCCAATGATTTTTCCAAGTTCGGGACAGCGCGCGACAAATCGTTTCCGGTCGTTTCCACCGCCACGAACACCGTCCCGCTCAACGGATTTTCGGGGCAGAACATCACGGTCGCCTCGCTGTCGTCCAATGCGTCGGAGGGTTTCTGGGTTCCAAGCCCCGAGATGCCTATGGCGCACTCAAATCCTTTCGGATAAGTCAGTTCCGGCGCGAAACGCTGGATCACATAGAATCTTTCCCCCGCCGCCGCTTTCTTTGCCGTCGGCGGTTCCAAGGAGGTCCATTGCTCGTATTGCTCGTCCACCAAAAGCACGGAGCGGTTGTGGAGCCTTTGATATCGGGTCACGAACTCCTGTATGGACGGGTCTTTCCAGCGGGTCGCCGCCATGCGGACCGGCGGCGCATTTCCCGTCCGGCTGGAATCGTCCCAGCCGTCCACGCTCCATTCGATAGCGATGATATTATCCTCCGGGTGGATCCGCGTGTCCACGCATACCGTAAACCCCTCTCCGAATTCGGCGACGGTGCGCACGATATTGTCCTCGATGGTCAGCGTGGATCTTATTTTCCGGTCAAAAGAGTCCTGCGGCAAAAAGAGCTGGAATTCGCCCGCAGGCTTGGGGCACGGCGTCGGAATATTGTTATAGCTGCGCGGAGTTCCCTGGCAGATTTGGCGCACGCGCTCCGGATCGCAAGGGGTTTCGCCGAGGAATTCCACCGCTCCGCCGTAGGGGCCGCATTTCCATTTTTCCTTCAACAGGCCCCGTTTAAGCTCGTCGATATCCACCGGGTCCGGGGCGAGGAAATAGTTCATCCGCCGATCCCAGACATCGCCCTTGCCCAGGCGGAACCCGAGCCAGTCGCCTCCGTGGTATATGCTCACTGACAGATCCCCGTTGCCGATCACCAACCCGTCTTCCGGCAGCATCCGCGTATCGTTTATTTGGATTGTATGCATTTTTCAAATCCTCCTAACTCTTTATATCCGGCCGATTTATTTGAATTCATCAAACGTGTCCATAAATTTTTCCAAGTCATTTTCGGATTTGCCCAGCTGTTTTTCGATCTCCGACACAAAGGTGTCCGCGCCTTTTAAGGTCAGAACGGAATAAACGTCCCAATACAAATCGTTCCATACGAGCTTGTTTCCGCCGTATGCCCAGCCGTATTCCATGACTATGTCAAAAGACTTTGTTTTCAGTATGAGCTCGATCATTTCCGCAGATTCCTCGTCCCGCGTGAATTTTGACTTCAGCGCCACATCCATGAGCGCGGGGATGATGATGTCGGTGGAATAGCCCGACAGCGCCTCGAGTATCATGCCCGTGCGCTCCGGATCCGGATTGGTCACCGGAACGCTGAAAGCGCTCGACCCGCTGTAGCTGGTCGCGGGGCTGCAATATTCCTTTTGGCTTTCATTGAATTTCGGGTGCGGAATAATTCCGAAATCATATTCATAATCCCTGAAACTCGGGATTCCGGCGATCGTCGAACCGAAAAACAATATACGGCTTTCGCGGCGCGCCGCATCCAATGCGTCGTATGGATCCGAAAACCCTTTTATGTTCTCCGCGAGCAAAAAATGATTTGCGTCCGATGTCAGATCGCTCAGCGCGGTCACCACTTGAATGTGCCTCTCGCTCAGCGAGTTGAGAAAGGGGACTCCGCCGCTGTCAAGGCTGACTATTTTTTCCCCGCATCCGAGCATGCTCCAAATAACCGTGCCCGAATTTCCATAACTGCCCCATTGGTCGCTCGCGTCCATGATGCCGTCGCCGTCAAGGTCGCGCGAGGCGGCTTTGACAAGCTTCGCGTATTCGTCAAACGTCCATTGGCCCTCCCTGACTGCATTGTATGGATAATCGAGCCCAAGATCTGCCATGAGGTTCTTGTTGAATATCGTGCAGGAAACGCCGGTCATCCCGAAATATCCCATATCCCCGATGATATAGTACAACTGGCCTTTTTTGTACGACAGGTCGCCGATCATGCGCTGGTCCCACCACGGTTTTGTCAGATTCATGTTCGGGATGTCATACAGATTCTCAAGGCAGCCCGCGAACGCCAGCGGCGGCTGATACACCCCGTCGGCTATATCAAAAGCGTCGTCTCCGGCCTGTATGATTTTCCTCGCGTAAACGGGCAGATCGACCAGCCAATGGCCGGATGGCCCTATTATCGGATTTATTTTTATGTCAAGCATATTTTCGACCAGGCGGTTTCTTTTATACACCGCGTCGTTCATCGTGTCGCCGGTTTCCGATTCGGCGTATATTTCGTCGATAACGCCGATATAACCGGGGTCGGGAACCAGCACCCTGAACTCATAGCCGCCGTAATTTGTCCCGTCGGGTATATTCGGCCTTTCCGCTTCCGGTTCTTCGTTTGCCGTTTCTTTTTCCGCCGCATTATTTTCGCCGTCCGCCGAACCATTGCGGCCATCTTGTTCTTTTTGCGGATTTGCCGTACATGAAAGCAAAGCGGACATCAGCGCAAAAATCAAAAATATTGCCATGAATTTTATCGATTGTTTATGCATATTTGTTTTTTCCTTTCCATTTCGATTTTCAAGGGGTCGAAAACTTGACTTTTTCGATGAATTTTTGTATAATACAGACAAATCCATTTGGGAGGCGGTAGAAATAAAATTCAAGACATACAAAAAAGAGAGCGAATATTCCTACGCCCTCGGGGCGTCGGTTTCAATCGAGCTGCTCAAAACCAGTCCGGAGGACTGCCTCGGGGTGAT
The DNA here is from genome assembly GCA_009782405.1 of Oscillospiraceae bacterium. The sequence continues at coordinate 33,764 of WRJC01000012.1, forward strand.
TTGCAGCCCGGACTATACCGACAACGAGAAAACGATAGAGAGGCTGTGCGGCAGGGGCAAAATCCCCGTGGAGCAAAACCAAAAGCTGCTGAATATGCTTTCGCCGAAAGAAAACTGCTACGTGGCTGCCGCTTTTGCGAAACGGATCCGCACATTGGACAAAAACAGCTCGCACGTGGTCTTGGACCGGCCTTCGGACATGGGCAACCTCGGCGCGATAATGCGCTCCTGCGCCGGATTTTGCGTGGAGGACATCGCGATCATCGGGGAGGGGGCGGACGTTTTCAATCCGAAGGCCGTGCGGGCTTCGATGGGCGCTTTTTTTCACGTGAGGGCGCAGCGCTTTGAAACGATTCGCGATTACCTCGACATATGCCGGGATAACCGCGAAATCTATACCTTTATGCTGAAAGCGGATCACAGATTAAGCGATCTGTCCGCGGACAAAAGCAAAGCGCACAGCCTGATTTTCGGAAACGAGGCTTCGGGACTCGACTATGGCACATATGCGGGAATCGGAAAGAGCGTCGTCATAGAGCATTCGGGCAAAATCGATTCGCTGGCGCTTCCCGTGGCGGTCGGCATAGCCCTGTTTGTACTCGGCCGGTAAGCCCCGTCTATTTTGCGAGCCTCGCTTCGAGCGCGGCGAGCTGCCCTTTGAGTTCGGCGGGCAGTTTTTCGCCGTATGTCTCGTAGTTTTCCTTGATCGACTTGATCTCTGAAAGCCAGCCTTCGCGGTCCACGCTCAGAATTTTGGCCATGGCATCTTCGCTTATGTCCAGCCCGGAAGTGTCGATGTCGTTTGGCCCGGGCATATTGCCGATGGGCGTGGATACGGCCTTGCCCTCGCCGGACAGCCTTTCCACGATCCATTTGAGCACGCGGCTGTTGTCGCCGTAGCCCGGCCATATGAATTTGTCGTTTTCGTCCTTGCGGAACCAGTTGACAAAATATATCTTGGGAAGCTTCGCGGCATCCGCCTTTTTCCCGATGTCAAGCCAGTGCTGCAGGTAATCGCCCGCATGGTAACCCATGAAGGGCAGCATGGCGAATGGGTCGCGGCGCACCCCGGCGGCCAGCCCGATCGCGGCGGCGGTGGTCTCGGAGCCCATGATCGAGCCGAGGAACACTCCGTGGTTCCAGTCGAGGCTCTCGTTGACGAGCGGGATGACGGTCTTGCGGCGCCCGCCGATCAAAATCGCGGAGATCGGAACGCCCGCCGGATCCTCCCATTCGGGGGCGATGACCGGGCACTGGGCCGCCGGGGCGGTGAAGCGCGAGTTGGCGTGGGCGGCCACCCTGCCGCAATCCGGGCTCCAGTCGTCGCCCTGCCAGTCGATTAAATGGTCCGGCGCGGGTATGCCGCTGCCCTCCCACCAAACGTCGCCGTCGTCGGTTAGCGCCACGTTGGTGAATATCGTGTTTTTTTCCATCGATTTCATCGCGCTGGGATTGGATTTCATCGAAGTCTGCGGCACCACGCCGAAGAAGCCCGCTTCGGGGTTGATCGCGTAAAGCCGCCCGTCCGCCCCGAATTTCATCCAGGCGATGTCGTCGCCGATGGTCTCGACTTTCCAGCCCGGGATCGTGGGCACCAGCATGGCGAGGTTCGTCTTGCCGCACATGCTCGGAAGCGCGCCGCACACATAGGCGGGCTTTTTGTCGGGACCGGTGATTTTCAGGATCAGCATATGCTCGGCAAGCCAGCCTTCGTCCCTTGCCTGCACGGAGGCGATCCTGAGCGCGAAACACTTCTTGCCGAGCAGCGCGTTGCCGCCGTAGCCCGAGCCGTATGACCATATGGTCCTCTCCTCGGGGAACTGGCTTATGTATTTTTGGTCGATCGAGGGCGCGCAGGGCCACGAAACGTCCTTTTCGCCCTCGGCCAGCGGCTTGCCCACCGAGTGCAGGCATTTCACAAATTCGCCATCCTCGCCGAGCTCGGCTATTGCCGCATCTCCTATCCTGGTCATTATCCGCATATTGGCCGCCACATACGGGCTGTCGGTTATCTCCACCCCGATTTTTGAAATGGGCGAGCCGAGCGGGCCCATCGAATACACGATCACATACATCGTCCTGCCCTTCATGCAGCCGTCATACAGCTTGGTCATGGTGGCTTTCAATTCGTCGGGGTCGATCCAGTTGTTGGTCGGGCCCGCGTCCTCCTGCTTTTTCGAGGCGATGAAGGTCCTGTTTTCGACCCTGGCCACGTCGGAAGGGTGGCTCCTGAAAAGATAGCAGCCCGGGCGTTTTTCCGGGTTGAGCGGCGTGGCCATTCCGGCCTCCACCATTTCGGCCATCAATGCGTCGTATTCTTTCTGCGAGCCGTCGCACAAACAGACTTTGTCCGGTTTGCACATTTCGGCGATTTCCGCGACCCAGGCTTCGAGTTTTTTGTTTTTTAGATTCATCATGGTTTTATTCTCCTTATATCGATTCCTTTTGATAAAATTGTACATTATATCGATTTTGTTTTCAAGGGATATTTTTGAATATTTTGTTAATAGTTTGCCTCGACCGCTTTGTCTAAGGCGAACGAATATATATACGCGCCATCCACGGGCCTGCCGAGCATTTCGCGCACCGCCATGCAATAATAGCCTATCTGCCGCCCGTGCCTTTCAAGCAGGATCTTTGCCCCGTTTGGCTCATGCACACGGTCGGTTTTGAAATCCACCACGTAAGCTTTCCCGTTTTTGTCCTCGAAAAACAAGTCTATCGCCCCTTGGATCAGCACATATTCATCGCCCTCCGGGGCCTCGCCATCCAAAAAATCGCGCACCGAAACTTTCAGGTTGAACGGAGTCTCCCTGTATACCCGTTTTGCCGCCTTTATTTTCCCGTACAAATCAGAAGAGAAAAATCTGTCTATGGGAGAAAAATCGATCCTTTGGCACTGCGCAAGGTTCAAAAACCCGCCGCCTAAAAGATTTTTCGCCTCGTCTTTCGCGCCGTATATCTCGGCTTGCCCAAAGTCCGCGAATTGCATGAAAAGGTGAGTGGCGGTTCCCGCAAGCGCCGGGTCATCTGAAACCTTCTCTTCGAGAAACCTCGGCAGGGGCGACATTTTCAGCTCTTTTGCTTCCGGCAGGCTGTATTCGTCTTCGCCCAAAATTCCCGGATGCAGGCTTGAAACGGAGATTTTTGCGGGCACTTTCGACAAAAAATCGTTTTTGTACTCGAAATTGTACATATGCCTGATTTTATCCCGGTATTCCAAAACTTTCGCGGAATCGGCATCTTCGCTTGCGGCGCAAGGTGTTTCAGGCTGTGCGCCGCCGGAGTTGGCCGCCGCCATCATTTCGCGCAGCTTTTCGGAATGCACCAAGTCGATTTCGAACCCCATTTTTGTTTTGTCGTTGCCGCCGGAATCCAAAAGTATCTGCGCGAGCCATTTAAGAGTGCTGTCGGCCGCAGAATGATCCGAAATCTCCGCGTTTTTGTCCAAAAACTTTTCGATATTGTCCACGCTTCCGACTATTATGAGTTTTTCGACCGCCCTTGTGAGCGCCACATACAGTATCCTCGCTTCTTCGCTGAGCGCCTCGCCTTTTATTTTTTCGGAAAACAGTTTCTTGAACGGCGTTTTTTCTATTCCGATTCCGTCGGTGTATTTCAAATCGAAATATATCCCCTCGTCGCTTATCGCGGGATTGCCCTGATAGTCGCCTTTGTTGAACGGCGAACCGGTGTTGGCCAGTATGCACACGGGAAATTCGAGCCCTTTGGCTTTGTGCACGCTCATGATCTTCACCACGTCGCTGTTTTCGGAAATCACTTTGGCCTTCTCGAAATCGTTTTTGCCTTTTTGGACGTCGTTCAAGTAATTTATGAACCCGTAAAGACCTTTGAAAGTGGTTTCTTCGAATTTTCTGGCGTATTCGTATAGCAGCATTAAATTGGCTTCCCTCTCCGCCGCGAAACTCTCAAGAGAAATTTTTGCCATCATGTCGGTTTGGCGGTACAAGTGCCAGATGAATTTGTCCACGGGCAAAATCCTCGATTTCGCCCGCCACAAGTTCAATTTGTCCAAAAAGTCCCCGCACTTTTTTTGCAATTCGGGAATTCGGCCGCTTTCGGCGTAATTTCGCACATATTTGAAAAGGGGGTCTTTGTAGCCGCGCTTTTTTTGGTTTTCATTTGTGATGCATATGAGATCATCCAAGGAAAATTGGAACACGGGGCTTTTTAGCGTTGCAGCGAGGTCTATGTCCCGCGTGGGGTTGTCCACGGTTTTGAGCATGGACACAACGAGCATGATCTCCGCGCTCGCCAAAAAGCCTTTCGCCTTGTCCGTATAACAGGGTATTTCGTATTTCTTCAGCGCATCCATCAGAAGATCGCCTTTTGTGTAGTTTCTCATCAGCACGGTTATGTGGCGGGGCAATATCTTTTCGCCGTTTTTCAGCCGGCCGGATCCCAACAATTTTTTTATTGTCAGCGCCACATATTCGGCTTCGGCTGATGTGACCGCCCCCATCAAATCGTTTTCAAGATTTTCTCCGTCCGCTTTTTCGGGTTCTTCGCTTTCGTTTTCGATCGCGCCATTCGACTCTTCGTTTATGTCTTTTTCGACCAAGGCGAAGCTGACGTCGCTTGTTTTGTTTCCGGGAACCTCATCGAAAATTTTGCCGCTTTCCAAAACCTCGCCGCCCGTGTACTTTACGCCCCCGAGTTTTTCCGAAAAAAGCGAAGAAAATATATGGTTTATGAAATCTATTATTGCGGGGCTGCTCCTGAAATTCTTTTTCAGATATATCTTTTTCGGGGAAAAGGGGTTTGCGGCGAATTCCCCGAAAGTTTTCGAATAGAGCGAAAATATTTCCGGCTTCGCGCCCCGAAACGCATATATGCTCTGCTTCACGTCGCCCACCATGAATCTGTTGCCGTTTTCGCTTCTATCGTTTTCGGTCGAAATCGCCCGAAATATCATGTCCTGGATTTTGTTTGTGTCCTGATATTCGTCGATGTATATCTCCTTGTAGGAACCTTTGAGCTGTTTTGCTAGGTCGGTGAGCGCAAGCTCCCCGTTTTCGCCTGTTTTTTCGATCAAGAGCCGGAACGCCAAACGTTCCAAGTCGGAAAACTCAAAAGACTTGAGCCGCATCTTCTCTGCGTTCAAATTTATGTCGAACCTGCTTATTATGCCGGAGAGCGCGACAAGCGATTTTTCGTAGCTTCTTGCAAATCTCTGCATGTCATAAAAATCGTATTCGAACAGTTTTTGGGCGTAATCTATGGATTTTTTTATGTTTTTCAATTTTTTGTCGAGAATGTCTTTTAATTCGATCGAAGCCTCGTCTTCTTTGTCTATTCTGTGCGAACCCACTTTCACGCTTTCATACCCCGCGCAAACCTCATACGCCTCCCCATACAAAGAGAGGTTCCCTTCGTCGATGATTTCGGACAAATCGGCGAAAAAATTGCGCATATTGGCGAGGCAAGGCGAATATTTTTTGTCTATGACCTCGAATTTTGCCGCGCTGATTTGCGCGGTGATTTTTTTGATTTCCGATATATGCCCGCTGAGCCCCTCTGAGAGATGCGCTTTTATGCTTTTTCCGAATGCAGTCGAAAAAAACGGGGCATTTTTCCCGAGCGCCGTGATTTCCCGCATCAGCGAAATCTGGGCGGCAAACAATTTGGAGCCGTCTATTTCCGAATTCACTTTGTCGTGCATCTTCAAAATCACGCCGTAAATATTTTCGTCGTCTTTGGCGCCCATGAAGTTTTCTATCGCGAATATGAAGTCCTCATGCGTAAATTCGCTTTGGGAGGCGTAGATCTCGCTTGTTTTGTCGTGGTATTTTTCCAAAAGTTCGTCGAGCAGCGAGCGTTTGATTATCGACATTTCGTTTTCGTCCGCCATGCGAAAATTTGCGGGGATCCCGAGTTTTTCGAAATTCGCGTTTATCAAGGAGCGGCAAAACGAATGAATGGTGGAAATAGCCGCGTTGCCCAACAGAATCTGCTGCTTTTTCAAATGGGCGCTTCCTATGTTTTCCGAAAGTTTTTTGTTTATCGCCCTCGATATTTTGTTTTTCAGATCGGTCGCCGACGCCCTTGTGAACGTGACCACCAAAAAATCGGTGATGTCAAAGTTTTCCGATTCACCGCAGATTTTTTGTATTATCCTCTCCGTCAGAACGGAGGTTTTGCCCGAACCGGCACCCGCCGAAACCAGCAGCGTGCCGCCCTTTGAGTTTATCGCCTCGTTTTGCGCTTCTGTGAACTGCATAAAATCTTTTCCCGTCTGATTCTTGTTTTTTGATTACATTATATACAGCAGTATACCGCTAATCTTCGCCGTTGTCAAGCAATTGAAGTTCCAAATTGGAAAAATTTTCGGGCGAATTAACAAAAAAGAATTGCATTTGCGCATGGCATCGTGTATAATGGTCAAAAATGATAATATATATGCATAGGAGGGTAACCATGTCAAATCTCGTTTACGAAGGCCCGAAAAAAATGAAAGCGAACCAACTCTTCAAATGCAAACTGACAGTCGAAATAGGGGAAGAAATAGAAACGGGGGGCATCATATGCGTCGCTTCAAGGCACGTGTCGGACATTGGCTATGCGCAATGCCGCAATCCTGAAGATGACAACTATATCGAATTTTTCGCAAGCAGGGGCGATGTTGCCCTGACATTCGAACTCCGTCCGGGAGACCACCCGTGGAACAGGGGCTTTTCGCTTTCTGTTTCGGGCGGCAAGCTGCAAAAAGGCGATACGGTCACAATCGTGATGGGCAAAGGCAGGGGTTTCAGAGCCCAAAGTTTCAGCGAGACAAACTCGGGGTTCCGCTTGGGAATCAAGCAAAACAAAAATGCTCCGTGGATTGTATCGCAAAAAAAGGAAGCGGAATTTTTTGAAGTGACGGGCGCGGACGCGATTCGCATAAGGGCCTATGTGAAGGATGTCGGCAGCGCTTGTCCGAATAAAAGAGTTTGCCTCAAAATGGAGGATATCTATTCCAATATCGGCTCCGTTGCCGAAGGCGCCGAATTCGGGGTCTATTTGGACGATGCTGCATATCTCGGAAAAATGGCGGTAGACGGCCGGGGCGTTTCAACCGGCAATGCTTTTTTCGTTCCTTCCGATGACAAGTGGCACACGCTTTCAATCGTGTCAAGCGACGGAAAATTTTTTGCCCGCACCAATCCGTTCGGCCCGCCGCTGTTAAAGGGGCTGAACGTCTACTTCGGGGATATACACTCCCAATCCGGGCTTTGCGACGGGACAAACAGCCCGAAATATCTGTATCGTTACGCAAAAACGGCGGCAGGCCTTGATTTTGCCTCGGTTTCAAGCCATGACATGGAACTTGACGATGATGCATGGGAAGAAATAAAGAAAGAAACAAAACTGGCAAACGAACCGGGTGAATTTGTAACTCTTCTGGGATACGAATGGTCAGGATCCGAACAAAACGGGGGCGACAACAACATATATTACAAGTCGGACGACGGGGCGCTTGTACGGAACATGACCTTGCGGACTGAATGGTGCATACCGGATATGCCCGAAGAATCCAACGACTTGGCGGATACAATCGCAAAAATCAAGCAAAATGCCGATGAATTCATGGTGATACCGCATTGCGGGGGCAGGCAGTGCAATTTCGATTTTTATGACCCAAGCGTGATGAGCGTATTTGAAATCCATTCCACCCACAGAAATTACGAGCATATCTGGCGGGAAGCGGTAAGCCGGGGCTTAAAAATGGGGCTTGCCGGCGGCAGCGACGATCACAGGGGCATGATAGGCGATTGCGCCACGGCGGCCAGGGAACGCTTCTTTTCAAGCCATTCCGGGCTCATTTGCGTTTATGCGGCCGATTTGACGCGCGGGGCGATATGGGACGCTATCAAAAAAAGGCACACTTACGCGACAAACGGGCCGCATATTGTCATCAGCTTCGCAATGGGCGGTTATATCATGGGCGATGAAGCCATACTAAAAACAGGCGCTACGATGGAATTTGAATTTGCGGCGCTGTCCCATGGCTTTATCGACCGTCTGGAAATATATAGAAATAGCGATATCGCCGAAAATTTCTGCGGGGCGAACCAAGTCAACCAAGTCACGGAATATCGGGGCATATATAAAGACAGCGTGCGGAAAGGCTTAAATTTATACTATTTGAAAGCGATTCAAACCGACGGCGGTACGGCATGGTCCTCCCCGATATTCGTATATGGGAATTGATTGATTGAACCTATGTTTGCTTTCCAATCATATAGTTGACAAGGTTGGCAAGCAGCCTGTCGGCGGCGGGGTGGCCCGCATTTTCCAAAATGCCCATGGTGTTCAGCATGAAAAAACCCTCGCCCAGCCTATATCCTCCAATTGCCACCCCTCCGTCATATCCCGGGCCGGGGCACCCGGAAGCCATGCAAACCACGGCGACATCGTCGGGAGTCTGTATCCCCTCGAAAAAATAATCGTTGCAAAGCTGCCCGTAGTATTCCCAATCGAGTATGCCCGGGCCCTGCATCCCCTCGAGGGCGGGATGATGGCGGCCTATGTATTCCTTGTGGTACAGCCAGTCCCTCATGCGGCGCAGCCCGCTCTTTTGCGCAAGGGGCAGCTTTGCCGTCGAATCGCCGTTTTCGGAGAATACGAAAGGGGACAAAAACAGCGCGCGCGCCCCTCGCCTGATTCTGTCATAGAGCAAATCCCAGGCAATATCCCCCTCGTCGCCCACGACAATGACTTCGCCGTTTTCGCCGCTTTGCGATTCGAAATCATAAGGCGAAACGCCCGCGCCCGCCGACTTTAAAATATCCTCATATGGGGCCTTTTGCGCCAACGTGAAGATTTGGCCAGATATGGCGGGGATTGAATTTTTATCCGTGAGCGTAAATTTCATGCGGCGGTTGCCGGGGCGGCCGCCTTCGTCCATGTCGGCTGCCAATGTATATTCGCCCGCTTCAAGGCTGACATTTATCGTCTCGTCGAAAACGGTGTAGGCAAGCGGGGCAAATTTGCCCTGCTGTATTACAACCTGCGTCTTTTTTTCCCAACATATCCCTTCTTTTTTCCATATGCGCAGATTTATCGGATACAACCCGGGGCGAAGCGCGTCTTCATTTGCCAATCGGACGATTATGCGAAGCGGTTTGTTTGTGTACGCGTGCCCGGGTTCGACGAACATGCAGAACCTAAGAGGGTCCCAACCGTCCCGCAGCGCTTCCATCATGCCCGGCTTAAGCTCTCCGTATACAGTCCACAACCCTTCTCCGGTCAGTGCATGGTCCATCAGCCCCGTCAGATTGTATCCGCAAAATTTTGGGTTGCCCCGCGCAAGGTCGAAAGTAATTATGCGCTGGCGCACCGATTTCACGAAACTGTCGGTGAAAAAATCGTCAATCGACGGATAAATGCCTTCCAGACCGAAACGTTCCCAATCTTTTTTGATCGATTCCAATATGAATCCCGTGGTGAGCATTTCGGGGGTGTTCAGGCTGCCGCCGGACTGCCGGGCGCGGCTGTAGTCGCTGAGCGTGTTCAGCTGGCTTCCCGCGCCGAACTCCGAGAGAAATATTGGCTTTCCCCCTTTGCCCAAATTCAACATGGTTTCTTTTGCCTCCCATGTCATGGGCATACGCGGATAGATGTGGATGTCCCCCGCGCCGATGGGCATCGGGTTGAGCAAATCGTCCATTTTTGTTTTTTCGAGAGGGTGGTTCGGGTCTTCCTCGCCCCAAGCGCATTCGAATTTTTCGCTGAACGGATTTGACAGCGAGCCTATGCGCATATTGAAATCCCAGCGGCCGCTCGAAAGCAGGACGAGACGGGTCATGTCGAGCTCGCGCAACTTGGGCAATGCGTTCAATGCCGCATTGAAAGCGTCGTTATCGGGGGTTTCGTTGAGCAGGCCGATGATCACAAGGCAAGCGCGGCTGCGGTCGCGCCTGACGGTTTCGAGAAGCGACCGTTCGAAATTCGCGCTTGCATCCGCCGAATCGCCGAGCAGCCATGAAGCCTTGTGCTCCTCGTACACCATGAGGCCTATATCGTCGCAGTAATCCAATAGATCGGGATTCATGTTGCCGCTGATGGCGCGGATCATATTGAAGCCAGCCGTTTTCATGTAATTTAGGTGAAAAAGCGGAATGTCGCCGCCGGTATGCGAAGTCTTGAGATATATGCGCCGCCCGTTGAATACAAAATACCCTTGTTCGACTTTGAGTTCGCGGAATCCTATTCGGGCGCTGTATGTGTCGGTCAGGCATTCTTTTTTTTGCCTGGACTTTTGTTTTTTGCTTTTGCGGATCAACTGTATGTTTGCAGTATACAGCATAGGGTTGTCGAGTTCCCAGAGTTGCGGGTGCTCGACAGTACAGTTCAATTTGTATATGCTTGTTTTTGGAACGCATTTCGCTTCTATGGACGTTCTTGCAGCTTCCGCATTCTGCCACCGAGGGGAAAGCGAGGCTGTGAGCTCGATTTTTGCCGCTTTTTTAAGTGCGCTGTCAACCGTGATTTCCATCGCGACTTTTCCGGTGTGCGGGCAAGCGGTTATGTATGCGTCTTTGATAAAAACGGCGGGGCGCGCGATCAATTCCACTTTGCGCATTATTCCCCCGTAATTGTTGGGGCTTCCCGGCTGATAATTGCCTTCGCGCTTGTTTCCGCTGGGAATTTCGCGGAGCAGCAGGCCGTCGACCGCTTTGTCGTCTTTGGGAACGACGATGCGCAGGACGAGATTATTTGGCATATCTTTTTTCAATATGCCCGTGACCTCGAATTCGAAGGGGGTTTCACCGCCTTCGTGTTCGCCGATGAAACGTCCGCCTATCCACGCTTCGCACCGGTAATCGACTGCCTGGAAGCGCAAAAACGCCCGAAGGCTTTTATTTGTGCCCACCTCCGGCACAATAGATTTGAAATACCAAAAAACGCCGCTTTGACCCGGATATACGGCTTGCGCTTGCCCCGGGACCGAGATTTCGATTGCTTCGGTTTCGGGAAAAGCGCTTTGCCAATTTTTTTCTTTGCCCGCATTTTCGGGATCGCATATTATTTTCCAGATTCCGCCAAGCGGACAAATCCTGTCCTTGTGTTTGTTCATAAAGGGCCGTTCCTTTCTTTAACCGCAAAGTTGTATTTTCAAAATATTTGGCCATGATATATGCATATTATACCACTCGCCGCGAAATTATTCAATATTTTGCAAAAAAAAGCGGATAAAAAATTGACAAGCGGTAAAAAAGATGGTACAATAACTATTGATAGCGATCCGGAAAAAACGATTCAGGAGGGGCATATTTATGAACGATCAGGAAAAGCAAAAAATGAAAAAGAAATACGCATTGGCGGGGGCGAGTTCCCGCGCATATCAGTCATATGTCGCGCCGCTTTTGGGCAAATACGCCGATACTGTGGAATTTGCGGGCATTTACGACGTAAATCCCGGCCGCTCGGAAATCATAAGCAAAAATTTTGGGAATATACCCGTTTACCTCGATTTTGACGAAATGCTGGAAAAAGAAAAGCCCGATGCGGTGATCGTCACGACGGTGGACGCATACCACAGCGATTACGTCATACGCTCGATGGAATTCGGATGCGAAGTCGTCGTCGAAAAACCGCTGACTATAGACGCGGAGAAGTGCAGGGCCATACTCGAAGCCGAAAAACAATTCGCCAAAAAGGTCACGGTCATTTTCAACCTCCGCTATACGCCTTTTGCGGGGAAATTGAAGGAACTTGTCTCGGGCGGGGCGGTCGGCGAGGTTTACAACGTGCATTTCGAATGGCTGCTCGACAGGGTGATGGCTTTCGGAGCGCATGGCGCGAGCTATTTCAGGAGATGGAATTCCCGCATGGCAAAAAGCGGCGGCTTGTTGCTGCACAAGTGCACGCACCATTTCGATTTCGTAAATTGGCTCATAGGCGCAAATCCAAAAAAAGTATCGGCATTCGGAAAACTCAACGTCTACGGCAAAAACGGTGCCTACAGAGGCGAAAACTGCCGCAGGTGCGACCATGCGGAAGAATGCCCCTTTTATTGCAAGCTCAGTGATTTTGAGCGGCAATTTTACGCCGAACAGGAAAAATACGACGGGTATTACAAAGACGGCTGCGTTTTTTCGGATGAAATAGACATATACGACACCGTTTCTCTGAATGTGCTGTATGACAAAGGGCAGACGATGTCATATTCGCTGAATGCGGCGGCGGCATACGAAGGCTGGCGGATGTCGATCAACGGCTCGAAAGGCAGACTCGAGGCTTTTTGCCCTTTCACCGGCTTCCAAAGCACAGGCGAGTGCGCCATAAAAATATTCGACTTGCGCGACAACATGACAGAGATCAAAGTCTCCGAACTTGCGGGAGACCACGGTGGGGCGGACGATATAATGCGCGATGAAATATTTGGCGGAGATAGGGGCAAAACAGATCCCTTAGGGCGCGCGGCGGGCATTGCGGCAGGAGTGAATTCCCTGATGATAGGGGCAGCGGCGAATATTTCGATAAAACAGGGGACAATCGTCGATATCGACGAACTTCTAAAAAAATGAAAAAATTCATTTTTTGACGGCCACGATGATGTCCCTTTGTATGGACTGGTCCACCCTGTGTTCAAAACCCAGATAAATGGCATCGTTTTTGACGGTCAAGTTGTTGGCGGCAAAAATGTTTTCCATGTCTTTGCGCACAAGCACGTTGCAGTTCCAGGCCAGCGCGATGGCTCCGCCCACTTTCAAGACCTCAGACCACGGGGGAAGGCACGCATTCAGCAGTTCGGCGGGGTTTCTGGTCAATGAGGATTGTTTTTCGTTTGTCACGCTGCCGTGCTGTATGCCGTAGGGCAAATCCCCGACGATGATGTCAAAAAAGTTTTTTTTGTAATATTTGTCCGCATACATGGAATTTCCCGCAATCAGCTCGATTGTTTTCGTGTTTTTTTCCTTGAATCCCTCTTTTGTTTTGGCCGCTGCAAAACTATGCCGGAAAGCCGTAAAAGATTTGTTGGGCCCGGAAAACCTGTTTTCGCCATATTCAAACTTGTATCTTGCCGTTTCCAAAAATTTCTTGACAAAATGGCTCGATTCTGTCACGATCTTTTCGCCTATCTCGATGCCGTATGCGTCAAATCCTTTGATCAGCGCTTCATACAGCGTGGTTCCCTTGCCCGCTACCGGGTCGAGCAGCTTGATTTCGCGCGAATTGTTTTGCGAATGGAAAGCGAGGTTGATCATCATCTTCGTGAAGATTTCGTTTGTTTTGCCGGTGTATTTCAAAATCGTGCCCATGCTTTCATCCACGAAATCGTCTTTGATTTTCGCGATCGGCTTGAAATACAATTCGCCGCCGATGGTTTCCATTTTGAACAGCGCGTAGAAAAAAGACAAATCGGATACCAGTGCTATGTCGGATTCGCATAGCTCATCGCTTGTCTGAAAAGTCAAATAGTCCAAGCCGAATATGTTTTGGCTTTCTGCGTTTTCATATTTGACCGATAATTTTTGGGCCGCGATGGCGAACTCGGAGATCGACAGCGCAATCGAAGCCTCGAAATATACCCTGTTGTGGCCCGGGTTGCATAAAATAGCGTAATTCATCTGTTATTGTTTCGCCCCCGAATTTTTCAACTTATTTTTACCAGTCCTGCACGGTGCCGTCTTCCCTGCGCCAATGGGGGTGTTCGTATGTGGCATAAGGCTGGCATTTTTCTTCGTTGAGCCAAACGCCGAGCCCCGGCGAGTTTCCAAGCGTGAAAAAACCGTCTTTGTACTGGGCGTCCATTTCAAGATGCGCCCCGATGTCCCCGTAGAGCCCGCATTCCTGCATGAAAAAATTGGGAGTGGCCAAATCCGTCTGGAAAGCGGCCATCATGCCCACCGCGCTGGGCAATCCATGGGGCACCATCTCCATATAGTGGGTTTCGCCGTAGGCGGCAATTTTGCGCATGGAGCTGATTCCGCCGCAATTGCAAATGTCGGTGCGCAAATAGTCGATGAGATCCTCCTCCACTAACGTTTTGTAGTCCCAGACCCCGCCGAATTTTTCTCCGGTGCCCAGCGGCGCGGTAGTTTGCCGGCGCAAAATCCGGAAGCTCTCGGGGCTGTCAGACCGGATCGGATCCTCCACGAAAACGGGCGAATACTCGGCGATGGCGTTGATGAGTTCTATCGCGCGGGCGGGGGAGAGGCGCGTGTGGCATTCGAAAATGATTTCGATTTCGTCGCCCACTGCGGCGCGAAGCGCTTTCATATGTTTTGCGCTCAGCCTCACTTGCGTTCCAGGTTCATAATACCCGCCTTCTTTCACGTTTGCGTCGTGAGGGCATATGCGCAGCACGGTAAACCCGCGCTTTAAAGTCTGCTCGGCATTGCGGCAAAGCTCGTCCGGGGTTTTTCCCCCGCAGTGGCAGTACACGCGGATCTTGTCCCTGCACCTGCCGCCGAGCAGATTGTACACCGGCGTGTTCAGCGCTTTGCCTTTTATGTCCCACAGCGCCATGTCCACAGCGGACAAAGCCGACATCAGCACCGGCCCGCCCCGCCAGAAAGTGCCCCTGAATATGTCCTGCCATATGTGCTCGATGTCAAAAGGGTTGAGCCCGCAGACCACGGGTTCTATCGCTTCGATGACTGCGGCCACTGCCGCTTCGCGCGAGTTGAGCGTGCCCTCTCCTATGCCGTGCACGCCTTCGTCGGTCTCGACTTTGGCGTATATGTTATGCCCCGAAAAAATGCGTTTCACTGCTGTTATTTTCATATTTTACCTCTTATTTATTTCGTTACATTACCGATTGGCGTGAACTGTATGTGAACGCGGAGCGTTCACATTCGTTACACGTTACCCCTTTCTTTTTCCAAAACCGATTTTCGCCGCTCGGGCAAATCCTCCGGCAGCCAATTGTGCGGCAAATCCATGATCACGGGCAGCCTCGCCCCGCCGTCGGCCACTATCTCCGAGCCTGTTATATATACCGCATCGTCGGAGGCCAAAAACGCCACAATGCCCGCCACCTGATCCGGCACCGCATAGCTGCCCAAGGGTATCACCGCCCCATATTTCTTTTTGTGTTTGTCCCTTCCCGAATTTCGCGGATTTTCGAGCCAGCCCGTGTCCACGAGCCCCGGCGCCAGCGCGTTTACCCGGATATTGTAGCGGCCAAGCTCCATTGCCATATGCTTCGTGAGTTTGCCCACCGCCGCTTTTATGCTGCCGTAGACCGAATTGCCGTCAAAATTTGCGATTCCCTGGTTGGACGAGATATTCACGATGCAGCCTTCGCAGTTTTGCCTGATCATATATTTGGCCGCCCGCTGCGCCATGAAATATACCCCGCGCAAATCGGTATTTGTCACTTTTTCAAAAAGTTCGGGCGTAGTTTCCAAAAAAGAACTTCCCATGGTGACCCCCGCATTGTTGACGAGCAAATCCAATCGGGGGTAATGCGCTTCATAAGCGTCGAAGGCCGCATTGAGCTGCGCGAGATCCGACATGTCGGCGCAAAATATTTCGGTTTCGGAACCCATTTCCAAAAGGGTTTTTTGCGCTTCAATGGCTCCTTCTTTTGAATTGCGGTAAGTGAGAGCCACGTTGTAGCCTTCTTTTCCAAGGCGCAAGGCCACCGCCCGCCCTATGCCTCGTCCCCCGCCTGTGACAAGCGCGTATTTTTTTCTCTCCACCATTTATTTTTCTCCTTTGAGCATTTTTGCAAGATCTTTGATCGCGTCGTAGAATATGCCCACATCTACCGAATACGATATGTATTTTACCCCTTTTTCGATCCATTTCGCGGCGCTTTCCGGGGTGTCGGCGAAAGTTCCCGCCGTTATTCCTTTCTTTTCGCAGCGCATGGCTATCTCGAGCATTTTTTCCTCGACTGCCGGGTGGCTAACCTGCCCGGGCAATCCCAGCGACTGCGAAAGGTCGTAGGGCCCGACGAATATGACGTCAATGCCGGCAACTTCCAATATCCCGTCGATATTGTCAATGCCTTCTTTGCCCTCTATCTGCAGTATTGCGATCGATTTGTTTGCCTCGGAGAAATATTCGAACCTGTCCTTTGCCGAATAGTTTGCCGCCCGGACGAACCTGCAGACGCCGCGGTGGCCCTCCGGGTGAAATTTCATTTTGGCGATTGCGGCTTTTGCTTCGTCTTTTGTTCCTATCTGCGGGATCTGGAGCCCGCCCGCCCCGATGTCGAGCGCCTCGCCGATGACAAAATCGCCGCCTTCTTTTACGCGCACAATCGGGAAAATCCCCGAAACTTCGGCGGCGCGTATCAAATTTTGGGCGGTTTGTATCGTGTTTGGGCCGTGTTCCAAATCGATTATGACATAGTCGAGCCCCGCATATCCCATAACTTCGACAAAAGCGGGGTCGCTTGTCTTTGAAAATATCCCGACAGCGCGTGTTTTGAGTTTTTCCCTGAAATTCTCGGTCATTATCGCCTTTTGCATAATTACTCCCTCCAAATTTATCCAAACAAGCCCGCTTTTTTCCAGCCGCAGGCCGCAAGGTATTCGCGTATCGGCGCTTTTAAGGCAGTGCTGTCGAATTTAAATCCGACAAAACCCACTTCGCCGGTTTGGTTGTTTTGCCCCATTCCGAATTGTATCGATTTCCGGTTTGAATTGCCGATGAAAGTGCTCGAAGAAGAACCGAAACCCACTTTGCCGCTGCGCGTTTTTACACCCGCCGATTTGTTTTCGTTCTTGTCCGATTCGCTGTATTTTCCGTTGTTGTTCAATGTGGCGGCGAAAGTGAAAGCTTTTGTTTCCTCGTTTATTTCATGCGGAGAAAAGAAAGTCGCATCCATCCATTTCCAGCGCGCCACAATCGAATCGCCCTCGACTGTCACTTCCCAAGGTTGTCCCGGATTATTTAAAGCCACCGGAGCGTCCATCAGCACTTTTTGCTTTTCGCTGTAAGCGTATACGGGCGCGGCCGCGTAAGGAGCCTGCTGTGCGAATGGTTGCTGGAATTGTTGTTGGGGCTGCTGGATCGGCGGCGGCATTTGGGCTGCCGGAACCGGGGGCGGCAGATCTTCGATTTTCGCCCCGCAATATTTGCAAAACTTTTTGTCTTCCATCACCTGCGAACCGCAGTTCGCGCAAAATTTCGCCATAAATTTTCGCCTTCCTTTCAAAAAATTTTGTTCCTTGCCCATATTCTATCACAAAGAAATAGGGCTGTCAAGGGGAAAATTTGTTTTGGGCGCGGTTGTTGACAAACGGAAGAAAAGGTCGTATAATACAGGGAATTTAGCAATCACGGTCGAGCGTGGGGGGAGGCTTTTTGGTATGCTTATCTTGGAGGCTGGAAAGATGGAATTATCGGATAAAATCAATGCCGTAATCAAAATGCAAAAATACATCGACGCTCACTTTGATGAAGAGATCACCTTGGATGATTTGAGTTATGCTGCCGGTTACAGCAAATACCACGCAATGCGCATATTCAAGGAGCTTACGGGCAAAACGCCATTTGAATCAATCCGCGCGCTGAGGCTTACAAAAGCGGCGCAGACTCTGCGCGATTCAGATGAAAAAGTGGTTGATGTAGCATTGGACAACGGATTTGAGTCCCACGACGGATTTACGCGGGCTTTTGCGCGGCAGTTTGACGTCACTCCGCAAAAATACCGGCGCGAAACTCTGGCTGTGAGATACTATGTCCAATATCCCATCGAAGCCTACTACATATTGAAAGAAGGCGCGGAAATTATGCCAAAAGAACCGATAAAAAGAACCATGGCCGTCACAGCGCTGGAACGCCCCGCAAGAAAGCTGATCCTGGTGCGTTCCGTAAAAGCGACCGAATATTTCTCGTTTTGCGAGGAGGTTGGGTGCGATTGGGAGGGGATTTTCAACAGCATCCCCGAAAAATTCGATACCCCAGCCTTGCTTACCCTCCCTCAAAATCTGATAAAACTCGGAACCGGAAACACAGCCTCCGGCGTGGAAGTGCCGCCGGAGTACAATAAACCCGTTCCAAACGGGTGCGACGTTATCGAATTGCCCCCTTGCATCATGCTGCACTTTCAAGGGGCGCCCTTCGAAGACGAAAACGATTTCGGCGAGGCGATAGGGACATTATGGGAAATAATGGCATCCTATGACCCGGCGATATACGGATGGCAGTACGCGCCGGAGCTCGCCCCGTATTTCAACTTCGGGGCAGCGGCCAAAACAGGCGCGCGAATGGCGCGGCCGGTGCGGAAAATGTGAAAATGGCATAGCAAAAAGCCGCTGAACGGGATTTCCCGTTCAGCGGCTTGATTCTTTGCAAATCGCGTTCATGAAAAATTTACATAACTCGGTTGCGTTAGTGCGCGTATGCGTATATAATATTATCGTCGTTTGAAAAAATGGCGAGCGTTTTAACCGGCTGTCGCCGCCCCGAGAAGGAGGGTGCGCTGTGAACAAGGAACTGAAAGCCTATTTTTGCATTCAGGCAAAGATTGCCGCCGCCTTTAACTTTTTTATAAACGGAATGATCGCGTCCATGATTTATCACGCGGCAAATGAAGTGCCGACTGACGTTATCAGTATCGGTATCGACCTTGCGATCACTTGCCTATTTACCTCGACAATTACCGCGTACGTCATACGGCACGGCCTGAAATCCACAGGGACGGCCGGAGTCCTGCCGCCCGCGAACGGCTTTGTCCGTTTCCTGGCGAAGCTGTTCCGCTTTCCGCTGGGCTTTGGCATACTGACGGGATTGGCCGCAGCCGCCGCGCTGTTTGCCATTGCCGCGCCGGCATTTGCCC
This sequence comes from Oscillospiraceae bacterium, assembly GCA_009782405.1. The sequence goes on from WRJC01000012.1 coordinate 52,515, forward strand.
TGCTGAATATCACATCGCTCCCATTTTACCTGTATGTGCTGCTGAAATCTTTTTTCTCTTTGGTGTTCGGCGCGGGCATCACAATATTTTCGATGTACGCCGGCATATGCAAAACCAAATAATTATGAAGACCATGCGCGTATGCGCATATAAAAAGCAAGGGCAAGTTTTGAGAACGGAGGCTCCTGTAATATGGACTATATATCAGTCCGTCAAGCCGCTGAAAAATGGGGCGTGTCTGTTAGACAAGTTCAGGCGCTGCTAAAGGATAACCGTATTGAAGGCGCGGCTCGTTTGGGAAATCGCGTTTGGTCTATTCCCGCCGATGCGAAAAAGCCCGGCGACCCGCGCTCTGAAAAGAAAACGCCGCAAAATGACTTTAAATCCGACTTTGCGCATATCGTTTCGGCTGTTTTTGTACTTTCGCCGCGGGATAATCCCGAAAGTATTCTGGATAGCATAAAAGAGAAAAGAATCCGGCGTATGGCCGAGGCTACGTTTGCCCATTTTCGCGGTGATTTTACGCAGGCGATAGAATACTATAAGCAAAACGAAGGAGACGACGCAATTAAGCTTTATTCCTCCGGGCTCGCAATAGCGGCCGCGATGAGCACAGGGGATTATTCCTTTTATACAGAAGTCGAAACCTTTCTCAAAAATATAATCGGAGCGAATATAAGCGATGAAATAACCGTTTATGCGGAATCATCGTTATCCATCGCCTATTTAGGGGCGATAGCGCCCAATATGGTTCCCGAGTGGCTGAAAATGGGGGACTTTTCCTCGCTCCCGCCCCAAGTAATGCCTGATACGGTATTCAAGCGCGCGGTATATCTGAAGTGCATCGGGAAATATGAAGCCTTGATCAACGTAGCGAAGACCTCGCTGGCTTTTTTTGATTCGCCGCGGGAACAATCCATTCCCGGTATTTTTATGCGCTTGCTGTGCGCCTTTGCCTATTTTGCCATCGGCCGCGCGGAGGAGGCAAAGAATTGGCTGCTGGACGCCATGGACATGGCCCTGCCCCACGGCTTTATCACGCCATTTTCGGAATATATCACTCAGTTTGGCGGTTTGATGGATCAGTGCCTTATGCAAAAATACCCGGAATACTACGACGCTGTGGTCAGTCAGGCGAAACGCACGCTTGGGAATTGGATTTCTTTCCACAACCATTTCACAAAAGACAATATTATGTCCATTTTGTCGCTGCGGGACGCCCAGATAGCCCTGCTTGTGGCACGGGGCGTGCCTTATAAGCAAATCGCGGAGCAGTTTCATATGTCGGTCGGAACTCTTTGCAATCAAGTGCAAATAATTTATGACAAATTGATGATAACAAAAAAGCCCCGCCGACAGGAACTCGTGAAATACATTCTTTAAACAAAAAAAAGTGAAGTTTTGACCATCAAACTGCACTTACAAAACGATGAAAAATCCCCTATAATGTTGTAGAACAAATTATAGGGGATTTTTATGCCCTTTTTGGGATGGAGAATGAAATATGAAAAAGCTTTCAAAAAGATTACTCAGCGTAATGCTGTGCGTTGCCATGCTGGCCGCGCTGTTGCCGGCGGGCGTGTTTCCCGCGCTCACTCCCGCGCTCATCGCATTGGCGGCGGGACCGGCGGCGAGATCGGAGACTAAGGTTACGGAAATTGACGGACTGCCGGCAATAACGGTTTCTTATAACGGCGCATATGGAGCGCCCAACATTATTCCCTCGAATGTGGGGGTCCGTGAGTTTATATTGACTCTTGCGGCGCCCCTTGCATACGCGGTAAGCGTGGATTACCGAACCTTGGAGGGATCGGCGAAAGCAGGCATGCTCTATGAGGAAGCAAGCGGAACGGTTACATTCCTGCCCGGCGAGGTGAATAAAACCGTACAGATTACTTTTTTGGCAAGCGGATTTGCCGGAACGGACATAGAAACGCGGTGGAGCGAGGCAAAGAGCATGATCGTGCAGTTCCATCCGGTGAATGCGCTGCTTGAAGCGGCCGATTTTAGCGCTTACAGCGACAACAGCCGCTTTGACATACAAAACAACGGATATTCGCTCAGCTTCAAGTTCGCTTTCCTTAAATCGGAAAACACTTATGAAGCCTCGCGCGGAAATTTCTATAATTATTACGCTTATGACAGCCTTTCGGGCGAACCGGATGCGAAATACAGGGTTACAATTAACCCTTTCCCTTTGCCCTCGGAAGAATATGTGAACCAACGGTTTGATGATTTGGGAAAGAACGCATACGGCCGTATGAATTTTGCCTTAAGCGACACAGGCAACGCTTATGACAACAACAGAAATCCGGGTTTCGGTCAGGAATCCGCAGCTTTTAAGAACGCGCTTGCGGACTCCAACGCGTCGGGCGTTTCGGTCGGGATGGAGCTGTATCGGTCAAACGACGAAAATATACCCATACGCGCAGGAGAGTTTCCTCTAAAAGAATGGTTTAATTTCATCACAGCGCCGGATTCGGATTTATACGCAACCGGAAAAATAACGGTGCTGTCAAGCTATTCGGAAAGCGACCCGAATTATCCGTCGGACACGGAGTTTTATAATACAGCGGTCGAGAAAGGCTTCTACCAGAACTGGCCGGAGAAATATCTCGACAACACATTCAAGCTATGGCTCGGAGGCCATGAATATTCGTATCCTAATTACCCGGATGAAAGAGGCTCGTTTTCGGAGGCTTTGGACGGCGGCAAGCGCGCTTACTGTTATCTTCCGAGGGAGCAATACGCGGATTTTTGCAATATGCCGCTTACGAGATTTCTGATTTATGATCAATACATTATGGACGCGCCGGATGTTTATCCGGCACGAGTGGACGCCGGCATTTATACTGCGGGGCAGTTTTCTGCCGAGCTGATTGACTTCATCCCGCCCGTGGTCAGGTCTGTCACCGCGCCGACGGGCTCGCCCGACAAACCGTTCTTGCCGGGTTCGGCCATTCCAGTGACATTGGAATATTCAGAACCGGTCGCCGTTTCCGACGGCGCTTATATCACTGTCAACGGGATTGCCGCGCCGCTTGCCGACAAACGGCTCTATGGCATAGGCGATCGGTCGCCGCAGATAAGCAAATATGCGACTTTCCTTTACATTGTTCAGGAAACCGACAACCCGACCAGACTGGATGTGGAAATACCCGACCCGACTATGTTTACGGACATAGCGGGCAATATACTCGCTACCGTTGAAGAAGAGGCGGGCGTTTATTGGGACACGCTCGGCATTGATTTCACACAGCCGCATATAGCCAATTACCACGATGACACCAAAACCTATGACGCTGTATATATGCGGACGCCATTTGAATTCGCGGCAATCTCCGATTTTAAGACCGACAAAACCACTTACAGCTGTAGCGATACCGTTACGGTAACGCTCACGGACAACATAAACACACAGATCAGCCTGTGGCTGTTTAACGCTATTGACAACGGCACTGATGTGCTTTATTCCGACGGCAAAGGCGGCGCTTATCTTGCTATTTGCAACCCGCTGACCGACGAGCTTGACACATACGGCCTGAAATGGACGGGCGACGAATCGCCCCGTACATACATCGCGCAGTTTCCCGCGTCAAAATACGCGCCATACGCCTCGAAAATGCAGCTCGCGCTGTTCTACGGCGGCGATGTCGTATATGAGGACGGCGTGTTTTCAGGCGGTAAAATTTTATACGAAAAGCTGTTTTATATCGATTTGAACGAACCGAATTATGTTACATCGGTAACAATAAATGAGGCCTCTTACCCCACAAACGGCAAAATTTATTTTTCAGACGAAAACGCGACGCAGCTGTCCGCCTCAGTCAACCCAACAGATGCGGACTTCACCGAAATCGCGTGGTCAAGCTCTGACGAAAGCGTCGCGGAAATTGATTTTGACGGTTATATTCTGCCTCAAAAGGCGGGAAAGGCAAAATTCACGGCGACCGCGGCAAACGGCGGCATTGAGGGAATGGCAGTAAGCGCGGAAACCGTTGAATTCGAGATTGTCGACGACGGGGCGAAGATTTTGCAAATCAAGAGCAATGTCAACCGCTTCAGCACGAGAAAAGGCGACGGCGTTACCGTAAAATGGACGACGAACCTCGATTACGCGGTCACGGATTTCACCGTAAAGCTGTTTGAGGCGAACAATATGAGCGAAGTGTATGGTTACACAGGCAGGCTGACCGAATCGGATATGACGCTTGACGGCGCGTTATTGCAAGAAATATCGCAAAGGGGAGCGAACCTTTCGCCCGAACCGGCCTATATTTTTGAGATAAGCGCGGCAAACCCCGACAATCCGGGCAAAATCTTAAGCGCGACCGGATATATAATCGTCTATCCCCAGCCGCCGTCGATCAAATTCGCCGCGTTGGATAGTATGTATATAACCGATAAAACAAGCAGTTTTACGATTGAATGGGCGATGGAAAACCTCGACCCCGGCACTGACTATTTCGAGCTTGTCATAACTAAAAACGGTGATCTGCAAAACCCCTTATACTTTGCGACCGATTTCGTAAACGGCTTGAACAGCTATACGTTTCCTATTGGAAAGGTTGCGGGCGGATTAAAGGATACCTACAGTATTCAAGCGATTGCAATGAACGCCAGTGGAAACTGCTTAGACGCGGCGCTTTTGTATGTGTATGACGACTCCGCGCTTAAAATACTTGTGAAAGACGCGCAGGGAAGCGACGTTACCCCGGCAAACGGGATGCTCACGCTTTCAAACAGGAGCGTGATCTCAGATTTATATAACACAGGCGGCAGCGATGCCGTTCTCGCCCTCAGACGCGACATTAACCTGCAAAGATATATCAGCATCAATTACGGCGATTACGCCTGGAATATAATAAGCGACCAGATCGAATGGCTTTCAGACAACGCCGCCGTCGCGACGGTCAACTACAGGCAGGGCACGGTTTACGAACCGCTTTCGAATCTCACATATGTGAAATATCCTCCGGGAACGGATTTCTCGCTCGCGGGCGTCGGAAACGGCGCGGCTAAAATCACCGCGACACATTCGCGCTCAGCCCAGAAGGTGGAGCTTGACATAAACGTCGAGACGTTAAAGGATCAGCTTTATCTCTTCCAATACTATCCAAAACAGGAAACAAGGGTCAGCTATGTGAACGGAGCGGGTAAGACAATAAACCTCGTTTCGGATTCTGAAGGCGCGTTAGCCGTTTATGAACCGTCGGGCATTTCGGGAAGCGTAAGCGTTCAGTCGGGCAGCGGCGAGTGGGTTTATCTCGGGACGGCTTACAACAATCGGCTCAAATCCGGTGAATACGACAGCGCGAACAAAGGGCTGTATCCGGTAAATATATTCCAGCTCCGCAACACGAAGATCGAGGTTTATATCAAGAACCCCGACGGAGGGACGCCGTGGTCGGGCCAGGCGCGTTACGGCATCGCAGTCTATAAAAACGGCAGGATTTGCAATGAGGCGACGATTCACTATAACGATAACAAGGTACTGGAGGTGCCGGCTTCCGGCCTGTTCAGGCTGAATCTTGACGCATCCAAATTCTGGATTGACAGCGATGACGAAGAGTTGAAAATGAGCGACAGCCTTGAGTTTGAGTATATCATCGAGTGCGTCGCAAACGACAGCTATTATCCCTTGTATTTCCTGGCGGACGGGACGATGAATACATTGGACATAATCCATACCGGCGCGAACATCGCGCAGCTCCGCGATAACAGCCTGGGCGTACCGAACCCGTTCCTCGCCGCTCAGAAGGTAAAAAGCCCCGCATTGACCGGGGCGGCCGACATAATAGCATACGAGGGGAGCGTCGGACCCGGAAAATATGTCGCGCAGGAGACGATCACAAGCTCATTACTGTGGTGGGGAGCGAATCCCGACGTGAATTACGGGCTTCGGTTTGAACTGATGTACGGGGCAAGGCTTGGGTCGCAGACGACGCTGACCCGCAGACTGCCGTTCTATGACGCGGCGCTGTCGGTCAACGACGCGTTTCTATCCAATGAGACGATCGGCCCCGGCACGGCGTTCAATCTTGGCGCGGGCGAAGGGAGCTACGGCAGGCTTGTCACCCTGAAAGAAAACGGCAACTGGCTGGAAATGATAAACACCACGTTCAAAATCACCAACGGAGTCGGGATGTCCGACCCCAAGGACAGCCCGTCTATCGGGAATACGGTCAATGATCTGGAAGACCTGATAAACACAAATCAGTTCAACATTGATGAATCGATATCGGATACTTTGGGCGTCGTAAAAACGCTGCAAGCGGTTGTGGGGGCTTTGTCGCTCGGGCAATTTGGTCTTACCTATGAGCCGACCCACGACCCGCTGTTGTATTACGCCTATTTGACGCTGTTCCAGAACGAAGCCGGGAACTGGCAGGCGACAGGCACATTTGCCATTCCCGAAATTTTTGAATTAAAGATAAACGCATATATCAAGGGAGAGGTGCGTTTCGACGCCACAAACGGGGATTATGACCTGCAAATCGTTGAAGGCGGGCTTGCGGTCGGGTTTGAAGGATCGATACCGCTCGGCAGCGTCACAGTACTCATTCCGATTCCGATAACACTCAGCCTTGCCCTTGAACTCGGTTTCGGAATAGGAATGCAGATCCACAGAAGCACGGGATTTTCCGCTGATCAGCGAAACAGAAAAGACCCGACGCCCGGCAAGGTGGACCTTCTGCTGTCCTTCGACTTTCACTCCGGCGCAGCGGCAAAGCTCGGTTTGGGGGGATCGGGAGAAGATGTTGGCGCATTTGTCGGCGTGTACGGCAATTTAGTGTTTGGCGCCTATGTCGGTATGTTGAATATTTATAACAAAGAATTATCGGATTTGCACGGGATGGATAGCTTTGAATCAATCAATGGGCAAAGACTGAGCCTTAAAGGCGAGATCGGCGTCAAGGCGGATATTAACATTTTGGTCGTAAACAGGTCTGTTTCGTATAAATTGTATGAATGGAATTTCCCGATAGCAAGCTACGATGAACCCGAACTCATTCAGGAGTATGTGACCAAATACGGGATGAAACCTGTCTTCGATTCGGGTTTCACTCCGCAACAGGTGGCAATGGCGGTATATGACCTCTACGCGGCGGGATTTGAGTTGGAAGCGGTAGAACTGCTGCACTCGGTAACCGGCGGCTTGAATATCGAAGAGGAATCGTCGGGCTGGCAGCTCGAAAGCCGCGATCATTTGACAAATGAAAGAAAATGGGGCGCGTCGAATCTGTCGCCAAGATTATTCAGCGCGTTCGCAATGTCCGGCGCGATAACCGACATTCTGACCAATGCGTACCCGTATTGCGTCCCGATGGTTTCGCATGACGGCAAATTGATGGTCTACCGTTCGGACGCGGACAGCTCCGATGTAAACGATGCAAACATAAGCTGGGCGGTGTCGAACAGCGCGGGCTATGACGATATGGGCGCAATAGACAAAAGCGCGAGCGCGCTTCCGGCAGCAAGCAAATTCGATTTTTCCGGAAACAAAAATTTTGCGGCGGCTGTCTGGGAAGCGCAGAGCGAGGCGGTTTCATTTATAAACCCCCTTTCGCCGACCGACGAAGAAATTGACGCGATGTTCCAAAACGCCGAAATCGTCGCGGCTGTTTACGATGGCACGGGCTGGGCGACGACACGGCTGACCGACAATGTGCAGACCGATATGTCGCCCATCGTAACGGCAAAAGACAACCGCGCATTCGCCGCTTGGAAAAACATGGCGGGCAGCGGCACGGCGGACGGCGAGCTGAATATCGGCGATGTCAACAGCTGCGTGTGGTTTAGCATTTATGATGGAGCCAAATGGAGCGATGCCAAGGTTCTGCTCGGCAACGCTTCCGGAGTGGGCTCAATGAACGCGGCAATGCTCTCCGACGGAACAGCCGCTATAACCTATGTTGTCGACAGTAAGGCATACTGCATGACGGTTGACACGGACGGCAATATAAAATCAAACTCTCGCCTTTCCTACGGCGGCTCATCTCAGAATCCGCAGATTACGGCGGCGGATTTTAACGAAGGCGAGCATTTTGTGGCTGCTTGGAATCAAAGCGACAAAGACGGAAACAACAACGCGGAATTTGCCGTGATCTCAAAAAACGGCGCGGTTTCCGACGAACTTACGAGACCATTGATCTCGGCTGTGACAAGCCAGAACATACAGATTGGGGAAGGTTTCCGTTTTGCGCCGGATTCAAAGGGCAGCATTGACGGACTCTCAATCCTGTGGGATAAAATAAAAATTCCGGACGACCCCGATATGGCCGCTTCTTCCTCACTCTATGGCGTTAAGATCAATTACGGCGCAGCCGGAAATATTTTCTGCACCGTTCCCCAGCTCGTTGCGGAAGCGAACGGCGAAGAACAGTTATCGAGTTTTGACGGGTGGTATGACGGTGATTCCGACACATTGAACGCAGTCATGCTGCTGCGGGATTGGTCTGATGCCAATAACGGCGCTTCGCGGATCGGACAGGCGTCGGTGCGCTTTGCAAACGAAATAGAAGCGAGCGCGTTTGTGGATCAAGAGGAAATCGTACATGACTTCGACACCGTATTTCCTTTCTATGTCACAAACAAAGGCGCACAGATAGTTACTTCCGTGGAAATCAGCCTTGAAGACGGCACATCGGCAACATTTGCCGGCATGAACCTGCTGCCTAATCAGACGGCCATGTTGAATATGGACTATCATGTCCCCTCCGCAAAAAACAGTATTAAGGATTTATCGTATACTGTTGAAGCGAGTTTCACGGGCGGCGACAGGCAATACGCCTATGGTACGCTTGGCATCGCGATCCCGAATGTCGGGATCACGTCAATGACAATGGTAGAGGCAGGCGGCGGGCTGAGGGCGTTCCGCGTTTCGCTGCAAAATCTGAGCAATGTGGAGTTCGACAATAACACATCGGGTTATACGGCACATTTGGGAATATACACCGACCCGAACTATTGCACCCTTGCACAGGATGCCGAAGGAAATGATATGCTCTACACGCTCACGGGCGTAGAATTGGAACTTTTAGACAGCTCGGCATTGACTAAGCTGATAACCTACGCTTTACCGGATACAGGATTTGAGGACGGCGATATACGCTTGTACGCTAAAGTATGGGCCAAGGAAAACGGCGCGGAGATTAGCCAATACTATACGCAGAACGAAACCGGAAGCATTTTGTTCACCGAACCAGTCAGAGCAAACGATGGGAATCCAATCAAACTCTCCGTCAGACAAGATAATTCGTCCGGCATCACCGAAGCGGTTGTCACGGTCACAAACCTCTCGTTTATTCCGCAGACAGGCGGCAACCTCGCGGTCATGCTGCTCGGCGCCGGCGGGGAAGTATTGGAAACGAAGCTGTACGCAACAACAGTGAACGGCTTAATCAGCCTCGGAAAAGAAGAAAGCAAATCCTTTGCGTTCACCTTCTCGCAAGCGGGATATTCCGTGCAGGCGGGGTATTATACCGTTGACCCCGATAGCATGAATGCGGATATATCATCGCTTCAGCTTTCGGCAATCGCAATAACTTTCGATAAGAATATTCTTGATTATAACCTGTCCGCAATGAATATAGGCGGTACGACTTTGATGGCTGCGGCGGTAAATCCGGCGGCCGCATTATCGGTAATCGACGCTTCGGGGCAAACCGTAGCAACCGGTATAGGCGTGGTGTCATATACCCTGTCGCTGCCCAACGGCAGGGCTACCGGCGTTCAGGTATTAGTCGAACCGGAAAACACATCCGCCTCAAGCAAAACATATTCGCTGAGCATAACAAACACATCCGGCGGCGACGGCGGCATTGTCATAAGCAGTTCAGGCAATACCGTGACAGTCGCTGACAATAATTCCATTGGCTTTATCCCCGCTAAATGGCAATACTGTTTGGACGGCGTGTGGTCTGCCGAATATACATGGAGCGCATCCAACAGTTTCAAGCCTGTAATCGAAAGCTATTCGTTGCTGTATGTGAGGGTATTTGACGCCGAGGGCCGGTATATGGACTCAAACGCGCTTTCGGGAAATGCCGCGGCGCAGTGGACATATAGCGGCGGCGATGGCAATGGGGGTGGGGGGTATAATCCTCCGCCGACGCCTGATCCGACACAACCGCCCGGCCAAACGGATAAGGTGATGGGAACAGTCAACGGAATACAAGTCGAATGTACATTGAACGCCGACGGCAGCGTGACATTGGCTTTGAGCGCTGAGGATATGGCGAAATATCCGATGAAGGGCAATGTCTTTGCCGTTGAGGTCAAAGGTTGTAAGGCTGTAAACGTAATCCTGCCAATCTCAGCGTTAAAAAACGCCTCGGCGTTACAAATCAAAACTGACGCAGGCGCAGTCATCTTTACCAAAAAGATGCTGCAAGCTTATAAAGCCGAGCATGGAGACATACTCGAAGCGTCGCTAAAAGCCGGCAGTTTTATCGTTGACCTTCTAAAAGACGGCAAGACAGTAAACTGGAACGACCCGGCAAATCCATTTTTCATCAGCATGCCCGTGACGCTTGCCGCAGATACGACCGAATACGGCTATGTCGCCGTGAAGAAAACGGCGAACGGCAATGTCATCATGCCGTACAGCATATACAAAAGCGGCGAGGTGACTTTCCGGACGCCAAATACAGGAATATTCGACGTTATCTACAATGCAAAGACATTCAACGATATAAGCGGGCATTGGGCGCTGGGTTACATCGACTTCGTATCGTCCCGCGGTTTGTATCAAGGCGACGGCAGCGGCAACTTCATGCCGAACGATTCCATGACGCGCGCCATGTTCGCGCAGGTGCTCGCCAACATCGAGGACGTTGACCTCTCTGTGTACAAAACTTCCCGCTTTGCCGATGTGGGCGTAGACAAATGGTATTCCCCGGCAATCGAGTGGGCGGCGTCAGCCGGTATTGTGGCCGGCTACGGCAACGGCAACTTTGGGCCGGAAGACAAAATAACCCGCGAACAGATGGCGGTCATGCTGGTAAGGCACGCTATTTATAAAGGGTATGAATTGCCAAACGGGCTTACAACGGAATTCAATGATGAAGCGGACATCGTTTCATGGGCGCTTGAAGCGGTGAAGCTGGTGCAGGCTGCGGGCATTGTTGTAGGCAGGCCGGGAAATATATACGATCCTCTTGGTATAGCCACCCGAGCCGAAGTATCGACAATCTTCGCAAGATTCATCGAAGTTTATGTCAATTACGCGGTTGATAATTCAATACCCGGCACACCACAAGTAACGGCGACTGCAAGCAGCGCCGGAGTGGATGCGTATATCGATAAATCCGCGCTTGCGGCGATAGAGCGGGCTCTCATGCCCGCTAAAACCGACAACGAGCCGGAAAACGCATAAGAAAATTCTGTTTAGAAAGTACGGCAATAATCATTGGAGTTTTGAAAAACGTCCAGCGGGAGCCGCCGTCCTCACCGGGCGTTTTTCCTCCTCTTTGTTTTCAATTGCTCATGGCGCGTATGCCGAGTTTGACGGCCAAATCGCAATCCAAAACGTAGCATGGGCTCCCGATTATATAGTCCGACCATTCGTCATGGCTTAAAAGCTGCACCGTGTAATTCCAGCTTTCCATGTCGGCTCCCATCGGCAGAATCGTGGTTTCGATCAGAAAATATTCGCCGGAATTCGGCCAGACTTCCAGGGCCACCTGCGTGTGGCCGGGAGGAAAGATCAGCATGCAGTGCATCGCCATCGATTGAAGCGCCGTGGCGAGCAGCAGGGAAGTCTCGACGCAAATCCCGCTTTTGGTGCGGATCACGTCGGCGGGCAGCAGCACGCGCTGCCAGGCATCCATCGAAAAACCGGAATTGTTGTAGCGGACCTTGGCTATGTCGCTTATCGCGCCGTGGATGGCGACCGCCTGGACCCAGGTGTTCATGTAGACGTCGCCGAGAATATTTTGATACCCGACAAGCATCTGCAGATCGCCTTCGGTGATATAGTTCAAATAGTCGATCGCATCCCGCTTGAGCTCCACGATCTCCGGCGCCTCGATTGTCATCCAGGCCAAAAGATTGTCGGTATATGCGTCCCCGTTTGTCTCGTCGCCCCATATTATGTCGTATCTGCTGTAAAGCTTTATGTTTTTGCTTTCCTGCACAAGCAGCCTGCCGGTATCCGTCTCGGTGACCGAATATACCAGCTGCGCCGTTTTTTCGGAGTTCAGGTCTATGGTTCCGGTTATCAGCGGGGGCACGATGCGCAGCTTCGTCACTTTCCTCCCCAGGGTGATTTTTTGTTTGTAGGCTTGGGTGAAGCCCGGCACTTCGACTTCTATGAGCACGTCCATATCCCCATAGTCACAGTATCCCGTGAAAGTGGCGAGAAATTCCAAGGAGCGGTAATTCGAAGGGAACACTTCGTCCACCGTCGCAAATTCGATTGTCGGCTCCGGTTTTTTGCTTTGGTATGTGTAGGCCACGTCGGGCAGGTTGCCGTCGGCGTACTTGGCGTCGATTTTTAGGCCCAAAGAATCGTCCGGCTTGTCCCGGAATACGAACCAATAGGTCAAAAAGCCACCGGCGGATATGACCAGGACCGGAATGGCCACGAGCAAAGCGATCAGCGCGCCGGATATTTTTTTCTTCGCGCCGGGATTTTGGGGCGCCGGCGGGAATGCGTAGGCGGGCTGCTGCTGGAGCTGCTGGAGTTGCTGCTGCTGCTGCGCTTGAATGGGAGGCTGCTGCTGTTGCTGTTGCTTATTTTCAACCACCGGGACCGGGGCTCCGCACGCGGGGCAAAACTTCACTTTATCGGGCAGGGCGATTCCGCAATCTTCACAAAACATATAAATTATCCCCTTTCACTGAGATTTCAATAATGCGAAATAGGCCGAAAGCTCGCTGTGGAGCGTGGAGATCGATTCGTCAAGCCGCCGCTTTGCCTGCTTCAATTGAAGCAGCAGATCGGAGTTTATATTTTCGGCGCACTTGTCGAACATGACCACTATCCGGTCCATGCGGTATTCGCATGAAAAAATGCGCAGCGGATCATCCAAATAGGTGGCCCACTGGAAATCGGCCGCGAAATCCCGGAATTCCGCGATGCGCGCGATCACGTCGCCGTGGGTGATGGCGAGATAGGAGGGCGGCTTGATTTCGCGCAGCAATTCCAAGGATTCGGAAGTGATCAAATAGAGATTGTTTGCAAAATCGCCGTAGCTTTCGAACTCTTTGTCGTCTTCCGACATGGGTTTCAATGCATCGGTGAACTCGATGCTGTAAGCGATCACCTCGCTCATGTCGCCGCAAATATTTTTCAGCATGGCCAGGTATTCCCGGACGGCCGCAACGGTTTTTCCCTCTCCGGTGTCCATGTCGCGCGAAAAGCCGTTTAGCCCGGATATGGATTTTTCGAGCTGATCCGCGTATTCCCGAAGCTTGACGATCATCGCTTCTGCTTCCTCTTCGTCATATTCCCCATCGTCGTCGTCGAAACCTTCTATTTCGGTCCGGACAAATTCCTGCAGCTCCGCGAAAATCGGCTCTGCGGCTTCAAAAGCGCCGATGCATTTTTCAATGGCCGATTGGTTCGAAGCTGCGGACGAGGCGATCCCGGAAATCAGCGAAAGGCATAGCGCGACCGCCGCCAATTTCAGCGCGATTGCGTTTCTTTTCATAACACATAATCCTCCTTGTTCAAACGATATTTTTGACTATTCTTCAATCAAAAACCGGTGCGAGCCGCTCCCGGCTTTCACATACCCTTGCGCCGTCTTTATGTTCCCCACGCTCCCAAACGGCACGCTCACGTACAGCCATAGTTTGCCGTATTGCCTGACCCAACGGACGGATATGTCGCCCGCGGGCGTATCCACCGCCGCGCTCGCCGAAAGCAATTTTTCGGGGTAATGCGGCTCCACGGCAAATTCGCCGAATGCGGGCGTTATCGGCTTGATGCCCGCGATGTATGCGTAAAACCAGTAATCCGCCGCCCCGTACATAGGGTGGTTGTGCGAGTTCATGCCGGGATCGAGTTTCAGCTCGAAGCGCTCCCATATAGTGGTGGCTTCGTTTTGGATCATATAGCCGTAGGAGGGGTATGTTTGCCGCGTGACCAATTCCCAAGCCGCATCTATATATCCGTATTTGGCTAACATATCTAAAAGGTACCTCGTGCAAAGGTTCCCGGTGGTGAACCTGTAACCGCTTTTCACCAAATCATCTTTCATCAATTTGGCCACTTTTTGCTCGCATTCGCTTGGTATCAAACCCAACCATAGCGCGAAGGCGTGGCTCGCCTGCGATCCGGAAGCCACCTTGCCGCTTTCTTTGTCGAACCATTTTTCCAAAAAGGCGGCTTTGATTTTTTCGGCGATGGCGGCGTATTTTTCGGCATCGGGGCAATAGCCCAAAAGCTCGGCGAATTTTGCGATTAGCTTGCAGTTGTAGTAGGAATACCCGGTGGACATCAAAATCCCCGGAGTGACCCCGGAAACCGCCCCCTCCGGGCGGTCGCAGGCGTATGCGGGGCCGGCCCAGTCGCCGTAATACGAGTAGTTTACGATATGTCCGTCGCTTTTTTCGAGAAGGAAATCCTCCCACGCCTTGAAATTTTTGTAGGCTTCGTCGACAATGCCAATATTTCCCGTATGCATCAGCGCCATCAGGCCCGCGACGAGAAACGAAGAGCAGACAGGGTCTGCCGGGCGCGAGCCGAAGACATACGGAGCCGTGCAGGTTATCGCCCCGTCTTTTGACTGCGCGTCCACTATGTCCCTGACTACTTTGGGAAACATTTGCCCAACGTCGAAATTATAAGGCGTTTCCTCGAATCTGACCGTGGCGTCGTTCATCCAGCCCATGCGTTCGTCGCGCTGCGGGCAGTCGGTCAAAATGCTGTGCATATTTGCGCGTTCGGTCATCACCGCGTTTTTGTGTATTTTATTGGATAGCGGGTCGCCGCATTCAAAATAGCTTCCATTGTCGAGATCGGTGTACAGCGAGACGGCGGTGATATCGTCGCATCCGAGCAAATCCAGCCCCTCAATTTGCGCATAGCGAAATCCATGGTATGTGAATTGCGGCTGCCATACCGCAAGATCCCCGGAATCCCCCGCCGCGATGTATGCATCGGCGCATTTGGCTTCGCGCAGCGGCTTTTGGTTCACTGTGCCGTCTTCATTTTTTACTTCCGCAAATTTTATCGTGATTTTTTGCCCTTTTTTCAAATTTCCCGGAAGCCTGAGTTTTGCTACGCCCGCAATATTCTGCCCGAAATCGGCCACATATATCCCCTGTTTTGGGCTGAATATGGATTTTGCGCCGTATTCCTTCATCGGGCGTATGGGCGGGAGCGCCTGCGCCCGCATTTTTTTGCAAGGGGCTTGAACCGCATACGCGCTTTTGTAGCCGCATTCGCCGGATTTCGTCATGTCTAAGGTTTCGCCGTCGTAGATATTGCTTTCAAGGGATTCGTCCGCGCATACCTGCCAGTCCGAGCCGGTTTGTATGCTCTCTTTTTTGCCGTTTTCGTATGAAAGCGACAAAATTGCGGACAGTTGCTTGATTCCGCCGAATTTTATCCCGCGCTCGCCGATGTGCCTTTCCACGAGTTTGCTGTCGATATTGCGCCAACCATCGGCCACGGCAATTTTTATCTCGTTTTCCCCCTGTCTCAAAAGTTTTGAAATTTCCGGCAAGACTGCGTAATACGCCGTTTCGCCGTAGTCGGAATGAGCCGGGTCGAGCATCGATTTGTCGGCTTCCATGCCGTTTATGCTGACTTTGTGGTATCCCAGCCCGCAAGCGAAGAGGCAAGCCGATTTTAGCTCGCCGGAAATCTCTATCTCCTTTTTGAAAACCAAAACTTTTTTTGCGTTTTTGTTTTCGCCGCCTGCGTCGTCCGGGTGGGCGATCCAATCCGCGTTCCACTCGATATTTCCGCTGTAAAAAAAATCTTGGTGCAATTCGCCGGCTTCGCCTAAATTGTCCCATATTTGAACCCGGACATCGATTTTTTCTCCCGGAGGAAGCGGTTTGCCTGCATATTCGGCGGTTTGCCGCTTAGTTTCCATTTTGCCGCTGTCCCAAAGCAGGTTTTGCCCCGCTTTCACGGAAATCTGGCATGCGCCCTGATACGCGCCGGATTTGCCCGACAATGCCGCCCAGGAAAACACGGGATTTTGCGAATCGGATATCCGATAGCGGAAATCCTTTTTCAAGCGGCTATAATTCAAGTAAAATTTATTTATTTTTAACATATTTGTCCCCTTTCGTCTGTTTTATATACAACATACTACCGCATCCGAGCCGAAAAATCAATGGCGAAATTGTAAATATTGCGCCATATTTATCGACTATTTGCAAGGGCGGATACCCAAATACGCGAGGTATCCGCCCTTTTTTCGGCCGAAGAAAATGCTTGATCCGGAGCATGCGTGATTTGCGCAAAGAGCGGCTTACAATTCTTGCCTGTTGAATATTATGATGCCGGAAACCGCGAAAACCGCCGAGAACAAAACCGTCGCGGCGATGTTGCCGCCTATGTCCCCAAGTCCTGCCGCCTTTGTCAATATCCCGAAATTGTTTGTGCCGGGCGGCAGGAATTCGCCTACTTTCGGAATGGCGGCCAATATATTGAAAACCATGAAAATCCCAAAAGCCAGAAATGTGGCCGTGGTCACGTTTTTCGCGAGTACGCTCGAAAACAGAACGAGCGCGAGGATGAATATCAAATACAAAAAAACCAAAGCGAAAAACAACATTACGTTTCCGGTTTCGACCAAGTTGTCCTCGAATAAAAATTTTGTGTAGAATATCTGCGCCCCCATCGCAATTCCCAGCGATACAAAAACAAAAAATGCGGAAGAGGCGAATTTCGACAGCAAAAACTGCGTTCTCGATATGTTTTTGGTGAGTATATAGGCGGCCGTGTTCTTTGCCTTTTCGTTTGCGACGAGCCCCGCGAACACGATGACGACCGCTAGCAGCCCAAGCGTGTTGAAGTTGCCAAAAAACTGTTCGTAGCTTTCGATGGAAGAAGGCGGATACTTTATTCCCATTGCCGCCATTTGTTCGGGCGAAATGTCGATTCCCGCCATTTTCAAAATATCCGGCGTGAGCTTTGCGATGAGCGGCGAGCTTATCCCGACCACCGCGAATATGGCCGCCAAAACGACGCCTTTGACCGTTTTGACGAGTTCTGCCAGTTCTTTTTTGAAAAATATGAAAAAGTTGCCCATTACTCTTCGCCCCTTTCTTTTGAAGTGGCCGATATGAATATATCTTCGAGATCCGCATCCTCAAATTCGAATTTGATGAGGGACAAGCCGCTTTCGCATATAATTTTCGGCAATGTTTCGCCGGCCTTTTTCCGGTCGGAAGTTTTGAGCCTGATTTTCGCGGTTTCTTCCAGCGTCAATTCCACATCGCTTATATATTCCAGCGCTTTGGCCGCCTCGGCGAATTTGCCATATCCCTCCGCGCCGCTTGCCGCGGCTTCGATGCATAGTGATTCGCACAGCCCGGAATATTTGGACTTTATGTCGTTTATGCCCCCTTCGAGCACAAGCGCCCCCTTTTCTATGAGCGCTATGTGGTCGCAGACTTTTTCGACGTCGTTTAGTATATGCGTCGAAAACACGACTGTGTGCTTTCCCCTGAGCGAATCCATTATGTTTATCGTTTCTTTTCTGCCTATGGGGTCGAGCGCCGAAGTGGGTTCGTCGAGCATGATCAAATCCGGCGAATTGATCAGCGAAGCGGCGATTCCGAGTTTTTGCTTCATGCCCCGCGAAAACCCGGAAATTTTGCTTCCCAGCCTTTTTTTGTCGAAGTTGATTTGTTCGAATATCTCCGCGATTTTTTTCTTTATGTCCCTTTCGGGCATTTTGTGCAGCCTGCCGCACAAAAACAAATACTCCCTTGCAGTCATGTACGGATAGAACTCAGGCACGTCGGGCAGGTATCCGATGTTTTTGTAGCACATCGGTTTTCCGAATTGCGCTTTGTTTCCGTAAATGCATATTTCCCCCGCAGTGGGACGGCAGAGCCCGGCGATCATTTTGAGGGCGGTGGTTTTCCCCGCCCCGTTCCTGCCCAAAAACCCATAAACCGAACCGTGCGGAATGACGAGATCCAAACTGTCCACGGCCGTAACCGCATTTTTTCCGCTTCCGGCAAAAATCTTCGTAAGCCCGGAAAGCCTGAGCGCGTCCTCCATTGCCATCAATCCTTTCCAACTTTTTTAACCATTCTAACCATTATCCGAGGTTTCAGCCCTGCCGAAAATGATGTACAAAATCGGGCCGATGAATGTGTTCATCAAGGCGACTGTTATCACAATCCAGACGGCAGGGCTCAAATTCTTGGTTGCTTTCTTTTTCAGTATATCGACGACGCAAAAAATGACAAAGCCGAATTGTATTGCGGCGAGTGGTATGACGAGCGGCAAAAATTTTACGAACTCTTCCATGTATTTGCCTCCTGCTACAGTTATATTTGTTATATATCTATTATAACAAACTAATGTGAATATTTTATCGTGAAATTGTTAATTATTCTATATGAAATTCAATATCGCGATATATTTCTTGCTTTTTTTTGAATTTGAGTTTATAATATACCCAAAGCCAAATTTTACGAGGAGGAACAAAAAAATGGCAAAAAAAATAATACCGATGAAACAGCCCTGGAAGGGCACGATGGCGCAGCGCGACAGGTTCAATGCGCAAATGCATTACAAACCCTTTGACCGGACGGTGAACATAGAATTCGGCTATTGGGACGAAAACTACAAAGAATGGGATTTGTTCACAGAAAACGGAATAACGAACGAATGGGAGGCGAACCAATTTTTCGCTTTCGACGTTTTCGGGGGAATAGGCGGGCGCTATTGGATGAACCCGGCCTTCGAACATAAAATAATACGCGAAGAAGGCGACATGGTGACGATTCAAAACGGCGACGGGCTTACTGCGGTGGTGCCCAAAAATCAGCACAGCACCATCCCCCACTACATAAACAGCTCGATAAATTCCCCCGATGACTGGAAGCGCGTGAAAGAAGAGCGGTTTCGCCGCGACGATCCCGCCCGGACTCCGCCGACTCCCGAGCAGCTGAAACAGATGTGCCCCGATGACAGGGATATCCCCATGGGGGTCGGCTGCGGCTCTTTCATCGGCACGATCAGGAACATGCTCACTTTCGAGGGGCTCATATATGCGATATACGATTACCCCGACATGGTCGAGGACATGATCGAAACGACCACGGTCATGGTCGAAGACTATTTGGACGCGGTGCTGCCGCACGTCAACCTCGATTACGCGACGGGCTGGGAGGATATTTGCTTCAAGAACGGCCCGATAGTGTCAGTGGATTTTTACAGGGAAGTCATCGGCCCGAGGATCAAGCGCGTGGGCGACCGTTTGAAAAAGCACGGAATCGACATTTGGTACACCGACTGCGACGGCGACGTACGCCCGCTGCTTCCGATCTTTTTGGAAAACGGGATAAACTGCCTGTTCCCCTTCGAGGTCAATTCCTGCGCTCATCCCGGGGAATTGTTGGACGAATACGGCGGGGCGCTGCGCATCATGGGCGGCGTCGACAAGATGGCGCTCGGGGCGGGCAAGCCGGAAATCAAAGCCTATCTGGAATCGCTCGAAAAATATGTCGCCCGGGGCGGATATGTGCCGTTTTGCGACCATCGCTGCCCGCCAAACGTGACTCCGGAAAATTATCTGTATTATCTGGATTTGAAAGAAAAAATGTTCGGGATGAAATAGGAAAAGTCAAAGATTCGCTTCCCTGACTATCCGCTCGGTGTCGGAGGCGATCACCAGTTCCTCGTTTGTGGGTATGACAAAGATTTTCACCGCGCTTTCATCGTCGGAAATATCCACCACGTCGTCTTTGGAACGCTTCGCGCCTTCGTTTTTCCCCTTGTCTATCGCCGCGTTCAAAAATCCCAATCCTTCGATTACCTGCTCGCGCAGGCCGGAATTGTTTTCTCCGATTCCGGCGGTGAACACTATTGCGTCGAGCCCTTCCATCGCCGCCGCATAGGCGCCTATGTATTTTTTTATCCCGTAGACCAGTATGTCAAAAGCGAGCTGCGCGTCTTCGTTTCCCGCGTTTTTTGCGGCTTCGACTTCGCGCAAATCGCTCGAAACGCCGGAAACCCCGATGAGCCCGCACTTCTTGTTCATGAATTCGTTCATCTGGAAAGGGCTAAAACCTTCCTTTTCCATTATGGTGAGCACGATCGCGGGGTCTATCGAACCGGTTCTGGAACCCATGATGATCCCGTCGAGGGGCGTATAGCCCATGCTGGTGTCCATGCATTTCCCGCCCTTCACGGCGGATATGGACGAGCCGTTGCCCAAATGGCAGGTGACGATTTTGGTTTCTTCGGGATTTTTTCCGAGGCCGGCGAGCGCTTCATTCGCCAAATTGGAAACGTAGTAATGCGAGGTCCCGTGGAATCCGTATTTCCTGATTTTGTATTTTGTGAAGTATTCTTTGGCTATGGGGTAAAAATACGCCTTTTTGGGCATTGTCTGGTGGAAAGCCGTATCGAAAACGAGCACCTGCGGGGTATCGGGCATGTATTCGAGGCATCCCCTGATGCCCATCAGGTGCGGTTCCGTGTGCAGGGGGGCCATGTCGCGGCAGCTTTCGAGATCGATGATCACGCTCGTGTTGACGAGGGTGGATCCGGTGAAATACGGGCCGCCGTGGACTATCCTGTGACCTATGGCGTTTATTTCGTCCATGGACCCGATCACGCCGTGTTCTTTGTGCGTGAGCCCGCTCACCAAGGATTTGATGGCGTCCGAATGCGTGGGCATGGGGTCGTCGGAAACGAAATCGGGCTTCCCGGTAACTTTATGGATCAGCTTCCCGTCGATGCCGATTCTTTCGCACAGCCCCTTTGCGAGCACTTGCCTTTTTTTCATGTCAAAAAGCTGATACTTTACGGACGAACTGCCCGCATTTATTACCAATACGTACATTGATGCAAAAACCTCCGAAAATAATTATTTTTTGCGCGCGATAAACATCGCACAGCTAACATTATACACGATAATCAATATATTTACAACAATTATTTTTCCTTTTGCGAAATTTTTGCGCAAACAAATTTCAAACAAAGAGGAAGGAAATGTATTTTTATGAAAAAAGACGTGCTGCTCGGGTTGTGCCCAATTGGGAAATTTTTGTTTTCGCATGAAGACGCGTGCAGGCAAAAAAGAATAGTCCAGGAAAAACTCCGCGGGCTAAAAATAAATTTCGCCGACTTGGACGGCATTTTGGCGGATACAGACGGATTGATACGAGATCAGGGGCAATGCGGGATCGCCGTGAGTTATTTCCGCGACAAAAAAATAGACGCGCTTTTTTTGCCCCATTGCAATTTCGGCACGGAGGGCGCTGCAGGGATAATCGCGCGCGACTTAAATCTTCCGACCTTGCTCTGGGGCCCGCGGGACGATATGCCAAACAAGGACGGCAGCCGGCTGCGCGACACTTTGTGCGGGTTGCTCCCTTCCAGCAAAATCATCAACAAACTCACAAACGGCAAATTTACCTACATAAACAATTGTTCCGCCGCCGATCGGTCTTTTGAAGAAGGGCTTGACGTGTTTTTGCGCGCTTCGTCGGTGGTGAAAGCGGCGAAACGCATAAGAATCGGGCTCGTGGGGGCGCGAATCGACTTTTTCTGGAGCTGCATGGCAAATGAGGCGGAATTGCTCGAACGCTATGGCGTCGAAGTGCTGCCATTTGAAATCGGGACGGTTTTGGATTTGATGAATGACGAGCTCTCGCAAAACGGCAAGGAATGCGAAATGGAACTGGACGCGCTCGAAGCGGACTGGCTGGATTCGTCCGGCATGAAAAAAGGAGAACTTTTAAACGGAGTGGCGTTGTCCCATGTCCTGATAAAATTGAAACAAGATTACGGGCTTTCGGCGATCACGGCGCAAAACTTCTTCTCGCTGGCAAAAGCGATTGGCCCGGGGGGTTCGATTTTCTCGCTTTTGACAAACGAAAAAGTCCCGGTCGCGGACGAAGCGGACATACACGGGGCTATCAGCCTCGCGCTGGCCGAAGCGGCGAAAACATCGGAGGACAGGGTGTTTTTCCCCGAATTTGTGATACGGCATCCCGAAGACGACGACATGGTCTGTATGTGGCACGTGGGCGCCCCCGCATCGCTCCGCCACGAAAGCTGCAAAAAAATAGGTTTCATGCCGCCTTGGATTTTGCCCGGGGACGAACCCGCCCAAGCGCAAATGAGGCTCAAAAACGGGCGGCTGACAATATGCCGGTTCGACGGGGACAACGGCAGCTATCGCCTGGGCGTTGGCGAGGGCGAAATCCAAAACGGGCCCTACACGCGGGACTATTACGGCTGGCTGAAAGTGAATGGCTGGGAAAAATGGGAACGGCAACTGGTCATGGGGCCGTACATACACCATGTCGCCGCCGCATATGGCAGCTGCGCCGACGCCTTGATTGAGGCCTGCAAATATTTGGATCTTGAAGCGGAAATTTTCGGGGAGCCAAACGAAACAAAAAGAAACAAAAAAAATATATAAAAATACGGAGGTAATTTTTATGGGCGAAAAAATCATAAAAACACCGCTGCCGGGAGGCGGGCTGGGTTGGAATGCGGTTGACGAACGCGAAATCGAAGCGGTCACGAGGGTGCTGAAAAATCCCGGGGCGCTGTTTCGGTACCCCGGCGAGGGAGAGACAAGGGAATGTCCGCTGTTTGAAAAAGAGCTCCGCGAAAAAATGAACGTGAAAGGCGCGTTGATGGTCGCTTCGGGCACGAGCGCATTGACTTTGTGCCTGTCGGCCAATGGAATAGGGCCCGGAGACGAGGTGATCGTGCCGGCTTATACATACATTTCGACAGCTTCAGCCGTCACCAATGCGGGAGCCGTGCCCGTTATAGCGGAAATCGACGAATCTTTGGGGCTTGACCCGGACGACGTCGAAAGCAAAATCACGCCGTACACAAAAGCGGTCATACTGGTGCATATGCAGGGCATACCGGGCAGGATAAACGCGGTCAGGGCCGTATGCAAAAAACACAATATCGCGCTTATCGAGGATGCGTGCCAGGCGATCGGCTCGAAATATTTCGGGGAATATACGGGGATAAAATCGGATGCATTCGCATGGAGCCTGAATTTTTACAAAGTCATCATGTGCGGCGAGGGCGGCGTGTTTTTCGCCAACGACGAGGACGTGTTTTTGCGCGGCATATACGCCCACGACCCCGGTTCGCCGATGTGGAAAACCGGACTTTCGCAAGGGTCGAAATTGGCCCCGTACACCCAGCTCGGCATACGCGGGAACGAGCTTTGCGCGGCGGTCGCAAGAGTGCAGCTGTCAAAGCTCGACATGATACTCGGCAAGACGCGATCCTTGAAAAAAAAGCTGCTCTCGTGCCTTGACAGGCCTGCAAACTATATATTGCAGCATGTGGACGACCCCGAAGGCGATTGCGGATTTTCTTTTTCGATTATCGCGAAAGACGGCGAGTCGGCGAAAGGCATGGCGAAACTGATGGGGGAGCAGGGATTATATATCGGCTCGGTATACAACGAACAAGGGTTCCCGGACAGGCATATATACAAATATTGGGAGGCAATCATAGAAAAACGCTCCGCATCTCCTGCAGGCTATCCGTGGAACGATCCGAATTATCGCGGAAATGCGCAATACAGCCAGGATATGTGCCCGAAATCGCTTGATATTTTATCGCGCTGCCTGCGCTTCACGACAAACATAAACATGACAGGGGCGAACATGGAAGAAGTCGCGCAAGTGATAAATTACGCGGATACAAATTTGTAAAAACAAAGATTTGGAGAAATTTGTTATGGAACTTGAATTTTATGATTGCAATTTGAATTACGGCCCGCAGACAAGCGCGGAAAACTTGAAACGCTGCGGTGACATAGACGAATTGTCGCGTGAAATGAGCCGCGCCGGAATCGCGGGCGGCTTGGTTCTCAAGACGATAAATGAGGCGATTCTTGCAAACGATTCGCTTGCGGAAGATATAAAAAACAAAGAAAATCTAAAAGGGGTCTGGCATATCCTCCCCTCTTGCACGGGCGAAATTCCCGCTCCCCATATCCTGCCGCAGATAATGCTCCAAAACAACATAGCCGCAATTACCGTAAACCCGAAAGCCCACAGGTATCTTCCGAGCAATATCGCGATAGGCGATTATCTCGAAATGGCCTGCGAGCGCAAAATCCCCGTTTTGCTGAATACATCGAGGGGAATCAGCCTCGAGCAGGCGGACGGCATAATGCGCGATTTCCCCGATTTGACTGTCATACTCACCTTCGACAACTGTTGGCCCAGCGACCGTTTTCTGCGGCCGTTTTTGGAGGCTTACCCGAATTTGCGCCTTGACATGACCTATATGCTCACAGACAACGGGCTAAAGGATATGCGGAAAAAATATCCGGCTGAAAGAATTTTGTTCGGGAGCGGTTTCCCCGAATCGTATCTGGGAGCTCATATGCTTGTCATAAAGCACGCGGAAATAGACGAAGAAGACAAAATGAAAATAGCAGGGGGAAACTTGAAAAGGATTTTGGGGGAGGCTCGCTATGATTGACAACAAATCAAAACTCGCGCGGGATTTTTGGGAATCGGGCAGGCTTGACGATTGCCATATACTTGATTTCCACGCGCATATGCATTATATGGCGGGTTCGTATTTTCCGTCGCACAGCCCTGAAAAAATGATTGAGACAATGCGGCGCTGCAATACGAAGCTCACGGTTTTCTGTTCGCATTACGCTTTGGATTACGCCGAGTTCGAGGAAGAATACAATCTGAACGAAGCCAAACGCTATCCCGGTTATTTTTTGGCGTACCATTCGATTATACCGAACAGGACAGATTACAAAAAAACCATCGAGCGGTTTGAAAAAAACCGAAAATATTATTTCGGTTTCAAATTTCACTGCGATTTCCACCAAACCCCACTCGACGACGACGCTTACAGGCCGTTTCTCGAATATATGGACGCGCACCGTTTGCCGGCTCTGCTGCACACATGGGGCCACAGCGCAAACGACGGGGCCGACGTTTTAAAAAAAGTCGCGGACCGTTATCAGAACGCGACTTTCATATGCGGGCACAGTTTCCACGGCGATTGGAAACACGGCGCCGAAGTGGCAAAAGACTGCCCGAACATGATGCCCGAGCTCACGGCGGTGGCTGATAACTGCGGGGCCATTGAGCTGCTTTGCGATATAGCCGGCTCGGACAGGATATTGTTCGGCACGGACTTGCCGTGGTTTGACACCCACCACGGCATAGGGGCCGTTTTGTCCGC
Source organism: Oscillospiraceae bacterium (assembly GCA_009782405.1). The sequence continues at coordinate 77,875 of WRJC01000012.1, forward strand.
TGACATAACAGACGACGACAGGCGAAATATTTTTTACAGAAACGGAGAAAAGCTGCTACAGAAATCTTAACGCCTCTTTTGTTATTTCTTTCATCGTTTTTGCGTTGATCCTTTTTCGGAAACGCACCATCAGCGAACTGTCAAACGGTTTTTCGGTGGTGTACCATTCGTATCCGCAAAAATATTGCATGGACGGATTTTCCCGTATCTGGTTCACCGTTTCTTCGTCGCTCAGCATCAGCCGTTTTTTTATATACAGCGCCCCAAATGCCAGACGGCTTGTTTTGGCTATTTGGCCTTTTTCCCCGTTGAAATTTTTTGAATATATTTGGTCTATTTTTTCCCACGGAATGATTGCCGCCAGTTTCACCCATCGGTTTTCCGCATCCAGTTCCACCCCAAAGGGTATGTCGAGTGTTTGCTGCTCATATATTTTTTTTTGGTACATATTCTCCACCTCGCCTTACAGCCTTTTTGCCGTTCATTATCCAAGATATATTTTAACATAAATTTTCCAATAATTCAACATGGATTTCAAAAAATTTCAAAATAAAAATGGGTTTGCTTGACATTTTCGTTATTTTGTGGTATCATCTGTTAAAAAGGCAAACTTGAACAAATTGAAAGGCGGTTGCAAGCCATGAAAACAAAAAAAATACTTTGTCTGTTGATGGCTTTTGCGGTTGCGCCGTCATTGCTGTTTTCGTGCAGCAGCTCAAATGACGGCGGCTTTTCCGGAGATATCGAAAATACCGAAAAAGCCGGCGATGCAGAGGCAACAACTGAAAATCCCTTGTATATCGACGACCTTCCGGAAAAAAACTACGACAAAGCAAAATTCAAGATGATGACTTTCAACGATTATGACCTCACGCATTTCGACCTTGTAATAGAAGAACAAATCGGCGAAATCGTGAACGATTCGATTTATCTGGCAAACAGGCTGGTTCAAGACAGGTTCAACATAGAATTTGAGCAGACATATGCGGATTCTTGCTGGAATATGCAAAACAACCTGAAAAAAATAGTCGTTTCGGGAACCGAATCTTGCGACGCCGTGCTGCTGCTTGACAGATATGCCATGAATCTGGCGATGGAAGGCAAATATTTTTATACAATGAAAGAACTGCCGTATGTAAATCTTGAAAAACATTACTGGGATCAGCAGTTGCAAAAAGATTTGACTGTCGGCAATGTTTTGTATTTCACATACGGGGCGAATATGCTGTCTTCATACGATTTGATTTGTTTTTTGGTTTTCAACAAACAGTTGGTCATCGATCTGGGCCTTGAAAACATATACGAATTGGTGCGCAATGGCAAATGGACAATTGACAAAATGTACGAAATGGCGGCGCAGGCGACATTGGACCTCGACGGCGACGGCAAAATGACGAAAGACGACCGTTACGGCGTGTTGTGCTCGCCGAATTATTATTACCCCGGATTCTGGGCGGCGGAAAGAATCCCGCTTATCGGGAAAGATGCCGATGATATGCCTTTTTTCAACGTGCCGGGCAACGAAAAATTGTTCACCTTGTTCGACAAGTTATATGATTATGCCAATAGCGGCTCCGAATATATCCCCGATTGGTCCATGATCAGTTGCCTGCCTTTGTTTACGCGCGGCCAGGGGCTGATATCAAATGCTACCATGTATGCCGTCCAGTCCCTCCGGGACATGGAAATCGACTACGGAATAATACCGTACCCGTCGCTGTACGAAAAGAATCCGGGAGAGCCGTATTCGACGCGTTTGTGCCTCGGGATCCCATTGGTCGTTCCGGTGACGGCTGACCCGGAACGCGCTTCCGTAATTTTGGAGGCTCTTGCAAGCGAGTATCAAAAGCGCGTCATTCCGGCTTATTATGACGTGGCAGTCCAAACTAAATCAACGCGCGACGAAGAATCGATCGAAGTGCTTGATATGCTCTTGGCGAACCGTTTCATAGACCTTGGGGACACGGTTTGGATGGATTCGGCGCGTTCACAGTATGAAGGCCTCTTCCAAAACAAAAACAACACTTTCCAGTCGGTAACCGAAAAGATAGAAGCCAAGGTCGCAAAAACCCTCGAAAAAGCCATCGAGGCTTTCCAAACCGCCAATTCCGGCGGATAACAATGAGCAAGCTTGGCTTTTATATTATCCCCTGGCCTTGCAGCCATTCTATGAAGTCGCGCACCTGAGCCCGCAGATCCGCTTCGATCTGTTCTTTTAGGACAGCTTCGAATTCCGCTTGGGCTTCGTCCATTTTCACCCGGTATTCATCGGCGTTTTCTTCGTCTATGCCATATTTTTCTTCGCTGCGGTAGGTCTCCCATATTTCGTTTGTTTTTGCCAGATAGCTGTCGAGGAATTCCCAATTGTTCCCGGGGTCGTATAGGATCCCCACCGCGATGTCGCCTTCCTGTTTCGCGAAATCCCCGGCGGCCAGCTCGGCGCGCTCGCGCGGGAGATATGATATAACGGTTGACTGCATCCAGTTCCCCTCTTCGTCCGGCAAGTATTGTTTTTCCGCCGCTTGCATCGGAATATATGCGAGCGCGACCCCTTTTTCATCGTCGCACAAATCCAGCCCGACATGTTCGCTGCCCAGCCTGTATTTGTATTCGCCGTTTCTTTGTTGCTCCACCGCCTCATTTTGGGTTGCGGTGAATTCGGGAACTTTGGATACCAATGTCAACCCGCCGGATTCCGCCTCGCTTTTTATGATTGCGAGCGCTTCCTGCTCGGAGATGAACACGGGAGGCACGATCATGACGCAGCCTATCGATCCCATGCCTTCCCCGTGCACGAATATCGGCGCCACGTTCAGATACCTTTCGCCGCCCGGGCTACCCTTGGGTTTGACGGAAATCCCGCAAGAAGAAAGCGCAATCGCGCCGAGCAGCCCCGCCGCGGCCACGACTGCGGCGTTTTTTTGCCAGCGCGTGGGCAGCTTGCGAAGAATGGCGGGGGTGATTCCGGCATCTATGAGA
>WRJC01000013.1 GCA_009782405.1 Oscillospiraceae bacterium
CGCGATAGTTTGGAACCTGCGCTTCCCGCGCGCGCTGCTCGCCTATGTGGCGGGCGGGGCGCTCTCGGTGAGCGGGGCGGTCATGCAGTCGGTTCTGCGAAACCCGTTGGCCTCGTCGTATACATTGGGCGTGTCCTCGGGCGCCTCGCTTGGCGCGTGCATCGTGATCATGTACGGGGCTTCGATCCCGGCTCTGTCCGCATTCATGCTTCCGGTCACGGGATTCGCCTTTGGGCTGGGGACGATACTTCTCGCCGTGGCCTTCGCCTCGCGGCTCGACGGCCAGATGCAAAACAACACGATAATACTGGTGGGCATGGTGTTTTCGCTTTTTGTCAACGCGGTGACCACGCTTCTATCGGCTATTTCGAGGGAACATATGCAGAGGCTCATATACTGGCAAATGGGCAGTTTCTCGATGAAAGACTGGTCCACGGTTTTTATTTTGGCCCCTGTGGTTGCGGCGGGCACGATATTCATTTTGCATTTCAATCGCGAGCTCGACATGATGACTTTCGGTGAAGAGCAAGCGAAAACTATGGGCGTAAATCTGAAGCGGGTGAAATGGATACTGCTGGTTTCGGCAGCTGCGGTCACCGGGAGCGCGATAGCGTTTGTGGGCGTGATCGGGTTCGTGGATCTGGTCGCGCCGCACATCGTGCGCAGGCTGTTCGGCTCCTCGCACAAATACGTGATACCCATGTCGGCGGTGCTGGGCGGCGCGTTCATGGTGGTTTGCGACCTCGCGGCCAGAACCGTGGTATCTCCCAGCGAGCTGCCGGTGGGGGCGGTGACGGCTATAATAGGTGCGCCGTTTTTCGCGTACATATACTTCGGGAGGAAGAAATAATGCTGAGCCTTAACAATGTATCGGCGGGCTATAACGGCACCGACGTGATAAAAAATATATCGCTGAATGTGAAAAGCAACGAAAACCTGTCGATAATCGGGCCCAACGGCTGCGGCAAGACCACGCTGCTCAAAGTGGTGGCGAACATTTTGCCCTTTCGGGGCGAAGTCGAGATCGGCGGGACATCGGTCAAAAAAATGAAGCAAAAGGAGATCTCGCTGAAAATAGCGATGCTCAGCCAAAGTTCGGGGGTATATTTTTCGTACAGCGTGTTCGACACGGTGATGATGGGGCGGTACCTGCACATAAAAAACAGGCTGTTGGGGCTGCCTTCAAAAGAAGACAAGGCCTGCGTGATGCGCTGCCTCGAAGCGGTGAACCTCGCCGAAGACAAGGACAGGGAGATAACCCGGCTTTCGGGCGGCCAGCTCCAAAGGGTGTTCTTAGCGAGGACGCTCGCCCAGGAACCGGAGATAATACTGCTCGACGAGCCCACCAACCATCTCGACTTGAAATACCAGATCGAGCTTATAGAATACTTGAAGCTCTGGGCCTCAGAGGGTAGCCGCGCGGTCGTCGGCGTTTTGCACGACATCAATCTCGCCATGCTCCTTGGCGACAACATCATGCTTATGAAAAACGGCGAAATACAAGCTTTCGGCAAAACCGGGGAAGTGGTGACAGACGGGTTGCTTGAAAGCGTCTATGAGATCGACGTGGGGCAGTATATGCGCAAATCCTTGAAAAGATGGGAGAATATCGGATGAGGTTCGCCGTTGCCGTATTTGTTGGATTTTTGGCCGACTGCGTTTTCGGCGATCCGGTCTACAGCTTTCACCCCGCCCGCATCATGGGGCATATAATCCATGCGGGAGATAGGCTGTTTGGCCGCCAAAAAAAAGCCCTCGATTTCATTTTTGGAATGCTTCTTTCGGTGTTTTTGGTCGCGGGCTTTTATATTTTTTCTTTCGCGCTGCTGTTTTTTTTGTACAAGCTGCATTTTATGTTCGGCCTTTTGATCGAGGCCGGGTTCTGCTATCAGATATTGGCCGCCAAGGCGTTAAAACACGAGAGCATGAAAGTATATCATGCGCTCGAAGACGGCGACATCGCGAAAGCCCGCTTGTATTTGTCATACATAGTCGGGCGCGACACGGAAAACCTGAATGAAGAAGCGATATCGAAGGCAGCGGTCGAAACGGTGGCGGAGAATCTGTCCGACGGGGTGGTCGCGCCGTTGATATATATGTTTTTGGGGGGTGCCCCGTTAGGCTTCGCCTACAAGGCGGTCAGCACGTTGGACTCGATGATCGGCTACAAAAACGAAAAGTACGCCTATTTCGGCAAATTCGCCGCCCGATTGGACGACGCGGCCAACTTCATCCCCTCGAGGATCTCCGCGCTGTTTATGCTTTTCGCCTCGCTATTGTGCCGCATGGACGCAAAACAGGCCAAAAAAATATTTTTGCGCGACCGCTACAACCACAAAAGCCCGAACTCCGCGCAGACCGAATCCGTGTGCGCGGGCGCGCTCGGGATTTCGCTGTCCGGCGACAACTATTACAAAGGCGAGCTGGTTCACAAGCCCACAATCGGCGATTCTCTGCGGCCTGCGGAAAAAGGGGACATAAAACGCGCGAACAAGCTGATGTACGCGACCGCATGGACGGCGCTTTTGATCGGGATCACAATAAGGATTGTTGTATATGTATTATAAATATTCGCACGGCGGCGACATCTATGGCCAAAACGGGGAAAAAAACGCGGCCATCGTCGATTTTTCGGCAAACATAAACCCGCTGGGAATGCCCGGCGAAGCCATAGAGGCGGCCAAAAACGCCGTTATCCAAGCGAACATATACCCGGACTCAAACTGCCGCGCGCTGTGCGCCAAACTGGGCGAATTCGAAAACATCGGCAAAGCGGACATATTCTGCTCAAACGGCGCGTCGGACATCTTGTTTAGGCTCGCATATGCCGCAAAGCCCCAAAAAATCCTCGTGACGGCGCCCTCTTTTGCCGATTATGAACGCGCGGGCAAAGCGGCGGGCGCGGAAGTCATATATTATGCGCTCAAAAAAGAAAACAATTTCCAAATCGAAGAAGATATCGCCGATCTCATTTGTTCAAAAGCTCCCGATATCGTGTTTATCTGCAACCCGAACAATCCCACCGGAAATTTGACGGGATTTGGAATATTGGAAAAAATAGCGGCCGCCTGCAAATCCGCGAACTCGCTGCTTCTCGCGGACGAATGCTTTCTGGATTTTGTCGATGGTTCGCATATGTATTCGGCAAAACCGTTGATCGGCGCATACAATAACATCATAATATTGAAAGCCTTCACAAAAATATTCGCGATGCCCGGCCTGCGGCTCGGCTACGCGATATGCGCCGACGCCGGGCTTATCGACCGGCTGCGCTTTGCCGGGCCCGACTGGGCGGTCTCGAACGTGGCGCAGATGGCGGGGATCGCCGCTTTGGAGCATGGCGGGGCATACATGGAAGCTACCCGCGAATACGTGAAAAAAGAGCGCGAATATATGGCCGGCGAACTGCGGCGCGCGGGTTTTGAAGTTTATCCGGCTTATGCCAATTTCATATTTTTTTCCTGCCCGCGCGATCTCGATTTGTGCGGTGAGCTGTTAAAAAAGGGGATTATGATAAGAAACTGCGAAAATTTTTCGGGGCTGGGCCCGGGCTTTTACAGAGCCGCCGTGCTGTCCAATGAAAAAAACAAGCTTTTCGCCGAAGCATTGCAAGAGGTAAAAAAATTATGGCAAAACCGATAATGATCCAGGGCGCCGCTTCCGGCGTGGGAAAGACTATAACCGCTATGGCGCTGTGCAGGATTTTTGCGCAGGACGGCCACAGCGTCGCTCCGTTCAAATCGCAGAACATGACATCCAACACCGCTTTCACAAAGGGCGGCGACGAAATCGCGGTTTCGCAGCTTTTGCAGGCGAAAGCGGCAAAAGTTGAGCCGAGCGCGGACATGAACCCCGTGATACTCAAGCCCTCGCCCGAAAAAACGGGTACACAGGCCGTTGTCTGCGGCAAACCATACGGCACAATAGACGCATACAATTTCAAAGACATCAAGCAAAGCCTGATGCAAAAAATAATGGAATCGTATGAGAGGCTGTCGAACCAATACGAAATAATAGTGATCGAAGGGGCGGGCAGCCCGGTGGAGCTGAACCTGACCAAAGACGGCGGAGATATTGTCAACATGGGGCTCGCAAAGCGCGTAAAATCGCCGGTTGTGCTGGTGGGGGACATCGACAGGGGCGGAATTTTCGCCTCATTGCACGGCACGATCACTCTTTTTTCCGAATCAGAGCGAAACCACGTAAAAGCCACAATCGTGAACCGTTTTAGGGGCGACATAGCATATTTCAAAGAAGGCGTGGATATCCTCGAAAATATAACCGGAGTGCCCGTGGCCGGCGTCGTCCCTTATGTCAAATTCGACATTCCCGAAGAGGACTGCCTTTATGACGGCGGCGAAAATTCGCCAAGCGGGGACTATGAGAGCCAGTTCGACATAATCGCGGACAACGCCCGAAAATCGCTCGACATGGATTTGATCTACAGGATAGTCGAAAGCGGGGCGTAAATATGAATGGTACGCACACAAAAAAGTTTGTCGCATCGTACAGCGGCGGCAAGGACAGCATATTGGCGATATACCGGGCCATAAAAGCCGGGATGATTCCCCTCGAATTGATCACCACGTACAACACAGACGCCGAACGATCGTGGTTTCACGGGATAACCGAAAATATCATAAAAAAGGTTTCGGATTCGCTTTCCATTCCCATCAAGCTGATTTGCACCTCGGGGGAAAAGTACGAGGCAAATTTCGAAAATGCCCTCGCGGAGGCAAAAGCCGGGGGTGCCGAATCCTGCGTTTTCGGGGACATAGATATCGAGGGGCATCTCGAATGGTGCAGCCTGCGCTGCGAAAAAACCGGGCTTGCGCCGTATTTTCCCCTTTGGAAAGAACAGCGGAAAAAATTGGTATATGAGTTCATCGATTCCGGCTTTTCGGCGCTTGTCACGATAGTCGACGCGAGCCGCATGCCAAAAAAGTTTTTGGGTCAGATATTGACCAAAAAAACCGCAGATGAAATCGAACTGAGCGGAGCCGACATATGCGGCGAAAACGGCGAATATCACACATTTGTATTCGACGGCCCCATTTTCAAAAACAAAATCGATTTGTCCGTCAAAGGCAAACTTGAAATGGACAAATATGCCATTTTGAATATTGATTGATTCAAAAAATAAAATTTCAGGAGGTAAATTTTCAATGCACAAAATATATTTTCGCTCGTATGGATCAAAAGAAGACCTGCAAATGGCAAAACGCCTAAAAATGGACACGGTGGAGTTGATTTGGATCGAAGCTCCGTTTTCGAAAGGAAACAAGGACGGTATATTAGGCAATTTAAAGGAGTACGGCATTTCGGTCAATGCCGTCACTTCGGCGACGGGGCTCGACGCCGCTGTCTTGAAAGAAGAAATAGATTTCGCAGCGGGATTGAATGCGGCTTTTTACGTACCCCATGCGCCTCTGCTGGCTTACGGCGACAAAGCGGCGATCGAAAATTTTTTGGCCGTTTGGAATGAAACAAATCAGTACGCCCAAGACAAAGGCGTAACGCTGTGCGTTCAAAGCTGCGGACAAATGCCCGACTCATGGGATATTATCTTTTCGCGCATCGAAGGTATAGGGCTAAAATACGATCCTTCATTTTCGCTGCAGGGCGGACGCAGCTACGCTTCGGAAATCGTGAAATACGGAAAACTGATCAAACACGTGCACATCAAAGACGAAGTTATATTCGGCCAAACCACTGATTTCAACCAGGGGTTGAAGCCGCACCGGTACGTGCCGGCCGGAATGGGCGACATAAAATGGGGGACTGTCATGGCCTTGCTGTATGAAGAAGGATATGCGGGGGATTTCGCCATTGAGACGCATTCGCCTTATTGGGGAGCGAACATGGAAAAAGACATAACTTTGTCCAGGCGCCACTTGGAACAGTTCATCGTTTGATTTCTAATACTCCAAAACCACCGCTTTATGGCAGCTGACCTCGTCGATGGCGAAGCCCACTTTCGCCCCGTCTTGCGTGAATTTTATCTGTTCGTTCGTTTTCGCGTCATAGACTTTTGTTATCTTTTCCGGGATCAAAAGCTCCACATTTATGTTGAATAGCGGCATCAAATCCTCGATGACCTCGATTTTGTCGCCTCTTTTTACCGGCGAGGCATACAGCAGGTGGTTTATATACCTGTTTTGCTGAGGCTGTTTCATAAGGGTCGCAATTCCCCCCGATGGCATATTCGAGATAAAAGTTTTTTTGTCGCCGAGAAGCGCTTCGATCGCATATTTTACGATTTCCTTGCATATCAGGCTGCCTTTGGTCGCATAATCCTCAAAAATCGCCCAAGCGATGTATATGCCGTCTTTTCCGCGCGTCATTCCCGGAGCGGCGTTTTGCAGTTTTTGCGGCGTGTGCTGATGCGACGAAAAACTGAATGTGTCGCGGTTGAAATATGGATTCCTGCGCCATCCCAACACTTCGCCGCCGTTTACCCCTACCCTGTATGGCTCGCCGTACAGCACAAAGTCCGTCCGACCCAGATCGCCCGGCTTGAATTCCGGCTTGAAATAACAGGGCTGATATGCATTCCTGCCATCGAACTTCGCCCCGAAGTCAAATAAAAACTCGCCCTCTTTTTCCCCGACGCCGAGCCCCGATATGCCCGAAGCCAAAATCTTTCCGCCCCCTGCGGCAAATTTGTCGAGTTTTGCTTTTAGATCGCCGTCTATGCGGACCCTGTCGGGCAGTATGGCCAGCTTGTATTTTCCGATGTCGCTCTGGGCATCCACGATGTCGTACAGATATTTCCCCTCGAGCATCATCCTCGACGCCCCGGTAAACGATTTTTTGCAATCGCCGCCAAAGCCCCCGGCGTAATAATCGTCGCCAAACAGAGCGATGTCGGCTACGCTCTCCACGTCGTCGCAGTATTTTTCAACAGCTTCGACTTCGGCGTAGGCCGCGCCGATCAGCTCATAAGTGGCCTCGTCCAAAAAGCCCTCGGGGTGCATCTGGTCGCCGATCGAACACTTGGCGCCGTTGGCTATGCTCAAGGCGACTTCGTATTTCAAGGCGTTCGGGTGCTTGAATCCGCCGAATTCTCCCCATGTGGTGTGGAATTTGCCGGTCATGCCCAAAAACTCGAGCCCTAAGCCCTGGACATACCTCGCAGACATGGGAAAATGGTCGTATCCCCAGCCGCCGGTTGGCAAAGATTCGATTTCGAGGTGCGTGTTGGCAAATGCCAAATCCCGCCGGCCTGCCGGTATGTGCCCGCCATTGTGGAATATCCTGAGATCCGGGTTTATTTTGTGGATCGCTTCGTTTATTTTCGTGTAGTACATTTTGTATGTGCGCTCCCCGAGTTCCTTGACGGCCGCGTCGTCGCGGGGGTCTTTTCCCTCGGCCCGCAATATTTTCACGCAATTTTGGCAATAGCAGATGCGCGGCGAGACGATGTCCAAAAAATATCCCTCGATGTCTTTGAATTTTTCCGTGATTTCCACGACCTGATCGATCAAAACCCCGAAATACGGCGAATTGAAGCAAAACAAGTGGTAGCCCGCATTCATGAACCCCCCATTCCAGCCCACGCTTTCGTCCTTGTTTCGAAGCAGCCATTCGGGGTGTTCCCTCGCGATTTTTTCGTCGAGCCCCGCAGAAACGTAGACCGGGGTCTGCACCCCGATTTCATGGCAGGCATCGAGCATTTCGGCCAACAAGTCGAAATCCAGGTTGGGGTGCTTTTTGTTTTTTTCGGTTTCGTGGTAGGCCCAGCCGTGATGGCATTTCGCGAAAACCGTGACGGAATTCACATGGCCTGATTTCAGTGTATTTTGAAATTGTTTTTTGTCGAACTTGCTTCCAATGCCCGGGATGAGCTCCGATGTGTGAAAATCCAGATGCACTTGTCTAAACGGCAATTTTCCCATAATAATAACTCCTTTTTAATTTTTGATATCTTCATAGGCCAAGATTTCCAGGCCCAAATCCGCAACCCTTTTTGAAATGTTTTCTTTTTCGCTTTTTCCGCTCTGCGAAACCATGAATAGCTTTATCTTCGTCCCTTTTGGCAGCAATTTGATCGCGGCGTTCGCCGACGGGGCGGGATGGCCCGCCCATATGGGGCAAAATACATTCACCGCATCGTAATCTTCGAATTTCGCGGGCGCCCCGCCGATGGCGATTGGTTTTATTTTTCGCGAGCTCCCCCTCAGGGATTTCACTATACCCGCCGTGAAAACGGCAAATTTGTTCGGCCTCTTTGAATCTGCCGCTTCGCAGATTTCGAATTTGTTTTCCTCGCCGAATTTTTCGGCAATTTTTTTGGTGTTTCCCGAATAGGAATAATATAATACGAGTTCGCGCATGAAAAATTCGCCTCCTTGTAAATTTTAAATATATTATAGCCGTTTTGTTTCGGCAATTCAACAACTATCCGTTAACAAAAAGGAAACAAATAAGTGGTACAATGCCGAAAAGAGAGGGGGTTCCAAAATAGAAACCAAAAACGATTTGCCGCGCGAAAAATTGAATATGAAGGGCGCAGAGGCGCTAACCGACGCGGAATTGCTGCAAGCTGTTGTCGGAAGCGGCGGAAAAGGGAACGATTACAAGCAAATCGCCAAAAATTTGCTCGATGCAATCAACAAAATCGAAGTCGAAAAACTCACCATCGACGACGTAAAATCCGTAAAAGGCATCGGGGACGCCAAAGCCACGGTCATATTCGCCGCTTTTGAGTTCTGGCGCAGGAAATTCGTGAAGCAAACCCGCCCAACAATCGACACCGCCGAAAAAGCGGCGGCGCAGTTCGATTTCATCAGGGGCAAAAAACAGGAATGCCTCGCGATGATCACTTTGGACGGGGCTAGGCGCCTGATAAAGAAGCACACCGTGACCATAGGTCTATTGACCTCTTCGCCCGTACACCCCAGGGAAGTTTTCGCCCTCGCCATCGAAGACAGGGCAGCCTCGATAATCATAGCGCACAACCACCCCAGCGGATCCTTGGAAATCAGCGCCCAGGACATGGAAGTCACAAGGCGCATAAAAGATGCCGGGGAGCTCATGGGGATCAGGCTCGACGACCACATCGTAGTTGCGGGAAACGAATTTGCGAGCGCCCTTTGATTGGCGCTTAGCCACTACTAGAATACATTGGCCAAAGCGGTTATGGCCTCAAATAACCGTTAAATTCCGGGCAGGTAAACGTAAAACGAGCTTCCCTTGTCTTTTTCGCTTTGGACTGATATGCGCCCCCCGCACAAATCGATGATGCGCTTCACCAAGGGCAGCCCAAGCCCGTTCCCGCTGTCGCTGCGGGCGGGATCTTCCTGATAGAATTTCTCGAAAATGTGCTTCAGCGTTTTTTCGCCCATGCCTATGCCCATATCGGTAATTCTGACTTCCGTCGCGCTTTCGATCGCTCCTGCTGCGTTTATTTTGTTCGATTGGCGGCAGCCCACGCTTATCTCGCCGTTTTCGCGGCTGTATTTTATGGCGTTGTCGAGCAGGTTCAGCCAGACGTGCTGCACCATTTCCTCGTTTCCGTGGTAAATTGCGGGAGCCAATTCGACATTGAAGGCGATGCTTTTTTTGCTCCACTGCTTTTCGAGCAACAATATGCAGTTTCTTATCTGCTCATCGAGCGAATAGTCTTTTTTTCCGGTAATTATCTGCTGGTTCTCGAATTTCGTCAAAAGAAGCACCTTCGACGACATGGCGGACATCCTTTCGCATTCCTTTATTATGATTTCGATATATTCCGCGCGCTGTTCGGGGGAAAGGCTTTCCTGCTTGAGCTGCTTGGCGAATCCTTTTATCGATACGATGGGCGTCTTGAATTCGTGCGAAAAATTGTTGATGAAATCGTTCCTGAAAATTTCAATTCCGCCCAATTCCTCTGCCATAGTGTTGAAGCTCCCGAGAAGTTCGCCTATGACCCCGATATTCGAGCTTTCCGGCAATTTTACCTTGAAATTGCCTTTGGCTATTATTTTTGTGGCTTTTATGAGCTGGTTTAACGGCTTCAGAAATATTTTGCTGGCGAAATAGGCGATAACCGTCCCCAAAATCACGCTCGCCATGAAATTCACTTCTTGCAGAAATATCATGGAATGCCTTACGGTCACAAGCATTTCGAGCCTGTCGAGGGCGTATATGCAAATGCCCGCGATGAAATTCGCCGAAACCATGATCGAAAACACGAAAATCACGGCGACGATGTTCAGCGAGGCGTATTTGTGGAACTCCCGGAGTTCCCGTAACTCTTTTTGTTCGTCCGAAATTTTCAAATCTTTCAAATTTTTCAAATCTTTCATGGTTCGGTTTTTTTGACCGCTTTGTATCCTAATCCGCGTATGGTCGCAATTTCGAAATCGCGGTTGTCCTTGAAGCGGTCCCTGATGCGGTTGATGTGCACGTCCACCGTCCTCTCGTCGGTTTCGCTGTCCATATCCCATATTTCGTCCATGAGCTGGCGGCGGGTGAAAATTTTGTTTTGATACGACAGGAGTTTGTACAAAAGCATGAATTCTTTGTTTGGGAGCTCGTGGGAAATCCCGCCCACGGAAACTGTAAGCGAATCGTAGTCCAGCGTGGTCTCGCCTATTATTAGCCTGTGTTCGTTGACTATTCGCGAGCGCCGCAGCAGCGCGGATATGCGCAAAATCAGCTCTTCCTCGTCGAACGGCTTCACCATGTAATCGTCCGTGCCGATGATGAACCCCTTTTTTTTGTCCTGCGGGGTTTCCTTGGCCGTCACCATCAATATCGGCGTATGGAAATTGTTTTCCCTTAAAATTTCCGTGAACTGGTATCCGTCCATTTTGGGCATCATTATGTCGAGAATTATCAGGTCCACGTGCTTTTTGTCCAAAAGTTCGAGCGCGTGCTCGCCGTTTTCCGCCGATATGACATCGTAGCCGTTTTGCGAAAGAATGGCGTTCATCAATTTTCCGGTATTCGGGTCGTCTTCCACCACCATAATGTTGACCAAGATTATCCCCCCTTTTTTTTGCATTATACTTTGTTTGTGTGAACTGAATTTAAACAAAAACCACGGCATATATCAATATGCCATGGTTTTTTTTGGGGTGAACGACGGAATTCGAATCCGCGGCCTTCAGGGCCACAACCTGACGCTCTAACCAACTGAGCTACGCCCACCATTTTTTCAAGCTGATGTACATTGTACCATATCGTTTGCCTTATGTCAATACATATTTGCAAATTTTTGCGTTTTTTTGATAAAATATATTGCATTGATCATGTTTTTAAGCTATAATGGGTATAGTCAATATTTCCGGAAAATTAAAAAAGGGGATGTGCCACCATGAAAAAAAATTTTTGGGCCGTTTCGCTGTTTGCTTTGGCCGCTGCGTTTTTGTTTTCGTGCGGCGGGGAAAAGAGCGGCGCTTCGGGCGCGGGCGAAAACGCAGAAAACGGAAATCCGGCAAGCCCGGAAGAAAGCGTGGAGGGTGAAATTTTGCCGGATTATGTGCCGGACGGGGTGGATGAGCGCGACTTGGGCGGATACGAATTTCGGATACTCACCCGGAGCACCTGCGTTCATCCGCTGTATATAGATGCGGAAAGCATCGATGGGGAACTCATCAACGATGCGATCTACAACCGCAACCGCGCCGCCGAGGAACGTTTCAATATCGCAATCCGCCCGATAATAGTGCATGAGGGCGAGCCGCAAACCGACAACGCCAATTCCACGCCCTTGGTCAAAAAAAGCATCATGGCCGGGGAAGATTTCGCCGATATTGCGATGCTGCACATGATAGACGCCGGGGCGCTCGCGGCGCAGGGGATGTTCATCGATTGGCAACTCGTCCCTGGCATCGATTTATCAAAACCTTGGTGGGACAAAAACGTGGTCGAGGGATTATCCATCGGCGGGAAACTGTATTTGAATACGGGGCATTTCAATCTCGAAAGCTACGACTACACTTGGGGAATGGTGTTCAACAAACAGCTCTGGCAGGACAAAAACCTCCCCGACATATACGGAACGGTCAAAGAGGGCAAATGGACGCTCGACTATTTCAACAGCATAATCAAAAACGCCACTTCCGACCTAAACGGGGACGGGCAGTATACCGCCGATGATCAGTGGGGCTTCATCGCCATAGACCGGGGAGGGCTGACCAATTTCATGTTCGGGAGCGACCAGCGCGTATTCGTCAGAAACGGCGGCGGCGCATTCGATCTCGTGCTGAACACGGATCGCATGCAGGCAATAGTCGAATTGACATATGAAATTTATTATCAAAACAATTCCACGTATATATGGGAAAGCGCCGTCGGGTATTTCCCCGAAACCCAGCCGTTGGGCATGTTCGCCGACGGCAAGGGGCTCCTCGCTTCCGCCCGGCTGGCCGGAATTCCGATTTTGCGCGGCATGGACGCCGATTTTGGCATAATCCCCCAGCCGAAATTCGACGAAAGCCAGATAGAATACACGTCGTTTTCCGATGGGCACACTTCCATGATGGCAATACCGAAAACGGTTTCCGATTTCGGCTTGAACACCGTGATAGGCGCGCTCGCAGAGGCGCTCTCGGCGGCAAATTACAACACGGTCATGAAAAGCTACTACGACATAAATTTGCAGACAAAATTCACGCGCGACGAAGAATCCGCCGACATGATGGATATAATAATAAAAAACCGCATATTCGACATAGGTTATGTGTATGCCAATGTCACGGGCAATCTGGGTTTTATGATCAACGACCTCATAAACCAAAAAAAGACCGCTTTCGCCTCGGAATTCGAAAAAAGGGAAGCCTCCGCGCTCCGCGCCCTTGCAAAGCTTGTAGAAGAATTCGAAAGTATCGGAGAAGGTTGATTTTATGATCACGGAAAAATTCGAAAAAGAAAAATACAGCCCCGTTGAATTCTTTGCTTCCGCAAAGAAAGCGAATTTGCTCGTTTGTGTGGTTGTTTTGCCGATATGCGCCATTGAGGCCGGCATATATCTTTTGCAGAGGGATTATGCCAACATTTTCGCGACGATTTTCAAAACCACGTTTCTGCTCGAAATTTTGATACTGGCTTTCGGGATGTTTTTGTTCGTGGCGGCGGCCATGATCACAAAAGCGGCGCTTCTCTCTTCGTTTTCCGAGGGGAAATTTGCGAGCGTGAAGTTCAAGATCATCGGCAATTCGCAAAAACCCCACTGCTGCCTCACCGAACCCATAAAAGTGTGGCAGTACCGGATTTGCCTTGGCGCATATATCGCGGTGGCCATGGTCATCCCATATGCAATATCGCTTTTCACCGGGGATTTCATATTTGTGATTGCGAGCATGTTGTGCGCTTTTTTCGCGACCGGCGATGTTTTGTTCCTATTTGCGCTGTTTTGGCGCGACGCTGATTCCTATATTCTCGATTTCGAGGGTTTTTTGCTGTATCGGATTTATGAAAAACATGAATGAACTAAAAATAATCGACGCGCACGGCCACCTCGGGGACATACTTTATCCACGGGGCGGCGAGTTGATATGGAAAACGGGGAAAATTTTCCCGCTATCGCCGTTGCAGTGGTTTTTGTGCGAGCGCGGCCAATACGCCGAAACTTTTTGGTCCAAAACCGCAAACAAAATTTCGCCTTATTGGTCGGTCAAAAGCGAGCGCAGGCGAAACCGCGCCGCCACGCTTGAAAACCTGCGCAAGTCCCTTGAAGGGACAAATATCGTTTTTTGCGTTTGCGCGCCCGTGGCGCCAAATTGCAAATATGAGGATTTGCTCGCGGCGGCCCGCGAAGAACCGCGCATAATAGCGTTGGCTTCGCCTGATTTTACCCTCGGCTCATCCAAAATGCGCGAAAAATTGGAATCGGACCTGAAAAGCGGGGCGGCGGGCGTGAAAATACACCCGATACTGCAAGAACATGAAGCGGATTCGGAAGCTGTGGGTTTAGCCGTCGATATTGCGCAAAAATGCAAAAAGCCCGTATTGATCCATGCGGGCCATGCGAAGTATTATCTGCCAAGGGAAAACAAAATCCAATTTTCGGATTATGCTTCAATCGGGAAAATCGAGCGTTTGGCCGCCGATTTCCCTGCGGTCAATTTCATCGTGGGGCATGCGGGCCTTGGAGATTTCGGAACGGCCATAAAACTTTTGCCAAAACGCAAGAACGCTTTTGTGGACACGAGTTTCCAATATCCGCAATCGATAAAAGAATTGATTTGCGCTTTTGGCGCGGACAGGGTGATGTTCGCTTCCGACTGGCACTACGGAAAAAGAAAACCGATGATAAAAACGGCGCTTTCCGCTTGCGGCGGCGACCACGGGCTGCAAAAGGCGATATTTTACGAAAATGCGGCAAACCTATTTGAAATTTAAAAATTGCATAAAAAGGAAAATCATCGAAATGGTAAAAATGGTAAAAAAAGAATACGAGAAATTGCTTGGAAAAGTGCAGAAGCCCGCGCGCTATGCAGGGGGGGAATACAACGAAACCATAAAAGACAAATCCAAAATTTCCGTCCGCTTCGCTTTCGCTTTTCCCGATATGTACGAAATCGGGATGTCGAATCTTGGCTTGAAGGTTTTGTACGGCGTTTTGAATTCGATGGACTATGTTTGGTGCGAGCGGGTGTTCGCCCCGGCAAACGATATGGCGGAGTTGTTAAAGCAGCACAATCTCGAACTGTACGCGCTCGAAAGCGGCGACAGCCTCCGCGAATTTGACTTTGTCGGCTTCACGCTGCAATACGAGCTTTCATACTCGAATATATTGTATATGCTGGATTTGGCGAACATACCCGCATTGGCAAAAGAACGCGGCGAAAACTTCCCTGTTTTGATCGGAGGGGGGCCGTGCGCCTACAACCCCGAGCCTCTCGCTGACATTTTCGATTTGTTTTGCATCGGCGAAGGCGAAGAGATCGTGGGCGAACTTATGGAATTGTACAAAAAACATAAAGAAGCGGGAAGCGGCAAGAAGGAATTTTTGGCCGCCTGCCCGCAAATCGAAGGGATTTATGTGCCTTCCCTGTACGAGCCCGGAAAGCAGCCGATAATAAAAAAGAGGGCGGTGAAAAATTTCGACGGGGCATATTTTCCCGTTTGCCCCATAGTGCCAAATATCGAAGCGGTGCATGACCGCATAACTTTGGAGATAGCCAGGGGATGTGCGAGAGGGTGCCGTTTCTGCCAGGCGGGTTTTGTATACAGGCCGGCAAGGGAACGTTTGGCGGATACATTGAACCAATTCGCGAAAGAAAGCCGCAAAAACACCGGATACGACGAAATATCCTTGGCTTCGCTTTCTGTGAGCGACTACACAAAACTCGGCGAACTCACGGACAAACTCACCGACTGGACCGACAAATCAAAAATCAACCTGTCTCTGCCCTCCATGCGCCTTGATTCATTTTCGAAAGAACTCCTGAAAAAAACCTCCGGAGTGAGGAAATCCGCGCTCACTTTCGCGCCCGAAGCGGGTTCGCAGCGCCTGAGGGACGCGATAAACAAAAATCTCAGCGAACGTGAAATCGAAGAGACGATAAAACTCGCTTTTGACTCCGGCAGGACGAGCGTGAAGCTGTATTTCATGATCGGGCTTCCCGGAGAGACCGACGAGGACATAATCGAAATCGCAAATCTCGCCAAAAAGGCGGTGGGGCTGTTCTATAAGCGCGAAAACAGGCAAAATAACGGCAAAGGGGTTACAGTCACGGTCAGCGTGGCGTCCTTCGTGCCCAAAAGCCACACTCCCTTTTGCTTTGAGGGGCAAAACCCATACGAAGAGCTTTTGAGAAAACAAAAACTGCTAAAAAGCGAAATAAATTCAAAAAAGATAAAATACAGCTACCACGAGGCGAAAACTTCAAAATTGGAAGCGGTATTCGCAAGGGGGGACAGGAAACTCTCGAAAGTTTTGGTGGAAGCGACAAAACTCGGCGCGCGTTTTGACGGTTGGGACGAACTGTTCGATTTTGAACTTTGGCAAAAGGCGTTTCTTTGCTGCGGGCTCACGATGGAAGAATACAGCGAACGAAAATACGCCTACGACGAACCCCTGCCCTGGGATTTCATACAAGCGGGCGCCACCAAGAGCTTTTTCATATCCGAAAACAAAAAAGCGGCTCTCGGCCTTGTGACAAAAAGCTGCATTGAAGAATGCGCCGGCTGCGGCGCGAACAGTATAGCGGGGGGTGAATTTTGCCCATGAGCGAAACTAAGGCATTCAGGCTGAAATTCGAAAAAACAGGATCCATGAAATACATATCGCACCTCGATTTGAACCGGCTGTTTTCGCGCTCGCTTGCCAGGGCCCGGATAGAAGCGGCACATTCCGAGGGTTTCAACCCGCACCCCAAAATATCATTCGCATCGGCGCTTTCGCTTGGGGTGGAGAGCCTTTGCGAATTCGCAGATGCCAAAATAATCGGCGCGGAAACAGGGGAAACCATCATGAAAAAAGCAAAAGGGGCGTTTCCCGCAGGCTTGGAAATAATCGAGGCATATGCGCCCGAAAACGATTTTGCAAACATCGACCGCACAAGGTTTCACATATTTTTAAGTCCGGAGGGTTTTGAAATTTCCGAAATTGAAAAATTGCTTTTGGGCGATGTATGCGTCGAAAAAAAGCCGGGGGTTTTGATAAGCCTGAAAGATTTTGTCTGTGAAATGGCGATATCCAAAAAAAGCCCGGAATATCTGCGAATCGACACCGTGCTGAAAACAAGCCGGCAAATGTTTTTGAACCCCGAAAACATAATAAAGGCGATAAAATCGCAATATGCGGCAGAGTGGCATTTCATCAAAAAAATCGAAACCTACGACAAAAACGGCGATATTTTCAGATGAGCGCCGATTGAAATATTCCATTTGCCGCTTCGGGGAAAGCGAGGCAAAACAATTCGTCCATCCTTTTTTTTTCGCCCGCAAGATACAGATAGCCAAAAAGGCACTCCATTCCGGTGGCGCGCCTGTACTGGAGCGCGGACGCGCTTTTGGGGATTTTCGCCTTGGCGTTCCTGCCGCGTTTGTATATTTCGGTTTCGGCTTCGCTCAAAACCGGCAGAATATTTTCCAAGGCATCCGATTGCGCGGCCGCTGTCACGAAAAGCATGGCTTTCGCGTGGAGCTGTTTGGGCGCATTTCCGGATTTTACCAAATTTTCCCTGACGGAGAGCTCGATCGCGGCATCGCCGAGATAGGCGAGCGCAAGCGGCGAATATTTGCTTGGATTTATTATGTTGTTTTCCCTTCTTTTTTTTTGCCGCCCGCGAGTTTCGCGAATCTGTATTTTGTTGCGGAAGCGGCGATATATTTTATCGCGAAAAGCATTACCACGATCTCGCCGGGCAGAAGCGCGATGTTCTTGAACACCCTGGTGATCGTCAGGATTTCGGCGAGCGATCCGACATATCCGGCCATCAGGTATGTGTTTATCATTATGTTGCAGATGAAATTGACGACGATTTTCGCACACACTATCCAAATGACAAAATATTCGGACTTATAGTTTCGCCTGTACAAAAAAACGGCGTATAACAGGCCCGCCAGCCCCGCGTTCAAGTCGAACAGCAAATTAAAGCCGAACCCTGTGGGAAACAGCACAAATGCGAGAAAGCTGGCGATGAACCCTGCGGCGAAAGTGACCAGCGGCCCGAACAAAAACGCGATGGCCGACAAAAAAACAAATCCGAAGCGTATCTCCAGCCCCATGGCGAGCGGTATCTTCGTGACGCCGTTTCCCACGATGGTGAGAGCTACCAAAACCGCCGTCAGGGCGACGGTGCGCACATTTTTGAAATTTTCCGCCATCTCCGAAATTCCGAGCGCAATTAAAATCTTTTTGATATCAACCCTACCTTCTTTCCGAAACATTTTTATGCTTACATTATATCCGATATTTTCGGCTTTGTCAAGGATTGTGCGCAATTTTGAAAAAATCGATCGATAATGTCCGGCAATGCCGAAAGAATCTATTGATTTTTTTTCCAAAATGATGTATAATCGATTGCAATGGAAAAAAATAATTGCGAGGGGGCAAATAAATGCCGGAAGATTACGAAAGCGATCAAAAAGCGCAGGAAGAAGAAGCAGAAGCGGAAAAAATAAAACAGCGGGAAATAAACGCAAAACGGAAAAAATTGCTGGCGGCGGGCGTATTTTCCGTGGTGGGCGCACTCACGCTATTGGGAATCCTGCTTTTGATTTTGTCGGCGGTGGACAGCTGCACCAAAGAACGCGCCAAATCGGAACTCGAAAAAAGCATGACGAGAAGATACAATTACGTGGATCCCGACTATGACTTCGACATCCTCGGCGATGAAGGCTATCTGTCAAAGGACAGGAACGTTTGGGTCAGCGAAGGAATAGTGAAAACGGTGATCACAGAGGACAACCGCTCAAATTATTCGCCCGAAATACAGTTCATGTACGACTTGGTTAACATCATAATAAAAGGCGAATATATAGAGTACAATAAACTTTTTTCCGCGGAATATTTTGAAAATGCAAAAGAGGAGGACTTGCGTGAGCGTTTCACGATGCAGCAACTGTTCCAGATAGAAATCGGATATCTGGACCGATGGGAAGCGGGCGGGATTTCATATTCGGACATGAGCCTCATTTACAGGATAAGAAACAACAACGGAACTTTCCGAAATGACCTCGACTACAACGACGACGGCTACATCCCGGTGGTGTACCGGCTCACAACAGACAAAAACGGCGCTACAAAAATAAGGAACCTCATGACGCAGTCCCGGTACATATCGGGATTGTACGATTAGTCCTGTTGTTTTGCCAAGCTCTCGATTGTGTCGGCTGCTTCATCGACGGATAGGACATCATTTGGGAATTTGTATTTTTTCAGGGCATCGTCGGTTTTTTGCTCGTCGGACATCATATGCATGAGCTCCGCCACCTGCGGGACGTCCAAACCGGCTTTTTTTATTTCTTCAAAATGAGAAAACACCTGTTTTGGAGTACCGTCCAAACATATTTCGCCCTCATTGAGCACAATGACCCGATCGGCGAATACCGCTTCGTTCATGTAGTGGGTGATAAGCATCACCGTCATGTTGTTTTCGGCGTTTAACCGTTTTATGGTGTCGAGCACTTCTTTTCGCCCGGCGGGATCCAGCATCGCAGTCGATTCGTCCAATATTATCAGCTTGGGCGACATCGCTATCACCCCCGCGATGGCTATGCGCTGTTTCTGGCCGCCGGAGAGCTTGTGCGGGGCGTGCAGCCTGTATTCCGACATTCCCACGATATCGAGCGCTTCGTCTACGCGCCTTCTTATCTCGGGCGGCTCGATGCCGAGGTTCTCGGGCCCGAAGGCCACGTCTTCCTCGACGATCGTGGCCACGAGCTGGTTGTCGGGATTTTGGAAAACCATTCCCACCGCGCGCCTCACTTCATTTGTGTTTTCCTCGTCTGAAGCGTCAAGGCCGTCTACGAATATTTTGCCCCGAGTCGGGGTCAAAATCATGTTCATGAGTTTGGCCAATGTGGATTTGCCGGAACCGTTGTGTCCCAAAATGGCCACGAACGAGCCCTCGCATATCTCCAGGCATATATTTTTCAACACGTAATTCGTTTTGGCTTCGGGGGTTTCGGAGGCGTTGTAGGCGAAAAAAAGGTTTTCCGCTTTGATCAGCGGGCGCGATTTCTCGTTTTTCATATTTTATCGCCGCCTATGTATGTGCCCGCGATTTTTCCTTCCAATATTTCGTATAAAATTTCCGGGTCTTTGGCATTTGCCAGCACCATCGGAGTGCCTTCGCAGGCGATCATTTGCGCCGCTTGGAGTTTGGTCGCAAAACCTCCGGTTCCCAAAGGGCTTCCCGCCCCTCCCGCACACGCCAAAACCTCGGGCGTGAGCTCGGGGACTAAATGGATGAGTTTCGCGTCTTTGTGTTCTGAAGGGTTTTTGTCGTAGAGGCCGTCCTGGTCTGAAAGATTTATCACCAAATCCGCCCTGCACAGCATCGAGACATGCGCCGAAAGGATGTCGTTTCCCGAAAATTTGAGCTCTTCGCTCGAAACCGTGTCGTTTTCGTTGACGATGGGCACGCAGCCCATTTTTATCAACACGGAAAAGGTTTCACGGGCCTCATTTCGCCGAAGCTCGTTTTCCACCACGTCGCGGGTCAAGAGTATCTGGGCGATGTTTATCCCGAACGATGAAAAAAAGCGGTTGTATATGTTCATCAATTCTGCTTGGCCGACTGCCGCTGCCGCCTTTTTGTCCCCGATTTTGCCGAGGGGGAACTTCATGCCGAGTTTTCCGGCCCCTGCGGGAACCGCCCCGGAGGTGACAAGTATTATTTCTTTTCCCGCATTGGACAAATCGGACAGGGCCTGAACCAGGGCGCCTATCCTTTTCAGATTCAGCTTTCCGGTTTTGTGCGTGAGGCTCGACGAACCTATTTTAACTACGATGCGCTTCGATTTTTTTACGCTTTCCACATATATGTGCCCGTCTTTCGCGTTTGGTTTTTTTGTTTTATCCACTTTATCGCTCCCTGAAAATGATTTTATGATATAATTTTCGATATTTGGCAAATTTTTTTCAAAAAAGCCTTTAACAAATCGAATAAATGTATTATAATATATTATACACGAATTTGCCGCCGAATAGTTTAAGAAAATATTAACAGCGCAAAAAAGACCAAAAAAGAAAGGAAAGATTTTCAAATGAAAAATAAAATAACAGTCGAGCTTTGTGACAAAGAATACGCGCTCCTGTCGGAAGAAAGCGACGACTACGTAAAATCCTTGGCTGAAGAAATAAACCAGGCGATCGAAAAAACGGCGTATTCGAACCTGAGGATATCTAAAGCCGACGCCACTGTCTTGGTTTGCCTCGATTTATGCGACAAAAACAGAAAACTCGCCGGCAACAACGACAACATGAGAAAACAGATCACCATGTATGTCGATGAAATCGCCGCCCTCAACAAAAGGCTCTCGGCGTATGAACGGCAAAAATCGGGCAAGTTCCAAAAAAATGCGGAAGCTGCGGCAGAATCCGAATCGATGGCTGCAGAAGGGGATAACGAAAATGCTTAACCTTGAAAGATACATCGAAACCCTTTGCGACAAGGCGAAAACCGCTTCATGCGGGCTCGCGCAGTCGTCTCTGAACCAAAGAAACGAGTCGCTCAAAATTTTGTCCGGCAAATTGCAGACTGCGGAAGCCATGGGGGAGATAATCGAAAAAAATAAAATCGACATATCCA
Organism: Oscillospiraceae bacterium; assembly: GCA_009782405.1. Next base: position 21,198 of record WRJC01000013.1, read on the forward strand.
AAGCAAAGGAAAACAATATTGCGGATGCTATGGTCGACCGACTCAGGCTCGATGAAAGCCGGATAAAAAATATCGCTTTGGCGCTGCTCAAAGTCGTGAGCCTGCCCGACCCGCTGGGCGGCGGCGAACTCTGGGCCCGGCCGAGCGGAATCTCGATTAAGCGCATAAGCGTGCCCCTTGGGGTGGTGGCCGTGATTTACGAGTCCAGGCCAAACGTCACCGTTGACGCCGCCGCCTTGTGCATAAAATCCGGCAATGCGGTTATTTTGCGCGGGGGAAAAGAAGCCGTAAATTCAGACCTCGCCCTTGCCGGGATTATCAGGCAATCTTTAAGAGAAGCGGGCTTCGATGAAAACTGCGTGCAGAAAGTCGAGGACATCACCCGCGAGAGCGCGAACATACTTATGAGGCAACACGGCAAAATCGACCTGCTCATACCAAGGGGCAACGCCTCGCTGATCGCCAATGTCGCCGAAAACTCGAAAATCCCCGTCGTCGAAACCGGCGTGGGCAATTGCCACATATACGTGGATTACGACGCGGACTTCGAAATGGCGGCAAATGTGGCCATGCGCTCGAAAGCGCGTCCTTCGGTATGCAACGCGGTGGAAACGATTCTCGTTTCCGAAAAAATATACAGGGAATTTTTGCCTGTTTTAAAACTCCGGCTCGACGAGCTGGGCGCCGAAATCAGGGGCTGCGAGAAGACCTGCGAAATTTTAAAAACCGCGCTTCCCGCCGCCGAAGAGGATTATTTTGCCGAATATTTGGATTTCATAGTGGCAATCAAAGTAGTCGCCGACGTAGGCGAGGCCATCGCGCATATAAACAAATACAACACCAAGCACAGCGAGGCGATAATCACAAACGACATCAAAAACGCGCGGGAATTTCAAGCGAAAGTCGATGCCGTGGCGGTTTACGCGAATGTCTCGACCAGGTTCACCGACGGCGAGGAGTTCGGTTTCGGCGCGGAAATCGGCATATCGACCTCCAAGCTGCACGCAAGGGGACCGGTAGGCGCGAACGAACTCACCACGGTGAAATATCTGATCGACGGCGACGGCCAAGTCAGGTAACTTGCGCCGTCATTTCTTTTTTCGCGCGAATATCCCGCGCAGAAGTTCGCCTACGGGGGTGTTGCCCTCCTCGCGGACCAGGCGCGGCAGCGCGAGGTATACCACAGCAAGCCGAAGAAGCGCGGTCGCGGCGAACAAATAATTGTATCTTGTCATTTTTACCCCCAGGATCGCTATGTCCATGCGCTCAAATATCGAGAACACGTTGTCGAGCAGCCAGCCTCCCGCCGCGTTTCCCAAACCCGTCCCCAGGCTCTGCGTCATCATGAAATAAACGGCGATGTACATCGAGCGGTTGAGCTTGGGCGCCTGGCCGAGCATGATATTGTTGGCCCCTATTTCAAAGCCGGAAAACAAGCATCCTTGAAGCAGCATGATAAAAACGACCAGTACCGCAGCCGATGCTTTGTCTGCCGTGAATATCCACAGAAACGGCGCGGCGCACAATATTCCGTTTGTCAGCTGCATCACGGTTTTGTTGCCGTGGGCGTCGATTGCGCGCCCCCAGCGCTTCACTATGAGTATAGAGCAAACGCTGGGCAGTATCTGCGCCAAAACGGTGACAAGGGTGTTGGAAAAAAGCAAGTTGTTTTTCAGATGTACTAAATAAAACGGGGAGGACAAACCGCACGAAAATAACCAAAGCGTCATGAAAGCCGCAAATTTCATGTATTTTTTGTTTTTGAGCACACCGGAGGCCATTTCGGAAAAACTTTCGCCGCGTTTTGGCTTTGCGTTTGCCATCGGCGGGAATTTCACCAAAAAAAAGCATAAAACATCCAAAGTTCCCATCACGGCCGACAGGGCGAACACGAAAGCGTAGCTGGAAAACCCCGAAAACATATCCAGAAACCAGGCGGTCAGTATTCCGCCGGCCACGCCGAACATAGTCGCAATGCGCGACCTGACGGCAAAATAGCTTCCGCGGATGTTCATGGGGACCAAGTCGGCCGCAAGCGAAAAAAAGGTCACGTTTACAAAAGGGACGAGCATCGCGGAAACCAGAAGAAACAGCGATGCCATCCATATGCGAAGCGAAGGTTCTGTCATGGGGACGAAAAACGGCACGCAGCCAAAAGGCAGCCAGCTCATTCGCTGGATTATGCCGCAAACCAAAAACAACAGCTTGCGCTTTTGGGTGCGCTCGAGTATGTAGGAGGCCAAAAGCTGCACAGGGGCCGCCAATGGCCCAATGGCGCATAAAAGCCCGAAGGTGAAATCGTCGGTTTTGAGTTCTTTCAAATATCCGGTCAACGAAACGCCGCCGTTGATGTTGAAAGATATTGTGCCGAAAGCCACGGCAAATATCACGAGTTTAAGCGATTTTATCGTTTGCGCCCCGAGCCCTGCTTCATCGAACAGTTCAAAGCGGAAGTTTGTTTTTCTCAAATGCGCCGTTTCCTATCTGGTGTTTATTACTATTAACTCCAACATATTTCGAATGTGAAATCAAGCAGCCCGCGAAATATTTTTCCAAACCCCTTGATTTTCCCTTAAATTCCGAGTATAATAAGGTTACAGTTGAAACTGAAATTTGAAAACTAAATTAAGGAGGTACAATGCAATGATCAAAGCTTTGGTTTGGTGCGAAAACATCCAGAACAAAACCCAAGAGGACGTAAAAGCGGCTTATCCCGAAGGCATGCACAACACGATCGCGGAATTTTTGGCAAAAGACCCGAACATTTCGGTGAAAACCGCCACGCTCGACGATCCCGGCTGCGGAATAACCGAGGAGGCTATCGCCGAAACCGACGTGGTTTTGTGGTGGGGGCACGTGGGCCACGGAAAAGTGCCCGACGATGTCGTCGAAACGCTGTACAAAAACGTCGTGGGTAGGGGGATGGGCATAATATGCCTGCATTCGTCGCATTACTCCAAGATATTCAAGCGGCTGATGGGCAGTTCTTGCAGCCTGCAGATCCCCCCTCCCGGCTATGCGGCCGAAAAGCTGTGGACGCTTTTGCCCGGACACCCGATCGCCGCGGGCATACCAAATCCCGTGGATATCGAAATCGAGGAATGCTACAACGAATACTTCGACATACCCCAACCCGACGAATTGGTTTTCAACGCCGCATTTGCGGGTTGCGGCTCTTTCAGGGGAGGGGCTGCATACCACCGCGGGCGCGGCAAAGTTTTTTATTTCCAGCCCGGGCACGAGACCTACCCCATCTACCGCCAGAAAGAAATACAGGAAATAATCCTCAATGCGGTATACTGGGCCAACAACAAGACCAGATAGTTTTCATTCCAGTTCGTAAATGGCGCTGTCCGCAGTCGAGAGGCTGCGGATTTCGCCGTTTGGCAAAACAAATTCCCTCTCTTTTGGCTCCGGCGAACCGGTGTAGTCGAGAATCAGCAGCCCGTTTTCCCGGGCCGCCGTATATATGCCGTCTATTTTTCCGTCGGGGACTGTCACGCCGTGCGAATTCAAAAACTCGGTGATCGGGTCGAAAACGCCTTTTTGCAGCTTGGAAACTTTTTCGGGCGAACTAAAATCGAGCCCGGAGGGGAAATTTAAAGACAATGAACGTTCTTTTTTTTCGCCGAAAAACTCCGGGAAAAAATCTCTTTCGTCTTCCAAGGCTTTGAGTTCCTTTATGTTGATCCCGACCAAAAGCCCCCCACTTGAAACATATTCGCGGATCGCTTCAAGGGTTTTGGCGCGGTAATGGCCGTCTACGGCGATAATCAGCGCCTTTGGGCCTTTTTGCAGCATTCCGTCCGCAATGGTCAGATCGCAGGCGAACGTATAGTCGGCATAGTCGCGGAGCAGGCTGCAAGCGGCGCTGTTTTCGCCCCGCCTCGACGGGTCGAGAACCATCGGCGTATCGGGGTAGAGATAGGCGATATCCCTTTTTATCGGCGCATTTTTGTAGGCGCCTATGTTTTTCATGAAATTTTCGCATTTGGCCTTGGCGCCGAGCACATTCGAGCTGTAGTAGTGCAGCCCCTTGGCGTCGGTGGCCGCCGCGTTGTATATGCGGCAAACCGCCCCGCGCTCGGTGACCTGGCCCGCGGGCTCGAAACTGTAATAGGCATCGTAGAAGCTGCCCGCCGAGGCGACCCAGTTTGTGACTGTGAAATTGGCGCCGTAATTCGAGGCCTCGTTTGTTATTCGCACGCCTCCGCCCACAGAAGCCGAGGCTTTGCACTGGGCCGCGAATTCCGCGGCGTGCCAAGCCACCGCATCCCCCCCGGTACACATATACAGCTCGGTATCCGGGAAATATTTGCGGGCGGTTTCCATCCAGAATTTCACGTATTCGGTCATCGAATTTCGGTACCAGTCCACGAAATCCACCCATCTGCGGCGTTTTGCCGGAGTGTCGGCATTGTATCGCCCCGCCGAAGTGTGCTCATCGATGCGCAGATTTTCGGGCGGGCTCTCAAGGGGCGGAAACTCCAGATCGTCAAAGCCCGCAAACGAAGTGCCCCAGCATTCGTTCAGCTTTTCAATCGCGGCGAATTTTTGGCGCATTTTTTGCTTGAAATCGGCTCTGGCATATGGGTCGTTGCACCAATAGCCTCCGTGCGCGTGGTATAGCCCCGCGATCTGCGTGGGCCAGTTGCCGTGCCAGTCGGACACGATCGATTCGCCGAAGTCGCCGCTTATGCCAAACAATATCCCTTCGAAAACCGAGTGGTCGGCGTAATGCTCGGCGAATTTTTTTATGAAACGCTCGATGTAAGCATAGAATCCTTTGTCGAAGTGGGACTGTATCGCGGTTTCCATGTTGTGCTCGAGGCAGCGGTGGCCCAAATGTTCTTTTCCCGCGCGGTACCAGTCGGGCAGCGCATAGGCGGGCCCCGCGATCACGAAGGGCAGCCATTTCAGCCCCGCTTCCCTTATTTTTTCGAGTTCCAAGTCCCAGCGCGAAAAATCCCATTTGCCCTCGCCCCCGTTTTCGCAGGTCTCCCAGGTGACGTACTGCTCCACCGAGGTGAATCCCAGGTTAAAAAGCTGGGACAGCTCGGCCGGATCCGCTCCGCCGATGCCGCAGCACAGCTCTTTGCCGGGGCTCAGCGATACCTGTTTTTGTTTTAGGATCGATTTCCACTCCATGGGCTCGCCCGTAATTTCAAATTCCACTTTTTTTTGGTGCTCGGCACCTTCGAGATCCATAACGCATCTAAACCCCACCGCCATGTTCCCGCCGCCGCCCAGTATCTGCCTGCGGCGCGAAATGCGCAAATCTCCGGGCGGGTTATGGTAGCTGCCACCCCGGCAAACCTTCGAGCCGCCCCAGCCGTCTTTGAAGCGCTCGGTGTCTTTTATGAGGTCGTCATATGCGAAAAACCAGTCTTCCGTCCATTCCCAGACATTTCCGGCCATATCGTAAAGCCCGTAGCCGTTGGGAGCATAGCTTCCAATCGGCGAAGTGTAGGCAAACCCGTCCGAAACCGCGAAATCCCGCCACTGGTAATCGCTGCTGCGATCCGCGTAATTGCACTTTTCCCCGTCGAAATCGTCCCCCCAGGGATACCTTGGCCCATTTAAGCCGCCCGCAGCGGCAAATTCCCACTCCTGTTCGGAAGGCAGGCGTTTTCCCGCCCATTTGGCATAGGAATCGGCTTCTCCCCAGGATACATTAACCACCGGATAGTCGGGGTAGTTTTGAAAATAGCCGCGCATGGCGGGCCAGCGCGGGTCCGCGGGATATGGCCGCCCCGCCGCATCGCAGTATTTTTTGAACTCGGCGTTTGTGACCGGATAAATGTCCATGCAAAACGGGGGCAGCGTCACCATATGCATTGGTTTTTCCTCGCTATATCCGATATTTGAACCCATCGTGAAAGCGCCTCCGGGTATATGCGCCATTTTGCTTTCGGTGTCCATGCATCATTCCCCTTTCGGATTTAAAATTTTTGCGATTTCGTTGCGTTTTCTTTCCAGCATGCCGCCAATTACATTGATATAGAACTGCGCATCAAACATCTCGTGGACAAAAGGCTCCGCGCGGTACAAAAAGTCTTTGACGTTTTCCCAGCGGGCATCCAATTTTTCGATATTGCCTTTTGCGGTTTCTTCCAAGATTTCCGCCATATACAGGCATAGCTGTCCGTGGATTGCAAGCGCTTCCCACAATTTTTTGCGGCAAGGCTCGCAATCGCTTTGCGCAGCGCGCAAAATAGACGGCATCATCGCGTTCACTGTCCCCGGTATCCGGGCGAATTTTTTTGCGCTCTCTTCGCTTATCGCCGGCTTTTCCCCGCGCAGGTACGAAGTGTCGCAAAGTTCGGTGAGAGTTTTTAAATATTCCTGCATTTGGGCGCCGCGATCCCCTAAAGCGTCCGCATAATACCCGGCAGCCACTCCCTCGAAAGATTTTGTTTTATCCCACAAAGCGGAGCCCATGGCATACATGGCGAGGCCGGTGGGGAAAAAGACGCGCTGCAGCTGGCAGCTCATCATTCCGTTCAACTGCAATTTTTCGAGATTTTTCATGTCGTCGAACAGTATGCGCGCCGTATGGAAACCGCCCAGGTCATATTCGTGGTCCCACATCAAATGATAGTCGAAATCAAAGCTGTCCCCGGAAAACTGTTCCTGCCATTTTGAAAGCCGGCGAATATTTTCGCCCACTTTTGATGGCATAACGAGCCGATTTCTTTCATAGGGAGCGAGCTTTTCCCGTGTTTCGCCGTTTTCGCCCGAATCGACGAAGGAGTTGCTGTATGTGCGGGTTATGGGCGCGAACATCAAAACAAACCTATCGGGGTTTTGCAGCCTTTGTTTTTGCGGTTCCCAGAGCAAATCGACATAAATCAAAAACACGATCTTGGTTGCCGAAGAATTGGCAAAAAGAAGTTCGTCTATCCGGTTCAGCATTTGAACATAGTAATCGGAGGGCGCATCTTTGCAGTTTTCGCATTCGCAGTGGTTGTTGGCGCCGTCGGCAAGCCAAAAATGCAAATAATCCACTTCCGGGCGGTTTTTGCAATAATCTGCGATCGCCCACGCGATTTTTTCCCTGACTTCCGGATTTGAATAGCAGAGATTGGTGTTGAGCGCCACCCCGTGGAAAAAATCCCGTTTCCCGCCTATCATGGCAAGCATTTCGCGGGCCTCGGGCAAAATCCCGTGATCTTTTGATTCCCAGCCCGTCCCCTCGATTCCAAGCGGGGCGCAGGTCCAGCCATGGCCCACCGAATGGTACATCATTCCCCGCTTTTTTATCTGTTCCGCATGGGCGGCAGTCCCCGCCCGCACTGTTTCCGCGCTCACGGGATTTGGCGCAATATATGGATTTGGGTTATTGTACCATCTGTCATAGAAAGCGTATGGGGTGACAAATTGCGTGAAGTAGGCGTTCATGCCTAATTTAGGCAGCCAGTCGATCATATCCGCCACGTGCGAAAATGAAACGGCTCCCTCGATGCAAACGCCCCTGTGCCTGTATGAAGCAGAATCGGCGCAGGACAAGTCGATATTTTCCAAGCTCCGCTTGGGGATTATTTCCCCGTTTTTGCCCGGGCGCAGCCAGCGGCAGCCCAATTCGGACAGCAAACGGTACACCCCAAGCAGCACGCTGCGTTCGTTCGAACCGATGATTTCCCCATTTTGGCCGCATATTGAAATATGGTACGCATCGTCGGCCGATGCGTCATCTACTTGCGGGAGTTTTTCATGGGAAGGATCCGCCGATAATTTCACCGTGCCGCCGAGTTTTTCCGTTTTGCCCGATTTTAGTATCGACACGGAAATTTCGGGATCCATTTTGCAGAGGTATTTGCATAGTTCTTCAGCCGCAAACGCGATGGGCCGGCTTTCGCCCACTTTTTCGATTTTCCATTCCACAGTCACATATCCCCCTATTATTTATATTTTGCATATCCGTGCGATATTATACCATGCTTTGATTGTTTTTGCAACAGCAAACAAGAGGCAAAAACACCCGCAAGGGTGTTAAATTTCTGTAAATATTTTTGCGGGCGGCTTGCCTTTGGACATGATTTTCAATATAATGATGTATAATGACGTCAATATGCAAATATGCAAAAAAAAGAGGCGATTGAAATGAAACCTGTCAAAATAGTCGAAAAACCGTGGGGCGGCGAAATCTGGATTGCGCACAGCGACAAATACGCGCTGAAAATAATAAACGTGAAGAAAGGATGCCGCTCGAGCCTGCAATATCACAATTTCAAGGCCGAGCACATTTACGTGGATGAGGGCATCCTCGAAGTTGAAGAGATGATAAATGGCAAGCTGGTAAAAAACCGCTACGAAAAAGGCGACGTGGTCGAAAACCCCCCCGGCAAGCAGCACCGGACCAACGCCGTGACCGACGTGAGGCTCATTGAAGTTTCCACGCCCGAACTCGACGATGTCGTGCGCATCGAGGACGATTTCGGCAGAAGCTGAAATGCCGGTTTTTTAGCCTTTGGCATTTTCAAAGCCTTCTATCAGCGATGCCAAATCTTTCTCTATTTTCCCCTGAAGCTTTTCATAGGTGGACATGACGGTGTTCTGGCCCTTTTTTATGGTTTCGCAAAGCGCGTCCAGGTATCCGCCGATGGCGTACACCCTCCCTATGTCGTAGACCGTGGATGCGAAGATGATGTCGAGCATCGCCGAGGAGTCCTCGTCCCTCGTGTACTTTCTCTGCAGGCACACGTCGTAATACGCGGGTTTTATGAGCTGCCTGCCGTAATACGCCATAGCGTCGAGTATGATGGAGTTTTGTTCGACGTTTTCCACGGTCACGGGCAGCATGTATGTATACGAGTGCCAGAAATTCACCGTGGCGTAATATCTCGGCTGGTTTGAATCCCATTTCGGTATCGGGACTATGCCGAAATCGTCTTCCATATCCCTGAGGCCGAGGTCCATATAGCGCGGGAGGCTCCAATAGAACAGTCCCCTGCCTTCGGGGAACACCCAGAACTGCACCAGCTGCCCCCCGCCGTTTTCCCTGTCAAAAGCGTCCCGGTGCATATCGTATGTGTCGCTTTCATAAAAATCGATCAGCTTATCCATTATGTTCGAAATTTTTTCGCTGTTTCCCGTAAAATACGGTATGTCGTTTTGGTCTTTCGAAACCAGTTTTTCCCCGCAGGCATTTATAAAATTCGGGAGAAAGTCGATTTGGCACACAAACCCGTAACGGTCGTACCTGTTGTGCTTTCCGTCGTTGTCAAGGTCCATATAGACCCCTTTGACCATTTCGGTGAATTTATCGATGGTCCATTTGTTGTCGTTCACCAGGGCGTACGGGTTTTCAAGCCCCAGATCCCCGAGCATCCTTTTGTTGAACATGAGCAGCCCTATCCCGTCGTAGTGCTTTATGAATATATCGCCTGAAAAGAAGTATGCTTCGCCGCCTATCGAAGTGTCCCTTATTATGTTTTGGTCCCACCACGGCGCATCAAGGGTAAGCACCGTGTCATGCACGTTTATCCCATATCCTTTGGCCGAGAATTTGGCGGCGTTCATGAGCCTGGGGACCACGGCGCCGTATTCGTCGATTCCGGCCTTCACGGTTTTGTTCATGGCCGCCTCGACGCTGTCGTCGGCGTGGACCGCTTCGAATTTGAAGTTGTACATTTCCTCTATCAAAACATTCCTGGAATAAATGGCGTCGTTCAAGACTTCGCCGTTCATTTCCTCGATGTCGTAGTCGGTCACATCGAGGCTGTTGCCCGACCACTGCTTGTCAATCAGGATTTTGAAAGCCGCCCCGCCCAAATCGATCGATTCGTTTTCATGCGGGAAAGGAATTTCGGCGCTTTCCCCGTTTTCCGCAGCCGCCTCGCCGGGAGCATCGCCTTCGCCGGATTTGTCCGGCGCGGCTTCATTGTTTTTGGAATCCGGCGCGGCGTTGCATGAAAACATCATGCAAACCACAGAAAATATCAAAACGGCGAGGATAGTTTTTGACGCATTTTTCATAACTTTTCACCTCGTAAAATTCAAATGCCGTCGAAGAAAACGGCCCCCACTACGGCGTTCTGGCCGCTGGTCAAGTTTTCGTATTCGATCGAGATTTTGCCGCTGACTTTGAATTTCACGTATACTCCTCCGGAAAATTCGGATATTTCTATAGCGTCCACCAGCTTTATTTTCCCGTTTCCGTCATACACGGTTATCGACGTTTCCCTGCCTTGCTCGTCGTAGTCGAGCGAATACAGCGTGACATACTTGGTTTCTCCGCCGACATCGATGTTGACATACAGCCAGCTGCCGTCATAGAAACACGATCCGGCCCGGTCTGTCTTGGAGGGGTCGGTGTACAAAGTCCCGGGTTTGCGCCTGATCACGTTTTCGAGCGCGTCTTCCTCGAGGTCTTCTTCGTCCGTCTCGCTTTCCTGGTACCAGACATGGTGCGGCGGCTCGTTTTCGTCGTAATTCAAAAATTCCACCGAAGCATATGCGGGCGGGTTGTAGTCGTCGTCCCTTGACAGCACTATGTATCCCTCGCCGCCGTAGGCCCCGACCCATTCGCCCCCGGTATCTTTGTCCATTCCGACAAATTCGCAGCTGCCGATCGGTTCGGCAGGTTCAGCAGGTTCTTCAGCAGGTTCGTTTTTTTCTTCTTGCGCCGCTATTTCAGGCGGTTCCTCCGCTTTTTTTTCATCTTCGTTTTTGGTTTCCCCTTCCGCCGCCGAATTCGAAGCAGCATCGCCCTTGTCGTCGGCATCGCCCCCGGAACACGAAATCAGCAAAAACAATAGTGCCGTCGCCATAAATATGCAAATAATGCGTTTCATAAAATTAATTCCTCCTTGTTTTTTTGCCTCTCATGGAAACAATATAGCACAAAAAACAAAAAAAATCAATAGATTTTCGTCAAAAACAAAAAATATCTTTTCATTGACAAGATGTTTTTTTTGTGCTACAATAAATTTATCAAACCATCAAACAAATTAATGAAGATAATGAAAGGATAAAAGGAAATTTATGAATGTATTGCTGTTTGGGGCCGGCGCTTCGGGCAGGGGGCACCTCACCCCGAGGATGCTCGATTTTTGCGAATGCCGCATCACATACGTTGAAAGGGACATGGAACTCATAAACAGACTCAAAGGCCGCTCTTTTGAAGTGGTGCAGATAAATATGAACGGAGAAAAGCGCATTTGCGAGGTGAGCGGTTATGAAATGGCGCATACCGGCGAACAGGACAAGATAAACCGCGCCTTTGCGGAAGCCGATCTTGTTCTAAGCTGCGTCATTGCGGAAAATTTGGGGGATGTCGCGGCAAATATAGCGGCGGCAATCAAAAAATCGCAGCTCTCGGCGATAGGAAAAAAACAAAATATCGTCGCCTGCGAAAATTTGAACCATGCTTCATCCTTGCTTGAAAAACTCGTATATGGCAATCTGGACCCCGAATCGGCGGAATATTGCAAAACCCATATCGCTTTCCCCGACGCCATAATTTCGCGCGTAGTGCCTTTGCCGGAAAATCCGTATAGGATAATATGCGAAGATTACAACGAATGGTACGCAGACGAAAAAAAATGGGCGGGCAAAGCCTCCGACTTCCCTTTCATCGAGGTTTCAAGCAACCTCGACGCGCTTTTGGAGCGCAAGCTTTGGATACACAACGGCGGGCACGCCACGCTCGGATATGCGGCGCACAAAAAAAAATGCAAATATATCCACGAAGCTTTGCGCGATCCGCAGATTGCGGAATTTACTTCGGGGGTCATGCATGAAATAGGAGATTGCGTAATACATAAGCATGGCTTTTGCGAAAAGTCGATAAGGGAATACGAGGCCGAGCTCGGCCGCAGGGGCGCAATCGAGGAAATGAGGGACGAAGTGCGCCGCGTGGTGCGCGACCCGATACGAAAACTCGGGCTCGGAGACAGGATCATGGGCCCGCTTGTATATGCATATGAAAACGGCCTCGAATATGGCGGTCTTGCGAAATCTGTGGCAAATGTGCTGTGCTACCATGATTGCGGCGATGCGGAATCGGCCGAAATGAAAAAGACGATTGAGACGCGCGGAGTCCCGTATTTTTTGGAAAACAGGCTAAAACTCGGGGGATATCCCGAATTGACGGCTAAAATAACGGATTTGAGCCTATGAGAAAAACAATTGTTTTGTCGCTGGTTGCAGCGCTCCTTTTTTCGCCGCCCGCATCGGTTTTCGCATCGGATGAAAACGGCTCAACCGTAAAATGGCATGACGTCGCGACTGCGTTCTACAGCGACGACGAACCGGAAAATTACGGGGGTTTTGACAACGGCAGCCAGACAATCCGCATAGGAAAAACAAATAGCGGCGGCGATAATTTCGCATTTGTGCGTTCGCCTCTCGGCGGCGATTTTTTTGCCGGCGAAATCATCGGCGCGAAGCTGTTTCTCAAAACCGTGCGGGGCAAATCGCCCGGAAAACTCCGCATGGGAATGGTGAGCGGGTATTGGAGCCGGACCGCCGCGACAAACTGCGAAAAGGCGAAATCCCTTGTGGATTTCGCAAATTTGGCGGTCACGGAGGTGCGGCATGAAGCCGGCGGCTGGGTCAGCGTGGACATAACCGAAATGTTGAAAACTTGGCTGCGGGGCGACGCGCGAAACGCCGGGCTTGCGCTCTTCGGAATGGACGGCGAAGAACACGGGACGTTTGTTTCCGGCGAAACATTGCAAAAAACGGAAGCGCCGTACATCGAAGTGACCGGCAAAATCGGTTCCCGCCCGTCAGGATATGGGAAATTCGAGTACAGCCGGCAACCGACGGAAGGCTCGATATATCCCGGAGGGGGAAATTGCCTCGCTTACGCGCTGCGGGACAACATCCCAGTCGCAGGCGAAAACTTGGGCATCAGAAATGAAGAAGTGAACCGTATTTATCAAAAATCCGGCGAGGACGGAGTTGCCGAATACATATCGGCACTGTTCGAAGAATATGTGGAAAAATACCGGGGGGAATTATGCATTTCAAATTTTCGGAGAATTGACGATTTCAATTCGGCGATCGACCCCGCCCTTGAATATCGGGTCGCCTTGCGCGTGGGCTGCGACCCCGACCACCCGATGTCGCTTGGCTCCCGCAATTATGATTTTCACTTTTGGGCGCAAATCGGCGACGGGAGATGGGCGCAAAAATTTTCGGGCGCGCAATCGCAAATTGTCCCGCACTCGGCTTCTCTTTCGCCCGGAGAATATGCGTGGGACATAGGTGACCAATGGCTCACCCAAAACTCATATGGCTTCTACAGCAGCAAAGTGGTCTATTACGCCGTCGCAAAAAATACAAATGAATTCACCGAACATAGAAAAAGCCCGTTTGAAGATACGGACATATACATATGGCTGCACGGCGGCGTGGATTATGCATTTTCCAACGGTTTGATGTCGGCTGTGAGCACAAAACCCATGCTTTTCGGCCCCGATTTGCCTTTGACGCGGGGCATGGCGGCAGAGGCGCTGTATAAATACCACATGAAAAACGGGAGCTTTGGCGATGACGCGGGCCTATCGGCAGAAAGCGGATTGTTTTCCGACGTTCCGGAAGGAACGGAATATTATCTGCCGGCGAAATGGGCGGCGGAAAACGGCATAGCCGCAGGTTACGGAAATGGCGCCTTCGGGCCGGGCGACACAATAACCCGGGAGCAGCTGGCAGCCATGTTTTTAAATTACGAGCGGTTTTCCGGCAATATTCCGCCTGACGGACATTATTTGGCTGCGGAATTTGAATTTTCCGATGCGGGAAAAATAAGCGGCTGGGCGAGGGAAGCGGCGAAAAAATTGGTCAGGCAGGGGATTTTGCGCGCGGACGGCGATTTATTCGAACCGAAAAAGGCGATGACGCGAGTAGAATTTGCCGAAATGCTGTGGCTTTTCAATTACTTTTTGCAATTATGACTTGATTCTGTCGCCCGATATTGCAAATATTGCGGCATTAAAACAAATATTTTAAATTTTCGCTTGCAATTTTGCGCCGCTTTGTGGTACAATGTTGTAAGATAGAATATTATTTAACTAAAGAGAGGTAATTTTCATGTTTTCAAACCTTGAATCCATCGGCCTTTTGTCAAATGCCAAAACGCGCTCCATTTCGGCGGAAAATCCGAACGGCGCGAAAAGCGGCGGGGCAAAGGTTTCCCCGGATGCAAACAATGCGGGAAGCGCGCTCGGCAAAGGCTGGAAAATCCGCCCCTGCATAACCCTCCCCAAAAAATCCGTAGTCACCCTCGCGGAAATCGAGGGGCCCGGTTCTGTGACTCACATATGGATAACCGTCGGGGAAATTGCCTACCGCAACTGCGTTATCCGGATGTACTGGGACGGGGAAGACGACCCTTCCGTAGAAGTCCCCGTGGGGGATTTTTTTTGCTGCGGCCACGCGCTGCGGGCAAAGATAAATTCCCTGCCCATTTCCGTGAACCCTTCGGGCGGTTTCAACAGCTATTTTCCCATGTCGTTTAGAAAATCCTGCAAAATAACGGTCGAAAACTGCCATACTGAGGACATAGGCGGCTTTTTCTACCAGTTTGACTATATGCTGTGCGACATACCCGAAAACATGGCGTATTTTCACGCCCAGTGGCGCCGCTCCATGACTTCGCGCGAATATCCGGAACATATAATCTTGGACAAAGTGCAGGGCCAAGGCCAATACGCCGGGGTCTATTTGGCTTGGGAGCAGCTATCCAACGGCTGGTGGGGAGAAGGCGAACTCAAATGCTACATTGACGGCGACAGCGAAGACCCCACATACTGCGGAACCGGCACCGAGGACTATTTCGGCGGAGCCTGGGGTTTCGGGGACACGTTCACCACCCCGTTTTTAGGTTATCCGCTTTGGAGAAGGGAAGCGGGCGAAATACCGAAACACGGTCTGTACAGGTTTCACATAATGGATCCGGTAAGGTTTGAAAAAGACATAAAAATCACGATACAGGCACTCGGCTGGTATCCCAACGGAAAATTCGAGCCGCTGACGGACGATATCGCCTCGACGGCGTATTGGTACCAAACCCACCCGCATGCGAAATTCCCCGAATTTCCGCCGGTAGAGGCGAGATTTGCAAGATAGGAGGATTGGGATATGAATTATGTTGAAAACAACCTCGACTTCATCGCTTCGTTCGACCCGGAACTCGCAGGGCTGGTAGGCAAGGAAGTCAAGCGTCAGCAGCGCAATATAGAGCTCATCGCCTCTGAAAATTTCGTATCCCCTGCGGTACTCGCCGCAGCGGCCACCGTTTTGACCAACAAATATGCCGAGGGAATCCCCGGCAGGCGGTATTATGGAGGATGCGAGTGCGTGGACGAAGTGGAAAATTTGGCGATTGACCGGGCAAATAGGCTGTTTGGCTCAAACTTCGCCAATGTCCAGCCCCACAGCGGGGCGCAGGCCAACACCGCCGCATATGTGGCGCTTTTAAATCCGGGAGATACGGTGCTGGGAATGAATTTGGCGCAGGGCGGGCACCTTACCCACGGAAGCCCCGTGAACATATCGGGGATGTACTATAATTTCGTGGCGTACGGGGTCGATGACGAAACGCACAAAATAGACTACGAAAAACTCGAAGCCTTGGCCCAAGAGCACAAGCCGAAGCTGATAATAGCGGGGGCTTCAGCCTACGCGCGCGCGATCGATTTCGAGCGTTTTGGGCAGATCGCAAAAAAATGCGGAGCTTTCCTGATGGTCGATATGGCGCATATCGCAGGGCTTGTCGCGGCGGGCTTGCACCAAAACCCCGTGCCCTATTCCGATATTGTCACCACCACCACGCACAAAACCTTGAGAGGGCCCAGGGGCGGGCTGATACTTTCAAACGATCCGGAAATCGCCAAAAAGATAAACAAAGCGGTATGTCCCGGGGTGCAGGGCGGGCCGCTGATGCACATAATCGCGGCAAAAGCCGTGGGGCTGGGCGAAGCCCTAAAACCAGAGTTCAAAGTTTATCAGGGCAAAATAATTGAAAACGCGAAAGTTTTGGCCGAAAGCCTGATAAAAGAGGGATTTGATTTGGTTTCCGGGGGAACGGACAACCACTTGATGCTCGTAGATTTGAGAAACTTCAACATCACCGGCAAAGAAATGACCACGCGTCTGGATGAAGTTTACATAACCGTGAATTTCAACATGATACCCAACGACCCGCAAAAACCCCTTGTCACAAGCGGCATACGGGTCGGAACCCCCGCCGCCACCTCGAGAGGCTTTGCAGCCGGGGATATGCCGGAAATTGCAAAGCTGTTCCGCCTGGCCGCGTCCGACTTCGAAGCGAAAGCGGACTATATCAGGGGCGAAGTGAAAAAACTCTGCGAAAAATATCCGCTGTATGAATAATGCAAAGCAAAAGACCAATGCGATAATTGGACGCCTCAAAGAAAAATATCCCAACAGCGCGTGCGCCCTCGAATTCGGAACGGATGCATTCAGACTCTTGGTTATGGCCCGGCTTTCGGCGCAGTGCACCGACGCGAGGGTAAACATAGTCGCCAAGGATTTGTTTTCGCGTTTTCCGTCGATTGAGGATTTTGCGGGAGCCGAGCCTGAAGAACTTGAAAAAGCGATATTTTCATGCGGGTTGTACAAAACAAAGGCTCGCAACATAATAGATATGTGCAAAATGCTGTTGGCGGACTTCGATTCAAAAGTGCCCGGAGAAATGGAGGATTTGCTGAAACTTCCGGGGATCGGGCGCAAAATCGCGAATCTGGTTTTGGGCGATATATTCGGCAAGCCGGCGATAGTCGCGGACACGCATTGCATCAGGATCGCAAACCGGCTCGGGCTTTGCGACAGCTTGAACCCCGACAAAGTGGAAATTCAACTCGCGAAAATTGTCCCACCGGAAGAATCGGGCGATTTTTGCCACAGATTGGTTTTTTTCGGGAGGGAATGCTGCAAGGCCCGCAATCCGGATTGCGAAAATTGTTTTTTGAAGGATTTGTGCGATTATGCATGAAACGAAAGTTTTGCTATTGAAATACGGAGAAATAGCGCTGAAAGGCTTGAACCGCCACAGCTTTGAAAAGCAGCTCGAAAAAAACATAATAGCCGCGATAAAAGGCTACAAAGCGGCAAACGGCGAAGAGCGGTATTTTTCCATAGAGCGCGAACAGTCCACAATGACCATAGAATGCCGCGACGAACATTTCGACATGGAAAAAATAGTCCCGGCGCTCTCGAAAGTTTTTGGGATAGCGGCGATAAACCTCGCGCTCAAAACGCAAAAAGATATAAACGAAATAAAGGAAGCCGCAAAAAAACATATATCCCCGATGCTGAAAGGCAAAGGCAGCTTCGGGGTCTTCGCGAAGCGCTCAGACAAATCATTTCCCTTGAAGAGCCCCGAGATATCCGCGATTGTCGGGAATGCCCTGTTTTCCGAAAGCGGCGGCATAAATGTGGATCTGAAAAATCCGGAAGTGTGGGTAGGGGTGGAAATCAGGAGCAACGGCGCTTTCATCCACGCCTCGAACGCGAAATATCGCGGCGCGGGCGGAATGCCGGCAGGTTCGAGCGGAAGCGGGCTGCTTCTTTTGTCCGGGGGGATCGATTCTCCCGTGGCGGGATATATGATGGCAAGGCGCGGCATGAGAATCACCGCGCTGCATTTTACCTCCGAACCTTACACTTCCGCAAGGGCCAAGGAAAAAGCGATCAGGCTGTCCGAAATTTTGGCGGAATACTGCGGCCCCGTAAAATTTTGCTCGGCGAATCTGTCTGAAATGCAGGAGAACATAAAAAAATGCTGCGATGCGGATTACGCCACTATTTTGCTCCGGCGTTTCATGGTGAAAATAGCGGAAAGCGCGGCGAAATCCGAAGCTTGCGACTGCCTTGTCACAGGGGAAGCTTTGGGGCAGGTGGCTTCGCAGACAATCGAAGCGATAAAGGCGATATACGACGGGGTGCGTATTCCGGTGCTGCGCCCCTGCATAGGGCTCGACAAAGCCCAGATAATAGAAATCGCCGAAAAAATCGGCACATACGAAACCTCCGTCGAACCCTATGAAGACTGCTGCTCCATTTTCGCCCCGCGCCACCCCGTGACCAAGCCCAAACTCGAAAAGGTGCAAAAAGAAGAAGCCAGGATTGCCGACGCAGAGGGACTGTTCGAGCGCGCGCTGGCGCAGGCGCAAAAATAACGGAAAACAAAAAAAAGGGGAAAATATATATGGTCGCTGAAATTTTGTGCGTGGGAACCGAACTGCTGCTTGGCAGCATTGTAAACACGAATGCGGCTTTTCTCGGCCGCGAACTCGCTTCAATTGGAATATTCGCCTATCATCAGTCGGTGGTCGGCGACAACGCGGGCCGGTTGAAAGAATGCCTCGCAGTTTCCCTTTCGCGTTCGGACATAGTGATAATCACGGGGGGGCTGGGGCCGACATACGACGACTTGACGAAGGAAACCGTAGCCGATTATTTCGGGCTGAAAATGGAGATGCACGAACCTTCATTGGAAAGGCTCAAAAAGTTTTTCGCGCAGTTTGGCCGCGAAATGACTCCAAACAATTCCAAGCAGGCGATGATGCCAAAAGGCTGCAGGGTATTCCAAAACAACTACGGCACAGCTCCCGGGCTCGCAGTCGAGGATAAAAACAAAACCGTGGTGATGCTTCCGGGGCCGCCGAGGGAAATGGAACCCATGTACCGCGAAGAAGTAAAGCCTTTTTTCGCAAAAAAACAAAACGGCAATATTTTGGTTTCAAAAACGCTGCATATCTTCGGCATGGGCGAATCGCAAGTGGAACACAAACTTGCCGAAATGATGCGAAGCTCGACGAACCCCACAATAGCGCCCTACGCAAAAGAGGGCGAAGTGGAACTTCGCATAACCGCTTCCGGCCAAGATGAAAGGGAATGCTTGGGGCAAATAGGCCCCGCAATCGAAAAAATAAAAGGCGAAATCGGCGCTTTCATCTACGGCATAGATGCAAAATCGCTGCAAAATGCTGTGGTGGGAAAATTGCGCGAAAAAAATCTCACTCTCGCAACTGCGGAATCTTGCACAGGCGGCCTTGTCGCGAAGAGAATCACGGAAATCGCAGGCTGTTCGGAGGTTTACCTCGGAGGGATCGTCTCCTATGCCAACAGCGTGAAGATAGATCAATTGGGCGTGAGCGAAGAAACCATCGCCCAATACGGCGCAGTCAGCGAACAAACTGCGCTCGAGATGTGCAGGTGCGCGGCAAAAAATTTGCGTGCCGACATCGGGGTATCCACCACCGGGATAGCGGGCCCCGGCGGAGGCACGGGGGAAAAGCCGGTGGGTCTTGTCTATGTGGGCGTGTATTTCAAAAACAAAGAAACCGGCGAAACCACGCACCGCGCGGTCAAGTTGAATTTGGCGAGGCATATGTACAAAGACGAGCGCGAAATGATAC
Source organism: Oscillospiraceae bacterium (assembly GCA_009782405.1). Next base: position 40,592 of record WRJC01000013.1, read on the forward strand.
GCTATATGGCTTCTTCGAACGCGCTTTTCGAGGTATTGAAATTGCTTTGATATTTTAAATTTTTTGTAAAATTTGTGCATTATCGCGCAAATCTACAATTTTTTATGGTATAATGACTTGTTAAATCAATAAATCAAATATTATTCAGGAGGAAAAAAGCGTTATATGGCAAAAAAACATGTGTACTTGTTCACAGAGGGCAAGGGTTCGATGAAAGAGCTTTTGGGCGGCAAAGGCGCGAATTTGGCCGAAATGACAAATCTGGGCATGCCTGTCCCGCAGGGATTTACGGTTTCCACCGAAGCCTGCACCCGCTATTATGATGACGGCGAAACGATAGCTCCGGAAATCGAGGAGGAAATCCAAAACTATATCAAAGAAATGGAAAAAATCACCCAAAAGACCTTCGGGGACATCGACAACCCGCTGCTCGTTTCGGTCAGAAGCGGCGCGAGGGCCTCGATGCCCGGCATGATGGACACCATCCTCAACCTCGGATTAAACGACGAAGTCGTCGTAGGCCTCGCAAAACTCACGAAAAACGAAAGATTTGCATATGACTCCTACAGAAGGTTCATACAGATGTTTTCCGACGTGGTCATGGAGGTTCCCAAAAGCTCGTTTGAGCATCTCATAGATGCCGCGAAAAGCAAAAAAGGCGTAAAATTCGACAGCGAATTGGATTCGAACGACATGAAAGAACTGGTTTCGGCGTTCAAAAATCACTTCAAGGAAAATAAAGGTTTCGATTTCCCGACCGACCCGAAGTCGCAATTGATGGAAGCGATCAAAGCGGTTTTCAAATCGTGGAACAACCCCAGGGCGAACGTGTACAGGCGGTTAAACGACATACCGTCATCATGGGGCACTGCGGTGAACGTGCAGGCGATGGTTTTTGGCAACATGGGCGAAACTTCCGGGACCGGGGTGGCCTTCACCAGAAATCCCGCGACGGGCGAGAAGAAGCTCTACGGCGAATTTTTGATGAATGCGCAGGGCGAGGACGTGGTGGCGGGCATCAGGACCCCGCAGACCATCGACCAGCTCAAGCAGGTGATGCCGGACGCCTATAACCAATTTACGGAAATCGCAGACAAACTCGAAGATCACTACAGCGATATGCAGGACATGGAATTTACGATAGAAAACAAAAAGCTGTATATGCTCCAGACAAGAAACGGCAAACGGACTGCCGCCGCCGCCCTCAAAATCGCGGTCGATTTGGTCGATGAGGGCGTGCTGGCGCCGAAAGAGGCGATAATGAAAGTCGAGCCGAAACAGCTCGATGCGCTGCTGCACCCGCAATTCGACCCGAGCGCCCTGAAATCCGCCGCCGTAGCCGGAAAAGGGCTCAACGCTTCTCCCGGGGCGGCTTGCGGCAAAGTTTACTTCAATGCGGCGGATGCCTGCATGGCGGTGAACGACCGCGGCGAAAAAGCGATTTTGGTGCGCCTCGAAACTTCCCCGGAAGACATAGAGGGAATGCAAGCGGCTGAGGGCATTCTCACGGTCCGCGGCGGCAATACCAGCCACGCCGCAGTTGTGGCGAGGGGAATGGGCACTTGCTGCGTTTGCGGCTGCGGCGACATCGAAATCCACGAAGAAGGCAAATACTTCATGTTGCACGGCGAAAAAGTCAGCGAAGGCGACTATATATCCCTCGATGGTTCGACGGGCAATATATATATCGGAAAACTACCGACCGTCGAATCCGGAATTTCGGGCAATTTTGAAAGGTTCATGGCCTGGGCCGACGAATACAGGACGCTAAAGATCAGGACGAATGCGGACACCCCTTTTGATGCGGCCAAGGCGATCGAATTCGGCGCGGAGGGCATAGGGCTCACCAGGACCGAGCATATGTTCTTCGAACCCGACAGGATACCCGCAATCAGAGAAATGATAGTGGCAAAATCGCTCGGACAGAGAAAAATCGCCCTTGACAAGCTGTTGCCTATGCAAAGGGGAGATTTTGAGGGGATATTTGCGGCCATGGGCGACCGCCCGGTCACAATCAGGCTGCTCGACCCGCCGCTCCACGAATTTTTGCCGAACAAGGACGAAAACGTGGAACCTCTCGCCAAAGAGATGAAGATGGGCGTCGCCGAACTTCAAGCTGTCATCGAGTCCCTGCACGAAATCAACCCGATGATGGGGCACCGGGGTTGCCGCTTGGCGGTATCTTACCCCGAAATCGCCGAAATGCAAACGCGCGCGATCATCGAGGCTGCGATAAACGTCAAAAAATTCACGGGCGTCGAAATCATGATACCGCTCATATGCGACTTGGCCGAACTCAAATTCGTCAAAAAAATCATAGTCGAGACAGCCGACAAAATCATTAAAGATTCCGGCGCGGCGCTCAAATACCAAGTGGGCACGATGATAGAAATACCAAGGGCAGCATTGACAGCCGACGAAATCGCCACCGAGGCCGAATTCTTCTCGTTTGGAACAAACGACCTGACGCAGATGACTTACGGCTTGAGCCGCGACGATTCGGGCAAAATACTCGACGATTATTTCAAGGCGAAAATATTTGAATCCGACCCCACCACGAAACTCGATTATTCGGGCGTGGGCAAACTGATAAAGATAGCGGTGGAACTCGGCAAAAAGACGAGGCCGGATATCAAGCTGGGCATATGCGGCGAGCACGGCGGCGAACCGTCGTCGATAACCTTCTGCCACAACGCCGGCTTGGCCTACGTTTCGTGTTCGCCGTACAGGGTGCCGATAGCAAAACTCGCGGCGGCGCAGGCGGCTGTCAATAGCAGCAGTATGGGGGACAAAAAGTAAATCATCGGGAAATCCTGATTTTATGCGGCAAATGCTATGTACGGGAGGGGACGGTTCGCCGTCCCTTCCGTCTCATTTTAACCGCCGGGTAAAAATCAATCACATAGCCGTCCTTGCCTGTTGATTCTGATAAAGCGCATAATATGCGCCACCTGTTGACATAAGTTCGTCGTGGCTTCCGCTTTCGGCTATCATTCCGCCCTCTATTACAAGTATATTATCTGCGTTGCGTATCGTCGAAAGTCTGTGCGCTATTATGAAACACGTCCTGTTTTTCATAAGTTTTTGCATCGCGTTTTGTATATGCATTTCGGTTCGCGTGTCTACGCTTGACGTCGCTTCGTCGAGAATCAATATTTTTGGATCTGCCAAAACAGCGCGGGCTATAGATATGAGCTGACGCTGCCCTTGACTTAAATTGCCGCCCGATTCCGAAAGCCCCGTATCGTAACCATCGCGCAGGCGCGAGATAAAACCGTCCGCATTTGCGGTTATCGCCGCTTGTTTTATTTCGTCGTCCGAAGCGTCGAGCCTGCCGTATCTGATATTGTCGCGTATTGTGCCGGTAAATAAAACGGTGTCTTGCAGCACGATGCCGATTGAACGTCTTAAATCGTCTTTTTTAATGTCGCATATGTTCGTTCCGTCGAGGAATATCTTTCCGCCGTCTATATCGTAAAATCGGGTAAGCAAATTTACGACAGTTGTTTTGCCCGCGCCTGTCGGTCCGACAAGGGCGATTTTTTGCCCTGCTTTTACGTCAATGGAAAAATTTTTCAGAACAGGCTTGTCATGCACATATCCGAAGTTCACATTTTTGAATTCCACATCGCCTCTGACCGACGCGCCGGGGGTATTGCGCCCTGTATTGAGCGCGATTCGTCCGCCGTCATTTTCAGGCGGCTGGTCCATAACATCGAAAACGCGCTCCGCTCCTGCGATTGCCGATTGTATCATGTTAAACTGATTGGCAAGCTCGTTTATCGGGCGGGAGAACTGCCGCGACAGGTTCACAAATAATTGTATTGTGCCTATCGAAATGCTTCCGCATAAAATCGTCAGCCAAAAACTGCCGGCTATCTGTTCTTGGTATATCATAAGCAAACCGCCTGATATTGCTACGCATACAAATGATAAATGGCTCAATACATTCATAAGCGGGCCAATCACGCCTGAAAATATTTGCGCCAATATGCTCTCGCGCCTTAACTGCTTATTTATATCATCGAATTTTTCTGTAGATTGTTCCTGCCTGTTGAACGCTATCACTTCTTTTTGCCCTGTAACCATTTCCTCTATATGCCCGTTCAACTCGCCGAGCCGCGTCTGCTGATTCTTGAAATAAATACGGGTTTTTGCCGTTATTTTTTTCGTGACAAATATGCCGGCAGGAACAATGGCAAGGCTTATGAGCGTCATCAGGCGGCTGTAATACAGCATCAATGCGAGAGAGCCGATTATAATTATCACGCCTGAAAAGAGTGATGAAATGCTCTGCGACACGCACATTGACACATTATCGACGTCGTTGGTCAAACGGCTCATAAGCTCGCCGTGAGTATGCGTATCAAAATATTTGACCTGTAACTCCTGCATTTTATTTATCATGTCGTTTCTCATAATTTTTACTGTTTTCTGCGAAACAGACGCCGAAAGCAGTCCCTGTACAAGATTTATCCCTGATGTGAAGGCGAACAGTATGCCAATATAAATCAAATTAAGGCTGAGTTTGGCGAAATCAACGCTGAATCCCTCGGTTATGGTGATAGTGTTTATCGCTTCTTTTTGTAGTATGGGCGATATGAGAGAGAGAATCGAGGTTGATACTACCATTGAGACAAGTCCGAAAAGCGCGAATTTTTGCGTTCCCAAATACGCGAATATGCGTTTTGTCGTTTTCCACATATTTTTGGGTTTTTCGATGGGTTTTCCCATCATGCCGCCCGGCCCGCCGCCGAATGGTCTGGGTTGATTTTGCGCTTGCTGGTTAGGAGCGTTTTTTTCATTTCTGCTACTATTATTTTTATCCATCTGCCAAAGCCCCCTGTCCCATTTGCGACTCGTAAATATCGCGGTATATTTCGCTGTTCTTCAAAAGTTCGTCATGCGTTCCGGCGGCCTCGATTCCACCGTCATCTATAACATATATCTTGTCGGCATCCATGACCGAAACAATGCGCTGTGCTATTGTTATCCGCGTCCTGCTTGAGTAATCAGAATTTATCGCCTTGTTCAGCCTGCTCTCCGTCCCCAAATCCAATGCCGACATACTGTCGTCCATGATGAGGATTTTCGGTTGTTTCAGCAGCGCGCGGGCAATACAGGCGCGCTGCTTCTGGCCGCCGGAGAGCGTAAGCCCCCGTTGTCCGAGCATAGAGCCATATTTGTCGGGCATTTCCGAAATATATTCGTCTGCCTGCGCCGCAGATGCCGCTTGGACAACCGCTTCATCGCTTGCGTCGGGATTGCCCCATTTGATATTTTCCTTTATCGAACCGCTGAACAGCACTGATTCTTGCAATACAAACCCAATTTGCGAGCGTAGCGCGGACAGATTATAATCGCGAACGTCAATTCCGTCAATCTTGATATTGCCGTCGGTTGCGTCATAAAAGCGCGGGATAAGACCAACAAGCGAACTTTTGCCCGCGCCTGTCGAGCCTAAGAACCCTACATGTTCTCCCGCATTTATTTTCAGCGATATGTTTTTAAGCACGGCTTCGCCCGAACTTCCCGCATATGCGAACGATACATTTTCAAACACTATATCGCCGCGCTTCACTTCGTCTGTTATGGCTCCGTCAGTTATTGCGGGCTGAGTTTCCAAAACCTCGCGCACCCTGTCCGCCGACGCTTTGGCGCGGGGGATTGATGTGAACACCATGCTCATCATCATAAAGTTCATGAGTATCTGCGTCATGTAACTCAGAGCAGCCATAACATCGCCCACGCGCATTTCCGCCGCTTGCACTTGATATCCGCCTATGTATATTACAGCGATAACAGCAGCATTCATGACAATCATCATCACGGGATTGACGACAGCCATTATATTCATGGCATAAAGGGAGGTTTTTGTCAAATCCTCGTTCGCTTCGCCAAAACGCTCTTTTTCGCGGTTTCCCCGTACAAACGCCTTGATTACGCGGACACCGGCAAGGTTTTCCTGCAATATGGCGTTCATTTTGTCGAGTTTTTTTTGCATGGCAAGATATAGCGGCGTTGTTTTGATAAAGACAAAAGCCACCAACGCGAGTATGACGGGTATGCAGATAATCAAAACAATCCCGTATCTTACGCTTATCGAAAGCGCCATGAATACGCCGCCTATACACAGGAGCGGCGCGCGGACAAACATTCTGAGAGCCATGCCGACTAAATTTTGCAACTGCGTAACGTCGTTAGTCAGCCGTGTCACAAGCGAACCCGTCGAAAATTTATCAATTTCGTTGAATGAAAAGCTGCCGGTTTTCCGGAATAAATCGCTTCGCAAATCCGCGCCGTAATTCTGTGAGGCGAGCATTGCGAACACTGTGCAGCCGAAACCGCCTACCATGCCGATAATTGCCGCTCCAAGCATTTTCAGGCAAGTATAAATTATGATATTCATGTTTCCATCAAGTATGCCTTCGTTTACAACGGTCGCCATTAACGCCGGTTGTTGCAAGTCCATAAAAACCTCAAGAACCATCATCAATGGGGCTAATATCACATATGCGATATATGGTTTCAAATATTTCATCAGTTTTATTTTCATAATGTTTTTGGCATTTTATTTGGCTTGTGTTTTTTTATCTTTTACGTTTTTCCCCTGACGCGGCAGGGATAACCGCATTGGGGACAGCACAGGCAAATCTTTTTTTCGTCGAATTTGCCTGCGAGAATGTCCCTTGCGGCATCCGGATACGCAAAGCTCAACCGCCCGTAGCCCGCCATGTCCGAAATCCCTTCGGCAATAGATCCGGCGGCGGCAAAAGGCGAAAATTTTTGCAGATAGCTGTACATGGAGGAGACGATGCACATATCCTTGTTTGCCTGTTTGATTTTGCCCGCCAGCGACTGCATTCTGGCGATGGTCTCCAAGGGGTGCGTCGGCGCATTGTCTTTGGGGGCGATGATATGGAATTGGCAGGAAGTCCCCATGGTCAGATTCAATAATTTCATGCCGCCTTTCCGCAAAATTTCGACTAAGCGGAGCGGTTCGGCTAAATCGGGGCTTCCGTCTTTTGACGCGCCGAATCCGTAGGGGTGCGGGCAGCCGTCGTATACATTCAAGCGGGCGGTGATTTCATATCCGCTTTTTGTGTTCGCGCGGGCGCTGTCTATGCAGTTCAAAAAAAGGCGCGCGCGGTTTTCGAAACAGCCCCCGTACGGCCCGGGGCGGTCATACGCGCTCAATAATTCCAGGGTGAGATAGCCGTGGCAGCATTTGACTTCGGCTGCGTCGAATCCCGCTTCTTGGGCCAAGGCGGCGGATTTTCCCATGGCTTCCTCACAGCGTTTCAACCCCTCATCGGTTATAATCGCCCCGTCGCCCGGCTTTGATTGTTGTTCGATGTACGGGTTATGATGGGCGATGACGGGTTCGGGCGCCCCTTTTGGCCGCGAATAACGCCCGGTATGGGTGAACTGTATCACGATGAATGTGTCGCGCTTGTTTTCCCTGAAACATTCGGCCCGCATATCGTCGACAAGTTTTTTGAAAAGCGGCAAATTGCCTTCGTGCAAATAGAGCTGCCGGGGATTTGAGCGACCTTCCGGCAAAACCGGCACCGCTTCGACCCAGATGATTCCGGGCCCGCCTTTGGCGAAATTTTTGTAGCGTTTTGTTGTCTGTTCGCCCGGGCTGCCGTCAGGCCCGCTGTCGCCCCCTTCCATGGGCTGGTATACGATGCGGTTATTTATCGTCTTTTTTCCGAGCGCGATAGGTTTTGCCAGCACGGACAAATCTTCGGAAAAGGGAATATACAGGCTCAGATCCGAAAGCTCCTGTTTTAACTCCTGAAGTGTCCCATAGCGCCATTTGCCATAATTCATTTGTTTTTCCTCCCGCAAATTATTTGTCCAAAGCCAGGAACGCTTCCACCATCTGGTCGCGCTTGGAATTGTACTGTGGGTTCATTTTTTCGTTCAGGGAAGCCAAAGTGTTTTTTTTGCTTTTGAACATAGTGTCAAGCGAACCGTCGCGGAAATCGGACATCCATATGGTATCGATCCAATCGACCACTTTGTTGGCGGAGATCAAGTCGATGATTTCCGCCGATTCTTCATCTCTGGCCAGCTTTGTTTTCAAAACCGATTCATAGTATGCGGGAAGGCAGCTCGCATACGAATCGCTCGCCATCCCCTCGAGAATCACGCTTGTTGTTGCTATGTCTTCTTTGGCGGCGCCTGCGGGCGTGAAGTACAGCGCGCTGCCGGCTTCGCGGGCATAATAGGCATCCTGCGAGTCGTTCCATTTTGGGTAGGGCAGTATGCCGAAATCCGTTTCCATGCCCCTGAGATATTTCAGCCGGTGCAGGCTGCTGTCATTGAACAGCACGTTCCCCGATGTGAACAAGTCAAATTCGAGCATATTGTAATATGTTTCCTGCCCCCACGTTATTTCAAACACCTTGTCTATCACGTTGATGAAGCGCTCCGTGCCCATCATGTTCTGCGGTATATCGTCGCCGTCGTTTTCAGAGCCTTTCACCCCCGCCCCGACCCAGAAGCCCGGCATCACGTCGCTTGACCTGGCGACATATCCCCATGCGTCGTTTTTCCCCATGCTGCCGTCGCCGTCCAAATCGCTCGTGGCGGTTTTGCACATTTTGGCAAATTCGTCCATCGTCCATTTTCCGTCTTTGACCAAGTTGAACGGATTTTCCAGCCCATAAACTTGGAGCAGACGTTTGTTGGCCAACAATGCGTAGCACAAATCGTATGCGGTGAAATCGAAAGCCCCCACCGCGAAATATTTTTTGTTTGCGATCGTCAGCTGTTCGTTTAAGAAGTCGTCCCAATAAATTTTGCTCAAATCTATGTGTTCGAGGCTTGCTATGTCGTTGATCAGGCCTTCCGTGGCGAAAATGAAGGCCATTTGCATATGGGCGGTGTACAAATCAAATTCGGTTCCGTCCGCCAAAAGCTGGTTTTTTATCATGGCGTTTCCCGCGCCTTCGTATATCACGACATTTATCTCGATGTTGAACCTCTCCTCGAGGCGCCTGTTTCTGCGATATATCTCGTCTTGGTATATGTCGCCCGTCTCTTCGGAAAAATCCATGCGCCCGTCCAAAAAAACTTGATTGGGGCTTGTCCAATTCAAAATTTTGAATTCGCGCCCGTCATAGTCAAATTCCCCGAGATCATCGAGCATGCTTCTGTCTTCGGCATTGCTTTCAGTTGCCGTTTGTTCGTCTTTTTGTTCGTCGCCTTTGTTTTCCGTGTTTGCCCCGGCTTCTTTGCAAGCGAAAAAAGACGGGAGGGCAATAGCCGCGACAAGCAAAAACAGCACGGTGTTTTTTGTAAAATATAGCATGGGCGCCTCCATTTACCCTTTCATCAAATTTCTTATGTATTCGAAGTTTTCGGCCACGCTCTCCTTTGCCCCTATGGAAGTCGTATCCTGCTCTGCAATTATCCAAATATCCTTGTCCTTGACCGCTTCCCAAACCGCCCCGAAATCAACGATGCCGCGCCCGAGTTCCGTAATTTGGCCCTCAGCCGTGAATTCCTTGAAATGCAGGTTGGAAACGCGCGCACCGAGGCGATTTATGACTTCGATCGGATCGCCGCCGCCCCTTTTGACCCAACCCACATCAGGCACGAACGAGAGATATTTCGGATCTGTGTTGTCGCATAAAGCGAAAAGGCCGCGATAGTCGTCTTTGATTTCCCAATCATGGTTGTGGTAACTCAAAACAAGCCTGTTTTCGCTTGCAAGCCTGCCTAATTTGTTTATGCCGTTTGCGGCGGCCATGTAGTCGGAAACGGGGCTCCCCGACAAAAATATGTTTTTGCATTCGAGTTCGTGGGCGAGTTCTATGACATTCGGCATATTTTCGAGCTGGGCCTTTACGGATTCTGCGTCGGCAAAATTCCCGCCCACATGAATCGCCGCCTGTTCGAGGCCGTTTTCGCGCAGATATGCTTTGTATGTTTCCGTTTTGTTCATCGTTATGCGCAAAAATGCCGTTTCAACGCCGCTATAGCCCGACAGCGCCACTTCTTTCATTATTCCTTCCGTGTCGGTTCGGTGCCTTTCGTTACCGAAAGTTATCGTTTGGCAGCCTATTTTCACAATACATCATTCCTTTCGGCTTTTTGCCTAATAATCAATCATTATGATCGCATGTATGTCCAAGCGCCCTATTTCGACAGTCAGTTTGCCGGATGCCGGGTCGTATTTGTAGTCCAAAATTTTGCCCTCCGGCTGCAGAGTGACGGATTTGGGCTCTTTTTTTATTCTTGCCGTCACCCGCATATCGCAAAGCGGGGTTATCTCATCGTATGCCCGAAGCCTGTTCTCGGCGTAGATGCCGCTTGTGTTGGTCAAGTTTATCAAAAGGCTGCCGTCTTTTTCGCTTGGAACTATATCGACGAATTTTTGCCCTTCGTATCCGACGAGTTTTTCCGGGCCCAATTCGTCTATGAATCCGGCCACCATGTTCCTGATATAAAAATCCGGAGCTTGTGAATACAGCTCGAATATGTTGTAGTAAATTGCGACGATGTTTCCCTTGCCGTATTTTGTCTGCGTGGCAATCGGGATTACTGAAGCGTTTAATTCCGTGCTTTCGCCGATTCCGTAAGCGCCGCTGCTGCATTTTCTCAAGATTTTGGTGGTTTCGGATTCTGAAACCGTCGCTTCGGCCAGATTTGCCTTTTGGCAGATATATCGCATATTGTCGTAAATATTCATTGTCTGATCTTTGCGCCCGTCGATTTTTACCCCGTCCAAAACCTGTTCGAACAGTTTGCAGCATTCGTAGCCCGAAATTATTATGTTGCCGCCGCTATCGACGAATTTGAGCAGCTTATCTTTTATTTCCCCGCTCATATATTTTATCTCGGGCAGTATCATCGTAGTTTTGCCTTCCAGGAATTCGGGGGTCAGCATATGGTCCATCACGATGCCGCACGGATTTGCCGAATCCAAAACAAGCTTGACTGCGCCTTTTGTCTCCTCGTTGCCGCCCGCGAAAAACAGGCTGTCGGACTTGTTTGCCATATCATAGTAAGAGTACAGGATGCCGATGTCGGATAACGGCTTGCTGCCTTTCAAAAATGGCTCCCTTTCGCGGACGAATTTGGAAACTTCCGCAAGTTCGCGGATTTCCCACAGCCGGACTGAGCCGTCGCGGTTTTGGGTGTTGTACATTTGGAACCCCCCTCCGAGCGGCAATACGCCCGCCGCTTCGCGGCAAAGGGATACTGCGCTTTTTACGGCTCGGCCCCCGCCGGAAAAATCGTGGAAAAATCCCCACGCCATCAAATCCCAAGGCTTGCCTTGCCCGCATAAGGCGCGCCCCTCGAACCTCGCGCCGTTGTAGCTGTCAATCGGTGTGAAATCGCCGGACAGATAATCGACATCCGCGCAAACAGGGGCGGGGATATGCGAGCTGAACGCCCAATTCGACGCGATCTCGAAGTTATTTGCCCTGTTGTGGACTTCGTCGACGTAGTGGGCCAGATATTCAAAAAACCGCTTTCTGCAAAAATCCAAAAATCCCCTGTATTCTTTTGAGCGGCGGTCATATTTGCCCTCGCCGTCTTTGACAAGTTTCAAACCGGATTCTTTTTCGAATGCGGCGAGCCTTTCCTCATCGAAGTCGGGCACGGTTGCCCAGCATTCGCCGTCGATCCAAGCCGCATCGACTCCGTAACCATTTGCAAGCTCGCAAAGCTGCGGTATGAGCAGCCCGTCGGCATAGCCTTTGAAAGTGGAGGCCATGTTTTTGTTTTGCGAGCCGTCTTCGTTTGTCGCCGCCCATTCGGGATGGGCTTCCATGGCTTTCGTGTCCCAAACCCCCGAATAGTGCATGGCAAGCGGAATGCCGTACTGTTTTGTGGTTTTCCGCCATATTTCAAGCTGGTCTTTGACAAATCCCGGCGCGGGGTTCCCGACTTTTGTCGGATAGCTCGAATAGCCCGCATGCCCCTTGCAGTCGCACTGGATAAAATCCGGGCGCATAATCTCGATTATTTCGCGCACCATTTCTTCCGTGACGGTTTTTCCCACTTGGGTGCAGTCCGCCCCTGCGTGAAAGTCAAAATGCAATCCGAAATATCCCTCTGAACGTTTTTTCATAATACAATTTCCCCTTTTTTATTGTTTTTTCATACACTGTTCTATCGTGGGCTTTTCTTCCAAGATTTCCGCGATTGTCACGGGACGGCCGAGTGTGCCGGATTTTATCGCCGCCATCGAAGTGGCGAGGCTGAGTATGCCCTCGTCAAAGGATGACTGCACTTTTCCCCTGCCTTCGATTTCGGAGATGAGATGGTCGTAGACCGCGAGTTCGGCATTTGCCAGATCCTGTTCGTCGGAGGGTTCTGCTGATACTGTGATCGTTTGCGTTCCCGACTGCACCGTCACTTCGCCTCCCGCTTTGACAACGTAACCCGCCGACCCGGACGCTCCCGACAAAAATTCGCCGCCCGTTCCGGGAGGCAGCCCCCAATTCATCGTGATTTCGCCCATGTCCCCCGACTCGTATTCTATCGCCATCACGCACGAATCCGGGGCTTTGAATTCTATGGATTTCAATTCTTCGCGTCCGGCCGCATTTATGTACCATTTGGCGCTCGCCGTTTTTGGGTCGGATTTGTAAAACCAGCGCATCAAGTCGAACAAATGGCAAGCCATGTCCACCATAGGCCCGCCGTTGCCGTGCCTTGCGTCGTGCATCGCGATTTTCGGGCGTATTTCCCTTAAATCCGTGTAGGTTATTATCATGTTTTTGCCGAGGGCCTTTTTATCTATCATATGTTTTGTAGCCCTGTATTGCCTAATGTTTCTGTACTGAAGCCCGATGGCCAAGGATTTGCCGGTTTTTTCTTTTTTTTCTTTGAGCGCGAAGCATTTTTTCAAGTCCAAGTCGAACGGCTTTTCAGTCAGCACATGGCAGCCGTTGTCCATCGCATAGCTCGCCATGTCGCAGTGAAAATACGCCGGGACTGCGATTAGCGCTATGTCCGGTTTCGTGGAGCGTATCGCCTCTTTCCAGTCTGCGTGCTTTGAGACAAACCCATATGTTTCAAAAGCCTTTTCAAGCCTGTCGGGGAGCAAATCGCAGATTCCGAGAAATTCCACATCGTTTTCGTGGTATTTTTTGAGCATCGACATATAGCAGCTGCCCCTGTCGCCCGCCCCGATGACCGTTATTTTGTATTTTTTCATAAATAACTGTTTCAATCCTTTCACGATATTTTTTTTGTTTATTGTTTTTGCCGGTTTCACCTGCATTTTGCCATTGTGGATCCGATCATATCCCTTCAAACCTCGCTATGAATTCGTCTTGCATTTCCCTTGACAGCGTGACAAAGCGCGCGGATACGCCCCAAAGCCGCACGGTGAGATCCCTGTATTTTTCCGGTTCGCTTCGGGCATGTTTCAAGTCTTCGAGGCTCGCTATATTCGGCTGGTGCTGCGAGCCTCCCGCGCTGAAATATTCCCTCACCAATCGCTCGAAAACTTTTGCCCCGCCCGCCGTTTCGAACGACGACGAAAAATATTGCAGCATCAGGCAGTTGTTCCATTGTATGTATTTCGGGTCGATTTTGAGCGCAGAAAGAAAGGCCGCAGTGGGGCCGTTTTTCATAGTCCCGTTTTCGGGCGTCAGCGTGACGGGAATCGGCGTCCCGGCGAGCCTGCCCTCGGGGGTTGCGGGAGTTGCCGCCCCGGTGGGGACAGGGTGGGGCTGGTGTATCCCCGACAGGTGCGCCCCGCCCCTCGGGGTTTTGTGCTTTGACATTTCTTCGCAGGCCGCTTCGATGATTTCTTTCCCGATAAGATCCGCGTAATCGTCGTCATTGCCCCATTTGGGGCTGTTCCAGAGTTTTTGGCGCATCTTTTCGAAACCTTCGAAATTTTTCGAGCAAGCCTCTTTGACTTCCGCCAATGTGTAAATTTTTTCCTCGAAAACGCATTTTTTGATTGCGGCGAGGGAATTTATCGCGATAACCGGCGCCATTATCATGGCTCCTTTATGTTCGAGGACGTTTCCCAAACGCGTCAAATCGACGGCGTTTTCGAGGCAGCCGTGAAACAGCGCGGAAGTGAGCGGGAGCGGGCTCATGATCGACTGTCCGCAATAATCGCGGGCAATCGCGCCTGATTTTGCACCGCGTACAAATGTTTGTTTTTCGCCGCGGTTGAAATCCAGCACGGCGCTCTCCCAATTGTTGTAATTTTCGATCGCCGCTGAAACAGCGGCTATTATGCGTTTTTTGTAGCCGCCGAAAAATTTTTCGTACGAAATCCCATCTTCGCAAAAATTCAAATGTTGCAGAAGTTCCCAAGTGAGCGAAACCATGCATGAGGAATAATAGTCGCCCCTGCCGGCCACGGTGACGTCCTGGCACAAGTCAAAAGAGTAGTCGCGGGCATCTTCCGGGGCGACCCCGGCTGCAATCATCGAATTCACGAACACATCGTCGTTGTAGTAAGCTATATAGTTTAAGCCCTGCACCGAAAGTTCGCAGGCGCGGCCAAGAAGCAGGGGCGGCGAATTTTTATGTATGCGGATCGATATTTCGGGTTCGGGGAGCCGAATTTCAGCGGCGGCGTCCAATATCATGAAAGTCAGCCTGTTTGCGGCGTCGCCGCCTTCCCGTTTCTGCCCGCCGATGGTTATGTTGTGCTGGCCGCCGTATCTGTCCATGCCCCCGCCGTACATATCCGCCATGTCGTACATCTTGACCAGCAGGCATGCGGTGAGTTCCCGCGCCTCGGCTTCCGGGCACGTTTCGAGATAGGGGTAAAGAAACTGGTCGATCCTGCCGTAATTCATGAAAATGTAGTTTTCGGCAAGCAGCCCGAGATGGGCGAACCAGAACAGCTGTACTGCCTCCCGGTAATTTTTCGGCGGATCCCATGCGATGGAACCACACGTCGAAGCTATTTCCCCGAGTTCGCCTATTCTTGCGCCGGACGCGGAGCTTGCGAGTTTTTTTGCATGATCCGCATAATTGGAGATAAACGCAGAAAAGGCTCTGTATGCGATTATCACAGAGTTCAAAAAATCGATTTTGTCCGGTTGCCCGCTTGAAATATCTCCGGCTTTTGCGAACTCGGCCAATTTGGCTTCGGCCCGGGCGATGACGCCCCCCACTCCGATTTCGAGAATTATTCCGTAATCTGCGGCGTAATGCCCTTTTGAAATTTTGCCGCCGTCGAAACCGAAAAATTCTATGTCCGACCGATTTATGTAATCCGGCATAGCGCAAAACCCCATGTTTGATTGGTCGCGGCTGTTTTCTCCAAATGAGCCGTAAATGGTCCTCGAACCCACCACGAGTTCATTGTCGCCTATGTACGGCGGCATATTTTCGAGGAGCAGCGCCAAAGCGCAGGCCTTTCGTTCCGGCAAGCTCAGTTCCATTTCTTTCGTGTTCCAATTCGGATCCATTTCGATGCGCGCGCATTTGTGCGAGGCCGAAAGCGCCGCTTCCCTGAGTTTTTGTATGCGAGTCAATTAAAACAGCTCCTTTAACGCCAATTTCACTTCAATAACGCGCGGGTTTGAGCGTCCAGGTCTGGAGTTTCGCCATTTTGACGGTATTGGGCGCTTTGAAGCCCTTCGCGAAAAGCCAATTCCATTCGATTCTGTCGTTTACATATTTTTCCGATGCCAATTCGCCGTTTGCCAAATTGATGAATTCGCACTCGCCGAGCCCTTTTGATATGGCCGCCGCAAGCGTGCAGAACATATCCATCGGATTTACCGCGCCGCAATCCAGCTTATATAAATCCGGAAGCTGCCTGTATCCGAATACCTTTTCATACTGCGTTTCGAATGCCTGTGCCATTTCGCATATTTTTACGGGCCCGCTTGCGCTCGATTTTCGGTTTTTTTCGGGGGCATATGAAAAAATCGGGGTCAAATGTTTTTTTGCGATATATTTTGCCATCAGGGACAGCAATTCGCAAGGGGCATGCCAGTTCCCGCCGATTTTTGCGAAATTTATTTGGCTGCCGATTCCGGAGGCGAAATTTTTCACTTGCTCCCGGCTTATATTTGCATTGTCCCTTATTTCATAATCCAAGGCCTGCGATGCGGATATGTATTCCACGTTGTCTTTTGTCAGCGTGTAATCGATGAAACTGCCCAGCATATCGACGCGCCGCTGCATTTCGCCGGGTTTTCTTTTCGGGGCGGGTTCCCATTCGGATTTCGGCCTGTTTTTGCCCTCTGCGAAATTTATGCCGTCCCAAAATTTTGTGCCGGAAAATTCGCACGGGTGGTAAAAAATGCTCACAAGCAAAGTCCGTTCGGGGTTTGCCTCAAAGCAAAGCCTGTCAAAATGCGCCGCCGCTTCCTCCACGCCCTCGGCTTCGTCCAAATCCACGCGCATCGTCTCTTTCAAGCGGGTGAGGTTCAGTATGCCGCCGTACCAGAACGGCTTTCCGTCCACGTCGATTATATCGTGCGAATCGAGATAGGTGGATATGCCCCATTTTTTGAGCGCGGGAAATGTCTGCGGGGCCCAGGAAGCTCCCGGCTGCCCGTAGCTTGTGGCGGACTGCCCGGTTATGTCTTTCAAGTCAAGCAGCCCTTTTTCCTCCTGCCGCTCAAATTCCTTCGCCCCGTCGGCAAATCCGTAATGCTCCAGATATTCGGTCATTGTGGGGTGGCGGCTGTGATTGTCCGAATGATAGCAGATTTCATGCCCCGCCAATTTGTCTATTATGTCGAAGCGCCCCCGACTTCTCAGTACCCTCGCCTTGTCCGCGACGATCTTAAGGGAGGATACGACGCCCCTTTTGTCCATCATGTCTATCAGCTTGTCGAGCGCGTCGTCCGCTTCCGGGGTGATGTAGTCCTCCACATCGAACCACAGCATGATTTTTATTTCCATATTTCCGTTTTTCCTCCGTATTATTCAAAATTGGAGCAGTATTCGACCAGCCTGTCTATGGCTTTTTGAATCGCGCCCTCGTTTTTTTCGCAGAATGACGTCAAATTTATCGATTTTTGGTCAAGCAGCGTTTTTGAAATGAATCCCGAACCCGAAAAATTGTATATATATCCCATGTCAAAATACGCAGTTTCCTTTATGATTTGGAGCATTTCCGTCGTGGCCTCGTCGCGGGCGAATTTCAGCTGGAGCGTCGAATCATAATATGCCGGAATTACCGCAAGCGAAGATTCCCTCGCCATCGCTTCCGCGACCGTGCCTGAAACGTCGCCGTCGGCTCCTTTGGGAAGCACGAGCATCGTCGCCGCCCCGTCGACAGTCGATATATAGTTTTCCTGCGCATCGTCGAGCCTTGGAAACGGTATTATCCCGTATTCGCTTTCCATATCCCTGAAAACGCGCAGATTTTTCAAGTTCGTCCCCAAAAAATACGCCCTGTCCCTATGGAACGCTATATGAGCCAGTTCCTCGGAATAATCGTCGTCTCCGGTATATGGCACAACCGGGCAATTGTTTTCTATGAACCATTTGTATCCGGTTTCCACTATGGATGCGTTCTTCTCGGAATTCAGCACAAGCACGGGATAATCGTTTTCGTCTTTTTCGATCGCCTTCCCGCCGAAACTGTAAAAATACATCACATCACCGAAAAGCCCCATGGTGACAAAACCGAATTTGTCTTCTTTTATGTCCAATTTCCCGTCCCCGTTGAGGTCTTGGTTGCATTCTTTGATGATGGAGTCGAAAACGTCATATGTCCATTTTCCCTCTTTGACCGCGTCGTAGGGATATTGAATCCCGGAATCGGCGAATAATTTTTTGTTGAACAGGAACACGTGGGTGTGCGCGGTAAATATATACCCTATGTCTCCGGCTATGAAAAAAGATTTGCCGCCTATGGACATATCGTTCTCGACGCTTTTGTTCCACCAGGCATTGCCGAGGTTTTCGTTTATCACAGGCACTTTGTGCCAGTCGGAATATATGTTGTCGCCGGTGAGCACCGCCGCCGAAACTGCGTGCAGCGCACCCAAATCGTAAGCGTTGTCTCCGGCGATTACGCTTTTTTTGATTTCGCTCGGGGCGTCGGCATGCGACGCTATTTTGAATTTCAGGTTTATGTTGTAGTCCTCTTCTATTTTTTTGTTGCGGTTGTACACGGAATCGTTGAATACATCGCCGATTTCTTCTTCGGCATAATGTTCTTCCTGCATATAGTCCACAATCACCATGGTAAAATCCCTGCTTCCGAAATCGGTTTTGGGAAAGCGGGTATAGATGTTTTCGTCGGGTTTCGCGCCGTTTTCGCCCGTTTCCGAATCGGAATCGATTTCATCGCCGCCCCCGTTGCCGTTTCCATGCGTTGCCGCATTGTCCGCGCAGGAAGCCATCAGGCAAAAAAACACAAAAACCGCCGCCAAAAATATTGCAAACTTGATTTTTTTCATAAAAAACATGTTCCTCCCAAACGAAAAAATCACCGCGAATTTTAACTTTTGCTTTGAAACTGCGCTCAATAAGTCTGTTTTTGCCAAGTTCCTTGCATATACGATTTCCAGGAATACGGCGCGTCCTCTTCGCTTTTCAGCTTCATTTCGTCAAAATACCCGGGGGATACGAGAAGGCCCGGATCTTCGGTTTTCACCAAGAATTCATTCAACTGCGCCCTCATCGATTTTAAGACGGTTTCGGAATGGATTTCGGCTATGTTCGCCAGGCATTCCGGGTCTTTTTCTATGTCGTACAATTCCTCCCCGGGCCGTTTGCCGAAGGCGAGCTCGTAGTAAAATGCCTCCCCTTTTTCTTTGAGGGCCAGAATCTCGTCTTTTGTGGGCGATGAATCGCAATTCGTGAAGCCCGTTTCGGGATTTCCCGCAGGCCAGCGATCCGGCGCACGGTTGTGGATATACAGGTATTGCGAATTTCGCATGCAGCGCACCGGGTAGCCCAAATCGTTTTCGCTGCCCAAATCCTGCTGTTCCCTGCCGAAATACGCCGCGTTCCTCGAATTGTCGATTTGCCCGCTTGAATCCGACAAAAAAACGTCCAAAAAGCTGTTCCCGCTCATTTGCGGATGTTTCGCAACTCCGGCGGCTGCCAAGAAAGTCGGCGCGATATCCACGAAATTTATGATGTCGGTTATTTTCCTGCCCTGCCTTTTTTTTGCCGCTTTCCACATCCCTGCCATCGGAAGGTGGAAGTCCTGTTCGTACATCTGCCCTTTGACCCGGGGGAAAGAGCAGCCGTTGTCCGAAGTGGCTATCACGATCGTATTTTCGAGTTCGCCCGCTTCCTCGAGCTGCCGCAGCATTTTGCCGAGCTGCGCGTCGAACCACTCTATTTCGTATGCATAGTCGATCATGTCGGTGCGCACTTTTTCGCAATCGGGGAAATATGCGGGCAGCTTCGCGATTTCGCTTGTCGATTTTCCCGCCCGGAGCCCTTCCCCGAATTTATACGGGCGGTGCGGTTCCCATGCGCCGTACCAGAAATAGAACGGTTTTTCGGGAGGTTTGCACGACATGAAATCCGCGAAATTGGCGGCGTAATCCGTGCGGCTGACACAGGTGTTTTCCGGCGGCTGCAGCCAAAATTTGTTGAATTCGTCCCCGGCGGGGTTGCGCTTCAAGCCGGAGGCCAAATAATCCCCGGGGGCCCAGCCTTTTCCCGTATAGCCCGCAAAGTATCCGGCCTGTTCCAAAAGGTCGGGCAAAAGCGCGAATTTGTTCGGGAAAAAGCAGAAATGGTTGCAGGCTTCCTCGTTTTGCCAGGGGTAGCGCCCCGTCAAAATGCAGGCCCGCGAGGGCGCGCACTTCGGGCTGGGCGTAAAGGCGTTTTCAAACAGGACGCCTTCTTTCGCGATCTTGTCGATATTGGGCGTATTTACAAATTCATGGCCGTATGCGCCGAAATGCGAAGCGTCGTCCGCTATCGCGAAAAGTATGTTCGGCCTCTTTTCGTTTTTTTCCAATTTGATTTTCCTTTCGTTTATATTCGCATTGCCACATTACATTACATAATATCATTTTTACGGTGCAAATGTCAAGCAAAAAATATGAAATTTTTCACTTCCCGGAATTTCGCGTCACGTTTTTTTCGCCAGAAATACCAAATCGCCGCCACTTGGCTTTTCGCCTATGTCATAGCTGCCGTTTGACGGGGCGAAATTGCCTTCTGCCTCGTAATTTCCCGTGGCGGGGTCAAACCACGAAAATGAATAATTTGCATCCGGGAGATTTGTGAGAATCCCCGTGCCGTTGCCTTTGGTTTGGTAGAAATATATTACGATCACCTCGTCGCCGTCGCTCGCAATCGAATAAAACGCCGCCTTTGCCGGGCTGAAATATATTTGGCCGCCGAAATGCGGGACGAGTTTCCACCACTCCAAAGCAATAAAAAACTGCTTCATATAGCCCATTTGTCTCGATGCGTCGAAATTCATGCTAACATCCCATTTTACCGCTTTGTCATCCGGGGTTATTTTGTCGATTCCGTCGTCCGAAGTCGTATCGGTGTCGTATGAACTGTTATACAGCCAAATGTCCACCGCCCCGTAGCCATGGCCGGCCATCCCGTTGAGATATGCCGTCCAGGCCTGCACCCTGGCGCCGAATTCCTTTGTCCACAGATTTTCATAGCGGCCTTCGTAATTGACCGTGATTTTGCCCGAATTCCAGTATTCCTCCGGTATGCGGAAATCGAGGCGGGCATTTAGCTGCGGGGACCATTGCGCCGCGAACCAATCGTGCCCCGGAAGTTCCCTGAAAGACGAATTTTCGGCCCTCGTCGAACCCGTGTTTTCTTGGTGGGCGGTTTGCGGGTGATTGTACGGGTCGCATTCGTGAATAGCGTTGAAGACGATTTTCCACGGGTTCGTTTCGGAATCAAACCAGGGGTTGTCCCTGCCGTAATAGAAATCCTTGTCGCATTCTTGGGCCGTAGTCCACATCACGGGGTATGCCCCGTATCTTGCGACCCAATATCGGGCGAGCTTTTTTATGTATTCGTCGGAATACGCCGATCTGTTCCAGCCGAGCTCGCTTGCGAAAAACAGCTGGGCGTTTGCGTGCACGAGCCCCGCTTTTGCGATGTACTCAAATCTCCTGTCGAGGTCGCGGAACCCATCGAGCGCAGACTTGCCGAATCCGTCCGCCAGATTGTACTTTGCGCCGAGCGGTTCCGATTGATAGACGGTGAAGCCTTTTTTCGCCCTGTCGTCCACTATCGAGACAAACATCGTTTCAAAAGGCTCGGAGGGCATGCTCCAGTGCGTATCGCCGAGATAGAAAAACGGCGTTTCGTCGGCATGGGCGAAATGGCGATTGCCCTGTGCGGCCTTGATGAAACCGTGCTTGTATATGTCGAGTTCCCCTTCGTATTCCACGCATTTTATCGCGCCTTTGACATCGTGCAGCCCGGCGTCGCCCATATCGGAAAAAGCGGTGGCATACGACCATTTCCCGATTTCCGTGGGAGCGAAGCGGACTTTCCAAGTGTTGCCTCCGTCCCAAAAACCCGGGACGACAAGTTTTTCGCCGTTTTCGGAACTGAACGTGACGTCGAATTCATAGTCCAGCGGCCCAAGTTTATTTCCCGGGTTTTCATCGAAGTCATTTTCCCCGCAGAATGTCAGTTCGAGCGCGACCCATTTTTGCGTTTCGGCTTCGCTTTCGGCATTTTCGGCTTCGGCGCCGCTCCGGCTGCTTGTGCATCCGTTCAAAAAAAGCATCAAAAAGAAAGTTGAAGCATTGACCAAAACATGGCGCAAAAAATTCGCATAATTTTTTTTCTTTTCCATAATTTTGCCTCCTATCCGGTTATGTCGTATATCAAGTCGAAATCCGCTTGCGCCCGATCCGCATGTTTTTCATAGAAAGAAACGAAATCCGTGCTCTTTTTTTGGACAACGGTTTCTGAGATTATGTAAGGCAGAATCTTTTGGGAATCGAAAGAAAAACCTATGTCGTAGACTTTATTCAATTGGATCATCTCCAAGATTTTTTGCGATTCTTCGTCTTGCAGGCATTTGTTGTACAAAACATTTCCAAAAAACGCCGGGCGCAAATACCTATAGCTTCCTTCCGCATATGCCTGAATGATGATGCCCGCGTCGTCGGGGTCTTTTGCATTGACGGGAATGCCCATGAGCCCTGCGGCGACGAAAGAATAATAATTTTCCTGCATTTCGTCCAATTTGGGCAATGGCGCGATTCCGAAATCAAATTCAACCGGGCGCAAATTCATCCAATATGTGCCTATGTCCCAGGAAATGGCCAGCGACCTGCCGTCTTCGAAATGGTGAAAAGAGGTCTGGTAGTCTTTTTCTATGTAGGTATCCGCTCCGTGAATCAATTCATACGATTTGTTTATCACCAGAGCCAGCCGGTCCCCGAGCAGCGACAGCGCCGGCTTGCCGTCTTTGTCGATCTGCGCGACTTTAAGCCCGCTCGCCCAGAGATAGGCATAATCGCTCGCATTGCTCACATAACCGAAAATATCGTCTTTATCTATCGTCCCGTTGCCGTTGGTATCCCTTGAGGCGCCTTTTATGAATTCCATCAATTTGTCTATCGTCCAGGTTCCCGCAAAAACATGCTGATACGGATTCTCAATGCTCAAATTCTGCATCATTTCCTTGTTGAACAATATCACGCTCTGCCCTATTGACGTTATCGTTATATCGCCCGCCGCATAGAATATCTTGCCGTTTATTTTGAAGGTGTCCTGCATATCCGCATTCCAGCAGGGTTTGGAAAAGTCCACATATTTCATGTCGAGCCAGTTGCGCAAAAGCCCGTTGGTTATCAAGGATGTGACATAATTCGGGTGCGTGACCACCAAATCGACGGAGTCATCCCCGCTCGCCACGAGTTTGTTCAATGTCGTGTAACATTCCGTTTCGGAAGGATGCGTTTTTATCGATATGTCGAACTGATCCTCGATTTTTGCGTTCCTTTTGTATGCGGCGTCGTTCAAGCTGTCTCCCGTTTCTTCCTCGGCGGTGTAAAAATGCCGTTCCAGCGAATATTCGGGATTCATGATGACAAATATCCTGCCGTCCATTTTTGCATCGGGGAAATCGCTGTATTCGGCCTGCGTGGTTTCTTCGGGAGCCGCCCCGGAATTTTCCGGATTGCCGCCGGTATTGTTTTTATCCGCATTCTCCTTGCCGTCGCCGCAAGAGGCGAATATGGCCGTTATGGAAAATATGGCGGCTAAAACAAGCAATTTGCACCTTTTTGCGCTTTTCATATTGACCGCTCCTTAGTTTTCATGAAATTTTTTTGTTGATAATATAATATCACACTGAATTTGTTTTTGCAACAAGAAACGCCATATTTTTGAAAAAATGCGGAACGGGACGCAAACAAATCGACGCGGATGCGCGAATTTGTAAAATTTTTTAAAATCGCTTGATTTTTTATCATTTTTGTATTAAAATGAATGTATGTAAGTTGCATTTATATATTTTTTTATGGAGGAAACCAAAATGGCAAACAAAAAAATACCCAATATCGGAGTGCATCATCTCGCCCTGGCATCGGCTGACTTCGACAAGTCGTTGAAATTTTACACGGAAGGTTTAGGTTTCGAAACAGTCGCCTCCTGGGGCGAAGGGGAAGGCAGAGCGGCGCTTCTCGACATAGGCAACGGGAGCCACTTCGAGATTTTCGCGAACGGCGACGCAAACGCGCCCAAAGACGCGAAATTCGTGCATTTCGCCTTCGCGACCACAAATCCGGACTTGGCGTATAAAAACGCCCTCGCGGCCGGAGCGGCCTCGCAAATGGAACCCAAAAGCCTTGAAATACCCGCAAGCCCCCCGATGCCCGTGAGGATAGCGTTCGTGGTCGGGCCCGACGGAGAAGTCTTGGAATTTTTCAAAGTCTTGTAACGGAGGACGCTTATGAAGTCGATAATCGTGAAAATTCAAGTGAAAGCGGATTGCGTCGAAAAATTCAAGGAGATCACTTTCTACAATTCGGAAAACGCGAGAAAGGAACCGGGCAACCTTCGTTTCGACGTGATCGCCGATGCGGGCGATCCTTGCCTGTTCTTTTTGTACGAAATCTATAAGTCCGACGAGGAGATAGCCTATCACAGGACCACCGAACATTACAAAAAATGGGCGGAAGCCGTCGCCGACATGATGGAAGGCGAAAGGGTCAAATGGTTCGGCGAACCGATATGCCCGGATTTTGAACAGGCGTACAAAAGTTAGTTTTGTCAGTTTTGCGCAAAAAAGCGAAAAGGGCTGCCTCATTTTCATCGATTCATCGAAGGGAAAACAATATGGGGCAGCCCCAAAAAAAGCAGCCCTATAAATTTTGCCCGAAAAATTTTTATTGGAACGGAGATATTTCCATGGCTAAGGAAGCTTTGACGAAAATAAAAGAAGCCGAGGGCGCCGCAGCTGAAATCCTGCGCCTCGCAGCAGAGCAGGCGAAAGCCATAGCCGAAAAAGCGGCTGCCGATGCGGCCGCGCATAGAAATGCGGCGATGCTCGAAGCCGGCCGCCAAAAACATGCGATTTTGGAAAATGCCGAAAAGGAAGCAGCGGCGGAACGCGCCCCGATCATCGATGCCTGCAGTTCCGAAATCGAAAAAATATCGCTTCCCGCGCCGGAAAAATTCGACAAAGCGGTAAATACGGTCATCGAAAGGATAATGGAGCTAAAATGGCAATAGTCAAAATGAATCGGTTTTTTCTCTTCGCCTTCGAAGACCGCAGGGAAAATCTGCTCGGGGAACTGCAAAAAATCGAAGCCGTCCATTTCAAAAACTTGCAAGCCGAAGCCCGAGAACTTGAAATGTCCAAAATTTCGGCGGAAGCGGGGCTTTCGCATGCGGAAGGCGAACTCTCCAAGATAGACTTCGCATTGTCCAAGATCTTGCCGCACTGCAAAAAACCCGGCGCAATCGAAGCGCTCAGGCAATCCCCCCCCGAAATGGGTTTTGAAGAATTCTGCGAATTCACGAAAAATTATGACCATGCGCCCGCATATGATTCAATCAAGGCCAACGACGACAGGCAAAGGCAGCTCAAAGCCGAAAAAAACAAGCTCAAATCGGACATCGCCGCATTCTCGGATTGGGCCGGGCTCGATGTTTCCACGCTTGAATTAGACCGCTTGAATAGCGCGAAATATATATTGGGATTCGTTCCGAAACAATCGTCAGAAGCTTTCGCGCAAGCTGTTTTGCGCGATTTTTGCGATGTGCATCTGGAACTTTTGGATGGTGCAAAAGACAAAGCGGGGGTCTTGCTCGTGACGCTTCCGGAGGGCTATGAAGAGCTGTTGGCATTTGCGAAATCCCGGGGGCTGGAAAAGGTTTCGCTTTCCTTCGATCATGCGCCCATCGCCTTAATCGAAGAAAACAAAACGAAAATCGGCGCGATCGAAGCGGAAGAAACCCGCCTCGAAGAAGAAATAGAGGCGTTCGCGCCCCATTTGGAAAAACTCAAAATCGCCCGCGACTATTTTGGGGCGATGGCCGCAAGGCACAAAGCTTGCGAAAATTTTTTAAAGACGCAGAGCGTGTTTGCCATTGAAGGCTGGGTTTCGCAGGACGATTCCGCCATGCTCGGGCAAACCGTGGAAAAAGCCTGCGGCAACGATTATTATCTGGAACTTGCCCCTGTGGAAAAAGATTCCCCCGAAGTGCCAATCAAACTCAAAAACAACAAATTCGTTTCGGCTTTCGAGGGCATAACCGAAATGTATTCCATGCCGAAATACAACGAATTGGATCCAACCCCGCTGCTTGCGCCTTTCTATTTCCTGTTTTTCGCGATGATGCTCGGCGATGCGGGCTATGGGATTGTGCTGGTAGCGGCGACTTTGATCGGGCTCAAGCTTTTCAATTTGAAGAAGGGCGCAAAAAGGTTCTTTTTGCTTTTTTTCTACCTCGGGATCGCCACGACGATCATGGGGGTTTTGTACGGCTCGCTGTTCGGCGTGAGTTTTTTCGCGCCCGTCGGCGGAAAGCCCATCTTGGATCTGACAGGGGACATCATGTTCATGATCGCGCTCTCCATTGCGATCGGTTTTGTCCAGATCATGGCCGGATTATGCATCAAGGGCTATATGTTGATCCGCGACGGCAAGATTCTGGATGCCCTGTTCGACAGCCTGTTTTGGATAATCGCCGTGAGTTCGCTCGTTGGGCTCATCGCGCTGGGCGTGTTCGGGATAGATTCGATCTTTTCGCCGATATGCGGCTGGGCGCTGGCAGGGTCGCTTTTGGGGCTTGCCTGCACCCAGGGCAGAGCGTCTAAGGGAATTGGGGGCAAAATCGGCAACGGTCTCAACGCCGTATACGGCATCACGGGCTATGTTGGGGATTTCGTCTCTTACACGAGGCTGATGGCAATCGCGCTCTCAGGGGCATACATCGCATTTTCCTTCAATCTGATGGGAGGGCTCTTGGTCGAAGACGCCGGGTTTTTGCCCGTGGCCATGCTGAAATATATATTCGCCGCAGTCGTCGTGGTTTTCGGGGCGGCATTGAATATAGGGCTGGGCGCGCTGAGCGCCTACGTCCACACCTGCAGGCTGCAATATGTGGAATATTTCGGGAAATTTTACGAAGGCGGAGGCGTCGCGTTCAAAGCTTTCGGGACGAAAAACAAATATGTGAATATAACAAACGTTACTGGGAGGAAATAATTTTTATGTTGGAATTCATGACTGAATACGGCGGCATCGTTTTCGCCGCGCTGGGCGCGGCCATCGCGATTTTTTTGTCGGGAATGGGTTCGGCGAAAGGCTGCGGCATCGTGGGAGAGGCCAATGCGGGCATCGTCACGGAGGAACCGGAAAAATTCGGGCAGGCTCTCCTGCTCCAGCTTCTGCCGGGCACCCAAGGGCTCTACGGATTCATCATCGGGCTTTTGATCGCATTTCAGATATCCGACGCCCTGAGCCTCATGCAGGGGCTGTATCTGCTCGCCGCATCGCTGCCGGTCGCCATCGTAGGACGCATTTCGGCGGTCGCCCAGGCTAAAGTGGCCGCGAGCGCGCTCCAGATTCTGGCAAAAAATCCCGCTGAAACCACAAAAGGCATAATTTTTTCGGTCATAGTCGAAACCTACGCCATCATCGGCTTTGTTTCGTCGATAATACTCCTGACCGCCACGATGCCGTAAGAGAAGGGGCGTGAACGTTTTGTCGGGCATAGAAAACATAATCGGAAAAATAACGGAGGACGCGAAAACCAAAGCCGCCCAAATGATCGCCCAGGCCACGCATAAAGCGAATTTGGAAGCGGAAACTGCGGCCAAATCGGCAAAAGGCGAAGCCGCGCGCGTCTTGGAACAAGCGGGCGTTTTGGCTTCCCGGCGAAAAGAACAGATTTTGGCGAAAACCCGTGCCGAAACCCGGGACAAAAAGCTCGGAGCCAAACAAAAGGCCATCGACAAGGTTTTCGCCGAAAGCCTCGAAAGGCTGAAAAACCTGCCTCAGGGCGAATTTGAGCGCTTCGTTTCGGGAGCTTGCAAAATCGCCGGGATCAGGGAGGGGGACCAAATTATACTGCCCGAAAAATACAAAAAAACAGACATAAAAAAAATCGATCCTCGGCTTTCGCTTTACGCCGGGGAACGCGCGGCGGAAAGCGGCTTCATTTTGATTTCGGGCGGATTCGAGCAGAACAACACGTTTTCGGCATTGCTGGATTTCATACGAAACGACATAGAGCCGGAAGTCATATCGTTACTTTTTTAGATTGGGGGCAGGGGATTTAGTATGGATTATTTGCATTATGCGCATACCATCGGGTATTTGCGCATCCGGGAAAAAATGCTGCTTTCCGGCGAATCATTCGGGCGCATCATCGATTCCCCCAATGCGGCCGAAGCGGCGAAACTCATATCGCAAAACAGCGAATATGATTTTTCCGCTTTGCCCAAAGTCGAAGACTATGAAACCGTCATGGGCGAAACGCTCAAAAAAACCTACAGCCGGCTATATTTCCTCGCGCCGGAAAAAACGGCCATCGACATAATCCTTTGCAAATACGACTACCACAACCTGAAAACGGCGGCAAAGTCGAAATATTTGGGAAAAGACCATTCAGAGCTTTATATAGCCTGCACCGAAACGGATCCCGCTTTGATCGCGGCTGCGGTTGCCGAAGGCGCAAAGCCTAAACAGCTGCCTTCGCATTTGCTCGATGCGGCTGCCATGTCCCGTTCTTCCCTTGAAAACGGCGGCAGCCCCCAAACATTGGATGTGGTGCTCGACTTGCATATGTTCGGCCATATGCTAAATTTGGCAAAAACCGCAAACAACGCATTTTTGCTTGAATACGCGCAGTTTGCGACGGATTTTTACAATGTCAGGACGATGCTCCGGCTCAAAAACATGGGCGGGGAGGCGAAATTTCTGAAAGAGGCGCTCTGCGAAGGCGGCAAGCTTCCGAAAGCCGAAATTTTCAGGCATTTCGAAAAAAACCTTGCGGCTTTGGGAGAAGCTTTCCATTACAAGTATTTCGGCGAAATAATGAAAGCATCGCTCGAGGATTACGAAAAAACGGGCGATTTTTCGGGGCTCGAAAAACGTTTGGACGATTTTTTGATGGATCATGCGAAAAAATCGAAGTACATCGCTTTCGGCCCTGAAATTTTTATGTCGTATGTTTTTTCAAAAGAAAACGAAGCAAGGCAGATAAGGACAATAATGAACTGCAAGATAAACAATATGCCGGCTGCTGCCATCCGGGAAAGGCTGCGTGACAATTATGCGTAAAATAGGCGTGGTCGGCGACAAAAATTCAATACTCGCTTTCAAGGCGTTCGGTTTCGATGTGTGCGAGGCGCATGAATCTTCCCCCGAGGAATCGCGGAAAATCGTGGACCGCATGGCAAGGGTCGATTATGGGATAATTTTCATCACCGAACAAATCGCAGAAACGATAAAAGAGACAATGCACAGATACAGCCGCCAGGTTTCCCCGGCGATCGTCCTGATTCCCGGAATTAAGGGGTCACTTGGCATAGGTATGGCGAAAATAAGGTCGAACGTGGAAAAAGCGGTCGGCATAAACATTTTGGATTGATAGGGAGGATTTTTTTTGGAAGTCGGCAGAATTATAAAAGTATCGGGACCGCTTGTCGTAGCCGAAAAAATGGGCCATGCGAAAATGTTCGACGTGGTGCGCGTTTCCGAAAAAGGGCTTATCGGCGAAGTGATCGAAATGCGCGGGGAAAACGCCTCCATCCAAGTCTACGAGGAAACCTCGATGCTCGGGCCGGGCGAACCGGTGGTCACCACGGGAGAGCCGCTTTCAGTCGAACTTGGCCCCGGGCTGCTTTCGGGGATGTTCGACGGGATACAGCGTCCCCTGGATGCGATAAAAGAAGCGGCGGGCGATTTCATCGAGCGCGGCGTGGTCGTAAAGTCGCTGAACCGCGAAAAATTTTGGGAATTCGTGCCGCAAAAAAACGTGGGAGACGAAGTGGCGGGGGGAGACATAATCGGCACAGTGCAGGAAAATGTGCTGATGAACCATAAAATAATGGTTCCACCGGAAATGGCCGGAAAGATAAAATCGATAAAAAAAGGCAATTTCCGCGTGGATGAAATAGTGGCGACCCTTGAAACGGAGAACGGGGAAATCGGGATTGGCATGATCCAGAAGTGGCCCGTGAGAAAACAGCGCCCGGTGAACCAAAAGCTTCCGCCGGACACGCCCATGATCACGGGGCAACGCGCCATAGACACATTTTTCCCCGTCATAAAAGGGGGAACCGCTTGCATTCCCGGGCCTTTCGGCAGCGGGAAGACGGTGATCCAGCACCAACTCGCCAAACATTCCGACGTCGAAATAGTGGTTTACGTGGGTTGCGGCGAGAGGGGCAACGAAATGACGGACGTGCTAAACGAATTCCCCGAACTCAAAGACCCCAAAACCGGGGAACCGCTGATGAAACGCACCGTGCTGGTGGCAAACACTTCCAACATGCCGGTGGCGGCGCGCGAAGCTTCCATATACACAGGCATCACAATAGGGGAATATTTCAGGGACATGGGCTATTCGGTGGCGCTCATGGCGGATTCCACTTCCAGGTGGGCGGAAGCGTTGCGGGAAATGTCGGGGCGTTTGGAAGAAATGCCCGGCGATGAAGGGTATCCCGCCTATCTCGGATCAAGGCTTGCGGAATTTTACGAGCGCACGGGAAAATTCGAGGTGCTCGGGACTGACGGGCGAATTGGGACGCTGACTGCCATCGGGGCGGTTTCCCCCCCGGGAGGGGACTTGTCGGAACCGGTGGTGCAGGCCACGTTGCGCATAGTCAAGGTTTTTTGGGGGCTCGACGCAGATTTGGCGTACCGACGCCATTTCCCGGCCATTAACTGGCTAAATTCATACAGCCTGTATTTGGACAATGTATGCGGCTGGATAGATGAAAACGTGCAGGAAAATTTCAGCGAACTAAGGCTTGCGGCGATGAACCTGCTCCAGGAAGAATCGAATCTAAACGAAATCGTCAGGCTGATCGGCTACGACGCGCTCTCCGAATCCGACCAGCTGAGCCTTGAAACGGCGAAATCAATGAGGGAAGACTATCTCCAGCAAGATTCCTTCGATTTGATGGACGCCTACACTTCGCTTAAAAAGCAGTGCAAAATGCTCGATTTGATTTTGTTTTTCGGCGACGAAGCGAGAAAAGCGCTTTCTGCGGGGGTATATCTCAAAAAGATGCTTTCGTTGAAAGTCAGGGAAGAGATCGCGCGCGCCAAATATATAGCCGAAGATGAAATATCGAAAATTCAAGAAATAAAAAAAGATATAGAGGAAAGCATGAAAAGTTTGATCGAAGAGGAGGCGCTTGCAGATGCTTAAGGAATACAGGACAGTTTCCGAAGTTGTCGGGCCTTTGATGGTCGTCGATGGGGTTGAAGGGGCGAAATTCGACGAACTTGTGGAAATCGAAATCCAGACGGGCGAAATGCGGCGCGGGAAAGTTTTGGAAGTGCACGGCGAAAAGGCCGTGGTGCAACTCTTCGAGAGCGCGCACGGCATAAACCTCGGGGGGAGCAAGGCGAAATTTTTGGCGAAACCGCTTGAAATCGGACTTTCCGCCGATATGCTCGGGAGGGTGTTCGACGGATTGGGACGGGTCAAGGACGGCGGCCCGAAAATAATCCCGGACAAGAGGAGCAACATAAACGGCGTTCCGATAAATCCGGTGGCCAGGGATTACCCCTCCGAATTCATACAAACCGGAATATCCGCGATAGACGGGCTGAACACTTTGGTGCGCGGCCAGAAACTGCCGGTTTTTTCCGCTTCGGGTCTGCCTCACTCCGAGCTTGCCGCCCAAATCGCAAGGCAGGCGAAAGTGCTTGGCACAGATTCCAATTTCGCGGTGGTGTTCGCCGCGCTGGGGATCACGTTCGAGGAATCCCGGTTTTTCATCGACGATTTCGCGGAAACGGGCGCGATACACAGGGCCGTGCTGTTTGTCAACCTGGCAAACGAACCCGCAGTCGAGCGTATTTCCACCCCGCGCATGGCATTGACCTGCGCCGAATATTTGGCATATGAAAAAGATATGCACGTGCTCGTGATCACCACTGACATGACAAACTACTGCGAGGCGCTCCGCGAAATTTCGGCGGCCAGAAAGGAAGTGCCCGGGCGCCGCGGATACCCCGGATATTTGTACACCGACCTTGCGAGCTTGTACGAGAGGGCGGGGCGCATTAAAGGCAGGGGCGGCTCAATCACGCAGATACCGATACTGACCATGCCAGAGGACGACAAAACCCACCCGATCCCGGATCTCACCGGGTATATAACCGAAGGGCAGATAATATTGAACCGGGAATTGCACCGGCGCGGGATAACCCCGCCCATAGACGTGCTGCCTTCGCTGTCTCGGCTCAAGGACAAAGGGATAGGCAAAAACAAAACGAGGGAAGACCACGCCGAAACGATGAACCAAATATTTTCTGCTTACGCCCAGGGCAAACAGGCAAAGGAACTCGCGGCGATATTGGGCGAATCGGCGCTTTCGGACTCGGACAAAATGTTCGCGCAGTTCGCCGAGGTGTTTGAAAAAAAATATGTTTCGCAGGGTTTTGGCGCGAACAGGGCAATCGAAGAAACCTTGGAAATTGGCTGGGAACTTTTGTCGATTTTGCCGAGGGCGCAGCTCAAGCGCATCAGGGACGAATATTTCGAAAAGTATATGCCGCAAAGCGCGGGGGCCGGAAAATGAGGCTGAACGTAAACCCCAACAGGATGGAGCTTATGAAATTGAAAGGCCGCCTCGAAAGCGCGACGCGCGGGCACAAGCTGCTCAAGGACAAGCAGGACGAACTGATACGCCGCTTCATAGAACTGGCGAGGCGCAGCAACAAACTGCGGATGGAAGTGGAAAATGAGCTTGCAGAGGCGTACAAAAAGTTTTTCATGGCGGCGACGCTGCAGCCCGCCCAGTTTGTGGAGGAAGCGCTGATGGCGCCAAGCGAAAGGATAAGCCTTGAAATGTCCACGGAAAACATAATGAGCATCATCGTGCCGAAAATGGAATTTTCAAGGGAGGGGCAAAACGAAAAAACGGGCATATTCCCCTACGGGTTCTACAATACCTCGGACGAAACTGACAGGGCGATCCAAAAGTTTTCCAATCTGCTGCCGAAATTGCTCGAACTCGCCAAAGTGGAAAAGAGCTGCGAGCTGATGGCGGACGAAATCGAAAAAACGAGGCGCAGGGTGAACGCCCTGGAATACATGACGATCCCGAACCTGACCGAGACGATCAGATACATAAAGATGAAACTCGACGAAAACGAGAGAAGCAATTTCATCCGCCTGATGAAAGTAAAAAGCATGATGGATGATTGAGCGAATTTGTTTTGAACATATCATTATCTTCCCATCACAACAACAATTGCATAAAAAATCATCAAAACTTTATGCAATATTCACAATTTATATGTAGTATTTGACATGAAAATATAGTATTATGTATAATGTGTCCGGCGATAATTTCAAAAATGGGGAGAATTATTATGCGAACAAATATACCCTACAATGTTTTGACAATATCCGAGATGAACAAAACGAAACTCAACATCCGAAAAGAAACCATTGAATTCGACGAACTGGTATTGGACAAAGAAACCGTCAAAAAGCTCCGCGCGAGCAGCAGCATGTTCAACAAAACGGTTTTCGTGAAAATAGAGAAGGATCTCCAAAAATACAATGTGGAATCGATACACAAATGCGGCAAAAATGGATACACGCTCATGCTGATCTCAAGCGAACTGCGAATGGAACTAAAAGGCGAAGAAAATTCGCGCCCAAACATCGTAAAAACGTACAATATAGTAGACTAAAGGCCTTTTTTTTAAAAATGGCGGAGCTTGAAATAAAAAACGGAAAATTCCATATTGACGGAATGGCGTCAAATCCCGGAAACCCCGACAGCGAAGGAAAGCTGATAGGGGTTTGCAGCGATGTTTGCGCCTTTTTTGATGCCGGCGTCGCTGACGTCGAAAAAAACCGCGAAGAATTCATAAAAGATTTGGACGATTGGCGAAACTCGGGCGTGAACCTGGTCACGCTCGGTTTGCAGAGTCCGAACCCTTTTGGCGAATACTACAAAAAAGCGCGGGAACAGGACAAATCAAAAAACATCTCATTTGAAAGCTCCGCCATAAACCCCGACGGAAGCTTAAATTCGGTGTACCTCGAATATGCGGCAAAAATAATAGAGGCGGCAAAAAGGGCGGGGCTTGCGGTGTTCGTCAACATATTTTCGTCTTCCTGCGAGGATATGTTCGAGGATGAATTCGCCATCGTAAACGGCGCTTTCAATGTTGCGGACTGGCTCTTGGAAAAAAAATTTCCG
This sequence comes from Oscillospiraceae bacterium, assembly GCA_009782405.1. Next base: position 74,385 of record WRJC01000013.1, read on the forward strand.
AATGTGATGGCCAATGTCACCGATGTCTCGCACACTTTCTATAAAAGTTCCGTGCTTTCCGGCGGCGGGGCGATTAAAATTTTGAAATCGCTGAAAGAAAAAGCGGGCAAAAAATTGATTCTCGGAGCGGGGCTCAAGTCCACAAAAAACATTCCGGAGGGCTTGATGGGCGAATACATGGAGAGCTCGGATTTCATCCCGATTTATTCGAATGCGGAAAACGCGAAATCGGAATACAACACAAAAAAAATGATCGGGGATATTCACCGCTTCAAAAAAGCCATGGCTCAAAAAGGCGCGAATATCCCCATAATCGTGGCAAAAGGCGACGACCTCAGCGAAAGGTACAACTCATACGGAAAAAATAATTTGGCCGAAGCCCTGGAAAACGGCGCATCCTGGTGTTATTACGACAAACAGGGCTTCGTTCTGCTCCCGGTAAATTGGGACAAAAATTCGAGCGCCGAAAAAAGCAATTTTTTTAGGACCGTCGAAAATATCAGGAACAAATGAGGACATAGAAATCATAGGGGGCAAGTTCGAGCCCAAACGAGATTTTTCCGTTTTGCGCCGATGCCGCCAAAAGGGAAATTTCGTCCGTTTCGGGATTGTAGCGGCTGACCGTTTTTTTGTCCGTTTTGATTTCGACTGCGCTTTCGGCTTTTTCGTTTTTTGTGTTCACGAACAGGTAGCTCTCGCCGTTGCCGTTTATCCTTTTCATGCACACGACTTCGGTTTTGCTGTCAAAGCGAACCTCCGCCACGCCCGTTTTTGCCAGGGCCTCCATCAGCGCCTGTTCGTTTTCGCATATTTCCACGTTTTTAAATCCTTTTAATTTTTCCGTTTCTTTGAAAAACAACGGGTCGGCGACCGCCAGCACAGGGATATTTTGCTTGTTTAGCAATGTGACCAGATCCAAAAGTTTTTCGCCTATGTCGCAACGCGGCAGAACGAGGCATTCAAAGTCGTTGCCCGCGAGCCTGATTTTGCCGTTTTCGATGGGCGACGACGAAATCGTGTCCAGGTCGGCCATGAAATAGTCCAGCTGGTTTAATAGCAGCCCGCGCGAAAGCGAGCTCCAGGAGCCGTTTGTGGCGCCGTTTTTTTCGGCGAGGGAAAAATCATAGATTTTTTTGCTCTCTTCGGTATGCTGGGGGATGTAGTTTTGGTTTATGCTCTCAATCGGGTAATAGAGCAGTATTTTCGATTTGCGCGTTCCGCCGTTCATCAGCGCGGCGATTTTTCCGAGCGTGTCGTTCCATTTATGGTAGTCGCCGTCCCCGAGCGCGTTTTCGCCGTAATACGAAGTGAAAGTGTCGATGCCGAGCGCATACTGCAAAACGCACGCGCAAAGCATCTGCTCAAAGCTCTGCTTTCCGCCCTCGACGTGGGAGGATACCTCGCTCATCGTGCGCTTTCTGCCGTTGATGGCGGCGATGGAATCGATGAGGCGCGGCGTCTGCGCCTGGTGCATGATCTTTTCGGGTATGGTGGTTAACATGTCTATGCCCGGGTATTCCATGTGTTTCAACAGCTCGAAGAAATTGCCCTCAAAGGGGGCGTGCAGCGCGATGGATTCCTCCATGAGGTTGTGCCCCGAAAAGGGCAGCTTGTTTTCCTCGCAGAACCTGCCGATTTGGGCGAAGAACGCCTCTTCGTAAAATTTCGAGACGGCGCCGTGGAAATGCCCGCGCACCTCGGCTGCCCTTTTGGAATTTCCCCCGAAAAGCCACAGCATGCAAGGAAGCAAGTCGTAGCCGCATAAATCAAAAAACCGCCGCGCGAAATCGGGGGTCCAATTGACGACCGGCAAAAGCTCGAGGCTTTCGTCGGGTTCGTCGAGGGTGCCGGGCGGGGTGAGGCCGTGGTTTAAATAAAAGCCCATCAGAGAGGGCTCGTCGGTGAACATCGCGTCGATCCCTTCGCCGAAGTATTCCCCAAGGAAGCTGCCGTACTCGGCGTATGTGTTGTCGATGAACTCGGCCACGGCTGCCGGGTTCATGAGGTCGATGTAGCGCCTCGCCTCGCATACGTTGTGGCAGGCGTGGGTGCCCTCGTACAGCCTTTTCGATACGGCATATATCACAAATTTTGTTTTGTCCGTTTTGTTTTGGTAAACGAGATTGTTTGCTTCGTCCAGGCATTCGGATATATCCTTTGCCGTGGCTTCGTCCGCGTCGTCAAAACAGGTGCCCTCGTAGCAGTATGCGCACACCGGGGCCTCGTGCCCACGCGGAAAATCCAAGCGGAGGCTTTCGCCCGGGGCGGCGCTTCCAAACAGCGCCACCAATCCCCTCGCTTCCAAATCGGGGTTTTTTTTGAGCGTGAGCCCGCCCGCAGTGCCGCTGGGATAGCCTTTTTCGTCGTAGAGCCAGACGCGCATCCTGTTTTTTTTGCAGTATTCGACTTCGTGCCTCAATAGTTTTTTCGCGGTTTCGTTTTGCATATAGTCGCTTGCAAATTGCACGTTTGTCACGATCCCGCCGTAGCCCTTTTTGAGCAGCGCGTCGATATGGGCCTCGATTTGCGCGCACTTTGCGCCGAAATCGGGATTAGCCGGGTCATATCCGCCGCCGTGCGTGATCTTCAGGGGCCGGTAGCTGTTTTTGTCTTTTGCGTACTCCGATAAAAAATCTGCCATATTTTTCCCTGTCCTTTCTTTATTTTTGATTTCTCGTATTCTGGGGTACGAGATAAATCGCGTGGTATTCGTCGAACGTGATGCCTAAGTTTTTGATTTTTTCCGCGGTCTTTTGCCCCACGTACCTCCAGTGCCAAGGTTCGAACACATATCCGGTCAGCCACTCCTTGTCCTTCGGGTAGCGCAAAATGAAACCGTATCTGTGCGCGTTTTCGGCGAGCCAGGCGTATTCCGCCGTGTTTTCGAAATGGGCGGAAATCGAAGCGGAGTTCAGATCGGCGGCAAGCCCCGTCTGGTGCTCCGAATGGCCCGGCCGCGCCGAATATGTGTCGGCCCCGTTCGGGTCGCTTTTTTTGTAGTTCTCATAAACCTGCTTTTGCACGGCGTAGCTCCTGTACCCGGAGACTATGTAGATATTTATCCCGGAATTTTTCGCGTCGGCGCGCATTTTGTCGAATTGCCCCTGCGCCTCGGCAACAAGCGACAGCACCCTGCCGTCGCTTTTTTTGTAGCCTTCCGGCACGTAGTCTTCCGGCAGATAGCTGTACTTGTTGCACAGCACAAGGTTGCCGCTCAGATTTGTCGCCGCCTTTGCCGCCATCGGCGAGTAATATGGGAAATCCAGGCCTATATTCACATAGGTCACCGCATCGAAATAGGGAAGCGTGGGATTGGCCTTTTTGTATGTCACATATCTTTCTAAATATTTGGGCTGGTAGTGCCGAAAAAGCATGGCCTCGCCGAGCCCCGAAAGCTCCTGGGGCAGCTTGCCGCTTGCCGGGCTTTGCGAAATCATGACAAGATTGGCCGAATCGTCATATTTGCTGGTCGCCCCGAACACAACGCGCAAAAATTCCCCCGTCGCGTAAAAATCTCCGGAAGCCCCGAAAGAGGCGCGGGCGATTTTTATTTTTTCCCCGTTTACCGAAAGCACGGCGGTATCTATCCGGTTTGTGAAAATCGCCCCGTGCCGATTCAACAAAGTCAGTGTCTTGGAGGCGGGGTCATAATCGGCGAAAGAGCCGAACAGATATTTCGAGGTGGCGATGACGGGAAAATATATCACGCCATCTTTTTTTAAAATTTTCGGGCGCACTTCTTTTATCGCGCCGTTCACGCTCAGCCTTATGTCACCCGCTGCGGCGTCCTCTGCCCGGGCCAAAACAGAAAGATTGGCAAGCAAGGCAAAAACAAAAAAAACAAAAACGGACCTCTTAAAAATTTTGCGTGACATGTGTTAAAACTCCCTATAGAATAACTTCAAAAATTTTTTTGTTTTCAAGCCCTATCCATTCGGCCCTGCGCTCTTTATTCGCCTCTTTTCGGAAGTCGAATGTCAAAAGATATGACAATATCCGATATTATACCGTTTGGAGTTTTCGTTTTTACGTCGGTTTGGTTCTTCGAAATGAAATAGTCGTATATGATCGTCTCGAAAATTTGGTTTGATACCGCCGCGCCTCCGTGTAGTTTTCCCTCTCTGTTATTTGGGCCTTGATTGCCGTTGCCATTTTGTTTTCCCTATTTGGCTGGCCTTACGTTTCCCCCATTATACCACGCTCCGCCAAATAAATCAACAACTATTTTGAAATTCGTTTTCAAGAAATCGGCAGACAAGCGGCCATCGGACTTGACGAACAAAAAACAAATATATAAAAATCCGCTGGGAAATATTCATTCCCCAGCGGATTTTCCAAACATAATAATATTATTTCAAAAAATGATTGACACCGACGGCTTTTGTATGCTATACTTATGTCCATGGCGATATTTCATCGCATTCGGAGGAAAAATTTCATGAATAAAAACATCATGGCCTATGAAACGGTTGACCTCGACGACGAAAACAGCGCGCTTTTGATATTGGACCAGACAAAGCTGCCAAACGAAATAGAGACGCTTTCGCTGACCGATCAAAAGGACATATGGGAGGCCATATATCTGCTTCGCGTGCGCGGCGCTCCCGCAATCGGGGTGGCCGCCGCCTTTGGGGCCTACCTCGCGGCAAAGGCGATCGACGCCGGGGATTTCGACGGGTTTTACGCGCAGTTCATGTCGGCAAAAAACTATCTGGCCTCCTCGCGACCCACCGCGGTCAATCTTTTTTGGGCGCTCGACAGAATGGAGGCGGCAATTCTCTCCAACAAGGATCTGCCGATCCCGCAGATCAAAAAAGCTCTGCTCGCGGAGGCGCTGGAGATAAAAGACGAGGACATCCGCGTTTGCAGGGCGATCGGCGAATTCGGGCTGGGTCTG
>WRJC01000014.1 GCA_009782405.1 Oscillospiraceae bacterium
GTCCGCAGGGCAGCGCCAGCTTCTGTCTTTTGCCAGGGCGGTGGCGTTTTCGCCTCCCATATTGGTGCTCGACGAGGCAACCGCGAGCATAGACACCGAAAACGAGCAGATAATCCAAACATCCCTGAAAAAAATATCGGAGAACAGAACCACGGTGATAATCGCGCACAGGCTGTCCACCATAAAAAACGCGGACAAAATAATAGTGATCCACGAGGGGGAAATAAGCGAAACGGGAAAGCACGAGGAACTGCTGAAAAACGGCGGAATTTACAGCAAGCTCCACGAGGCTCAAAACCTGTAGCGGAACTCCGCAAAAAGCAAAATATCCGGCTATTTTTCGTATTTATATTTCAATACGCCAAACCCTTTGGTTCGGTTCCAAGCGGCGCCGTGCCGGGGTTTTTTAATTTAAATCCGTTGGATTTGTATTCCTGATAGTCGAAATTTTCGAGTTCGTCGTACCCGAGTTTATGGAATTCGTAAAAACCCGGCCAATTTTCGTATCCGTCCCCGAGTTTGTGTTCCAAAAAAGCGTCCGCCATGGCCATGCCTTGCCGGGGCGCTACATAGAACCCGCCCATTGCCAACACGTTGCATCCGTTGGCCGCCACGCACCGCAGCGCCGCCGGAACGCTTTCAGCCACCGCGCTGTGCACATGAGGGCACTTGCTTGCGGCAATGTGTATGCCCATGCCCGTCCCGCAAAATAAAATAGCCCGTTCGAATTCGCCTTCGGCGATCATGGCGCCGGCGCGCAGCCCGATGCGGTGATACATTTCGGGTTCGCCCCGGTCCCCGATTTTCGCGCCGATATCGGTTATTTCCCAGCCGCGTTCCCGCAAGTGGGCAACAACGGCATCTTTCAGCGCAAGGCCGGCAAAATCGGCGGCTATTAAAACCTGTCTGTCTTCGATGGTTTTCATACGCAATATCTCCTAAGTTATATTTTTATTTCGCGCAGGCGTTTTACGCAATGCGCATAATTTTCAAATGATATGTCAGGCAACACCATATCGTCCAAAGCCGGGAAAAATCCTCCTTGTTTTATCAGCGGCCCCAAATCCTCTATCGCACCGTCTATTTCATCCGGCCCGCCTATAAGCGCTTTTGTGGGAATCCCGCCCGCCATGCCCAGCTTCTTTCCGTATTTTTTGCGCAGGGCATATGGGTCGGCGCCCGAAGCCCGCTCTACCGGCCAGGTGCAGTTGATTCCGTTTCCAACCGCCATGTCCATTATGCCGTCCAACTTTCCGGCGCTCCATAGGGATATGATTTTGATTTCGTAATGTTCAAGCAATTTGACCACCTTGTTTTGATACGGCAGCCAAAATTTTTCATATAGGGCCGGCGATGTGTGCGTCGCGCCTTTGTAAGCGAGGTCTTCCGTGAGCGTGACGAAATCCGGCTTTACCGCTTCCAGCATGGGGCGGAGCGTGCCGATGGCAAATTCGCTCCAATGGTCAAACATGTCGTGCATCATTTCAGGCTCCGTGTAAAAAGCCTCCATGAAATATTCCATTCCCATGGCGTAAAATCCCAAGCGGAAAAAAAACGGGAACAAATGGATCCCCACGGGGTTTTTGCATTTCGCGTATTTTTCGGCGGCTTCTTTTAAATCAAAAGGGACCCTTTCGGGGCAGCACGCGAAACGTTTTTTGTACTTTGCCCAATCCTCCGGGCTTTTGACCGGATGGTCGATATAGCCGTAATACCTCGACGGCGCTTCTTTTTTTCGTTTTACTTTCCCGCCCATAAATTCCGTTTCGATGTAATAGGTTTCATCTTCCCAAAGCTTTTTTATTTCAAAACCGGGAATCGGCCCAAAATTGACCGGAATGATCTCCAATGAGTCCATGCCTAACTTTTCTTCCGGAGTCTGGCCTTTTTTTAAATGCCCCTGGGTCTCCCAAAGCGCCTGTATTTCTCGTTCGTAAGGCTCCACTGCCAGCACGGGCAAACTTCCGGTTTCCTGGAAGTTCATGATCCTGTTAAATTTTTCCCTCGTGTCCATACTTTCCTTCCTTTTGCCGAAATTATTTTTGCAATTTTAAAATTTTAACCGAACAATATTTCGTCGATCCATTTTATCGCCATTTCGACCCAGCGCGCCACATATGGCATCGCCATCGCGTCGTTTGGGGCCACTTCCGAAGTAGCGGTCGATAGGCCATGGGCTCCATGAGGGAAAACGTGTAGCTCGAAGGGGATTTTGTTTTCCGCCAGCGCCTCGCACATGCAAAGCGAATTTTCCACCGGAACCCCGGTGTCGTCCGCTGTGTGCCAGACAAATGCGGGGCAGGTTTCAAAATCCACATGCTTTTCGATGGAAAATCTGTCCAGTTCTTCCCTGTCAGGCTCCCGCCCTTCCGCGTCCGCCAGCCTGAGTATGGATCCCATGTGGCCTTTTGGTCCCGAAGTTATCACGGGATATCCGAGTATCATGCCGTTGGGCCTGACGTCCGATTTTTCGCAGTTCAAGGTATTGGATATGACATCCAATTTCCAAAGGGTCCCAATGCTTGCGGCTAAATGCCCCCCGGCGGAAAAACCGCAAACCACGATTTTGTTTTTGTCGATGTTCCATTCTTCGGCGCGGTCGCGGATATATTTGATCGCCATGGCCGCATCTAAGAGCGGAGCATAACCCACAGCCTCCTCCTTCACCGAATACCTCAGCACGAAAGCGTTCATGCCCGCCGCGAAAAAGGCTTTCGCGACGGGTTCGGCTTCGCGGTCGCTGGTGATGTAATAACCTCCCCCGGGCAAAACGAGCACGGCTTTTTTCTTGAAATTGCGAAGTTCGGGTGAGTTTTCCGAAACATAAGTCGATAGCGTGATGTGGGGCCTGTCGCTCCATAATGAAATTTTTTCGTGGATCATGGCAAAATCTCCTTTTTTGTTTTATGCGTTATTTTTAAAATCAAACAAAAACCTGCATATATCCACGAAAGATATAGTATGACGTCGCCAAAGCGGGTATATGCCGTTTTGTTTTTCACGATCTGTATTTGTGCCGTCAATGTTTCGCGCTTTTGCACTTCGGATTGCCGAAGTATTTTCCCCGTGGGGGAGACAAACGAGGAAATCCCCGTATTTGCCGCCCTCACCGCATAGCGGTTGTTTTCCACCGCGCGAAGCACCGTTTGCGCGTTATGCTGGTATATGGCGGGCGAATCACGAAACCACGAATCGTTGGTCGCAATGATCAGCACATCTGCCCCTTCCGCCACGGATTTTCTCGCGAGCTCCGGGAAAATAGAGTCGAAGCAAACGAGCCCCCCATAACCCACGCCGCCTATTTCCATTATGCCCGCGCTTTCTCCCGGGGTCAGAACGGAATCGAGCTGCGCTATGTTCGAGACAAAAGGAAAAAGTTTTGTCAGGATTTTTTCGGCGGGAAGATATTCGCCGAAAGGCACGAGGTGGCGCTTTGCGTATGGATGGATGAAATCATGGCTTTTGTCGAAAGACAGTATCGCGTTGTATCTTTTTTTTTCGGATTCGTCGAAGTATATAATCCCGGTGAAAAGCGTCAAGTCGTTTTCCGCGGCCAAATCATGCAGGCGGTTGTAAGTGGGGCTGTCAAAAGTCACGCTCACCGGTATCGCGGTTTCCGGGAAAACGCATATGTCTATATCCTCAAAAGCGTTTTCTTCGAGCAGGGAGGCGTAGATGTCAAACGAGCTTTCGGTTTCGTTCCATTTGTCGTATGACGAAATGTTGCCCTGTATTATCATAGCGGTTATTTTTTGGCGCCCTCCGGAATTTTCCAGATGGTCATAATACATGACCCTGAAATATCCGAAATACGAATTGGCAAAACCCAAAAGGATCGCCGCCAAAATCAAAAAGTTGTTATTTTTTTCCGGAATCGTTTTGTTCGACCTATTTAAAATATGCGCCGCGATGCAAGCATTTATGAAAATGATGGCGAAGCTCGCGAAATACGTGCCGAAAAGCGAAAGGCTCTGGATAAAAAACAGATTTTTGTACTGCGTGACCGCAAGTTTTGCCCATGTCAGCCCCGTCATGAACCACGATTGCACCCACTCCGTTATCACATACAGGCAAGCGGCCAACAGCGGGAACAAAAATATGTTTATGTTTTTAAAAAATTTCATCCCCAAAGGAAAAATGAGCATGACGAAAGTTTGCAGTATCGGGAACATGAGCCAAGCGGCGGCGACGATCATCGCGCTTTGGGCAGGGGTCACGCCCGTTTGCTCCATTGGGTACATCCATAAAAACCATATATATGCCGGAAGATAAAAGCCCGCGCAAAAAATCAATGTATATTTCAGCGCTTTGTTTTTTTTATGGTTTTTCAGCCCGTCGAAAAGAACCAAAAAAAACGGGACGCAGGCAAAAAAGGAAATTATTCCCATTTCCGGCCATATAAGGGGAATCGAAAGCAACAGCCCGGAGGCAAAAACAAATAAATATTTCATAATGCAGATTATACCATGTTTCGAAATTTTTGTAAAGAAATTTTTTGAAAAAACTTGACATTTTTTCGCGGTTGTGGTACAATGGCGGCATGAGTACCCAAAACAACGAGCACACAGGAGGAAAATATTTATGCAACAGCCACCTTATCAGCAGCCGCCCTACCAACAGCAGCCCATGTACCAGCCGCCCCCTCCGCCGCTCCCCCCAAATTATCCCGGAAAGCAATTGATGACGATTTCGATAATCTGCGGCGCGGCTTCGCTCGTCCTCGGGCTTTTCTTTTCGCTTTTGACTTACGTGATACCGGTCGTGGGCGCCATCATGCCCGCGCTCGGCCTTGTGGCTTCGATAGCAGGCCTCATCGCGGCGATCCTGGGCAGCAATCAAGCGAAAGCAGTCGGCATCAATTCCAATTTGGCGACGGTGGGGCTCGTCCTGTCGATTATCGGCATGGTTTTTTGTTTTATTTTCACCATCGCCTGCTCATGCGTGGCGTGCGCATATTGCCAGGCTCAAAGCATCGCCAATACCTGGAGTTCCTGGGATTTTAGTTTTTGACGGTTTCGGCCGGTAAACCGCATTATTTCATATGTATCCTTTTTTTGATTTGTTCGGCAGGCAAATACCGCTTTACGGCGTGATGTGCGTGGTCGCGGCTTTTGTTTCGGTGGGTTTCGCCGTTGCGAGGGCAAAAAGATTCGGCGTGGATTCCCGTGATGCGCTGTATATGTGCATATTCGCGATAATCGGGGCCATCGCAGGGGCGAAAGCCGTGGCTGCGCTCGTTTTTTTGGCTCAGGCGGTTTTGCATATGCGCGAAATCGCGGAAGCGGGGTTTGGCCTGTGGGACGTTTTTTACAATGCGTTTGCAAGCACCGGGATCGTATTTTTCGGGGGCTTGATAGGCGGGGCCATCGGGGGAGTGGTTTATCTCAAGAAGTATAAATTACGCCTGCCCGTTTTTTTCGATTTGGCCGCGCCTTGCATACCCGTCGCCCACGCGATAGGCCGCATAGGCTGCTTTTTGGCGGGCTGCTGCTACGGGATCGAATCGCGCTGGGGTGTGGAATTCGCCAATTCGCCGGCCGCGCCGCCGCATGTAAGGCTGTTGCCGGTTCAGCTTATCGAAGCAGACGCGAATTTATGTTTGGCGGCAATTATTTTGATTTATGAACGCTTGCGCGGCGAAAAAAACGGCGGCAAAGGCAAAAATTTGCTGCTGTATCTTGTTTTGTACCCAATATCGAGATTTACGCTCGAATTCTTGCGCGGAGACGCGGCGAGGGGATTATATTTCGGCATATCCACCTCCCAAATCATTTCTATCGTGATTTTCGTCCCCGCGATATATTTATTTTTTTTCAACAACCGAAAAGGGAAAAACATTTATGGACGATAAGCCGGCAAAAAAAACCGAGCAGGAAATATTGCTTGAAATACAAATGAGATCAAAAGACAAAGCGCGAATTCCCGACATTCTGACAATCGTCACCGGAGCCGCCGTCATCTGCGCGCTTTCGGTTCTCATGTTCGTTTTCCCCGACAGCGATTTTTCCGAGCAGGAAAGGCGCGCGCTGCAGCAGTTTCCCAAAATATCGTCGGAGGGCAAATTCTTGGACAGGCTCGCCGACGGAAAATTCACAGCCGAAATAGCCACGTACTATTCCGACCAGTTTCCTTTCAGGGACGCATTCGTCGGAATCAAGGGAGCGGCAGAAATAGCCTTGCTCAAGGGCGAAAACGACGGAGTCATAATCGGGAAAGAAGGCTATCTGATAACAAAGGATCCCATGGACAAAAGTTTCAACGAGGCGAGGGACTATATGAACAAGAAAATCGACGAAATATCGGCGTTTGCCGACGTGATGGACAAAATGGGCAAAATTCCCGTCACATTGGCCGTCGCCGGGCGTTCGGCGGACGTTTTGGGCATATACCTCCCGGCGACCTACCCGACGACCTTTTCGGATAACTTGCTGAGCCTGTTCGTCGGGTTGGCGGACTATGCCCAGAATATAAACCGGCTGGAGCTGGCAGGCCCGATCAGGCAACTGATAGAACGCGGCAACAGCGGGCAGCTGTATTACAAAACAGATCACCACTGGACTACTCTCGGCGCCTATTACGCCTATGTGGAAATAATGAAATCATTCAAGGACGCAAGCCTTGAACCATTGCCGCTTTCGGCGTTTACAAGGGAAATTGCCAGCGACCGGTTTTACGGGACTACATGGGCGAAAGCCGGGGCAAAATGGGTCATGGCCGACGTCATGGAATATTTCAGGTATGAAGGCGACGATAATTTCACAACTTCGATCGTCGATACCGGCAAAAGTTTCAAAGGGTTTTACGACCGTTCCTATCTTGAAACCAATGACAAATACGGCTCGTTTTTAAGCGGAAATAATTTCAGGGTGGATGTGGCCAAAACACAGAATCCGGGGGAGCCGCCGCGGCCCAAGATGCTTCTGATGAAGGACAGTTTCGCCCACTCGGTGGTTCCGTTCTTGGCCATCCATTTCGATTTGGTGATTTTGGATTGGCGCTACGACCAGAGGCTTTCGACTTCCAAACTTGTGTTCGACGAAAAAATCGACAGGGTTTTGTTTTTGCACAACATCGGCAACCTTATCGAAGGAGCCGTATACGGCGTTCCGGGGGAAGGAGCGGGCATGCTCCAGTACGGCGCGGAATCCGCCCTGGAAAGCTACAGGATGGATCAATACCCGATCAAAAAAATATACATAAACGGGAACCCGATAAATGAATATGCGATCATCGTGCCCACGGATGAAAACGACGGCAGGAAATATTACATGAATGCGGCGGAAAGTTTGAGAGATATGATCGCGGAGAGGGCGGGTGTGGAGCTCGAGATCGTGAAAAGCGACGATATTTCGGCGCTCGGAAAAGCGATAGCCTTCACGAACGAAGGGCTGCCCGCCGTGGGGTTTGTCAAAATAGCCACAGAAGGGGACAGCCTCGTGTTCAGATGCAACATAGGCTCCGACAGCCCGGGCTACGCGGCAAGCCTTTTTATGGACAAATACATAAGGAAAGCGACCGGAAGTTTTAACTTCGGGGACGATTTCATTTACAGCGACACGGGCGACGCCGTGATAATGATCCGCCCGGGACAATAACACAGTCATGATTTTTGGGAGAAGATTGCATATGAAAAAAGTTTTTATGTCCATTGCCGTGGTTTGCGTTTTGCTGCTGCCAATTTTGTTTTCGTGCGAAAGCGAAAGTTCCGGAAGCGCCGCCGAAACAAAAAACACCGAGAATTCCGCAAGCGAAAACGACGATTCCGCGCTCGAAGCCATCGGCGCGAAAAAGGGGGAACCGACGGACGCTTATTCCGCAAAGGAAGTGGCCGACGCGGTCATGGCGCTTTACGCCCCGGAGGAGTTCCCCGAAATGGGAATGAGCCATTATTTTTCCGGCGCGGACGAAAACAGCGACAATTATCTGGAACCCGAAATGATCGGAAACTATATTTACGGAATCCTTTCGCCCGTCGCGGAAATGGAATATCTCGAAAGTTTCGCCTTCAATATTCCCGGGGGGAAAAACGTTTTTGAAGCGGACATTTTGAAAATAAAAAAAGGCGAAGAAAAAAATATGGAAGCGGTTTTGGGCGTCCTCGAAGCGAGGCTCAGAAAAAAAGACAATGGGGATGTTTGGGCATACGCCCCGCAAGACGTGCCGCTCATACAAAATGCGAAAGTTATGGCAATTGGAGTTTATGCGATATTTTTGGCGACCACCGACAACGACAGAGCCGAAAAAGCGCTGAACGAAATGCTGTATTCGGGAAACGCCCCGATTTACCCGGAAACCACGGCGGAAGATTTGCCCCAAAACGAAACAGCCGAGCCCAAGCCTGTTTTGGTGGACGAAGTGGTGAACGTCGAGCCCGAGATATTGTTCGAATTGGAACAGTTCACCAGGCCAATCAGCGAATCGGGGGAACCGGAAGAAGGCTCCGCAAGGAGGACCGCAGTCCCAAGCGTCAGCGTGAAGAACTACAGCCACAACACCAGTTTCATGATCGGGGGCAAATGCGAGGTTGGCGCGATGATCAGGGTGACCGGAGGAACCGAGGAAATATACACGGGCTCGGATTTCGGCGACTATTTGGTCGAAGTACCCATAGCGGCAAATGGCTCTTCTGTCCTAAAACTCACCGCCGAACTTGAAGGAAGGCTCCCCAGCGAGGAAACCGCCTTCATCGTGAAACCCCAAAAGAACATCAGCTATTACGATGATTCCGGCATATACGGCGTCGTCTTGGGCTATAACTATATGAGCTATTTCGACGACTGCCTTCCGGATTATCTGGGCACCAACTTGATATCCGAAAAAGAAATAGAATCGCTGAAAACGAGGACCGCGAAAAAAATTTCGGATTTGAGGGACAAAGGCTGCAATGCGGAAATAATATATCTGCTTTCGCCCAACACTATGAGGATTTGGCCCGAGGACGTGCCGCGCCGATATGACGAATACAAAGGGGAAACGCTGCTCAGGCAATGGAAAGAAGGCGTTACTTCCGGAGGGGCTGTGGTCATCGATTTGACCGATGTGATGATGGAACGCAAAAACGACGAAAACGATGAATTCAAGACATGGCACAAAACAGATTCCCACTGGTCGGAATACGGCTCGTTGATCGCCTATGAAGAGCTTATGAAACACATAGGCCAAAAATTCCCCGATGCCGCCCCGAGGCCGCGTTCGGATTTTGAAATATACAACAAAGAAGTCAACTTCGGAGACATTTACGCCACATTGGGCTTGTCGCTCTCGGATATGTGCGAGACGAGCACATTTGTGGAGTTCAAATTCGATCCGCCCCATTACAATCCCGACTACGACACGGGGCACGTAAACATATACGACCAGGATTGCTCGATGCGCATGAGCGTCCGCCCGATCCACGCGAGGGTGCAGTTCGACCACACCACCGAAACAAACTTGAAAGGGCTGAACTTGCCCACCGCATATTTTTTCAGGGATTCCTTTGAGGGCCCTTTGCACGCTTTCTACACCGACAGGTTCAAAGAAGCGAAATTCAAGGGGATGTGGGACTACAGGTTCAACATAAACGACATAATGAAGACAAACCCGGATTACATCATATACGTGATCAACGAAAGAAACATCAAAAATGTTTTGTATGATTAATTTCGCATCAGTTCTGCTACGATTCCGGTTATCTTTTCAACGCAAGATTCTGTCGGTTCTTTGACCGACAGTTTTTTGTCGCGGCTGGCGATCTCCGCGCATCCCTCTTTTAAATTTCTCGGGCTTATTATGACCCGAAGCGGCACTCCGAGCAAATCCGCATCCGAGAACATGACCCCCGCGCTCACGTTGCGGTCGTCGTATATGACTTCGATGCCCCGGGCCGCAAGCTCGCCGTATAATTTGTCGGCTGCGGTTTTCACCTGTTCTTCGTCGGAACGCACCGCGCATATGTGCACCTGCCACGGCGCGATCGAAATTGGCCAGATGGGGCCCTTGTCGTCATGCCGCGCTTCGCATATGGAAGCGGCGAGCCTGCCCACCCCAATACCGTAGCAACCCATTATCGGGTGGTGCGGCTGGCCCGAACTGTCCAAATAGGTCATATCCATCGTTTCGGTGTATTTGGTCCCGAGTTGGAATATATGGCCTACTTCTATGCCCTTTGAAATTTTTATCGAGGGGGTTTTGCAATCGGGGCATATCCCGCCTTCGGTTATTTTTGCCAAATCGCGATATGTTGTGTCCCCGATATCCCTCGACATGTCAAGGCCTGTGTAATGGAAGCCGTTTTTGTTGGCTCCTGTGGCCAAATTGTTCGCCCCTTTTAAAGATTCGTCGAAAAGAACCGTTATTTTGCCGTCCTCTCCGCCTAATCCATAAGGTCCCGTGTATCCCGCGTGCAGCCCCGAATCCTCCTTGACTTCTGCGGGATGTACTTCGGATTTTAGGAAATTTGCCAGTTTTGTCTCGTTTATGTCCAAATCGCCGCGTATGAAAGCGAGCACGTAGCCATCGTCGGAATTTCTTTGATACATCACCGCTTTGCAAGTCTTTTCGGGTTTTATCTTCAAACAGGCGCACAGATCCTCGATTGTTTGTATATCGGGCGTAGGCACGAGCTCAAGGGGATCGGATTTAGCATCGCGCGAATTTTCCGCGATGTTTTCCGCCGCTTCCACATTGGCTTTGTAACCGCAAGCCGGGTTTTGGCAAACGGCTATCGAGTCCTCGCCCACAGGCGCCAAAATCACGAACTCATAGGATACTTTTCCGCCCATCATGCCCGAATCGGCGGAAATGGCGAGCGTTTCGGGAATCCCCACCCTTGAAAATATTTTTTCGTAGGCTTTGTAGCATTCTTTGAAGTATTCGTTCAAGTTTTCATATGAAGTGTGAAACGAATATGCGTCTTTCATCGTGAATTCCCGCACGCGGATCAGCCCGCCTCTCGGTCGCGGCTCGTCGCGGAATTTTGTTTGTATCTGATAGATCATGAACGGGTATTTCGCATAGGTCTGCCCGTACTCTTTTACCAGGGAGACAGCTGCTTCCTCATGGGTCATGCCCAATATATGCGGGCTTTTGTTTCTGTCCAAAAACCGGACGAGTTCGCTTCCCACGCTTTCGTACCTTCCGGATTGCTGCCAAAGCGAAGCGGGCAGCACCACGGGGAACATCACTTCCTGCCCGTCTATCGCGTCCATTTCCTCCCTGATGATCTGCTCGATTTTTCTCGCGATCCTTTTTAGCGGCGTATATGAAGAAAATATGCCGTTTGCCACATATTTCATGTATCCGCCCCTGAGCATGAGCGCATGGCTGTCGATGGCGCATTCCGACGGCCTTTCCTTGAACCGTTCCCCTACGAGTTTTTCCAATTTCATAATATATTTCACTCCTTTTCGTGAATTTCATTGTACCATAAATTTCCCCCAAAGTCAACAGCGCAAAAAATTTTTGTTTGTTCATGGTTTATTCAAGGGTTTATGATATTTTAAGGATATAATCTTAGAAACGGCGAACATGCGCGAAACTATGTTCGGCAACATTGAAATGTATAACGATTAGGGAGGATTATTTTATGGAAAAATTGAAAATCGGGGTGATCGGGCTCGGGGGCAGGGGCCATTACCATGCGCAAATGCTCGCAGGCATGGCAAAGGACGCATCGCTTCCCTGCGAATTGGAAGTGGCCGCTCTGTGCGATGTATATCCGGACAGGCTGGAAGCGGCGGCGGATTCCGTAAAACAAAAAACCGGCGTTGCCCCGGCCGCTTACACAGACGAAAACGCTTTTGTGAACCATCCGCAGCTTCAGGCGATAATTGTGGCGACTTCGTGGCAGACGCATATTTCCATAGCGGCGAAAGCGATGAAAAAGGGCATACGCCCAGCAATCGAATGCGGGGGGGCCAGTAACCTCGACGAATGCTTCAAGCTCGTTTCGGTATATGAAGAAACCGGGATACCCTGCATGTTTTTGGAAAATTGCAATTACGGCCGCGATGAAATGGCGCTTTTGAACATGACGGAAAAGGGCGTTTTCGGAGAACTCATACATATCCAATGCGGGTATCAGCACGACCTCCGGACAATAGCGCAAAGCTGGGAACACCGCCATTACCGCTTGGACCATCACCTCAACAGAAACGGCGAGTTTTACCCGATGCACGGGCTGGGCCCCATGATGAAACTGTTGAAAATCAACAACAAAAACAGGTTTGTTTCGCTCGTTTCGGTTTCATCGAAAGCGAGAGGCCTGAAAGAATGGGCGAAAGAACATTTGCCCGCAGACCACCACATACAAGACAAGACGATCACCCAAGGCGACGTCATCACCACTGTTTTGAAAACCTCAAAAGGGGAAACGCTGCTTCTGACACACGACACGACGCTTCCTCGCCCATACTCGCGCGGGGGCAGGGTGCAGGGGACCAAGGGCATCTGGATGGAAGACAACGCTTCGGTATATATCGAGAACGTGAGCCCCGGCCACACCTGGGAAAATTTCCATGAATTCATCGAAAGGCATGGATACGAACACCCGATGTGGGACCAGTACCAAAAAAATGGGGTAAAGGAAGGGTATGATGGTCACGGCGGGATGGACTATCTCGTGGTGCGCGAATTCGTGAAGAGCGCGGCGGCCAAGGACGAACCGCCTGTGGATACGTATGAAGCGGCGCTGCTCGCTTCCATAACCCCCCTCTCCGAGAAATCGATCGCCATGGGCTCTCATCCCGTCGAAGTCCCGGATTTCACGCATGGCCTGTACATGACGAGATAGGCCGTAAATTTGATGGAAAGTACAAACTACAAAAGCACGCTGCACGCCTGCTATTTGGGATATATAACCCAGGCGCTCATCGTGAATCTGCCCCCGCTGCTTTTTGTGATTTTCAAGGACAGGTTCAATCTCAGCTATACGATGCTGGGAAGCATTGTTTTGGTTATTTTCATCACGCAGCTTTTCACGGATGCGCTTGCCGTAAAATTTGTCGACAAAATCGGCCACCGGACGGCGGCTGTGCTGGCCCATGCGCTGGCCGCCGCCGGCATGGCCATGCTGGCGTTTTTGCCCGCATTGACCCCGCAGCCCTTTATCGGGCTCGTTATTTCCGCCATTGTGTTCGCTATGGGCGGCGGCCTTATCGAAGTGCTTGTCAGCCCCATCGTGGACAGCCTTCCGGGAGAGGCCAAAGCCTCGTCGATGAGCCTTTTGCATTCGTTTTACAGTTGGGGGCAAGTTTTGGTCATTGTGCTGACCACGGTGGCGCTCGGTTTCATCGGCCATGATTTGTGGTTCATCTTACCGCTTGCATGGGCGTTTTTGCCACTCTTCACGCTTTTCAGGTTCACCAAAGTGCCGCTTGTGCCGCCTGCGGAAGAAAATCAAAGGATGCCGCTGAAATCAATGCTCACTTCGAAGATTTTTTTGTTGGCGCTGGTTTTGATGATGTGTTCGGGAGCTTCGGAACAAGCCATGGCGCAGTGGGCTTCGCTTTTCGCGGAAAAGGGGCTTGGCATATCAAAAACACTCGGCGATTTGCTCGGCCCGTGCATATTTGCCGTGATGATGGGAATTGCCCGAACTCTGTACGGCATGAAAGGGCAAAAAATAAATATACACAAAACTTTGGTTTTTTGCTCTGTTTTGTGCGTGCCCTCGTTTGTGGTCACGGCGATTGTCCCGATTCCTGCATTGGCGCTTTTGGGATGCGCGCTCTGCGGGCTGAGCGTGAGTTTGATGTGGCCCGGAATGCTTAGCCTCACTTCGGCGGGCTATCCCACGGGCGGAACCGCCATGTTCGCCATATTGGCGCTCGGCGGCGATCTGGGCTGCTCCGTCGGTCCTTGGCTGACGGGAATCGTGGCAGACCAAAAAGATTTGAATACGGGGCTTCTGGCGGCGATCATTTTTCCGGTTTTGATGATTTTCGGTTTGGCTTTTTTGAAAACGTTATTAAAATCAAAAAAACAATAACTGTAAATTGGGCTATTGTTTTTCGTTTTACAGTTCCGGCTCCGAATCGATCTTTTTGGATACTTCAAAAAAGCCCGACGTCAAAATTCCGATGGGTATCGCCATCAAAAAAATGCCGAAAATGGATATCAGTGAACCAAAAATTTTCCCTATCGGGGACACGGGATGTATGTCGCCGTAACCAATAGTCGTAATTGCCGAAACAGCCCACCAAATACCTTTCAGTATGTTATTGTAAACGTCGGGCTGGGTTTCGTATTCCAGGTCGCAAATGACGACGCCCGATATTATTATGAATATGAAGACTATCAAAACAGACGCCAAAAGTTGTCTGCCTTTCAATTTTATGACTTTTATGAGTATATCCGTTTGGCGCCGCAAAATTTTAAGCTGCGTTATTCTGATAAGCCGCAATGCCCGGAATATGCGAAAATCCATGACAGTGCCTACAAGCAAAGTCGGCAGCAGCGCGAGTAAAATGATCAGACCCCTGAAAGACAATATATACTTTGCGCGCGCTCTGATTGGGTGCGATTTTTCACCGGCCGCAATGTCGGCGATCCATATCCTCAAGATATATTCAACAAGAAAAAACGCAAAGAAGGACCATCTTAAAATATTTATGATACCGCCATATTTGCTCTCCGCTTCGACGCTCTCGAAGATAATGAAAGCCACATTCAGGCAAATTACCGCGCTTACAATATATTCGGCGACGCCATTCATTTCACTTTGTTGGCCGTCTTTTTTCAACAGCTTATGCACCGCCGCATTGACTTTTGTCATCATGCCGCTCATTTTTGATTGCCCCTTTGAAACATCATTCTTTTTTTTCGGAATTGGCATTTTCGCTCAGTTTTTTTACGAACGCTATTTTCGCGAAAACCAAAACCCGGTCCAGAGCCACTAAAGTCGCCAGCCCAGCTATAATGTCGCCAAGCCCGATATTTATTGAGATATCCAATGCTTTTGCGCCTTCCGCGACCAGCGACAACAATGCCAGTATGAAAAATACATCGAATTTTATTATATCCACAATATGGATGTAATGCTGATTCTTTTTGTACAGCGCCAATTCGATTATTGTCAAAACAAACATTCCCACAGGAATGCAAAAATAGATGCCCAACAAGACATTATTGACGGCTTCATTGCCCCAAAACGCCTCGAACACGACTATTATCATGCATATGAACAGGCATATTCCAATATTGATCAACAATGATTTTTTCATGCTGTTGTTCCTACACCGCTCCAAGCGTTTTGCCGATGGCATCGCGTATGACCAGTTGCGCCCTGCCGTCGGCCGGCGTTTCGCTCTTGTTGATCAAAACGAGATTCGCCCCGCAAAAATGCTCTAACAATCCCGCCGCAGGGTAGACCGCCAGCGAAGTGCCGCCCACAATCAAAAGATCGGCTCTTTTTATGGCCCGGAGGGCATCGTTCCATTCCTTTTGAGGCAAACTTTCTTCATACAGCACAACCTCCGGGCGAACGATGCCGCCGCATTTTTCGCACTTTGGGATTCCCTCCTGCTCCATAATATAGTCAAGGCTGTATTTTTCCCGGCATTTTACGCAGAATTGCCGCCAGTTGGAACCGTGCAGTTCGCAAACGGCTTTGCTGCCCGCCGCTTGATGCAATCCGTCCACGTTCTGCGTGACGATTGCGGACAAACGGCCTTGTTCTTCGAATTTTGCCAATGCGAAATGCGCGGCGTTGGGCTTTGCCTCACGGGCTACGAGGTTCTCCTTGTAATACCGAAAGAAAAGCTCCGGCTCGCGGGCAAAGCACGAATGGGAAAGCAGATATTCCGGCTTTTTGCCGTAAATCTGCCTTGCGTGATACAACCCCGATTCCGAGCGGAAGTCGGGGATGCCGCTTTCGGTGGAAACGCCCGCCCCGCCGAAAAAAACGGCATTTTTAGCGGAATAGATAATTTCACGGAGCTTTGGTATTTGTTTTTCTGTTGAGGCTGCCATATCCATTTTGTTCCTCCCAATTTGGAATTGTCGCGGTAACAATATTATATCGCATACGGACAACAATGTCAAGTGGAGTTTGCTGGATTCACATTTTCATTTGAAATATTTAAGGTTCCGGATTTGTTCAAAAATACACGGGAGGCTAAACCATATGGAAACCATTGATTTTGCGAAAATCACAGATATCACCCGGCAAGACATGATAAGACAAGCGTTGTCATTTTACGATATAACCGTCATGAGCATAGAAGCGTTAAATGACGACAGCGACGCCTTCAAATTGACGGACAGCGCGGGCACCCGATATTTTTTAAAAGTATACGGCAAAAGCAACGACGGCGATATTGTCCCCGGCGAAAGGGTGTACCATACATACGATCAAATACAGCTCGAGTCGGAGATACTGCATTTGCTTTCGGGAAGCGCGTCAAAAACCGCCGCGCCGGTAAAAAATATACATGGCGGCTTCGTGACGGCGCTTGCCCCCGAAACTGACGGCGAACCCGTTTTTGCCACAGTCACGTCGTTCATCGACGGGCTGACGGAAAAGCATACGGAAGCTCCCACGCCGGAAACGGCCCATATCGCGGGCGTATCTGCCGCCCTGCTTCATCTGGAATCGAAAAAGCTGTTGCTGCCCATCGCCGCAAAGCGTCCGCACAAACGCCAGGAGTATATACAAAAGATGCAGGATCGCATAGCGCAGGGGATTAAAATAGGCTCCATCACCGCCGCGCAGTATGAAATGATAAGCCAATGTTGCGACGCGATAATAGATTGCATGAACCAACTCGACAAAGACCCCGAAAACAATGTCGGGCTTGTCCATACCGACATAATCAACGGGAACATAGTGTTTGCGCAAAATCGCGGGACGCTGATCGATTTTTCCCGCTCCGTCTATTCGTATTATTTGTTTGATTTAGCGGAAATGTGCCTGCACGGCAACTTCGGGGGTTCAAGCCCCGAATTGCAGAGGGCGATCCTATGCGGCTACCATTCCGTGAAGCCTTTGGCCGAATACGATTTATTTGCTATGCAAGCCCTTTTCGCCATGTTCATATTGACAATAATGGCGATGTGCATCGAATCCAAGGGGAACGCATGGATGGAAAGCGTGCTGAAGTGGTTCGCCGACGAGGTCCACCCCGGCTTGATTGCGAGCACCGGCTATATGGATCCCGCGATTTTCAAAGGCATATTATAAATCATTTTTTGGAGGGTATTTTTGAAGAAATATAAAGCAATAATTTTCGACGTCGGCGATACCCTGCTTGAACATTATCCGAGCCAAAGGCAAATTTACGTTGAGCGAATGAAAGCATTGGGATTTGCAGTTGACGATTCAACCGCCGATAAAATCGCCGCCGCCTTGGAAAAAGCTTCCCACGAACAAATTGCCAAAGAACAAAACGGAGCGCCTCGAATGTCTGACGCGGACTTTGAAATCATGCTTGACACAGCGGCGGTAAAGTGCGTCGCCAAGCAGCAGGACGCAATGTTGTTTTTGGAAAACCTCAGGCGCATCCCGCTTCCAAAGCAGGAATTGAGGCTCATGCCCGGCACGCTTGAAACCCTTGCGGCGTTGAAAAATAAAAGTTTCCGCTTAGCCATTGTGTCCAACCATCGCGCATGGCTTCCCGATTATTTGGAAAAAATAGGATTGGCGGGATTTTTTGAAACTATCGTCGTTTCCGATATTGCAGGCGTTGAGAAACCGGATGCCCGCATTATGCAGATAGCCTTGGAAAAGCTGTCATTGGACGCCGCAGAGTGTTTGTATGTCGGGGATCACCCTTTTGATGTTCTATGTTCTAAAAAAGCGGGGATAGATTGTGCATGGCTTACAGCGTCCAATAGCGTTTTGCCCGACAGCGTCCCGTATAAAGAAGATTATCGAATCCAAAAATTGTGTGATTTATTGCAGAAACTCTCTTTCCAAAATACATTGTGTCAAATGTTGGACGAAAAACAGGGTTAAAAATTCGAGATAAAAAATAGGAGAAAATAACAATGGCTGGTACAGCAACGCATATTGCGATAGCCGATAAAATAAACAGCATTTTGGGAGATGGCGCAATAAAAAACCTTCCGTTGTTTTTCGGCGGAAACTTAGCGCCTGACGCTATACACGCAAAAAAGGATTATAAAAGGGCAGATAAAAAACATTCCCATTTGTGCGATGGGATACGCTCATACGGCTACGGATATCCTGAAATAGCAAAGCTATTCAAAGACAGGGTAAATGAATTTATCGAAAAATATTACATGACCGCAGGCGAGGATAAAGATTTGTACTTTGGTTACATCGTCCATTTGCTTGCTGATGAATTTTATCTTCTTTCAGTATATAAGCGGCTTGAAAATCATCTAAAAAACAACGGGGCAAATCCCGATGAACCGGGGTTTCGTAAAAATTTAGCCGACGAAGTAAATAACGGCGGCCATAGAGAGTTTTTCAGCGATACTTCATACATAATCGACATATCAGCACATGAGTATGATTTCAAACAAAACGTCGTCGATGTTCTTGAAGCGGCTTGGGATTACGAAGTCAAAGAATATATAGGCGCAAACGAAATAAACATAAGCAAGCGGTGGGTTATTGATAATTTTTTCAAAAGCGAAAAAACGAAAAGCAATGATTACAATGAAATGGCGGCAAATTTCGTTGAGCTCGCCGCGAACGACGCAATCGCCCGCCTTTCATGCAAAGATGGTATCATAAAATTGTTGCGATAATAAAACATCGCGGATGGGATTGCACGGGCGGTCAAATAAAAATCGGCGAATCTGTTGAGGACGGCGTGTTGCGGGAGATACTGATTGACAAAATTCCCGGAGTATGGTATAATTAATAAATAATAGCATAGAGGGTCGGGCCGGGATAATGATGGATACAGAAACAATGTCAGGAGCGTCATTTACCAATGAAACTGTTCGAGCGCATATTGACATAGAAAATAAAGCCGCAAAAAACGGAAAGCTTCTTCTATATCATGGGAGTCCCGTTCAAGATTTCGAGCCTTTTTATGGAGGCGGCAGAGATTATCATGATTATGGAAAAGGCTTATATTGCGTGTACGGCACGGACGCGGGGCTCGGTTTGGCAAAAGAATGGGCTTGCCAGCATGAGGATCATAGTCATGCCTATATATACATTTATGAGTTTGAATACGCGGGCATAAACCCAAAGCTTATCCTGAATTTAAGCGAGTATGAGCCAATATATTGGTTATCAGTGTTAGCCCGGCACAGATACTCGGCGAATGAAACTAACATACAGCGGCAACGCCGATTACGTATGATAGAGATGTTTCCAGTTGATTTCGAGCAGTATGAGATAATCAAGGGTTGGCGGGCAAACGATAAATATTATGCGTTCCTCAGTTTGTTTTTAAGCGAAGCCATTTCATACGAGGCAGTCAAAGCGGCTCTGGGCATAGGAGACTTGGGGTATCAGTTCGTTATAAAAGGCGAAGGGGCCTATAAAAATTGCAAGCGCATTGGGATTATACCTATAACATCGGAAGAATACGCGGACTTTTATAAATCATACCACGAGAAAGACGAAAAATCCCGGCAGCAATTAAATTCTTTGCGGGATATCGAGGGGAAAACATTGAATCAAATCCTGTCGGAAGGTGGGTTATAGGTGCAAAATTCAAATACAAATATAGACTGGTTCATGGTTGGGGTCAAGCAAAGGAACTTGTCGGAAGCGATGGGTTTTGCCAAAGCGGCCTTCGATGACGATGCAGTTTCCTTTTTCGATAAATTTGCCAAGTCCGGCTACCGGAAAGCATTTGAGAAAAATTCAGGCAGGGTGACTTTAGGCTGTTCGGGTTCGGAGCTTGCCTTAATGATATATGACCGGCAGGCGGCTGAGTACCGCGATAAATACGATTTCTTCGATATAACCGAGCCGAAAGAGCATTGGATAGGACACGCCTTAGGGTATTTGCAAGGCAGGTCGCAGCTGACTTTCGAGCAGATATTCGAGAAGTTTCCGTTGGAGAACTGGTATCGGAAATACATTCTGCATGAAGCATCGGACCAAGTCCTGTGGGACAAGACTTTGGGGCAATATATCAATTAGAAAAAGAGCGGGGATAGCTTGTGCATGGAATAACCCCAAATATGTGTAGGAGACTGACAATCATGGACGAAACGACAAAAATCATTCGGGATTTTTACGATTCAAATGTTCAAAAAGAATGGAACCGCACCATGGGCAGGCCGGAATTTTTGCTGACTTGCCGGATGTTTGAGCGTTATATAAAACACGGCGAAAAGGTGTTGGACATCGGCGGCGGGCCGGGCCGCTATTCGCTATGGCTCGCAAACAGGGGCTGCGATGTCACATTGTTCGACCTTTCGCCCGAAAACGCCAAATTCGCGGCGGAACGCGCCGCCGAGCAAAGTCTTTCAATCAAAACCGTCGCGGGCGACGCGAGGGAAGCGGACAAGCTGGTTGCCGGACAATTCGACCATGTCCTGCTCATGGGGCCGATGTATCATCTTTTTGAAGAAACAGACAGGATAGCCGCCGTGAACGCGGCCTTGAAATTGCTGAAGCCGGGCGGAAAAATTTTCATATCTTTTTTAAATATGTTTTCGGGCATTATCTACTACATGAAGCATCTGCCGGATATTTCCGCCGATCCTGTCGGCGACGAATTCACAAAAAAAGTCATCGAGGGAAAAAGTTTTGGTTGCGACGCTTTCACAAAAGCCTTTTTCATCGATTTGAGGGAGATTTTGCCATTTATGGCGCAGTTTCCGCTTGAAAAGCTGCATTTTTTCGGGCAGGAAGGAGTAATCGCCCCTTGCGAAACCAACATCATGCAGCAAAGCCGCGAAGTCGTCGATATGTGGCTCGATTTTAGCGAAGCCGTTTGGCAGCGTGAAGAATTTTTAAGCTATTCCGAGCATTTGATGTATGTAGGCAAAAAAACACAATAGGACACTATATAAGTGATGTGCAATGGATGCACACGATGTATGCGATATGACCCGGTTAAAAATAATATTGGGAGGAAAAAACAAACATGAACATAACGATCGTAAACGGCACGGAACAAAAAGGCTGCACTTTTGCGATGAAAGAGCTGTTTCTTTGTGCAATGGGCGACGGGCACAATATAAGCGAATATTACCTGCCCCGCGATTGCCCTGTGTTTTGCACCGGCTGCAAAGCGTGTTTTTTCCGCAGCATCGTCGTCTGCCCGCATTCAGAATACACTGTTCCGATATGGGATAGCATACTAAAAGCGGATTTGCTGGTGTTTGCCTCGCCGACTTACGTGTTCCACGCCACGGCGCAAATGAAAGCGCTGCTCGACCACTTCGGCACGAAATGGATGGCGCACTCGCCGGAAAAGCCGATGTTCGGCAAGCAGGCGGTCATCGTCGCAAACGCGATCGGCCAGGGCATGGGCAAAACCGCCGGCGACATAAAAGACAGCCTAGATTTTTGGGGCGTCGCCCGCACATATGTCATCAAACAGGCATTGTTTCAGGCGAAATGGGACAATGTCTCCGCCAAACGCAAAGCGGCCATCGGGAAGCGGTGCGAAAAGGCGGCGGCAAAAATAAATTCAAAAAAGCGCGTCACTCCGCATATCAAGATAAGATGGTTGTTTTTCATCATGAAGACAGCGCAAAAAATGATAGACAAAACGGAACGCAAAGCGGGCCGCGAAAGCACGGCGGATTACAGGCATTGGAAAGATAACGGCTGGCTGGACGGCAAAAAGCCGTGGCGCGACAAGTAAAAAGAATGTAGAAGGCGCGTTGACAAAAAACAGACTGTATGATATAATTTTATGTGAAACCGGCCAAAATTATTAATAAGAAAGAATGGGGATTGCCATGAATTATAATCTGACGGATTACGAAACCCTGGAACTCAAACCGGATTATCGGGAAACGATAAAGCGCTACGAGGCTTTTTGGAACGGCGGCATGATCGACCGCCCGATTGTCAGCGTGACCGCCCCGAACCCGGAATACAAAGAGGCGCCGTATTACACGAACAACTATTATACGCGCATGAATGGCGATTTGGATGAAATTGTGCGGCAAATTGTCTGCAATGCCAAAAAAACCGCCTATATCGGCGAGGCTGTCCCGCAGCCTTTTTTGAGTTTCGGCTGCGACGAGCTGGCGGCGTTCTGCGGCGGGGAAACGCTTCATTTTTGCAGGGACGACCACGACACGAACTGGTCGGAGGCGTTTATCGAAGACTGGGAATCCGAAATGCCGCTGAGGGTGCGCGAGGACAACCCCCTTTGGCTCAGAATGCAGGCGTTTTTGGACAAATGCGCCGAAGCGATGCAGGGCAAAATGCTGTTTCACGCCCTCGACCTGCATTCGAACCTCGATCTTTTGCTCGCTATGCGCGGGGGGGAAAAATTATGCCTTGACCTAAAAGACAAGCCCGAAATAATAGATGTGGCGCTGGACCAGTCCATATCTTTATTCGAATATTTTTACAACAAAGCTTTCAAAAAATATAATCTGCCCGGCGTCAACGGGATAACCCTGCAATGCGATTTTTCATGCATGATAAGCACGCCCATGTTCCGGCGCTTTGCCCTGCCCTATCTTGAACGCGAAGCCGCGTATAACAACGGCCGGGTTTCATATCATTGGGACGGAGTGACCGCGCTCACCCACACAAACGATTTGATTTCCTCAAAAGGCCTGTACGCGATGGCGTTTGTGCCGGGGGCGGGAAACGGCTCCCACATCGATTATCTCGATTTATACGCGAAAGTGCAAAAAGGCGGCAAAGCCGTGTCAGTCTGGGGGAGCATGGACGAGTGCAAATATATGCACAAATATCTGCAACCGGACAAGACAATGTACAGCACGCACGCAGCGACAATCCAAGAAGCGGAAGAACTTCTGGAATGGTTTAAAAAGAATACGTGAACAAAAGGCAAAACTGACATTCCAATCTGAAAATTCATGCCTGGATATAAATTTGTTTGCGCAGATTACGCAATTTAAAACAAAGTTGTGACCGGTTTGAGATTAAAATGCAAAAAAAAATAAAAAATAATCATATTTGTGACTGAATTGAGAGCGTGGCGTGGTATATTGCATACATGGATTATATCAAGGTGGTATCAAACCATGAAAATGAAATTATTGATCGCCACTGCGGATTCAGATTACGCCGAACATCTTTCCGGTGTTTTGTCCGAAAAACATTCGGAAACATTCGAGCTTTTCGTTTGCACTTCCGCAGATCGCCTGCACAAACTTCTTTCCGGCGGAAAATTTGAAATAGCTCTCGCAGATCCGGAATTCGTTTCCTCTGAAAATTTCAGTTCGGTTTCCCTTTTGCTGGCGCTATCGGATCAAGGGGAATTGATCGGCGACGGGGGAGGCGATGTCAAAAAAATTTGCAAATACCAGCGCATTTCGTCGATAGTCGGAAACATTTTTGAACATTATTCAAAAATAAGCGGCGCCATAAACGGCTCAGGCACAAAAATTTCTTCTATCAGCGCTGTTTGGTCCCCTTCCGGCGGATCCGGCAAAACCACGGTGGCTTTGGCTTATGCCTGCCGCAAAGTGTCGGAAGGGAAAAAGGCGACATATTTGAATATGGAAAATTTTGCGAGCACGCCGGCGTATTTTCAGGGAATGGGAAAAAGCATCAGCAAAATATTTGAAAATTTCGAATCCAATATCCGGATGTTCGTGACCGCCGTGCGCCAGACAGATGCGCTTTCGGGAATTTCATATTTCGGCGAACCGGAAAACTACGAAGATATGAACATACTGTCTGAAAACGACATAGAAAATTTGATTTTGGCGTGCGCCGCCGAAACAGAAGAATTGGTGGTGGATTTGTCCTCGGGGTGCGACGCCCGCACAAAAAAAGTTTTCGAACTGGCGGATGCGGTGCTGGTCGTGTGCGACCCTTCGAGCACATCGCAGGCAAAATTAAAGCAATTTGCAAACCAACACGATATTTTCGGAAAAATAAAATCCAAAATTGTTTTGATAAACAACAAAGGCGCGGAAATCCAGGGCTTGGATATAGAAAGATCGATACAGCTTCCTTTCGTAAATTCGGAGGATCCGGTATCGATTTTTAAATTCTTGGCAAACGAAATCGAAGATTGGCGGGTGAAAATGTCATGACCGAAGATATAAAAAGCGCCTTTATCTCGCAGTTGAAAGCCGAAATTCAAAATCACGCCGATTTGACCAATATGAGCGACGACGAAATACGCGAAACGACAAAGAAATTGATCGAGGATAAAGCGGATCAAGCGCGGTCAAACGATCAAAACACTTATTTTGAGCTCTCTTCTTTGAATTTCAAGGAAAAATGTTTCATCGCAAATGCGGTTTTTGATTCCATACGCGGGCTGGGAGTGCTCGGCCAGATCGTAAACGATCCGGATATCACAGAAGTGATGATAAACGGATATAAAGACATTTTCATAGAAAAATCGGGGCGGCTGTTTAAAATGGACAAGCAATTCGAAAGCCGCCGCGAACTGGAGATCATCATAACGAAGTTCGTCTCAAAAGTGGGCAGGGCCGTAAACGAGAGCGAACCCATCGTGGATGTGCGCCTCGAAGACGGGTCGAGGGTGAACGTGGTTACTTTCCCGGTGGCTTTGGATGGGCCTATTGTCACCATCAGGCGATTCCCGAAAGAAGCGATGACCATCGAAAAGCTGGTGGCTTACGGTTCTTTTGGACCCGAATTGGCGGAAATACTCGAAATGTTGGTTTTGGCGAAATACAATATTTTCATAAGCGGAGGGACGGGCAGCGGCAAAACTTCTTTATTGAACGCATTGTCAAATTTCATCCCTCGCGACGAGCGCATTATAACAATTGAAGATTCTGCGGAACTTCAAATAAAAAACATAGACAATTTGGTGCGCCTCGAAACAAAAAATGCCGGCCCTGACGGAAAAGGCGCGATACCCATGCGGGAATTGATAAAAACCGCTTTGCGCATGCGGCCGGAGAGGATCGTCGTCGGGGAAGTGCGCGGAGCGGAAGCGCTGGATATGCTGCAGGCCATGAACACGGGCCACGACGGTTCGCTTTCCACAGGCCACGCAAATTCCACATACGATATGCTGAGCCGATTGGAGACGATGGTGCTGCAGGGCTCGGAAGGATTGCCGTTGGAAGCCATACGCCAGCAGATAGCTTCGGCGGTGGATATCATAATCCATCTTTCGCGTTTGCGCGACAAAAGCCGAAAAACGATGGAGATAGCCGAAGTTATCGGATATGACGCAGAAAAGCGTAGAATCGCGACAAATATTTTGTATGAGTTCCGCGAAAACGAAAAAAGCACAAAGACCATAGTTTCAGGTTCGCTCGCCCGCACAAAAAATCCAATGAAAAACATCCAAAAACTCGAAAACGCGGGAATAAACAAAGTGATTTGAATGTAGGGGGACAAAAATATGCCGGATTATACAGTGGATAATTCGGGGCCGCTCGGCCATGCTGCCGCTTTTGCCAAAGGGTTTTTGATTGGGTTTGCGGCGCTGTTCGTATTTTACAAAATTTTGCCGCTTTCGCTTGCCGGAGGAGGCATTTACGGAATCGCCAATATTTTTGTTTCTTCCGGAAAAGCCATCGCCAAACGCAAAAACAGATTGCGGCTCCAGTTTTTCGATTTGCTGGAATCCATGTCCGTGGCGATGAAAGCGGGAAACCCGCCTTCGAGAGCCTTGGAAAGCGCCAGGGCCGATTTGGCTTTGATTTATCCCGAAAACAGCGATATAATCAAAGAACTCGATATAATCATAGGAAAGTTCGACAATGCGGTTCCTTTGTCCGAAATATTTTCGGATTTCGCAAAACGCAGCGGCCTCGAAGACATAGCCGGTTTCGCTTCGGTTTACGCCACCATCGAAGGAAAATCGAGCCGCTCAAATGAAATTGTGCGCGAAACGCAGCAGATCATCGCCGACAAAATGGAAATAGAAATGGAAATCGACACCATGATGGCTTCGGCGAAAACCGAAGTGAATATAATGCTCATTTTGCCGCTTGTGATTTTGGGGATTGTCAGCTATGCGGGGGCCGGGTTCATGGATGTGATCTACAGCGGCGCACCGGGCCGCATAGTGGCAACCGGAGGGCTTGCGCTTTTTGTCGCCAGCTATATAATGGCGCGAATATTTTCCAACATAAAGCTATAGAGGTATTTTAATATGCTTTTTTGTTTTTTGGTTTTGGCGACGGTCATGGCAGCGGTTTGGTTTTTGTTTTTGGGAATGGCGGAAAAAGAGGATTGGATCGCCGCCGCTTATAACAAAGTGCTGGACAATTTGACCATGAAAGAAAAACTGCGCGCGAAACACGGAAAAAGGTTAAAAAAATTATCCGAATATCGCGGTTTTTCCGCTTTGTTTTTAAAAATTCCGCCTCTGCGGGGATTCGAAAAAAAAATCGCCGTCCTCGAGGCAAAAAACAAGTTGCTGCAAAAAGGAAATCTCAGGAATCTCGGAATAATGGACATTCCGGGATATGTGTTTGTCAGAAAATTTGAAATTATCGGAAAGGGAACCATGCACAAAACGATTTTTTCGAACAGTTTCGAATTATACGGCAAAAAACACGCCGGGCACAAAACCCTGCAATTGTTGGCAAGAATTTTTTCCTATTGGGCAATCGGAATGGCTTTTTCGCTCATTATCGGGAGCATTGCCATGGGTTTCGGGAAAATGGAAGCGGGAATGGGAATTTCGGCCGTTGGGACTGCGCTTGCGTTTGTTTCGTCATATGCCGTATACGACGATCTATGCGACCGTGTGAAAAAACGCAGGGAAGACATAATACGCCAATTTCCGAATATAGCTTCAAAATTGGCTCTTTTGGTCGCATCCGGAATGATCATGGAAAAAGCCTGGAAAGAAACCGCTTACAGCCAAAATTTTGAATTGTACAAAGAAATGCAAAAAACATCCGAGCAACTCGACAATTTGGTAAGCCCCGAGGAAGCCTATGGGGAATTCATCAGGCGCTGCAACACCAAGGAAACCGCCAAGCTCGCTTCGGCGATAACCCAGAATCTTTCCAAAGGAAATGCGGAATTGAGTTTCCTTTTAAAAACGATAGCGAAAGAAGCGTGGCTGGAAAGGCGGCACAACGCGAAAAGGGATGCGGAAAAAGCGAGTTCCAAACTTATGATACCGACGATACTTTTGTTTTTGGCGATACTTGTCATTATAATGGTGCCCGTAGTCATGAATTTGACCTTTTTATAGCGATTTTTCAAAGATTTTCAAAGAAAGGAGGGTTTTTAATGTTGGACAAAATATCTAAGCTCCCTTTGGCGGCAAAGTATGCATTCATCGGATTTTTGGCAAATCTGAAAAACGACGAGCGCGGGTTGTCCGGGGTAGTCGTAGCTGTTTTGCTGATTTTAATCGCAGTGTTGGCGGTGGTTTTGATCTGGGGTTTTCTCAGCGGGTGGCTCGAAGAATTATGGAACCGGATAATCGGGGAAACGGCAGGTATTTCATGATCTGACAAAAATGAAAGACAAAAAGGGAGGAGGCGGCCGTTTTGTCTGAAATTGAAAAAATTATCGGCGATGAAAATGGAGACGCTGTAGTCGAAGCGGCCATCATTTTCCCGATTGTGGCCTTGATTTTTGCCGCGCTCGTTTTGGTTTCCATGTATCTTCCGGCCAGGGCTTCGCTCCAAAAATCCACTCAGCGGGCCGCAACCGCCATGGCGGCCGAAAAAGGGGATACATGGCTGTTTTTTGATGATGAAAATATGGAATATTATTGGGTGGACGATATAAGCGAATTGGGCGGCATTTATGACGATTTGCAAAAACCCGCTTCCATTTGGGGAGACATTGCCCACAAAACCGAGATGATCGTCAAAAAAACGGAAGAGGGCAGCCTTGTTTTGAATTCCGGGAATTTGAGCGTTAATTGCGAAATATCAAATTGCATAATTTACAAGGAAATAATGGTTACGGCCATCCGGAACATTCAAATTCCCATCGATTTGTCTTTCATCGGGTTCCCAAAGCAAATTGCGATCACGGTGAGTTCATGCGCCGCAATCCAAAATGGAGACGAATTCATCCGCGAAATGGGTTTGGCCGGGAAATTTGCCGAATATATATGGGAAAAATACGGTCTCGCCGACTTAAAGGAAAGCATTTGCGATTCGCTGAATGAAACCATTTCGTTTATGGACTGGAAATGATGAAATAATGGGGGAAAAGATATGCGCGGCTTTTTGGGGAATTCAAAAGGCGCTTTGACCGTTTTCGTGACGATGCTTTTGATTCCCGCGATACTTGTGAGCGGAACTGCAGTCGATTTGGCGCGAATATATACGGCTAAGAGCATCATCCAGGACGCAAACCAATTGGCCGCCAACGCCGCGCTTTCGCAATATGACAAGCTGCTCAACGAACTTTACGGGCTTTTTGGCATTATGTCGGAAGATCAGCAACTCGCCGAAATGATAAACGAATATATAGAGGTTTCGATTTTCGGCGAAGACCGGCATGAAAAGGGGCTTGGCACATTTCAATTGTTTTACGGCTCTGTTTTTGGCGAATCCGAGATTTCGTTCGAAGAAAATAAAAATTTGAAAAATCCGGGCGTTTTGCGGCGGCAAATCGAGGAATATATGAAATTCCGGGGGCCTGTCGTCATTTCGCAGGAATTTTTCGGCGAATTTGAAAAAGTCATGTTAGGCGAGGATCTGGAAATCATAAAAGGCAAAATGGCCATAGATGAATTGACAGGGGAAATAACTGAAAAATACAGGGAATTATACATAGCTGTAATCGAAGCGGACAAATGCAAGTCGGTTATCGGCGTGGGCAGTTTCGGATCTGTCTCAGCTTCGCTCACTGCCATAAGGGAACAATTCGCCGATTTGAAAAATTGTTATGAAAGCTGGCAGAATGCGGAAGAAGATTCAGACGAAAAAACGAAATATGAAGAAAAATGTTACGGGATACTGCAAAAAATAAGGCAGCTCACGACCGGAGGCTATCCGCGCCTGAGCAACTGGACAGACGGCAAGCGCGATGCATCCGATACATGGATCCCCGGGCACTGGAATACGCAAAATACCACCGTGGTCGGGCTTGTAAACAACATCGCGAATGCGAAAGCCAAAGCCGAAAATTTCAAAGAAATGTTTCAGGCAGTAACGGATATCGCGCAGGAGATTGATGTCCTTAGGTTTGAATTCAAAGCTAAAATCGACGATTTGGAAAACAAACTCCAAAACGGTTCATGCGATGAAAGCTTGAAAAACGGAATATTGGGCAAAACCGGAAATCCGCCCAAATCTTTGATCGAGCGTTACCGCGAAGCCATAAAATGGGATGTGGGAGCGTTGGCGCAAAAATATCAGACTGCGGGGAATCTATATATCGAAGAAGTGAAAAATATGCTCGATGGGGTAAAATACAGGGATGCCACCGATGATTCAGCCGGAGGCTTGAGCATTTCGGCGCTTTCCGGAATTGATATGTCCATAGCTCCGCAAGCGGCGCATTTCGCGGGTTTTGCCGACGTGACATATCATTTGCCCAAAGGGTTCATAAAATTTTCCGGGTTGGAAGATACGGGAGTTTATGTCTCCGGTTGGGAGGAAAACGGCGAATTTTTCGGCGAACTGCAAAATTTGCAAAACGGCGCAGGGGGCAAAACGATAAATTTTGACGGTTCTGAAAATTTCGAGAGCAGTTATGCGGAACAAAAGCAACGGGATATAGCGGAAAATTTTTTGAAAATCATCGAACAAGCGTACAGAAACCAAAAAAGCGAACCCAAAGGGGCAAAATATATAGGCGGCGCGGCAACTTTTGTCGCAATGGATTTAAGCATATCCGATATTTTTGAATTGTACAACCAAACGCTCGATGAAGGCATAATCGATGTTTTTGCCGATCCGGAAAAAAGTTTGAAGGAAGCGGCTGAATATATTTTGCTGTTGGCTTACGACACTTCGATTTTTTCCAATTACATCACGTCGAAGCCGGGCGAAAATGCAGCCGAAAAATCCATTTCCGGAGTGCCGTTCGGTACAAGCGTAAATTATTTCTACCAATCCGAATGGGAGTATATCTATAACGGCAGCGATAGCGCCGAAGAAAATTTGGATGCGGTGGCAAAACTGTTGTTCATTATCAGGCTTATATGCAATTATGTTTCGGTTTTTGAAATATCCGAAATCACGGATATAGTATCGTCAATACAGGAAGCCTTTTCTTTTCCCCTGCTCGGGGTCGAATTGGGCGAAATTGCGAGATTGGCTTTGATTTCCGCTGAAAGCGTAGCCGACCTTGCGGCGCTTCGAAGCGGGCATAAAGTCCCTTTGACAAAAAAAGACAATGAATGGGTTTGCCTTCCCGGCCCGAATTTGGCGGACATAACAAAAAACGCAAATGGGGATTATTACAAAAACACAAACGGAATTACGTACTCGAAATATATGATCTATTTTTTGACGGCGGGGCAAACGCTTAAAGAAGGGGATCTCTTGCTGGAGCGGTCCGCGCAGTTGATCGAATGGAACATGATAAATTACAAAAACAAAATAAACGCCGATGAAACCAAAATGTCCGAAGAATTGAAAAAAGCGGGCAGATTCAGCTTGGAGAAACGCAATACGGATTTTCAGATAACCACAATTGTAGATATGCGGATGCTGTTTTTGTCGATGCCGTTTGCCCAAAAAGGATTAAACGGCGTTGTCCCCCCAAAAACCATGCGATTCGCCGTCACCGATTGCCGGGGGTATTGATAACATGAAAAAAAACATAACGGACGAAAAAGCATATATAACAATCGAAACACTCGGGACATTCATTCCGTTTGTGCTTCTTGTGGTTTCCATACTCAGCCTTGTGAATATCGTGACGGTTCAAACGCGCTTGCATTATGCGCTCACCCAAACGGCAAATACCATTTCGGTGTATGGCTTTATGGATCCCGGCGAACAAGCGGCCGGAACTTTGGAAGAAACCATAAGCCGCATGATAGATTATGCAGCCGGCAAATCAAAATATCCGCCGGAAGCGTTGGCCCGAAAACTGATCGAAAAATATTTGGCCAATGGAAGCGTCGGAGGCGGGGAATATCTTAAAAGCGCGAATGTGATCGGCGGTTTAAACGGGTTGGAATTTTGCGATTTCGATTTTTTGACGGAAGAAAACGGCGAAGTTTCGCTATCGATAGAATATGAGATAGAATACAAGTTTGGAATTTTGCCTTTACCTTTTGAACCAAAGCTCAAAGTCACCCAACAGGTTAAAACAAAAGCATGGCAAGGAGGGGCGGGGGATGGATACGAATGGTGAAAAATATGGATAAAATAAAACCGATGCTTGTATATTCGGCGCTTCCCGCAATAGCCGCGGTTCTGTTTTTTTTGCGCATGGGCAAAACGGATATGTTTGTTTTGCTCCGGTTTGAACTTGTCGCCGCATTCGGATATGTGGCTTCGGTTTATGATTTCAAATCCAAAAAAATACCCAACAAACTGATAGCCGCGATGATTTTTGCATGGGCGACGGCAATGGCCCCGATGCTGTTTTTGGATGGCGATTCGGCGATTTTAATTTTGAGGGAATCGGCGCTCGGTTTTTTGGCAGGCGGAGGCTTGTTTTTGTTTGTATATCTCGTAAGCCGCAAGGGGCTTGGGGGAGGAGATGTGAAATTTATGGCTGCTGCGGGACTGTATGTCGGTTTTTCCGGGATATTTTCCGCCATGCTTTTCGGTTCTGTTTTCGCCGCCCTATTTGGATCCGCGCTGTTGGTTTTAAAAAAAATCGGGCGCAAAGACTCGATGCCTTTGGCCCCGTTTCTTTATGCGGGCATATTGCTGACGATATTTTTTATATGATTGGGGGGGTTTTTTTGAAAAACGCGAAAAGGATATTTTTGACTTCCGGATTTTTGCTTTTGCTTGTTGTTTCATGGGCTGTAGCTCTAAGCGCCAAATCCGAAAACGAAAAGCAAAGCGAACTCATAGAACAGGCCAAGGGATATATGGAAGATGAAATATATATTTTAGCCGTCGCGCTTTTGGAAGAAGCTTCAGGATATAAAGCGAAATACACGTTCGATGCCGAAGAAATTTTGAAAAAAGCTTACAAAAAGCTCATCGACCAAAGAGGATACCGCCGCAAATATATAGAATTGCTTGAAAAACAGATGAAACGAAAAGAAGCAACGCCCGAAATTTTTTTGGAAGCGGCCGAATTTTATCTCGGCGATTCGAACCTCGGCGATGCGCTTTCTGCGCTTCGGGAGGGGATTAGTAAAAGCGGAGATGAAAATCTCGTCGTTTTGTATGAAAACAACCGATATAAATATAATATGGGCTATAGCGTTTACGAAGAGTTGACCGACATTTTCGGGAATACCATCGGCGTAAAAATCGGGGAATTTTGGGGGATCGCGAATTCTGACGGCACGCTCAGGATTCCATGCGAATACGAAAAAATCAGCACATACAGTTCGGACAGGGCGATCGTGAAAAAAGACGGGGAAATTTTTGCCGTGGACATAAACAACAACCGGCTCGCTCTGTTAAAACAGCAAATCGAGGATTTCGGCA
Organism: Oscillospiraceae bacterium; assembly: GCA_009782405.1. The sequence goes on from WRJC01000014.1 coordinate 32,569, forward strand.
ATTTTTCCGAAGAGAGGATCGGTTTGCTGACAGGCGAAGGCTGGAAACGCGCTTCCGGCGAATTTGAATTGGGAAGCCATGTCTTTGAACAAATCGGCACATACAGCGGAGGTTACGCCGCCGCCAAGCAGGGCGGAAAGTGGGGAGTCATCGACCTTGCGGAAAAATGGCTGATTTCACCCGATTATGACGGAATAATAATGGACGAACTCGGAAAATGCTTTTCCCGGGGGGCTGTATTCGTCAAAAAAAATGAAGCCGTATATCTGTTTTTGGATGGAAAGCAAGCGGGCGAAAATTTTTATGAAGATGCCAAGCCTTTTGGAAAGGAAGGGTATGCCGCCGTGAAAAAAAACGGCTTATGGGGCTTTATCGATAATTCCGGCGAATTGAAAATCGAATATGGATACGAAGATGCATTGTCTTTCGGGCAGCATTTGGCGGCAGTAAAGCAAGGGGACTATTGGGGATATATAAATCTATACGGCGATATTGCGATAAAACCGATTTTTTTGAAAGCGAAAAGCTTTTCGGAAGGAAGCGCTCCTGTTTTGACAGAACGCGGCTGGCGGTTCATATCTCTTTTCGAATATAAATCAATGGGAAAGTAATGAATGGAGGGGTTTTTATGTACGAAATAAAGCACAAAAGCGATTTCCAGGCGGGCGCGAGCCTGATTGCGAAAATTCCGGAAACGGAATCGGACAAAAAAGCGCTGCATACGATAATAAACGAACAGCCGGAATTTTTGCTGCCTTTTCGCCAAAGGACAATAGACGGCGAAATAGAGCTCGCCTATCAGATAGGAAACTGCAGCAAATTCGCATATTTGCAAAAAAACCGTTCAGCGGGGGAATATATAAATTTGCTTTTGGAAATAATGCAGCCGCTGCTTGATTGCGGCGATTGGTTTTTGTCCCCGTATTCATTTTTGCTGAATACCGATTATCTATATTTCGACAAAAACGGAAAAACGGCAAAATTTATATATATACCTTCGATATGCCCCTGTTCCGAATACGACGACTTAAAAAACATGATCGCGGAAATCGCAAAACAAAACCAAACAACGGATGTCAATCTTGAAAATAAAGTGGTTTGGGCGATCCAGGATTTCAAGCCATACGAATTTTTGCGGATGCTGAAATCATACAAACCCGAAAAAACCGAAAAACAAGAAAAACCCGATACCCTTGAAAAACCGGAAAAACCGGAAAAACCGGAAAAAGACGACATAGATATAAATTTTTTCCCCGAAGAAAAGCCGGCAAAAAAAAGTTTTTTCGATTTTATGAAAAACAAAAAAGAAAAAAAGCAAACTCAAAAAGAACCTGCCGCAATTCAAAAAGAACCGAGCTTCGAAAACTTGGAAAAAGAAAAAGACGAATTGACACAGCTTGTCGAATCATTGAATTCAGGCTTGGCTGCATTTCGCTATATCGGAAACGGCAGCCATCCTGAAACCATCGAAATCGACATTGAAAAAAAAGGGATTTTCACCATCGGGCGATTCGATATGTCCGCGGGCGTGAAACAATCGGATTTCGAATTCGACGCAAAGACAAAAGCCGTCAGCCGCCGCCACGCGGCTGTGGAAAAAAATGCGGAAGGATATTTTTTGGTCGATTTGTCCTCTTCCGCGGGAACTTTTATGGACGGGCAAAAACTGCCGCCAAACGCGCCTTTCAAGTTGGAACAGGGATGCAAGGTTTCATTCGGTTTTTCGGGAGCCGACTATGCCTGGGAACAATAATAACAAAAAATTTAAAAATTTACATTGACTAATTTTCATATATATGATAATATTGTATCTATGATATTCATGCAGTCGAAAGGAAGTTTTTTTATGTTCAACGACGAACTCACCCCGCACGAAAGGTTGCTTCGCACATTCAAAGGCGAAGCGGTGGACAGGGCCCCGGTCAAGCTCTGGGGGCTCGATTTGGGAATGGGAATGCTGCGCCCCGCTTATCAAAAAATATACGATTATGCCCACGACAAAACAGACTTGTTTTCAGGCGGCGGTTCACCCATGGATATATTTGTGGGAACTCGGCGCGAATTATACGAAACCAAAGTTGAGCCTTGGGAAAAAGACCCGGTATGGAATAAGCACATAACAACGCTGCACACGCCCGATGGGGATCTTCGCTGCATTTCGCTTGTGAGCACGAAAGGCGATCCCGGATATGTGCTGGAAAATTATGTTAAAAATTCCGCAGACTTGAAAAAATTGTTTTCGATACCTTATGCGCCCTACGAAATGAACGTGGAAGGATATCTCGCAAGGCGGGATTTCATAGGCGAAAAGGGGATAGTCAGTTTTGGTCTCGATCATGCGGGGTATGCGCTGCACCGCATGTGCGGCTCTGAAATGCTGGGCTATCTTTATTCGGACGATAGGGCCGTGGTTTTGGAATTGGCGGGGATTTTCGCCGAGAGGGTATACAACCATTGCAAAGCCGCCATAGAAAAGCTCAGGGGATACAAAACAGACGATTTCGTGGTTTCATATGTAGGCCCTGAAGTTTTGACGCCTCCTCTGATGAATATGCAGGGCTTTGAAGAGATAGTATGCGAAAACGACAAAAAGCTGCACGATTTGGTACATGGGGCGGGAGGTTATGTATGGATGCACTGCCACGGAAACATGAAAAAAGTGATAAAGCGTTTCGCCGACATAGGGATCGATTTGTTAAATCCCGTAGAACCACCCCCGCACGGGGACATGACTTTCGAAGAAGCGTTTTTGGCAGTGGAAGGAAGGATGTCGCTTGAAGGCAACATCGAAATACAGGATTTGTTGTGCTCGGATACCGAAACAATAAAAGCCCTTGTCGAAGAGTCGGTAAAGACAGGGGCGAAATACGGGCGTTTCGTGCTTTGCCCGAGCGCGGGGTATATGGAATACACGGAGCCGACCGATTCATTTATCGACAATGTGATAACCTATGTGGGTTATGGGCTCGAAATGGCCCGCAAATACCATTACTGACGCAACGCGGCAAAAAAACCGCCGTATGGCGGTTTTTTTTAGTTGTCAGTTTTTGGTTTTCTGTTGTCAGCGAACATGGGCAATCATTTTTCTGATAACTGATAACTAATCCGAGACATAAGGTATGAGCGCGACATATCTCGAGCGTTTTACCGCCGTGGTGAGAAACCTTTGATGTTTCGCGCAATTTCCGGTTATCCGGCGCGGCAGTATTTTATAGCGCTCCGACAATGACTTTTTCAATCTCGCGACATCTTTGTAATCTATATCTTCGATCTTTTCGGCGCAGAAAGCGCATACTTTTCTTCTTTTGCGGATGCGCATCCCGCCGCCTTTTTGGTCTCTGTTATCCCTGTCCAAGGTCAAATTCCTCCTTTATCTTTGATTTGTAAGCTTAAAACGGCAGATCGTCGTCGGAACTTATCTCTTCGAATTTCGGCGTGGACTCGTAATTCGTAGAATACGAAGAAGCGGAAACGTTCGGTTCAGCCCCCGAATCGGCGAATCCGTCCGAAACGCTCTTGCGTTCGACGAATGTAATCTCGTCCGCGATGATTTCGACGGTGGTGCGCTTGTTTCCTTCTTTGTCCTGCCAATTTCTCGACTGGATCGCCCCGCACACCAAAATGGGCTTTCCTTTCGTGAAATACTTGGCAACGAACTCAGCCTGCGTCCTCCAGGCCACGATGTCTATGAAATCGGTTTGCTGGGGTTCGTTCGCCTTCACGAACCTGCGCCCGACCGCAATCCTGAACGAACACACGTTTACGCCGGTAGGGGTGGTTTTGAGTTCCGGGTCGGCGACCATATTGCCGATCAATATAACTTTATTGAAACTTGCCAATTAAACAACCTCCCAATCAATTTTGATTCTTTATTTTTCTTTTTTTATGACAAGCGAACGCAGCACGCCGTCCGTGATGTTGAACACACGTTCGAGCTCTGCGGGAAATTGGGGCGTTGAACTGAAATTGATCAGCACGTAATATCCTTCTTGCAAAAACTGGATAGGATACGCGAGTTTTTTCATCCCCAATTCGTTTTTCTCAATTATCGTCCCATTCGCCGCTATCAAATCCGAAAATTTTTCGACGGCCGCTTTTATCCCTTCATCCCCCATGTTTGGGTTGAGGATAAACATGGTTTCGTAGTTTGAGATCACATTACCCATTTCGATACACCTCCTTATGGACATCAGGCCCGATTTTTTTGATTTTAATCTCACTCCGGGCAAGGATTGAATTATTATTCCTCCAACATTATACACCAAAAAAAAACGCATGTCAATAGGAAACAAAAAATTTACGCAGTTATTTTGCGAAACAGTTGATTTTTTTTGTTATTTGTGGTATAATCTTGTTTGCAAAACCCCAATATTACTAACAAAGAAAGAGGTGCGCGTGAATTGGCCGAAAAACTCACGCTTTTTGGGTTTAACAACCTTACGAAGACATTGAGCTTTAACATTTACGACGTGTGCTATGCGAAAAGCGCGAAAGAACAAAAAGATTATATCGCCTATATCAACGAGCAGTACAACTCCGAAAGGCTGACGAACATACTTTTCAAAGTCACCGAAATAATAGGCGCGAAAATATTGAACATATCAAAACAGGATTATGAGCCCCAGGGGGCATCGGTCAATATCTTGATCACGGAAGACGATTTGTCGGCTCAATCCATCGACGAATCTTGCAACAAGGGGATTTTGCCGCCAAAGGGAGCGGATGTCCACGCGCATTTGGACAAAAGCCACGTGACGGTGCACACTTTCCCCGAATCGCACCCGGACAATTTGGTTTCCACTTTCCGGGTGGACATAGATGTCTCGACCTGCGGGACTATATCGCCCCTGAACGCGCTCGATTTTCTGATAAGCAGCTTCGATTCCGATATTATGACCATTGATTACAGGGTGAGGGGTTTTACCCGCGATGTCGACGGGATAAAATTGTTCATCGACCACAATATGCGGTCAATCCAGGACTATATAGCCGACAAGACACTGACAAAATACGATGCGATAGATGTGAACGTCTATCAATCCAACATATTCCACACAAAAATGCTGATAAAAGAAATTGAGCTTCAAAATTACCTGTTCAAAAAAGACGTCTACGAACTGCCCCCGAAGCAGCGCCTCGAAATTACCGACGATTTGCGGCGCGAAATGATCGAAATTTTCAGCGGCATGAATATATATTGAATATTTTAAGGAGAAAAAATGTCAAAAACAATTGAAAAAATCGAAAAAATGTCGCTGCCCGTGGTGGTGACGCGCGGGGTCATAATTTTCCCGGAAATCAACGTTGGTTTTGAGATAAACCGCCCCAAATCGCAAAAAGCGGTCGAATACGCCGAAAAAAACGGCATATTCGTGTTTTTCGTTTCGCAGGGCAATATGGAAATCGAAGAACCTCAGCCGGGGGACATATACAAAGTCGGGACGATAGCGAAAATAAAGCACTCGGTCAAGCTGGCCGATGAAAACATAAGGGTCATCGTCGAGGGGATAGCCAGGGCCGAAATTTTGTCGTATGATTTTTCGAAGGAATATATAACCTGCGAAATTTTGAAAAAACAAATATATCTCCAAAACAACGGGGGCATAAAAGGCGAAGCGGCGATCTCGGAAACTATGAAGGTTTTTGAAAATTACTGCCGTTTCATACCGAAAATATCGAACGAAATAATGGTGAATCTGCACTCCGTGAAAAATCCGGGGGTTTTGGCCGACTTTATCGCATCCACGATATATTTCCACCACGAAAAAAAGCAAAAACTGCTCGAAGAGTTCGACCCGATAAAAAGGCTCGAGCTGCTTTGCGTCATTATTGAAAAAGAAATCGAAGTGCTCGAAATCGAGGAACAGATCCATAAAAGGGTGCGCGGCCAAATGGACAAAAACCAGCGCGACTATTTTTTGCGCGAACAGCTGAAAGCCCTGAAAAACGAACTGGGAGAAGGCGAAGAGTTTGAATCCGAAACGGAAGAATACGCAAAAAAGCTCGAGAAGCTGAATTTGCCGAAAGAAATTCACGAAAAGCTTCAAAAGGAAATCTCAAGGCTTCAAAAACAGCCTTCGAATTCCCCCGATTCCGCAGTCATGAGAAACTATTTGGATATTTGTTTCGAAATCCCCTGGGCAAAAAAAACTGAGGATTTCGTCGATATAGAAGCGGCCGAAAAAATATTGAACGACGACCACGACGGGCTTTTCAAAGTAAAAGAACGCATACTCGAATTTATCGCAGTCAAACAGACAAAACGCGAACTGAAAGGACAAATTTTGTGTTTCGTGGGCCCCCCGGGAGTGGGCAAAACTTCGATAGCAGCTTCCATCGCAAAATCGTTGAAGCGAAAATATGCGCGCGTTTCGCTCGGCGGGGTGCGCGACGAATCCGACATAAGGGGCCACAGGAAAACATACATAGGCTCAATGCCGGGAAGGATCATAAACGCGCTGAGGGAAGCCAAAAGCCAAAACCCGCTGATACTGCTCGACGAAATGGACAAGCTGACCAAAGACGCCCACGGGGATCCCGCATCCGCTTTGCTCGAAGTTTTGGATTCGGAGCAAAACAAAGCGTTCAGGGATCATTTCATAGAAATACCGGTGGATTTGTCCGACTGTATGTTCATCGCCACCGCGAACACCACAGACCCCATCCCCAAGGCGCTTCTCGACAGGATGGAGGTCATACCGATAACCAGCTATACCAGAAACGAAAAGCACGCGATAGCAAAAAACCACCTTATCTCAAAACAGGCGAAAAAGCACGGATTGAACAAAAGAAAATTCAATATAAGCGACGAAGCGCTGTATGAGATGATCGATTATTACACAAGGGAAGCAGGGGTCAGGAACTTAGAGCGGGAGATTGCGAATTTGTGCAGAAAATCCGTGAAAAAACTGATAAAGGAAAACAAAAAGTCGATTTTGGTCAACTCCGCAGTTTTAAAGGAAATTTTGGGGCCGAAAAAGTTCAAGGACGATTTGTATTCGAAAAAAGACGAAATTGGCGTGGCAAACGGGCTTGCGTGGACCGCGATGGGCGGGGAGATATTGCAAGTGGAAGTGGTTTCGCCGGAGGGAACGGGCAAAATAGAGCTTACCGGATCCTTGGGCGAAGTGATGAAAGAATCCGCGAAAACCGCCATATCTTTTATCCGCACAATCGCGAAAAAATACAACATAGATCCCGAGTTTTACAAAAACAAAGACATACACATACATTTTCCCGAAGGCGCGATACCAAAAGACGGGCCTTCCGCAGGGATAACGGTTGCCACCGCGATATTTTCGCAGCTTACCGGATATCCCGTAAAAAGCGACATAGCCATGACGGGAGAAATAACTCTGAGGGGAAAGGTGCTTCCAATCGGGGGCCTGAAAGAAAAAACGGTGGCGGCATACCGCTCGAAAATAAAAAACGTGATAATACCGGACGAAAATGTCCCCGATTTGGAGGACATAGACGAAACAGTGAAAGAAAATTTGAATTTCATACCGGTGGCTCAAGCTGAAAAAGTGTTTGAAAGCGCGGTGATATTCCCAAAACCGGAAATCGACTTGTATTCCGACATCATGCCGCCGCCCGCCCCGAATGCGATTCAGGAAATGTGGGACGCAAAATGACAACCTTGAACGACGCGAAATTAGCCATAAGTGCCGGATTTATTTCGCAAATCCCAAAAAATTTGCCGCACGTAGTTTTTGCGGGGCGTTCGAATGTGGGAAAATCCACGCTCATAAACAAAATAACCGGCCGCCATAAACTCGCGCGCACTTCCTCTTCCCCGGGCAAGACGATAACCATAAATTTTTACGAAACCGGCGAAAAATTATATCTCGTCGATTTGCCCGGATACGGTTATGCCAAAAGAGCCGAAACGGACAAAAAAAGATGGTCGGCTTTGGTCGAGGGATATTTCAAGGAATGCGCGGATAAAAACATAGTTTTGGTCGTGATGCTCGTCGATTTGAAAGTGGGCGCCACACCCGACGATTTGGATATGCTCGAATATTTGAAAAGCTTTCAAATCCGCTACATCATCGTGGCGACAAAGGCCGACAAATTGAACAAAACGCAAAAAGAAGAAAATTTCAAAAAACTGAAGGAAACAGAACCCGACAGCAAAGTCATCCCTTTTTCGTCGCTTTCGGGCGAAGGCGCGGACGAAACGCGGAAATTTGTTTTAAATTGCGCAAAATAAGGCACAATACGCAATAATTGAAAAAAAATAAAAAAAATGAAAGGAAATGATACGATGACGCCCTGCGAAAATTTCCGGACAAATCCAAAGGGGCATCTTGAAATAGGGGGATGCGACTGCGCGGATCTCGCCGCGCAATACGGCACGCCCCTGTATGTCATGGATGAAGATCAAATCAGGCGGAACTGCCGCGCATACAAAAACGCGGTGAATAAATATTTCGGCGAAAACGGCGGGGATATAGCCTTTGCCAGCAAAGCCTTGTCGTTTGTCGGCATTTACAGGATTATAGCCCAAGAAGGCCTGTGCACAGACGTGGTTTCGCCCGGGGAACTGGCTACGATAAAAGCAGCGGGATTCCCGCCGGAAAAAGCGTATTATCACGGCAACAACAAAACCGATTCCGACATAGAATACGGATTGCAAAACAACATGGGCACTTTTGTCGCGGACAATTTGGAAGAAATCGAAAAGTTGGACGAATTGTGCGGAAAGTACAAAAAAAGGCAAAAAATATTGCTCAGGGTCGCTCCCGGAATCGACGCCCACACCCACGCGAAAATAACAACCGGGACGACAGATTCAAAATTCGGCATAGCGATAAGCACAGGCCAGGCGATCGAAGCCGCAGGCTTGGCTTTGAATCGGAAAAATCTCGATTTTGCCGGAATCCACTGCCATATAGGCTCGCAAATATTGGAAATACAGCCGTTTGTCGATGCCGCCGAATGCATGCTCGATTTTGCCGAAAAAATAAAAAACAGATACGGCCATGAAATCTCCGAATTGAATCTCGGCGGGGGGTTCGGGGTGAAATACATATCCGGGCAGGAAAGCCTGGACATAGACTCCGGAATAAAAACCATTGCGGAATACACGGCAAAAAAATGCGCCGAACTGCGCATAAAACACCCGAAAATGATTTTCGAGCCGGGAAGGTCGATAGTGGCGAATGCGGGTGCGACGCTTTATACGGTCGGCACAAACAAAAAAATAACGGGATACAAAAACTATATATCCATCGACGGCAGCATGGCCGACAGCCCGAGGTACGCCCTGTACGAATCCCCGTACACAGTAGTCGCCGCCAACAAAATGAACGAAAATTGCAGCATTGTCGCGGATATTGCGGGAAGATGCTGCGAAAGCGGCGATTTTGTCCAAGCAAATGTGGCGCTGCCGGATTTGGAAAGGGGCGACATTTTGGCTGTTTTGGTGACCGGAGCGTATAATTATTCAATGGCAAGCAATTATAACCGGCTGACAAGGCCGGCGATGGTATTCGTGAAAGGCGGAGAAAGCAGGATTGCCGTAAACCGCGAAACATATGAAGACCTGATGAAAAACGAGGTGTAAAAAATTGATAGCCAAAAGAATCGAAACAGTGCAGCAAAAATTATCCCGGGAAAAAGAGCCCTCCGCATTCGTCTTGATATCCGAATGCAACAGGAGATACATGACCAATATCGCAACTTCAAACGGGTATGCCATAATAACCCCGAAAAACAAATATTTTTTCACCGATTCGAGATACATCGAATTCGCAAAAAAAAGCCTCGACGGGATATATGAAACAAAACTTTTTCCCCAAAAAGAAGCGAAAGAACATTATGCCGGATTGTTGAAAAAAGAGAACATAAAAAATATACTGTACGAAGAAAACTATATATACCTCAAGACAAAAAAACATTTCGACGATTTGTTTTCCGGGTTCAAGCTCTGCGAAAGCGGCGGAATGATCGAAAAAATGCGGCAAGTAAAAGACGACGGGGAAATCGAGGACATAAAAAAAGCGCAAAATATAACAGATTCCGCATTCGCGCATATCCTAAAAACCTTATCTTCAAATGCGGAAACGATGACGGAAACGGATGTGGCGGCCGAACTCGAGTATTTCATGAAAAAGAACGGTGCAAAAAAAACGGCTTTCGATACGATTGCGGTATCGGGCAAAAAATCATCGTACCCGCACGGGCAGCCCGAAAACATAAAATTGTCGCAAGGTTTCCTCACGATGGATTTCGGGGCGGAATACAACGGATATTGTTCGGATATGACAAGGACTGTTTGCATAGGCAAACCGAGCGCCAAAATGATCGAAGTGTACAACATCGTAAAATCCGCCCAAAATGCGGCGCTGGACATGATAAAATCGGGGATTGACGGAAGCGAAGTTGACAAAGAAGCGAGAAAAATAATAAAAGACGGCGGCTACGGCGATAATTTCGGGCATGGGCTCGGCCATTCGGTAGGGCTCGAAATACATGAAACCCCGGGTTTCCCGAAATCCGACAACGAAGAAAACAAAAAAAACGAAATTTCCGAAAATATGGTCATAACAGTGGAACCGGGAATATACATCGAAAACGAATTCGGGGTCCGGATCGAAGATTTGGCTGTCGTGAAAAAAAACGGCTGTTTGGATTTGACGAAAAGCGGCAAAGAGCTGATTGAAATATAAATTTTCCTTATGTCTTGCATAAAAATAAAATATACCCAAGACTATTGCATTTTTATGCAATATAGTGTATAATAATACAAAACTATAGTTTTAATATTTTAAATTAACGGAGGCAATGGAAATATCATGCAGGAAATCATGAATCTTCACGATGAATACATAATGGGGACTTACGCCAGGTATCCCGTCGTATTGGTCGAAGGGAAAGGCTCTACGCTAAAAGACGCAGACGGAAAAAAATACATAGATTTCACAAGCGGAATCGGGGTAAATTCGCTCGGGGCGGCAAACGGCGGCTGGATTTCGGCGGTTACGGCCCAACTCAAAAAAATCCAGCACATATCCAATTATTATTATTCCGACGTCACGGCGAAATTGGCGCAAAAACTTGTCGGGTTCGCCAAGATGAAAAAAGTGTTTTTTTGCAATTCGGGGGCGGAAGCAAACGAAGGAGCGATAAAACTCGCCAGGAAATGCAGTTTCGACAAATACGGCGGGGGCAGGAACGCGATAATCACGCTGAAAAATTCGTTCCACGGCAGGACGATGGCCACGTTGGCCGCCACCGGACAAGAAGTTTTCCACAATTATTTTTTTCCATTCCCGCAAGGCTTCAGATTTGTCGAAAGCAACAAAATCGACGAGTTCAAAAAAGAAACCGACAATAATTCCGACATATGCGCAATCATAATCGAACCGATACAGGGCGAAAGCGGCGTGAATTTCATTTGCAGGGACTATGCAAAAAAAATCTTTGAAATATGCAAAGAAAAAGACATTTTGCTTATTTTTGACGAAGTGCAGACAGGAGTGGCGAGGACCGGAAAAATTTTCGCCCACGAATATTTTGAGATTGAAGCTGACATAGTCACGCTCGCCAAAGGCCTGGGCGGGGGGCTTCCGATAGGGGCTTTTCTTTGCGGGGAAAAACTCGAAAAAACGCTCGATTCCGGCAAGCACGGCTCGACATTCGGGGGCAATTTGGCCGTGTGCGCAGGAGCGCTGGAAGTTTTGGAAACTGTTTCAACCCCCGAATTTTTGGATGGGGTCGTCAAAAAGGGCGAATACATAGTTGAAAAGATAAAAAAAATGAACAGTCCGGCCATTTCAGAAATACGCCAGAAGGGGCTTATGATCGGATTGCAGCTGAAATTGAAAGAAGGCGAAACCCCGAAAGATTACGCAAAAAAATGCCTGATTGAAGGATTGCTCGTTTTGACTGCGGGCGACGACGTTTTGCGTTTTCTGCCTCCTCTTGTCATATCGTACGGGGAAATCGACGCGGGGCTTGAAATATTGTCTAAAATTTTATAGGAGGGACATTTATGTACAAACATTTATTGAAAATGGCCGATTTGACCAAAGAAGATATTTTTGAAATATTCGAACTGGCCGAAAAATTGAAAAATTACAACAAAAACAAAATAGAGCATCCGTTATTGAAAAACAAAACGCTGGGAATGATATTCACGAAAGCTTCCACGAGGACGAGGGTTTCTTTTGAAGTGGGCATGACCCAGCTCGGCGGCAAAGCGATATTTTTATCGCAAAGCGAATTGCAGCTGGGCAGGGGGGAAAGCATATATGACACGGCGAAAGTTTTGTCCCGCTATGTAGAGGGGATCATGATCAGGACTTTCGAACAAAAAGATGCGGAAGATTTGGCCAAGTATGGCAGCATTCCCGTCATAAACGGACTGACGGACTATGCCCACCCGTGCCAGGTGCTCGCGGACTTGATGACTGTGAAAGAATACAAATTCAAAGAAGGCAAAACGTTCGAAAATTTGAAACTGTGTTTTGTCGGCGACGGTTTCAACATGGCAAACTCGCTCCTCGTCGGGGGTTTGACAGTGGGCATGAACGTTTCGATAGCAAACCCGAAAGGCTATGAAATAAGCCGGGAAATGAAAAATTTCGGCGAAAAATTCAAAAACAGGTTCACTTTCACAAACGACGCGAAAGAAGCGGCGAAAGAAGCGGACGTGCTGGTCACGGACGCATGGTGCAGCATGGGGCAATCCGGCGAAGAAAACCGCAAGGAAGCATTCAAGGATTACAAAATAGATTCGGATTTGATGAAGAACGCAAAAAAAGACGCGATGGTGCTGCATTGCCTTCCGGCCTATAAAGACCAGGAAATATCATCAGAGGTGTTCGCCGAGCATGAAAACGAAATTTTCGACGAAGCGGAAAACAGGCTGCATGCGCAAAAGGCCGTGATGGTAAAATTGATGGGGCAAAACATATAAAAAGGCAGCTATAAGGAGAGTATTGTATGGCGATACTGGTTACGGGCGGGGCGGGGTACATCGGAAGCCACGCGGTGAAAATTTTAGATGACATAGGCCGCGAGACTGTTGTAATCGACAACCTCGCGAAAGGGCACGAAAAGGCGCTGAAACCGAGCGGCGCCAAATTTTACAAAGGCGACGTGGGTGACAGGGAGTTGCTGTGCAAAGTGTTCGGCGAAAACAGAATCGAAGGGGTCATGCATTTCGCCGCTTGTTCCCTTGTCGGCGAAAGCCAGGGCACGCCCTATATATACTACAAAAACAACGTCGTGGCCACATTGGAACTCCTAAATGCCATGATCGAATATGGCGTGAAATATATGGTGTTCAGCTCGACCGCCTCGACTTACGGCATACCGAAAAACATACCGGTATCAGAAAGCGACGAGCAAAACCCGATAAACACTTACGGGGACACGAAACTCGCAATCGAAAAAATGCTCGCTTGCTTCGACCGGGCATATGGATTGAAATACGTTTCTCTGAGGTATTTCAACGTGGCGGGCGCATACAAAACCGGGGAAATAGGCGAAGACCATGCGACCGAAACGCATCTGATACCTATAGTGTTGCAAGTGGCAAACAAAAAATCCGAAAAAATATATATCTACGGCGGCGATTACAACACCCCCGACGGCACGAATGTCAGGGACTATATCCATGTGGAGGATCTGATCGAGGCGCACATAAAAGCGCTGGAATATCTAAAAAACAAAAACAAATCCGATTGTTTCAATTTGGGGAGCGGCGGCGGGTATTCAAACCTCGAAATCGTGAATACCGCGAGAAAAATCACCGGATGCGAAATTCCCGCCGAAATCGCGCAAAGGAGGCCCGGCGACCCTGACATATTGATAGCTTCGAGCGAAAAAGCCGAAAGGGTTTTGGGGTGGAAAAAACAATATAAAACTATCGAGAGCATAATAGAATCGGCGTGGAAATGGCATAAAAGCCATCCGAACGGCTACAATTGAAATCCGTAGCGATAATTATTATATATTAAAAAGAGAGGTAATTAGGTATGGCGACAAAAAAAATCGGGCTCCAAATTTATTCCATCCGCGACATTTACGCAAAAAGCCCGGCGGAAGCTTTCAAGCTTACCAAAGAATGCGGCTACGAAGCAGTGGATATGTTCGGACCTGTGACGATGGGGGCCGAAGAATTGAAAAAGCTGCTCGATGATTTCGGGCTTGAATGCTGCGGCTGGCACGCTTCCTGGGATTATATCAGCAAGCCGGACATTTTGGAAATGTATGCGGCTTACAACAAAGTCATAGGCAACAAATATCTCATTTGCCCGGGGCTCCCTTTCGCTTGGAAAGAAAAAACGACAAAAGAAGAATGGCTCGAAGCTGCTGCCAAATTAAACGAAATAGCCGCCCAGCTCAAAAAACACGGGATGTACACGGGATTGCACTCCCATAGCGTGGAATTCAAGCCCACAGAAGGATCCGACGAATTCCCGTGGGATATAATCGCCAAAAATACCGTTTCCGACGTGGTTATGCAACTCGACATGGGAAACACATACGCGGCTGGGACGGAACCGGTTGCTGTGCTCGAAAGATATCCGGGAAGAGCCAGAACGGTGCATATCAAGCCGTATTCGCTGACGAAAGGAATGGGGGTCCCTGTCGGCGAAGACGACATTGACTGGGACAAAACCGTGAAATTTTGCAATTCGATAGGAAACACCGAATACTTTATAGTCGAGTATGAAGAAGCGGACGCGAAAACCGGAATAAAAGCTTGCATCGACAATTTTAAAAAAATATTGTAAAAGTTAAAATTTGAACAAGATGGCGCCCCGGGCCAAAAGCCCGTTTGGGCGCTTCTTTTCTGCGTTGGCAATAAATTAAAATATTCGCAAAATACTTGAAAAATCCGCGAAAATCTGATATAATGGGCATATATGGAAAAACGGGGGGTTTATATGGAAATGGAAACGCAACTGCCGGAAAATGGCTGCGAGGCGAAAAATACGGAAAATGCGAACGCTCCGGGACAATTTGAAACGATATGGAACAACGTCGAAAGCGGAATCGCCGTCATAGATTCGGAAACCCGGGAAATATTGAACGTAAATCCCGTCGCAGTCCATATGTACGGCGGGCCCAAAGAAGATATGCTCGGCAAGATATGCCAAAAAGTTTTTTGTCCCGCGCAAAAATGCCCGATTTTAGATTTGGAGCAGACAGTAGACCGCAGCGAGCGGAAATTTGTAAAAGCGGACGGATCCGCCGTCCAAATTATAAAATCAGTGGCAAAAATACAATATGGCGGGCGAGCGGCGTTAATCGAGAGTTTTGCCGACATTTCACACATAAAAGAAGCGGACGAACAAAAGCACATGCTGGAATTGGCAGAACAGGCAAACCGTTCCAAATCCGAATTTTTGGCGAATATGAGCCATGAAATGCGGACGCCCATGAATGCGATCATCGGAATGGCGAATCTGGGGATGGCGGCTGACGATACGGAAAGGATGCGATATTATTTTGCGAAAATCAACGAAGCGTCCAAACATCTCCTCGGCGTCATCGACGACGTTTTGGATATGTCCAAAATCGAATCGGGCAAATTTGAGCTTTCGCCCGCAGAATTCGAATTCGAAAAAATGTTGCTGCGGGCTCTCGAAATAAACCGCGCCCAAATAGACGAAAAAAAACAAATTTTTTCCATGCATTTCGATGGCTCCATCCCCAGAAAATTGTGGGGCGATGAACAGCGCTTGTCTCAGGCTATCGCGAATTTGCTCGGCAACGCAGTAAAATTCACGCCGATGGAAGGCTCTATAACGCTGAATGCGAAATATTTGGTCGAAAAAAACGATTTCTGCTCAATACAGATTTCAATTGCCGACACGGGAGTCGGCATAGGCAGGGAACAACAATCCAAATTGTTCCAACCTTTCCAACAAGCCGAAAACGGCATATCGCGCAGATTTGGCGGAACGGGCCTCGGGCTTGCCATTTCGAAAAACATCATAGAAATGATGGGCGGAAGAATATGGGTCGAATCCGAACTCGGCAAAGGCGCCACCTTCGCTTTTACGGTCCAATTGAAATCAAGCGAAGAATTCCCGACTTGCGGGAAGCGGCAAACATTTGGCGCGCAACCAAAAAAAACGGGACAATTCGCAAAATTTCGGATATTGCTGGCAGAGGACGTCGAAATAAACAAGGAAATCGTTTTTGCGCTGCTTGAACCGACGGGCATAAAAATAGACTGCGCGGAAAATGGCAGGAAAGCGCTCGATATGTTCGCCGCAGACCCCGACATTTACGATCTGATATTCATGGATATGCAGATGCCGGAAATGGACGGACTTGAAGCGACGCGAGCCATACGGAAACTCGGAATGCCCAAAGCCGAAACGATCCCCATCATCGCCATGAGCGCAAACGTGTTCAAAGAAGACGTCGAAAATTGCCTTGCGGCGGGAATGAACGGACATGTCGGCAAACCGCTCGATTTCCATGAGGTCATGGACAAGCTTGATGCATATTTGTCGGAGGAAAATGGAAAAACGCAAAATCTCCCGAAATCATAAAAACCACTTTATTTTCCAATTGATGCGCAATCAAACGCATTGTCGAGGCTCGCGATGATTTTGAGCCAATTTTTGTATCGGGCCAGCTCCATTGGAAAATGGCCGAGCACATAATGGTTGCAAGACTTTTTGCCGCCGATCTCCCACTCGATCAAAATAAGCCGCTTTTCGCCGTGCGAAACATTTATATTTGCGATATGCGCGTTTGAATTTGCCGGCGAATGAAAGCCTCCATCGCTTATCGTTTCTCCGGTTTCCCCGTCCCAAAGCCTGTATTTGCCAAAATGGCTTTCCAATGTGTCATTTGAAACTTTGACTTCACAACGCCAGTTTTCGGGTTCGGCCAGCATTACGCAAATCGGGTTTTGCACGCGCTTGATATAATGATAAGCCAATTTTTTGTTGAAATAATAATCGGCGACTGCATCTGAAAACTGCGGCCACCCGTCTATCATGTTCCACCAGATTATGCCGGTCCTGCGCCATTTGGCCAAGCGGGTGGTTTCGATGAAATGCTTCTTGGCTTCCGCCTGGTTTATCTGGGAGGCCAAAATGAAATCTTCGAGATTGTCGGGGCATATTCCGAAATATTCTTTTATCTGGTTTGCCATCAGCTCGACTCTGTATGCGTAGTTTCCGTTTTTGCCGAATGCGTCGGCAGAATGCAGTATCCATTCTTCGTTGTCCTGATATGGGAACAATTTTTCCGGCGACAAAAATTTTTCCAGGGAAGATTTCGAAGGGCAGCCGTGATAACCGGTTTCGCTGATGAAATGCACTGTTTTATTATGGTAAAATTCCGCTTTGAAAGTATCCCTCGCGCCCCACAAATGGTCTTCCGGCATATGCCCGAAAGGGTTCCCCGTCGCATAGGCTTCGGGCGAAAAATACGGCGAACTGGGCAAATACGGCCTTGACGGGTCTTCGTTTTCGACGATTGTCTTTAAGAGTTCGCGGGTGAGGTAATTTGAATTCGGATCCATCTTGCGGCTCGCGTAATTGTAGTCGCATTCATTGTCCCCCGCCCATAAAACAATCGACGGGTGGCAGCGCAGTTTTCTGACCACCGAGATCGCCTCGAGGCGCATTTTTTCGTAAAATTCGGGATTTCGGGGATACAAGGCGCAAGCCATGGAAAAATCCTGCCAAACCATTATTCCGTATTTGTCGCACAAATCGAAGAAATCGTGGTCTTCATAGAGATTGCCTCCCCAGCAACGCAAAATGTTGCAATTCGTATCGGAAAAAAGCGCGAGGGCATCGCCATATCTGTTTTTGTCATTTGAATGGAAAGCGTCTAAGGGAACCCAGTTCGAACCTTTGCACATTATCGGCTCCCCATTGACGATAAACTTGAAATCTCCGGGATTATCGAGGGAAGTGACCGCTGTGCGCTTCAATTCCAATGTCCGTATGCCAAGCGTCGTTTCAATCGAGTTCAAGACAGCGCCTTTGCAAACAAGCGAGGCTTTTACATTATATACCCGGGCTTCGCCGTAGCCGCGCGGCCACCACAACTTGCAATCGTCGAACCATATCCCAAATGCCCCCGTGACAAACCATATTTCATGCAAATGGGACAAAACGAGTTTTTCGCCGTCGAATATCTCGACTGCGAGCGACAAATCTTTGTATTCGCATATATCCGTCTGTATTTGATACATCACGTTCAGATATGCGCCCGACTTGCCGGATTGCCTGTGCACCGAATTGGTGGTCACATAAAATTGTTTTATTTGATTGTTCGGCCTGTATTCGAAAAAGACGTCGCGGCATATGCCGCTTGTGACGGCTCGGCACAAAATGTCCCAGCCGTAGGACGAAACGGGCCTGCGCAAACTCAAAGCTTCGTAGCAGCCCTGTTGCGCGTTTTGGATCGCGGTGAAATTGCCCGCGAGTTTCTCCGCTTCCAGAATCGGCGAAAGTATGTGCACTGCAATTTCGTTTCTGCCTGCCGCGATATAATCGGTGACGTCGAATTCATGCGCAATCATCGCATTGTCGCTTTTGCCCGCGAGTTTTTTGTTTATATAATATTCCGCCACGCAATCGACAGCCTCAAATATAATATATGCCCGCTCGCCAAAACCGGGCATATCGGCAATTTCAAACTCCCGGGTGTAATACCATTCGTAAAATTCGTATTTTCTCAAGTTTTTCATGCCCATCCCCGCATATGGATCGGGTATGATCCCATTTTTGAAAAGCGCGGTTTGCGCCTCGCCCGGAACTTGTGCCAAAAGATATTCTTTTCCTTCTAAGTCAGCTAAATTTATGACCGGAGTGCGCTTTTGCTCGAAGCCGTATAGTTTCCATTCGCCGTTTAAAGATATTTTCATGTTTTTTGCTCCTTTTTCGCATTTTATCAAAATCATTTTATCGTTTCGCCGGCTTTTCTGCCCTCGGCCATCGCGCGGGCGGCAAAATATGCCGTTTGGCGCTTGTAGTCGTTGTTCCAGCGGTTTATTCCCACATAGTCGAATATGGCCGCGCCGGTATGTCGGCAAAACCTGTCCATTTGTTCAAGACAAGTCAGCATGCCCCCGCCGCTGCCCCCGGGAGAAGCGACAAGCAAAACTTGCTTTCCCGAAAGCGCGCTGTTTTGCCCGAATTCGCAGCGCCGCAGCCTGTCCATGAAACTTTTTAGCCCTTCCGCGCTTTCGCCCCAATACACCGGAGTGATTATGCAAAGCATATCTGATTCGCGCACTTTTTTTTGCGCCGCTTCGAAACCGTCGCCGCCGTATTCGCATTTGTGCTCTTTCGGGCAAATGCCCCAACCATCGCCACAACATCGGCAGCTTCCGATTCCGTCCATTTTAAGCATTTCCACTTCCGCGCCGCCGTCCGCCGCGCCTCTGGCGACTTCCTCCATTATTGAATGGCATAAGCCGTCTTTTTTCGGATTTCCCGACACGACAAGATATTTCATCGTTTCCATTCCCCGCTTTCTTTATTATTGCCCCGGCTTTTTTTATTATACGCCGGAATTCGAATAAAATCAAGTCTTTTTTAATATTTGTTGCAATATTTCATCCCGGGATGTATAATGGTATCATGAAAAAATAAATGGAGGTTGAAAATGCGACTTGTCATAGCGGAAAAACCCTCAGTCGGTCGCGAGCTGGCCGGCATTTTGGGCGCAAAAGAAAAAAAAGACGGATATATGGCGGGAAACGGGTACATTGTCAGTTGGGCGATAGGCCATCTGACCGAACTTGCGGCGCCGGATGACTACGACGATAAATTCAAAGTCTGGAAATTGGAGACATTGCCGATAATGCCGGACAAATTCAAAACTTTGGTGTCAAAAAAGACTTCGCAGCAATACAAAACGTTAAAAGATTTGATGAACGGCGGCGAAGTGACGGAAATAATATGCGCCACGGACGCGGGGCGGGAAGGGGAACTCATATTCCGCCGCATATACGAAAAAACGAATTGCCGCAAGCCGGTGAAGCGCCTTTGGATTTCGAGCATGGAGACATCGTCGATAAAACAGGGATTTGCCGCGATGAAGGACTGGGGCGAATACGATAACCTATACTATGCTGCGGACTGCCGGCAAAAAGCGGATTGGTTGGTCGGGATGAATCTCACCCGAATGTACAGCATATTGCACGGACGCACGTTGAACACCGGCAGAGTCCAAACCCCGACGTTAGCTTTGATCGTGAAGCGGCAAGACGAAATTGAAAACTTCAAGCCGGAAACATATTTCAACCTCATCGCGAATCTCGGGAGCTTTTTGGCATATGCGAAAGTGGGCAAAAAAAGCGAAGCAGAGGATATAATTGAGCGAAGCCGCAAAACGGATGCTGTGGTCAAAAGCGTGGAAAAGCAAAAGAAGCGCGAAAATCCGCCGCCGCTTTATGACCTCACGAACTTGCAGCGCGATGCGAACCGCTATTTTGGTTCCTCCGCTCAACAAACCCTCGACGCCATGCAAAACATGTACGAACACAAACTCGTGACATATCCCCGCACAGACAGCCGCTATATAACCTCGGACATGGAAGCGCCGACCAAGGGCTTGATAGAAAACCTGCTTGGCGCGGGGGTTTACGACAATATGACATCCGAGCGGTACAACCGCGACAAAATAACCGTGAGACAAATAGTGAACGACAAAAAAGTCACCGACCACCACGCCATTTTGCCGACGGCGAAAGTATTGGCGGAAACATACAATAATTTGCCCGCGATCGAAAAGAAAATACTGACTTTGATCATATACAGGCTTATCGTTTCCGTATATACCGCTCATGTATACATGGCAACGAAAGTGGGGCTCGACATAGCAGGCACGGAATTTGCGGCGAATGGCAAAGAAATACTCGATTACGGCTACCGTACCGTGGAGGAACGCTTGAAATCGGTTTTGCAGGATTCTTCCGACAAATCAAAACGGGCGGATTCGCTATTCGACGTCATATTGCCCGAAATGGAGCAGGGGAGCGTATTTCCGGTGGTTGAAATGACATACGAGGAAAAACAGACGCAGCCTCCGCGCCCATACACGGAAGACACGCTGCTTTCGGCGATGGAAACAGCGGGTAAGGCGATAGATGACGCAGAACTGCGAGAAGCGATGAAAGAAAGCGGTTTGGGAACTCCGGCCACGAGGGCATCGATAATAGAGCATATCATAAAGTGCGGATACATGAACCGCGAAGCCAAAAATCTGGTGCCGACGCAAGCGGGCAAACTGTATATTTCCCTGGTGCGAAAAGAAGTGAAAGAACCGGAAATGACGGCAAAATGGGAAAAACAATTATCGGAAATACAAAAGGGCGAACTGTCGGGCGAAATTTTCATGGAAGGGATATCCAAATTTTTGAACGAAGTTATAGCGGAAACAAAAAACAGCCCGCCGAGCGAAAACGCGCCGTCGCTATTTGCAAATACCCGCGAAATAGCCGGCATATGCCCGAGGTGCGGCAAAAACGTGGTAGATTTGCCAAAAAGCTACTCCTGCGAAAGCGGCAAGGGTGGATGCGGATTTGCGATATGGAAAAAAATGTCGGAAAAGAGCGTCAGCATGGCGCAGGCGAAAAAACTTTTGGCAAAAGGGAAAACAGATTTGTTGAAAGGGTTCAAAAGCAAAGCCGGAAAGCCGTTTGACGCAATTTTGGCGATAGGCGAAAAAGAAGGATTGAAGCAAGTGGTTTTTGAGTTTTCCAATGATGCAAAAAATGCGGAGGATCCCGAAAAAAAATCATGATCTCCAAAAGTTGTATTTCTATATAATTGTCAATTATTTTATATTCATTTTTTCATGTGCTGACATCGTAATCGATGGGCAGCATATCCATATCGGCAGAAAACAGGGAAGTCTGTTCCATGTTCTGCATGAAGACAAATTCGTCCGCCCACAATTTGTTTCGCAGGTTGGGGTTTCCCAACATGTTTTGTCCGCAATATTTGCCTCTGCAGGTGATGAAATATTTGCTTTTTGACAAAGAAACGCGCATATATTTCAAGCTTTCGAACGTCAAAAGCGAAGCTTTTCTCGCAGCGACGATCTTTTTGGCGCTTGTGATCCCTATTCCGGGAACCCGAAGCAGCGTTTCGTAGTCTGCGGAGTTTATCTCCACGGGAAACATCCCGATGTTTCGGAGCGCATATGCGGCTTTCGGGTCAATGTCGAAATCGAGGTTCGGCGAATTTTCAGGAAGTATTTCGTCCGGGCTCATGCCATACAGCTTGACGAGCCTGTCCGCCTGATACAACCGCCGCCCGCGCCATTTCGGCGTTTTGTATCCGTTTTGGCCGGAAGCGTCGAAGGGGGAATAATAAACCCTGCGCAAATCGAATTTCTTGTAAAGGGAATCCGCAAGGACGGTTATGGTCCTGTCGCTTTCGCCCATCGCCCCCACCATCATTTGCGTGGTTTGCCCCGCAGGGGCAAAAAGCCGCCCTGTTTCAGAACGCGCTTTTGCGCCTTTTGACGGATTAAACTCCTTATAAAAATCATTCACCGCCGCCATCGGCGAAAGTATGTTTTTTCGCGTCTTTTGTTTCGCCAATATTTTGTAGCCTTCGCTGTGCGGAAGCTCGATATTCACGCTCACCCTGTCTGCGAGAAACCCGAGCTGCCGAATCAGGAGCGGATCCGTCCCGGGCATTATTTTCGCATGGACATAGCCGTCATAGCCGCGCTTTTGCCGGATCGCTTTCAAAGTGTCGATTATAAGCTCCTCGGTGTAATCGGCGTTTTTGCATATTGCCGAAGTGATGAAAACGCCGTGGCCGCATTCGTTCGCCGTCGCCAGCGCCAAATCCGCTATTTCTTCGGCATTGTGGGTATATCTCCGCTTGTCTTTTGAACAGCGGCAGCCGCAATAGGCGCAATTGAAAGAGCAGTCGTTTGAAACGAAAACTTTGGGGACTGTCGGTGGAGAAAGTTTTGATTTTATGTTTGATATGCTTTTTCCTATCGCGGCCAAATCGTTTTCGCCCGCTGTTTCCGCGCTGTAATCTCCTCTTGCGAACCTATCTCCGTCGGCGATGTCGTAAGCGGCATCCTCCCGCATGAGCGAAATTTTATCTTGGAATGAAGGCGTTTTTTGCATTATGATGTTTGGCATATACGATTCCTCTCTTCGCTTTTGTTGAATATATTATACCATGCAAAACGCACGTTTGTCAAGGGCAAATTACTCAAATTAAAAAATATTTTCCTAAAACAAGAAAATATTGTTGACAAAAAAATATGAATGTAGTATAATGGACTCATACTCAATTGCCCGAAAGGAAAAAATCGACATGGTCACGAAAATGACTCTCGCGCATTTTTTGAACAAAGAAGCATTCGAAACAATCAGGGAGCGGCTCATAAAACCTTCAAAAAACGAAAAGAATAAAAACCTGACTTACACTTCTTGCTGCGAACCCATCACCGAAATCAGCCTCCGGGAAACCGACAAAACGAAACCGGTCCACGCATATGTAATGCAGGTTACGCTTGACTGCACAAAAAAGGAAGCGGAAACAGATTTTTGGGATTGGGTCGCGGCTCTCTATCAGGAAAAATTTTCAATCAAAAATATCAAAGATTTTCCGGAATACGAAAAATTTGTATGCGACTACGCAGAATATGAAATGCGTTTGCCCGTAGACAATCCGGACAAAGCGCTCGCCAAAATAACTTCGAAAGGCCGCTGGCTGCCCGAACAGCTGGACAAAGAAATGTGGGACAGCCATAAACAAAAATTCGGGCAATACAATTTCTATTTTTCAAAAGACGGAAAATCGAATTTTTTGGTCCGCGCCTGCTGCGACGGGTCATTGTTGAAGAAAAAATGCGCAGATCCGGGAAAAATCCGCGCAAATGGGGTCGATCCCGATTATGTCTTGGATCCGGAAACCGAAGAACTGTACATGAGCGCCTGGAAAGTCAGGGCGATGTCGGCGAACCGCGTCAACAAAGCGGTTTATGCCCCTGAAGAAATAAAAAAGGTTTTGGCTAACGGATACAGGACGGTCGCTTCGGAATTCATCGATTTGGCGAAAAAACGCGAACTGAAACCGGACGTGCAGTACACTCCGGCAAAAAAAGCTTGGAAATGCGCGTACAGCGACAAAAAGGCAAAGCGGGTGATTTTCACCGTTTTCGCATCTCCCGGCGAATTGAAAATCAAGGCGAACCTATTCGCCATTGACAAATATTTGAAAAACCACAACCTTTCGGGCGCGATAAAAAGCCAATTGCTGAACAATTGCTGGAACTGCGGGGAATGCACCGGAAATAACTGCCGCAGGGGCGTGAAATTTTCGATGGATGGGCAATCGCATTACAAATGCATCGGCGGGGCTTTCACTTTTATTAATCTCGAAATTGCGGATTTCCGCAAAATCATCGAATTGACAGAATCGGAATTGAATGAGGCGCGATGACAATATGCGGCCATTATGACTATATATGTTTTTTGACAATCATTACACGGCCATCCTGCTTAGGAAATATAATCTCCTGCCGCCCGTCTCCATCGACGTCCGCGATACGCGAATGAACTTCGCCGTTATAAAAATAATCTTTGATTTGAGAGTCGCCAAACGGCGCTTCACCCAAAAGATTTCCTTGCAAATCCATGAACATGGCTTTCAATTGAAACCGGACTGTCTGATAACACCGGTGATATTCTGAAATCGGACCCGAAACAAAAGGCATATGCGCTTGTTGCGAAAGGAATATCTCAGGCTCTGATTCAGGCGCCCATTGTATAATATGGCAACGCGACGGCAGCAGCTTCAAATTTAATTTTTTATGCTCTTCAGAATCGAAAGCAGTCCATGGCAGAATATTGGTTATATCTTTTATGTTTTTTCCGTTCCCGGAAAACAACAAGCCTCTTTTATTGCTTCCCCATAATTCCGATATGAAGACAATCCGGCCTTTGTTATGATTCGGCGCGGAAGTATGGGCTATCCATTGCCCGTGTTCAAATTTTTCGGATATATTCCATATTACATCGCCTTTAAAATCAAGAAGGATACCCTTTTCCACCAATATTTGGAAATTTCCTTCGCCCAAAAAATTTCCCATAGCTATGTCGTCGAAATGAGAATCGTCAATATAGCCATCTACCCTTTTGCGGAGCATAACCGTCCCGTCGTGGTCCAGAAGCACCAAATCGCCCGCGTTCGGTTCGGTTCGTTTGCCGCTCCAGTCAATATGGCAATCTACCGTGCAGAAAGCTATTTCATCAAAACCGTCACCGTCTATGTCTGCAAAATGGATTTCGTGGCCGCAATCATTGCGAAATCCTCCGGTTTTCCATATTTCTTTGAAATCAGTATCCAAGGCGACAATTTCCCCTCCGGCAATATATGCGACAATAGAAATCTCTTCAAATGCGGAAATTTTTGCCACGCCGATAAGCGGTACATTTAATCCGTAGCTTTCTTTTTTGCCGGATTCCAATTTATATTCCCTTATCTTGTTCCCTTTTCCGTCAAAGGCGGCGATGCTTTTGCCGGCCGGAACTATTATTTCATCTCGACCGTCGCCGTCAATATCTGCGGCGCATATAATGGCCGTGCCCCAATTTCCGGTATTGTCGAGATTTTTTTCAAAAAGCAATTCGCTCTCTAAATTGAAAGTTTTCAACAGGGTTCCGCTTTGATTCAAGGAAATAAATTCCATTTTGCCATCGCCGTCCACATCGCCAACTTCAAACGAATAATTCGGATAATACTTTAAATCAACTTTTTCGTTTGCGATATAATAACTCATTGTAAATAAATCCCCCGTGATTTTGTCCTTTTCATCAAACAATTTTGAAAGAGCGGATTTCGTTTGCCTTGAGCGGAAAACAAATTTTGCCGCCGTTTGTTTTTGCATCTTGAACTGAAAGTTCTTTTTCGGTGAAATCCACCGCTGTGGCGCGCATAAATGACATCCCCGGCAAATTTATGCTGATTTCCGCTTGTTCAATTTCTTTTCCGGCGGTTTCGTAAATGCGCAGCATATATCCGCCCGGAGAACATTTGAAGCAAGTCGCTATTATGTTTGGGTAGTTTGCGGACAAAAAGCTGTGCTTGGCGGGAAGGACTCCTTTGTGCGCCCCGCATTTATGGACCCTTGCGGGTACATTGAGCTCCCTGCCGGCTCTCGCCGCAGTTGCCGGATCGCATTCGCCTTTATGGGGCAAAAGCGCGAATTTGAAAGGTATGCTTTTTCCGATTTCAAAACCTCCGGAAGCGGACTCATCTTCGCTATAGCCTCCTCCGGAATACATCTTGTAACTCACCGCCCTCATCAGGCAAATCGAAATGACGCTGTCTTTTACCGCATTTCCCGGAATTCCGGCATTCAAAACGGTCAGGCCGGCAATGTTGTCGCTGTAATCCATGAAATCCACGGCGGGGTATTCGCCCTGTTTTGTCTCGGTGTGCCCGAACGGGATCCCGCGGATGATTTTCGCGCTTTTCGCATTCGAATTTACGGGGATCGCTGAAAGGTAGCGCACATCTTTTGAGCGGTTTTCGATGGCTCCCTCGACAATAATTTGAGGAATATCGTTATATACCGTAATCTTGGACCAAAAGCAGTTTCCGCCGAAATCTTCGCAATCGAGCGCAAACTCTTGTTTTAAAGCGTTTTTGGAGATTTTGGCGGAAATTTCAATGTCTTTTGAATACAACGAACCCGGCGCGCCGTATATCGGTTTTGATTTGTCGAAAGGCACGGAAGCGGAAGCGTAGAGAGGTTCGTACAATTCCCAAAAATCGCCCGTATCAAGCTGTTTGACCATCATCGCCCCGTGGGGCCTGCTTGAATCGATGAGTTCTTCCCCGGATTTTAGCTTAATGCTTTCGATTGCGCCGTTTTTGTTGTTTATTTCGACGCAAAAAAAATCATTTTCAAATTTGGTTTTTTTTGCAGGGTTTATTGGCTCCTGCTGAGTTTTTATTGGTTCTCCGCTTTTTGGAACGATGTGGAACACCTCGTAGCCCATCGAAGGCAAAAGCGGGGCAAAATGCACGAATGCTTCGCGAAGCCCGCCATCGGGATAATGCTTGGCCTCCGAAAGTGCAAAAAGGAGCTCTTTTCCCGCGCTATCCAAAACCGAAATGTTTCCTGCGTTTTCCTGCTCGATTCCGATATGCACCGATACAAAATCGCGCCGCTCCCAGCAAAGCGGGTTGAAAACAAATACGGAAATGCCTTCTCCCGAAGTGTCGGCGTTTTCGGACAATGTTTTCAACGCTTCGCCGGATACCAAGTCGGCCACAATCGCGGAAAATTCATAGCGGCTCATAATCAAGTCGAAAACTTTGTCAACATGGCATCCGCACAAATCGTCGTGGAATTGGTTGAAAAGCACATTGTCCCAAGCAAGCCCGAAATTTTTGTCCGAAATGGTTTTTTTTGCCATCGCCGAAAGGATTTCCGCAGTGGTGAGTTTTTCTTCAAGGGAGCGATTTTTGTGTTTTACCTCTATTCGCGAACTGTATACTCCTTGGAATGTGGGGTTTAAATCCGCTTCGATTATTTGCAGCAGGTCGCGCGATTTTTCCATTTCGGCAAAATACTGGTCCGGGGTCGCCAAAATTATTTTTATGTCCGAATGGGTTTTGTTGAATTCCGCGATTCGGGCGGGTATGCCGAAATCCGGCGCCCCGAGGTCTATTCCTTCCGCTAAAAGCAGCGCATCCGCAGCGGCAAATTTTTTTAGCTGCGTGGCCCGCTCGATTATCGCTTCATCGAAAGCTGCTTGGCTTTCGCGCGCCCCGCCGATCCCGCCGTAGCTAAAAGGCATATGGTGGCACAAAATTTCGCTTTTGTCAGGCGCCCTCCAGATAAAATCTTTGCAGGCGAAATCCGTGACGCGCGCGAACGCATGATATTTGAAACCCGCTTGTTTGACGAGTTGAGGGGTGTTCGGGGAATGGCCGAAACTGTCGAGCGTCCAGCCGATTTCGACATTCGCGTTTAAATTTTCGCGGCAATAGCCCACACCTCTCAAAAATTGCCTCGCCAGCGATTCGCCGGAGGGGATGTTCATGTCAGCCATCGAATACATTCCGCACGTTATGCAAAGCCTTCCTTCGCGGATAAATTCCATGAACGATTTTTTGCATTCGGGGTAACGCTCCAAAAAAGGTTCGATGTAGCAAACCTGCTCGAGCGTGAATTTATATTCCGGATCTTTTTTAAGGAGTTTGAGCGCATCCAAAATGTTTGAAAACCCCCACATCAAATATTCCTCCCGAGTCAGAAAAACTTCAGCGTCGAAATGCGTGTGCGGCACAAAATACACTTTTAGCATTTTAAAAATCCCTTCTTTTTAAAATTAAAATTCCGCATTGCCGTAGGTTCTTGGAAAGGCGCAGACATCGCGTATGTTTGAAATGCCCGTCAAATACATCACAAGCCTCTCGAAACCGATCCCGAAACCCGCGTGTTTGGCGGAGCCGTACTTTCGAAGCTCCAGATACCACCAATAATCCTGCTCTTTCATGCCGTTTTTTTGCAAAGCCTCGATGAGCTTGTCGTAGTTTTCCTCTCTTTGCGAACCGCCGATGAGTTCGCCGACCCCGGGCACGAGCAGATCCATAGCGGCCACCGTCCTGCCGTCTTCGTTTCTTTTCATATAGAACGATTTTATATCTGCCGGATAATCCGTAACGAAAACCGGCCCGTCGAAAACCTGTTCCGAAAGATAGCGTTCATGCTCTGTTTGGATGTCCATCCCCCATTTTACGGGATATTCGAATTTTTGGCCGCATTTATCGAGAAGTTCGATTGCTTTGGTATAGCTTATGTGACCGAATTTCGATTCGGTTATATTTGAAAGGCGCATAAGCAGCGCAGGCTCGACGAATTGATTCAAAAATTCGAGTTCATCGCCGCAGTTTCGCAGCACATAAGCAGTCACATAAACCAAACATTCGCGCGCAAGTTCCATGTCGTCAGCCAAATCGGCAAATGCCATTTCAGGCTCGATCATCCAAAATTCGGCGGCGTGCCTTTGGGTGCTGGAAGTTTCCGCCCGAAAAGTGGGCCCGAAACTGTACACGTTTCCAAAAGCCAAGGCGAAACATTCGAGGTTGAGCTGACCCGAAACGGTTAAAAACGCTTTTTTGCCGAAAAATTCCCTTGCGCAGTCATCGGAACCTTCCATGACGACTTTGAACATATCTCCGGCGCCCTCGCAATCGGAAGCGGTTATTATCGGAGTGTGGATATAGGCGAAACCGCGTTCGTTGAAAAAGCTGTGGATTGCAAATGCTGCGGCGGAGCGTATCCGGAATGCAGCCGAATACAGATTGGCCCTCGGGCGGAGATGGGCGATCTCCCTTAGAAATTCGGGCGAATGCCGTTTTTTTTGGAGAGGGTATTCAGGGGCGGAAGTCCCTTCTATTTCGATTTTTAAAGCATTCATTTCAAACTTTTGTTTTGAATTTGGCGTCATGACGAGCCTACCGGAAACGACGAAGCTCGCGCCCACGTTCTGCGAAGCCACGAGACTGTAATTGTCTATGTTTTTGCTTTCGAAAACGATTTGCAAATTTTTGAAAAAACTGCCGTCGTTGAGCTCGATGAACCCGACGGCGGATCCCGAGCGTATGAAGCGCGCCCAACCGCCCACAGTCAGATTTGCGCCCGCATGGCTCTCCGGGCATTTGTATATGTCTTTTATTTTCGTTTTTATCATCGAATTTTTCTCCGTTATTTGTATTTTTTGCTCGCCCGGCAATATCATATATTTATAACCGACATAAAAATCTTGTATTGAGAATTGTATTGACAAATTAAACGTTGTATGGTATAATCATCGACGGTGATTGGCGGCGTTCTACGAACATTTGAAATTAGGAGGAAAAACAAAAGTGAGAACAACAGGTACACAAGCCACCGGCATACGAACCCCCATAATACACGAAGGGGATAATTTGCCGGAAATCGTCGTGGATTCCGTGATGGAATACAGCAAGGAAACAAAAACGCCCATATGCGACCGGGACATAATCGGGGTTACCGAAGCGGTCGTGGCGCGCGCCCAAGGCAATTACGCCACAATCGGGCAAATCGCCGCAGATGTCAAAAGCAAGTTCCCTTCGGGAACAGCGGGAATCGTATTTCCGATTTTGAGCCGCAACCGCTTTTCGATATTGTTGAAGGGAATGGCGGCAGGGTTGAAAAAAGTATATATACAATTGAGCTATCCGATGGACGAAGTGGGAAACCACATCATAAATTCCGAACAAATTTATGAATCGGGGGTAAATCCATACACCGACGTTTTTGGCGAAGAGCAGTTCCGCAATCTTTTCGGCGACTTGAAACATGAATTCACCGCTGTGGACTATTTGGAATTGTACAGGAACATGGGCTCGGACGTTGAAATAATTTTAGCGAACGACCCTTGCGAAATACTCAAACACACCAAAAATGTGATCGCGGCCGACATACACACGCGCAGCCAAACCAAGCGCCGTCTGCTGGCAAAAGGCGCCGAATCGGTGTTCTGCTTAGACGAAATACTAAACAAGAGCGTGGAAAACAGCGGATACAACGAAAAATTCGGCGTGCTGGGCTCCAACAAAGCGAGCGAGGGAAAAGTGAAATTGTTCCCCCATTCATGCAAAGAATTCGTGACAGAAGTCCAAAACTTGATGCGCAAAAAAATCGGCGCGAATGTGGAAGCGCTTGTATACGGCGACGGCGCGTTCAAAGACCCGGTCGGAAAAATATGGGAATTGGCGGATCCGGTGGTGTCGCCGGCGTTTACCGAAGGGCTGATAGGATTCCCAAACGAACTCAAACTCAAATACATCGCCGACAACGAATTTGCCGAAAAACGCGGGGACGAAGCCAGGGAAGCCATCGTCGAACGTATAAACAAAAAAGATAAAAATTTGCTCGGCAAGGACGAAACCGAAGGAACCACACCGCGCCGTTTTGTCGATTTAATAGGCAGCTTGTGCGACCTTGTGAGCGGAAGCGGCGACAAAGGCACGCCCGTCGTATTCATCAAGGGATATTTTGACAATTACGCGAACGTGTAACGAATGTGAACGCTATGCGTTCACATGCAGTTCACGCCAATCGATAGTGTAACGAATGTGAAAGACAGCGTAGGGCAAGGGCTCTGCTCTTGCCGCCGCATATCCATCAAAAACAGGGCAGGGAAGTCCCCCTCGCCCTGTTTTCGTTTTGCCTTTGATTTTTACGAATTTTCCGCGATCCATTTCCCGACGGCTTCTTTTGTCAGAGCCATCGAAACTTCTATGTTCGAAGTATCGAAATTCAAATCGCCGGCTTTCAGGTTGGCGTCGGCCTCTTCGGCGTTTTTTCGCAAATCTGCGAGCGACAAATTGGCGGCAAGCCCCTTTAGGGCGTGCGCCGTGGCTTCGGCTCCGTTTGCGTCGCCGTTTTGGATTTTTTCTAAAAGCTCTTTGAGCATGGCTTCGCCGTCAAATTTTTTAAGCAGCGCAATATATAGTTTTTTGTTGTTGTTCAGACGGGCCATGGCGTCGTCTATGTTCATTAAATCCACGGTTCAGGCGAGCCTCTCTCTCTTTGGATATATGATATGGCCTTGATTATTTGTAATACCTGTCTATTTTTATGGATTCGCCCGTAGCGTCCGATTCGAATATCGCGGCCATCACCTGCAATACTTTCCTCGCTTGTTCGGGCTTCACGATCAGTTCTTCTTTTCCGTCCAAAACGGCGAGCACATTGTGGTAATAATCGGCCCAATCCGTTTCCACTTCCGGCAGCGCTACTTCTTCGAGCGTTTCTTTTGGCCTTGGGGCCATCGTCCTGGTTGGGCCGCCCTCGGTTTGCACCACTTCCTGCGTCCACTCCATTTCAAAGTCTTTGGCGTGGGTGAGCCTGCCTTTGCCGTCCATTCCATGTATGACAAGGGCGCCGCCGTCGCCGCAAACATACCAGCGCGGCAGCCTTTCGAGATTGTATGTTCCCACTTCGATTTGAGTCGAAAGCCCGCTGTCAAAACGTATGACAGCCTTGAAATAATCGTCCACTTCCGGGGTTTTCACCATATGCAAATTGGCGTATACTTCTGAAACCGGTTCCTTGATCATCCAGAGCATCTGGTCGATCATGTGGACGCCCCAATCGAAAACCATTCCGCCGCCGGCGACCTTGTAGGCGCGCCAGCCGTGCATCACGCCGTTTTGCCCCATGATCCGCGACTCTATCGTATACGGTTTGCCTACGAGCCCCGTTTCAATCGCCTTTTTGACGATCAGGAAATCTTTGTCCCAGCGCCTGTTTTGGTGGACGGTAAAAAGTTTGCCTGTTTTTTTCGATGTTTCGTACATTTCGTCGAAATCGTAAACATCCATTGCAACCGGTTTTTCGCATATCACGTTTTTTCCGGCTTCGAGCGCCGCGATTGTCATTGGTTTGTGGAAATTGTTCGGGGTGGCGACGAGCACCATGTCGAAACTTTGGTCAGCCAAAAAATCTTCGAGCTTGTCGTATCCAACCAGACCCCTGGCTTTTGCCGCCTCTATCCTGTCGGGGTTTATGTCGTAAGCTGCCACGACTTCGAAATCTTTTATTCTCTTTGAGTTTTCGTGATGCCAGCCGGCCATTCCGCCGTAACCGATTATACCCATTTTATGCGCCATGTGTAAATCACCTCTTTATTATTTTTATTATTACGCCCATGAAATTTCTGTGGGCTTGGGTTCGAAAATCATAGCTTGTTTCAAAAAGTAGATCGCTTTTTCAAGGCCTTCTTTGGGGCTCATAAGCGAATCCTCGTGCTCTATGCTCATCACGTAATCGTAGCCAACGAGCCGAAGCGCGCTCACGATGTTTCGCCATATCTGCATATCGTGCCCGTAGCCTACAGTCCTAAACACCCATGAACGCTTTGCTTCGTCGGTGTAGTGCTTTGTGTCCAAAACGCCGTTTGACGCAGTGTTGTACGGATCTATCGCCACGTCTTTTGCGTGGAAATGGAAAATCGCCTCGCTTAAATCTTTGATTGCCTTGACCGGGTCTATCCCCTGCCAAAACAAATGCGAGGGGTCGAAATTGGCGCCGATCGTTTTGCCGTCCACGGCTTCCCTGAGCTTCAGCAGAGTTTCGGGGTTATAGGCGCAAAAACCGGGGTGCATTTCAAGCGCGATTTTGGAAACTCCGTGGCTGTTCGCGAATTTTGCCGTTTTTTTCCAATATGGTACCAAAACCTCGTTCCACTGATAATCTAAGATGTCCAAAAAATCCGGCGGCCAAGGGCAGGTAACCCAATTGGGATATTTCGCCCCTTCAAAGTCCCCCGGGCAGCCGGAAAAAGTTATCACCGTGTCAAGCTCGAGTTTTTCGGCGAGCAGCACCGCATTTTCAAAGTCGGCGTGGAACTGTTTTGCGAGCGCTTTGTCGGGGTGCACGGGGTTTCCATGGCAGGACAGCGCGCTTATCGCCATGTTGTTGTCTGCGAATATGTTTTTGAAATCTTTTAGCTTGTCTCCGTCCGCTAAAAGCGCGGCGGGGTCGCAGTGTTTGTTTCCCGGATAGCCGCCGCAGCCGAGTTCGACCGCTTGCACGCCCAAATCGGACAGATATTTAACGGCTTGGCCTATCGGTTCGCCGAGTATTACCGTCAATACGCCTAATTTCATTTATAAGCCTCCTTTTTTTCGTGTCATTTTGAGATTTTGTTTTTGGGCGGCTTTGAAAAGCCGCCCTTTTCGATTTTGGTTTTATTCCGCGAAATAGAAGGGTTTGCCCGTTTTGGCGGATTCATATATGCCTTCGAGGATCAATGAAACCGCATATGCCTGTTCGGGCAGCACAAATGGATCCTTGCCGTTTGCCACCGCGTCGATCCAGAGCCTCGCTTCCCTGTCTGAGGGGTTGTCAGCCGCTCCGTCGTAGAAAGCCACGCCGCCCGCGTCGAGCCCCGGTGTCAAAACGTATTGTTTGTTGTTTTTTATGCCGTTGATCCTGATTTT
The DNA here is from genome assembly GCA_009782405.1 of Oscillospiraceae bacterium. The sequence goes on from WRJC01000014.1 coordinate 66,540, forward strand.
GCCTTGATCGGGCATGTCGCCCCCGGCTTTTGTGCCGCAAATCGAAGTCACCGCTTCCCTCACGTCCAATGAATTCAAAGCCCATGAAGATTCGAGATAAATCGTCGCGCCGTTTTCCATCACTATGAAACCGAAAGCCGAATCTTCGACAGTGAACTTTTCGGGATCCCAATCGCCCCAGGCGTTGCCCGCTTCGGTTTGGCCGTTCAATTTGTGGTAAGTGGTGCCCAGGCAATATTTGGGCTTGTAATTGTCCATTGTCCAGAGCGTGAGATCGAGTGCATGGGTGCCGATGTCGATGAGCGGCCCGCCCCCTTGTTTTTCTTCATCGAGGAACACTCCCCAGGTGGGAACAGCCCTTCTCCTTATGGCGGTGGCTTTGGCGTAATAGATTTCTCCGAAAGTTCCCGCTTCGGCTTCGGCCTTGAGGAACAGCGAATCGCTCCTGTGGCGGTTCTGGTATCCGATGGAGAGTTTCTTTCCGGTTTTTTTGGCCGCATCGACCATTTTCTGGGCTTCTTTCGCCGAAACTGCCATCGGCTTCTCGCACATGACATTTTTGCCCGCTTCAAGGGCGTCGCAAGTTATGGGCGAATGCATGTTGTTTGGGGTCAGGACATGGACTATGTCGATTTTCTTGTCCTCCAGGAGTTTTTTGTAGCTTTCAGCCCCGACGTAGATCTTCGCATCGGCCGTTCCGTATTTTTTCGCGGCGGCTTTGGCTTTTTCTTCCTCCAAATCGCAGAAGGCGACCATTTCCACGTTTGCGAGTTTGGACAGCGCAGGCATGTGTTTCCCGTTCGCGATGCCTCCGCAGCCTATGATGCCGATTTTGAATTTTTCTGCCATAAAATTTTACCTCCAAAAATATAATATGAATTGTTTGCCCAAATATTTGTTCTTCAAACTATATAATAATCGATTTTTTTGTATTTTGCAAGTCTAAATTATGAAATTTTTAACTGTCGGGAAAAAATAATGCGAAAATCGAGTTTGTTTTTATCTATACCATCATTTTTTTTGTGATTATACATCAATAGCCGATGCCAATCAATACTTCATTTAAGATATATCTTGAATAATCAAAAAAAATGTATTATAATAGAAAAGCGGACAAAATTATTTAATTTTAAAAATTTGCGATTTAAGCGATAAAAAACACGGAGGCAGATAAAAAATGGTTATAAGAAAAGCGGTCGAAATGGATGCGGAGGCGCTTTGCGAGCTGTATGCAGAGCATTTGGCCGCGGAGCCGCCGGCCAAGCCGCAGGATTTGTCGCTTTGGCGAAAAAAACTTTCCAAATTTGAAAGCGACCCTTTTTATCATTTACTTGTCGGCGAAGTCGACGGCAAGGCCGTATCGTCGGTCACATTGGTCATAATCGAAAACCTGACCCACGACCTTGGGCCATATGCCTTGATTGAAAACGTGGTCACCCATGCCTGCTACCGAAACAGGCATTACGCGACCCGGCTCATGGAGAGGGCATGTGAAATAGCCGCAGAGCATGGGTGCTACAAAATAATGCTCTTGACCGGGTCGAAAAAGGAAAGCACCCTGCGGTTTTATGAAAACTGCGGCTTTGACAGAAACGAAAAGACCGGGTTTGTCAAACGGCTGCGCGGCTGATTTGTTTTAAGAACAAAGATTCGAGGTTAAACCTCAAAATGAGGTTTAACCTCGATCTGTTACTGGCGATTATATGTTTGATATGTTGTTTTGCACGGCTTTCCATCTTTTTTCCATTTCTGCGTCCCCGCCAATCACCGGGCAAAAACCGGCGCGCAGATATGTTTTGATCGCGGAAATCCGCCAATCGTCCGTAGTGAGCACTATATTTTTCCTGCCGTCCGCGAGTATTTTTTGAACCGCATACAAAATCATGGGCAGGGCGAGTTTTTTTCCCTGATGGCTTTTTTCGATGGCGACCATGTGTATGCAGCCCGTGTCTTCGTCGCCTGTGTATTGATACGTCACCGTGCCCGCTATTTCGCCCATCGGGGAGACGAGAAAAAATATGTTTTGGGGATTCACATATTTGTCGGCGAGCATCTTGTTTTCAAACGCCGCTTCGCTTGCCTCCTCTATCCCGAGCTCGCCCCCGAGGCAGCATTTGCACCAAGCCGCGCCGTCCCCGTTTTCACCGATATACGAGCGCATATGATAGCCTTCGGGAAACTTTGCCGGATCCACGATTTTGCTTTCCCGGAGCATTTTTAGCTGTTCCATAATATATCACTCGCCTTTTTTTGCCGCGCTCAAAAGCGCATATGCCAAAACAGCCAGTACGGCGCCTGCAAGCGGCCCGACGATGAACACCCATACATTGGCCAGCGCGTCGCCTCCCGCAAACAGGGCGGGGCCGATGCTGCGTGCGGGGTTCACGGAGGTTCCCGTCAGCGGTATGCCCACGATATGCACGAATGTCAGCGTCAGCCCGATCACGATTCCGGCCACCCCGCCTTTGCTTTCGTCGGAGGTCACGCCCAAGATGACGAAAATGAAGATAAAGGTGAGGATCACTTCCACGATCAGGGCCCCGCCCGCGCCGCCGGCGTTCGCGACTCCGTTCGATCCCAGCCCGCCGGTCAAATCGGCTAAATCAAACGACAAAAGCAGTTTGAGCAGTCCGGCGGCGGCCACAGCCCCGGCGATCTGGGCGATGACATATCCGACAAAATCGACCACGCCGAGTTTTTTTCTGAGCAGCATCGCCAGCGAAACCGCCGGATTGATATGGCAGCCCGATATGTTGCCGATCACATAGGCCATCGCCACTATGGAAAGGCCGAACGCGAGCGCGACCGCGAGATGCCCCCCGTTGGGATCGCATCCCAAAAACACCGCGCTGCCGCACCCCATGAACACCAAGACAAGAGTTCCGATGAATTCAGAACAATACTTTTTTATTTGTTCCATTTTTTGTCCCTCCATATTTTTATACAATATTATTGCTGTTTTTCATAGCTTTCGATGATTTTGCCCGTCAATTCGACCGATTTTACGTAAAATCCGTAATCGCGCGGGGCGATTTTGCTCTTTGCCATTTTTACAAGCTCGCTCGCCGGGGCATCCGGATAGTAGGGGATAGGCCGGCACACCGTTTTTCCATCGGCGGAAACCGAAACTGTCAAGTTGTACGCTTTGGGTTCCGTGACGATCACGCACACTTTGTCGGCGTAAACCACATTGGTCACCACGACGTCGCCGTTTTTGAAAGATTGCACCGATACATAGTCCGGCCCGCATAGTTCGAGGCACACTTCTGCGGAGTGGCAGCCGTAAAACCAATAGCCGTCGTATTCCGAACCGGAGTCGGCTGCATACGAGATGACCACCGTCGATCCGGGCTTTATATCTTTTTTCATCTCGGCTATTTCGGGCGCGTGCTTGCAACCGCTGCCCCCGCAAAGCAGCGCCCCGCCGCTTTTCGCCAGCGCCGCGATTTCCTTTGCTTCCTCGACGTTTGCGGTGAACGGTTTGTCCACAAACAGAGGCTTTCCGGCTTTCAGCGCTTTGATTGCCGCTTTGCAATGCATTGAGCCTTTGCGGTAGGTGATCGCGACCGCGTCGCTTTTTTCGATGAGTTCCTCCTCGCTTTCGCACTCCGTGAGCCCGAATTCGCCGCACAGCTTATTTGCCTGCTCCGGATCGTCCGCCCCGTAGATGAAGCTTACGGACACGTCCTCCCACGGGCGTTTTTTGTTTATCGCATCGCAGAAGCCTTTCGAATGCGAATTTTGCGCTCCTATCAATCCTATTTTCATGAATATTTCCCCTTTCTTTTAAATCATTCAAGCCTGTTCATGGGATTTTGCCTGTGGCATTCGTCCATTATCGCAATTTGCAGCCGAACCTGTTCGGGCGTGACTTCGAGCGGCGCGTTGTTTTCCATATGCTCATACAGCATCAGATAAAAATTTTTCGCGGGGTCTGCGGGCGGGGCTCCGGGAACATATGAAGAACCCAAATTCTCCGCGCTGTCATTGATGTTCCAGGATTTTTCGGCCCATTCGAGCTTTTCGTTGCAATACGCGGGAGTTCCGTCCGAATGTTCGATCGGCTCCCTGGTCAGTTTTTGGGCGGGGGCGGTTTCCTTTATGTAGCATTTGTAATCGATATGCGAGGTGTCCCCGCAAAGCCCGCCGTACTGGGCCTGTATGCTGTAGGTGAATTTCGGATAGGGGTCGCATGAGGATATCTCCAGATCGACCACCGGCTTGCCCGGAGCCTTCATGAGCAGCTTCACGTAATCCTCAGCGTCGCCGAAAGTGTTCACCCTGTCCATATAGCACGTTACCTCCGGCATTCCCTCATAATCGAGCAGCCAAAGGATTTGGTCCACCGGGTGCGGGCCGGTGTTGTACAGGCTGCCCGCGTTGTATTCCTGCAAAGTCTGCCAGTCCCATCTTCTGGCAAAACCGTTGTAGCGAAAGCTCATCTGGACGATCCGCCCGAGTTCGCCCGAATCCAAAATTTGTTTTATTTTTTTGTATGCCTCCAAAAAACGGGACTGCTGGAAAACCGCAAGCAGCCTGTTGTTTTTTTTCGCCGCATCTATCATTTGGTCCACTTCCGCAGCCGTTTTCGCCAAGGGTTTTTCGCAAAGCACGTTGAACCCATGATTGAGCAAGTCCAGCGTGACCGGGACGTGAAAATGGCTCGGCGCGGCGTTGACCACCAAGTCGATTTCCGACGATTTGCCAAAAAGCTCCGTGTAATCGCTGTAAAGCGCGCAGCCGTATTCTTTTTTTGCCCGGTCGCGCCGTTTTTCGAGCGGTTCGACGATGGCTGCGATCTTGTATTTATCTTCCATGTGCCTCAGAGTCGCCGCATGGATGTCCCTGCCGCTTCGGCCTTGCCCCAAAATTGCCACTCTTATCTGTTTCATTGAAAATGCACCTCATTTCTAAAATTTAGTTTTCAGTTGTCGTTTCCCTCGTTCAGGCGTTATATGCAGAGGCCGCCGTGGTTCCACCGTGGCCGGTCCAGTTCGTGTGGAACATCTCGCCGCGGGGCCGGTCGATTCTTTCATATGTGTGCGCTCCGAAATAGTCGCGCTGCGCCTGCAGCATATTGGCGGGCAGCCTCGCGCAGCGGTAACCGTCGAAATA
>WRJC01000015.1 GCA_009782405.1 Oscillospiraceae bacterium
GAATCGAAGCCGAAATATTTCACGCAGTCGATATACGCCCTCCAGAGCGGCGGATCCTGATAGAGATAAATGTCCCAAAACGGCTTGCCCGTGAGTTTTGCGGGGATCATATTGGATAAATCGGGCATCACCGGCACATGGTCGGGCATATTCCCGCCAAGCGCGCATAGCAGCCTTTCGCGCGAAGTCATAAAAATTTCCTCCCTGTAATATTTAAAATATTGCATAAAAATCCCTTTTTGGGCGATAGCTTAGATTACGACGTCAAATATGCGTTTTCCGTCAAACTCGACCCATTCGGCTTTTGGTTTTTTATTCGCATCTTTGCGGAAATCGAAGGTGAGCAAATAGGCTGTATCTGTTTTTTTCCCCTCCATGTATTCGAGCAGCTGCCCGTATGCTTCTTGGTTGTACTTTTCCCCGCGCCATACCTTGAGTTCGATTATGAACTGCTCATTCCCAAAATCCACTGCTATATCCATCCTGCGCTGGTTTCTCGTTTCGCTCTCTATGTGATAATAGCCCTCGCCGTTTATGAAGGGGCGCAAATAAGACAAAAACAGCAACCGCCCGTGGCGCTCCAAAAAGCCAATGTCTTTTTCGGTGAACATTTCCCCGTAGTGGTCGGCAAACTTGCGCAGACAGAGTTCCATGTCCAATCTGCCGTTTTTTATGGCTTCGGAAATTACCCCTTTTATCTTTTTTGGCTCTGCGCTTGTTTGGTCTTTTGATATGAAATAGTCGTATATTATCGTCTCGAAGATCCTGTTCGACACTTTCGCGATGCCGTTTTTGTTTTCTATTATACCGAACATATGCGCCAAATCTATCACGGGGTTGCCGGTTTTGAAAGTATAGCTTTCCCCCAAAACCAATATGCTGTACAGCAATTGGTAAAGTTCTTTGTCGCTCTCTAAATTTTTGTAAATATCGTCAAATAACGTGTTGTGTTCGTATATGATGATGTTCACCGCTTTTTGCACCCCTGCCAAACTCCACTCTCTGTCAAGCTTTTCTTCGATATGCTGGCATATTCTCGAAACCAAAAATGGATAGCCGTTTGTGTGGACATGAATTTCTTCCGATATTTCGGCGATGTCCATGCCCGTGCCGCGGTCCGCTTCGTACTCTTTCAGCATTGTCGATATTTCCTTTGGGCTAAACGACATATCTATGTCAAAATCTACGGCGATATTCCACGGCGAATTGTATATTTTGCTTTCGGATGGAGCCGGCGTATACGAACCTTCGCTTATCATCTTAAGTTTGGTATTTTTTATGTCATATACCCCGGAGAGTATGACGCTGTGAAACGTGCAGTCTTTTCCGGTTTGGCGGGCTAAAAATTTCGTCCTCAGCATGCTCAAAAAATCAAGAAATACGCGATTGTTGCTCGCCTTGTCGACTTCGTCTATCATCAAAACGATTTTGTTGCCTTTGCACATATCGGCAATATGTTCGGATAAATTGTTAAAATCGGTTATGCCGCAATCCGCCCACTTATCCGAATATTCTTTTGATACCGGCGTAAATTTCAGCGCTTTTGCGACTTGACCGACAAATGTGGGACAAAACGCTTCCTGCGATACGAAAGTTTCGTCGCCGAGCCCCTCGAAACTGATCGATGCGCAGATATATTCGGCAGGGAGCGTTTGTTGGATCATATTGAGAGTGGTAGTTTTGCCGTATTGCCTCGCGCGGTTTATTGTGAAATAGCATTCCCCATATATAAATTCCCTTATTTTTTTCAATTTTTCGCTTATGTCTGCCATATAATGCTTGCCCGGCACGCACACGCCGGTCACGTTGAATTTCCGCATAATACAATCCGCCTCGCTTTATCTTCTGAATTTTATATATGTATTGTATCACGATTTTGTCGAAAATTCAATATGAAAATTCCCTAAGCGGATTTTTATGGCGAACTTTGTTTTTTCACTTTTAATATGCCCCATTTGCCATCTTTGCTGGCGCATAAAAATTTGCCGCTGTGATATCTGGTTATTCGGTCGTAATCGAAATCCAAGGCGATTTCGCCTTTTATGTCCATTATACCCCATTTTCCGTTTTTTTGCAAGGATATCAGCCGTTCGTCGATAATATTTATGCGTTCGTATATAAATTCGATCACCACATCCCCGGTTTCGTCTATGACCCCCCATTTGCCCTCTTTGCATACGCCCGCCAGCCCATATTCGAAATAGCTCCCATGCTCGTAAATTAGCGGGATTACTTCTTCTCCCGTCCTGTCCAAATACCCGAATTTTTGGATCATGCCGCCATCGCCGTCCGGAAAATATTTCGAGGCGAGCATCAAATCGCCCGAGTTGATAATTTTAATGAAATAAAAATTTCCCGTTTCAATTTGAACGGGAATTTTTGTTTTCTCTATTTCTTCTTGGTTATTTTTTTTATGATTTTCTCCACTTGCTCAATGGAAAGGTCAGTATTTCTAATAACAATTTCCTTGGAAACACCATCTCTCAATAAATTTTCTGCGATTTTTTCAGCTTTTTCTTCTTCCCACGCCTCTCTTGCCTCATCTAAATTCCATTCCCTGCTTAATAAGTTCACAATATCACCCCCGTGTTTCTCTAAAAATTCCCGTAATATGTTGCTCTTGACGCAATCCTCGACCGCCTTTTCTAACGCCTCTGTTAGCTCAAGCCCGCTGCCGTCTGTATATTCGCGCACTCTTGCCACAAATTCAGCGTATTCGCGGTTGCCATCAGCTTTTTTACGCATATTTCAAACTCACTTAAATTTATTATATGCATTATACCACATACAAACAAATATTTCAACTAAATACAAAAAATTTTATTGCCGATGGAACCGCGACAATTTTTTTGTTTTATATGCGATTTAATCCACAATGTCAAGGTTTTCCGACGAAATTTGCGCAAATATCATCGCCCTAAAATTTTCCGGTTATGTATTTTTGCAGCAATTCGGTTTTGGGTCCGTTGAACAAATCGAATGTTTTGCCCGATTCTATGACCTCGCCCCGATAAAAAAACGCCGTGTAGTCCGAAATCCGCTGCGCCTGCTCCATGTTGTGGGTCACGATGACGATAGTGTGGTCTTTTTTTAAATTTTTCAGCATTTCCTCTATTTTAAACGTGGCGATGGGGTCAAGCGCGGAACACGGCTCGTCAAAGAGCATGATCTTCGGTTCGAGCATCAGCGCCCTGGCGATGCACAGCCGCTGCTGCTGGCCCCCGGACAAAGACAAAGCGGTTTTTTTCAGCCGCGACTCGATCTCTTCGTAAAGGGCGGCCGTTTTTAATTTTTCGACCGCTTTCTGTTCAAATTCCTCGCCGGATCCATGATAGTTTTCTTTGATGGGCATGAGCATATTTTTCATGACGCTTGCAGGCAGCGGATTTGGCTGCTGGAATATCATTCCGATGCTTTTTCTCAGTTTTCTGATTTGCTTTTGCGACTGAAGCTCATATATGTCTTCGCCGCCTATTTCTATGGAACCCGTGAGCCTGAATGAGGGCACAAAATCGTTCATCCGGTTTATCGACCTGAGAAGCGTGGTCTTGCCGCAGCCGGACGGGCCGATGAAGGAATATATGCTGTTTTGCGAAATCTCGATGCCGGCGTTTTTCAAAGCCATATTTTTTCCGTAGAAGCACGAAACATCCTTGATTTTTATCGCTGATTCATCCATTCTTTTTTTTGCCCGCCTTCCCGATGGCCGATGCCGCGATATTTAAAATAACAATTATCATAATCAGCGCGAGCGAAGCTCCGAAAGCCACGTCGTATTGATTTCCTTCGCCTGCGGGCGAAGTATAGTAAATATAGCTTGTCAGGGTGCTGCCGCTGTTTTGCAACGTTGACAGCCAGTTTTCGGGCGCGAACCAAGGCTGGTTCCCCGTCATGCGTATGGAGCCCCCGAGCGTAAGCCAAACGATCGCCGTGTCGCCGATAATGCGGCCCATGCCCAGTATGACCCCGGTCACAAGCCCGTCAATCGCCGAGCGCAGGACGACTTTATATATGGTTCTCCATTTTGTCGCCCCGAGCGCGAGCGCGGCGTCGATGTACGAAACCGGGACGGATTTCAGCGCTTCCTCCATGCTTTTTATCACGAACGGCAAAACCATGATCGCCATGGTTATCCCGCAGACCAAAAAACTCCGGCCATAGGAACGCACGCTCCCCTCGGTTATTTTGGATGGATCCACGACGTATTCCCCTGTCTCTCCGGGGTATATCGCATCGCCGGGCGCTATGCCGAGCGCCTGTTCGACGATTTCGTTTGTGCATGAATGAAATCTCAAAGCTTCCGCAGCCGATTCGCCGAGTTTTATCGTCAGCTTGCCATTGTCGGCATCGACAAAAATTTCTTCTTTTGGAATTTTATTTTCCGCAAGGGCGGAATTGAAGGCCTCGCTGATTGTCTCTGCATATTGCCGCGCACCCATCCGCGCGTCCAAATTGTTTTCGAAGGCGACGCGAATCATATCCCATTGCCCGGCTTCGCCGGAATCGACGCTTGTGTTGCCCTGCGGGAGCCCGGCGCTGTTTTCCGCAAATTCTTCGATTTCATCAGGATCAGCCTCGATCCACTCTCCGTATTCGTTCCAGTATCCCGCCCCTTCCGGGCCGCCATCGGGCTCTTCTTGCGCGAAATCCCCGTCTTCCCCAAGCGGGCCTTGATCTGCGGCTTTTTTTTTGTATGTGTAGGAAAGCTCCGTCCCGCTGAGACTGTTTATCCTCGTATCGACCGTGGCGCTCAAAAACCCCATCTGCGGCATGGTAAAAATAACTAAGGCGAACAGGGCTATGACGATTGTGGGTATGCCCGCCAAAATATCGACCGCGCTTTTTACGAGAGTTTTAAAAATGCCTTTTTTGGTATAGAAGCATAGATATATCGCAGTGGCCAAGGCAAACGGAAAAGCTATCGCGATCCCGGTTATCGTCAGGATAAAGGTGCCGATCATCGGAGTCAGTATTCCCCCCGAATCCGTGTTGATCGCCGACGGGTTTGGCTCAGTTGTCAAAAATTCCAGGGACCAAACGCCCCATCCGTATCCAAAAACCACAATCAATATGAAGGCAAAGACGCACGTTATCATCGCCATGGAAATATATGAGTATATTTTCCCGGAAATATCGAATGCTGTGTGGTCTTTTTCTTTTATTGTGTGCTTGCCAGCATCATTCATCGTGCCCCGCCTTCTTTCTCATTCTTTTTTCTATGAGTTTCGCGCCCACGCTCAATACCGCCCCAAAAACCAAAAGTATCGCCCCGCAGGCAAACAAAGCCGCTTCCACGGCACTCGAGCCCATAGCTTCGGATTTGTTGACGATCGCTGAAGCGAGCGGCAGCGTGGGCGCCAAAAGATTCACGAACCCGAAAGAAGCTTTCGGTATGAACCCGACGCCGCCGCACACCATCGAAACCGCGATCGCCTCGCCGATTCCCCGTCCCGCGCCGAGTATGATCCCCGCCGTGATCCCCGAACGCGCGCCGGGCAGTATTATTTTGAATATCACCCTGAACTTGCTCATCCCGAAAGCGTAGCCTGTCTCTTTGTGCGCGTGGGGGACCGAGCGGATGGCGTCCACGCTCAGCGACACGACCATCGGCACGATCATAAAAGTCAAAACAATTATCGCAGCCAGCAAATTTCGTCCGCTCATCTGGAAATAGTCGAGATATTCAAGCTTGCCGCGGTCGGTCACAAACAATTTTTCTATAAGCGGAACGATGCTTATTATCCCTATCAGCCCGAACACGACCGAGGGAACCGAAGCCAAAAGCCGCACCACCATGATCAAAAACCCGGAAACGCGCTTTGAGGCGTACTCGCATATGACGATGGCCGCCCCGACTCCCAAAAGCGAGGCGAATACCAAAGCTGACAGGGTGGCAAAAAAAGTCCCCGAAATCAATCCGAGCAAACCGAACGAAAGCATCGGCTCGGCTTCGGAAGAATAAAACGCCTGCTGTATCTGCCCGTCAAATCCCCCGCTGGTAAAAAGGGAAATGCCGCTTTCTTTTATTACGGGATAAGCCTTGTAAAACACAAAGAAAAATATGAACGCGATGACCGCTATGCTTATCGCCGACAAAAAATATATGGCGATTTTCGGAAGGCTTCCCGAAATTTTTTTCGTTTTCATAAAAAACACCCGTATATGCGGCTAAAAGGCGTGGCGCACAAGCCACGCCTTTTAGCCGGCACATAATCAATCTATCTGAGTTTCACATATCCTTCTTTTTCGACGATGTTGTTCTGGCAGTCCGCGCTTTTGAGATAGTCGATGAACATCGCGCTAAGTCCCGTGGCTTTGCCTTTCGTGCAGCAGAAAAGCTGCCTGCCCATCCCGTATGTATTGTTGATGACTGTGGCGGCGCTCGCCTGTTTGCCGTCGAGGGAAACCGCTTTTACCGTGCCGTCGACAAATCCGATGGAATCAAAGCCGATCGCGTTTTTGTCTTTTGCCACCGCCTGCTTGATGAGCGCCGAGGAGGAATGCGGGGTCGCAGTCGAAACGATCGATTGTTTGCTCAAAATCATCTCCTCGAGGGTCGCCCTCGTCCCCGAACCCGTTTCGCGCGTCATAACCATGATCGGGGCGTCGTTTCCGCCGACTTCCTTCCAGTTTTTGATTTCGCCGAGGAATATTTTGGCCGCTTGGTCTTTTGTGAGATTTTTCACGGGATTTTCGGGGTGGACTATTATGGCGATTCCGTCATTTGCCACCGCGTAAACGTTAAGGGTCCTCATCTCGTCGGAAGTGAGTTCCCTTGAACTCATGCCGATATTCACGGTCCCAGCCTTCGCGTCGTTTATGCCCGTGCCCGAGCCGCCGCCGTCGATCGTTATCGACAAATTCCCGTTCATTTTCATCAGTTTGTCCGCCGCCGCCTGGGCGATCGGCTGCAAGGTGGTCGATCCGTTCACTTTCAGCGTGCCGGTCATCGTGGTGAAATAATCCACCGTCGCGGTGTTTGTAGATGCCGTATATCCGACTTTCGCCCCGATCGCCTCCGCGAAAGCCCTGATGGGGACCATCGTCGAACCGTTCACCAGCTTGGGCGCCTGCAGCAGGGTCTTGCTCGCGCCGTTCACCGTGTACGCCGTGGAGCCGATTGTAAACACCACCGTATAGGCCGCCGTGGAAATCGTGGCCTGCTGTTTTCCCGCATTCCATGAAACGTCCGCTCCGAGCGCTTCGGATATTATGCGAAGGGGAACCAATGTCGTGCCGTTTTCCACGACCGGGGCGACTGCGGGATTTTGCTTCACCCCGTCTATGACCAGCGAAATATCATTTGCCGCCGAAACCGTAATCGCGGGCATCGCCATCAAAAACATGGCCGCCGCAATCGCCATCGTAAAAATTCTTTTTTTCATTTGAAACAATCTCCTTTTATCATGTTTTTATATTGTTTTTGTTTTGATTTTTTATGATCTACGGGATAAGGTCTATGACAATCTGCGGGACGTAAAACTTTCCGCTCTGGTTCACGACGACGCTGTCAAAAGATATCTTGTCGCCGTCAAGCAGCACATAATTCTTGTTTTCGTTTATGACGAGAATCATTCCGCTTTTTGTCACCGTCATCCTGCCTCCCGACTGAATGTCCAGATCGATTTCGACGTTCGCACCTTTTGCCTTGAATGCGGGCTCCGCGTCGTTATACAGCGATTTTGTCATTTCGGCCAAATCTATTCCCCATACTCCCGCGCATATTTTGGCTATGTCGGTATTTTCAACGACTCCGGTTATGCGCGCGTCGCCGGGCAGATATGTGTAAAGATTCACGTCCTCGCCGGTATGCCCCCCCGTGGTCCAGCCGATGGAGGCGCGCTTTGAGATCATCGGCCCCACCGTGTAATTCATGCTCGAATCGGGGGTTTGCATTATCGCGTCGATCTCTTCTTCGCTCAAATCGTCTATGCCGTAATATTTTTTCATCGCTTCGGCTATGACCAAGCGCTCCGCTTTGAATTTTGCCGTTATCTCCTGGATTTCCTCTTTTGACAATTTTTCGGCGTCGTCGTCTTCATTTTCGCCGTCAGCTTCTTTGTCTTCAAGCTCTTTTGCCGCTTTCATGGCGGCGAAAACGTCCGCGCGCTCCGGGCCGAACTTGAACGCCATGCCTTCGCCTGTCAGCGTCGCCTTTTTGAGCGGGGCCACGAATTTTTCTATCGGGTCTTTGGAATAGCTCGCGTCGGTTGAGCTGTCCCCTATCGTGATGCCGCCGTTTCCGTGGTCGGTCATCACAAGGAGCATGGTGTCCTGACGCTGCTTCGCGAAATCAAGGGCGACTTTGACCGCGTCGTCAAAAGCGAGGATATCCGAGATAAGGCCTATCGGATCGTTTGCGTGGGCGGCCCAGTCGATTTTTGAGCCTTCCACCATCAAGAAGAACCCTTCTTCGTTTTTCGACAGCAGTTCCAGCGCTTTTTTTGTCATATCGGCCAGAGAGGGCTGCTGGGGAGCGGTTTCTTTTATGTCCATGTCATAGGCCATGGCGGCGTCCGGATTTTCGGGATACTCGAACATCCCCCAGATTTTGCCCCCGGTCACTTCATTCATCTCGTCCTTTGTGGTCACATAACTATAATCCATCATCTTTATCTCGTTTATGATATTCTCAAAATCCTTGCGGTACGGGGAAGCGAGATATTTCGCGCCGCCGCCAAGCATGACGTCGATTCCGTTATATGCCTGCTGCTCGCCGATTATATCGTATTTGCTGCGGTCGTTGTAATGCGAAGTCCATGCGGCCGGGGTGGCGTGCTGGACTTGGCACGTCACGACGATGCCCGTCGATTTCCCTATGAGTTTGGCCGCTTCCAAGACAGTTGCGACAGGCGTGGATTCGGGCGTCACCCCGAGATACTTGTCGTTGGTCTTTATGCCGCTTGCGTAAGCTGTCGCGGCGGGAGCCGAGTCGGTGATCGCCCCGGTTGTTTTGCCGTCGGACCAGTATGTGCGCACAAGCCCGCTTGCGAGCTCGTCCATCGCGAGAGCGACATTCGCGTCGATATTTCCGGTTTTTGCGTCGTATGCCTTGTACCACCTCGAAAGTGTCACTCCGTTGATGCTCATCCCGTCGGGCACCATGACTATGATATTTTTTATCTGTCCGTTCGGAAGTTTTGCCTCGTCGGAACCGATTGCGAATATGGTCGTCGCGGACATAAGCGTCAACAAGAGCGCGAAAATCAGCGCCGAGATTCTTGTTTTGAACTTTTTTTGCATATTTGCCTCCCAAAATATTTTTTTGTGTCCTCTTTGTGTATATGGTATCATTCGCAGTTGTAAAGATGCTATCATTTTTTTGTAAAATTTGCGTAATATTTGAATGCAAATCCCTTGACATAAAAAAATACTTGTGCTATCATGGTAACCAAAGCAAAAACAAGGAGGTGCGAAGCGCATGAATTCAAGGGAGCGCGTGCTCGGCGCGATGGAGCGCAAAAAAATAGACCGGGTGCCCATATGGGAGAGCATATGGGGGACCACGATCGAAAACTGGCAAAAAGAGGGGCTTCCCAAGGACACCGACATAACGAAACGTTTCAGCTTGGACGGGATGAACGGCACCTATGTGGACTGGTCGTTTCAGTACCCCACCAAATTGGTCGAGGAGACCGAGGAATATGTGATTTCCGTGAGCGCGGACAATGTAAAATCCAAAACCATGAAAAAATCCGCCTCGACGCTCGAACTGTCGGAATATTCCATTGTGACCAGGGATGACTGGGAGCAAAACAAGCCCAGACTCGCCTTCAACGAGCGGCGGGTGGACATAGCCGGGGCCAAAACCAACCAGGCAAACACAAAGGATTCGCTGGTGCAGGTATTCATGGAGCCCTGCCTCGGCTTCGAGAAGTACAAATACTGCATGGGCACCGAAATGCTGCTGGTTGCCATAGCGGAGGATCCGGAATGGATAAAAGACATGGTGGAGGCCACCGAGAGGCTCGCTTTCGACGCGCTGGACTATTGCCTCGGCGCGGGGCTCGAGTACGACATCGGCTATATCACCGAGGACATGGGCTATTCCAACGGGCCGTTCTTTTCGCCCGCCTTTTACAGGGAAATCATCTTTCCCAGCCACAAGCGCTACTGCGACTACCTGCATTCCAAAGCAATGAAGGCGATGCTGCACACATGCGGGGACAACCGAAAGCTGCTGCCGCAGTTCGTCGAGGCCGGGTTCGACATATTGAACCCGCTGGAAGTGAAAGCGGGGATGGACATATTTGCGATAAAGAAGGATTACGGCGATGTCCTCACATTGTGGGGCGGCATCGACGTGAAAACCATAAGCGGCGGCGACCTCGGCAGGCTGCACGATGAGATAAAGGCCAAGGTGAGCTTCGCGAAGCGGGGCGGGGGATATATCTTCGGCTCCGACCACTCGATACCCGACAACGTGCCGCTGGAGGCATACGAAAAGATGGTGGAGTGGGGGCTTGAGTACGGCAGCTACCAATAAATCTATATCACTTTGAAATTTTGCCATTTGTTGCCAAACAGCCGCCGCACAAAAAACAGGGCGCGGACTATCCAGTCGAGAATCATCGCAAGCCATATGCCCAAAACCCCCAAGCCGAAATAGGCGAATATGTAGCTGAAAGCGATCCTGCAGACGCACATCGTCGAAATGGAAACTATCAGGGGGAATCTCACATCGCCTGAAGCCCTGAAAATATTGGGGAGCGTAAAAGCCAAAGGCCAAAATAACGCGGCGAATATCCCGTGGGCGACGACGAGCGTCAGGGCGATGTCGAATGTTTCGGGCGACAGCCGATACAGGCCCAGTATCGATTTACCAAAGAGCAATATGGACGCATTGGAAAAAGTCATGAATGTAAACACGAGTTTCATGAAAAATTTTATGTAATGGTTCGCCTGGTCGTATTTGTTTGCCCCCGCGCATTGCGCCACCACCGAAGTGAGCGCAAGACCCAGCGCGGAGCCCGGTATGACCGCTACGCCCGCGATGCTTCCCGCCACGGCGTTTGCGGCGATTGCGGCCGTCCCCATCGTCACCGTGAGCCTTGTCAGTATGATCTTGCCGAATTGAAAAAAGCTGGTTTCCAACCCTCCGGGCACGCCGATTTTCAATATGCGTTTTGTCATTTGCATATCTGTGCCTTTTAGCCCGTACGACCTGACGTGTATGTCAAGAAACGGGTTTCGCAGCGTTTTCATCATGCACAGCGCCGCAACCATCCGCGCAATCAAAGTCGCGAGCCCCGCCCCGAATGCCCCGAGGCGAAAAACATAGATAAAAACGGCATTTCCCGTCAGATTGAGTATGTTCATCACGATTGCGTTCATCATGGCCAGCCTCGAATTGCCCATGTTGCGAAACAACGCGGCAGAGGAACTGAACAACGCGATGAAAGGAAAAGAGGCCGCCGTCGCGTAAAAATATCCCTGGGCGCTGTCCATAACCGCCGGTTCTATGCTGCCAAACAGCAGCGAAAGCACGGGTTTGTTCAAAGCGAGGCACAAAGCCGAGATCACCAGCGCAAACAGCGTGGTGGAAGTCACCAATTGTTTTGCCGCCTGCTTGGCGTTTTCGCGCTCGCCCTTTCCGAGGTATTGCCCCGCGACCACGGCTCCGCCCGCGGCGAATGAGGCGAACAGCCCGATGAGCAGTATGTTGATCGATTCCACCACGGACACGCCCGAAACCGCGCTTTCCCCCGCGCTTGCCACCATCATCGTGTCTATCAATCCGACGGTCAGGGCGAGCATCTGGTCGATTATCAGCGGTATTATCAGCCTGAGCAGATACCTTTTGTCAAACATCAATTCGCTTTTTTCTATTTTGTCTCCGCTTGAATTATTCACAAATAATTTTGTCCTTATCAGCGACAAACAACACCGCATAAATAACATGCGCCATGCGGCACGTCAACGCTTTTTTTGTTTTGTTTCTGCGAATTTGGCAAAAAACAACCGTTTCCGGTTGTTTTTTAGATGGCGGGCAAAAGTTCACAAATTTTCAATGAAAAAGTTTATCCCGTCGTCCGATTTGTCAAATTCGTGAGATCCGTCGAAAATTTTTATCTTCAGCGAATCGGCGCAGTTTTCGGCTTCTGCGTATTTTTTCAGCCTTTCTATTTCTTCCGCGGCAAAATCCGGGTCAAACAACTCGTCGTTTTTCCCTATTTCTATGTACAGTTTCCTCGGGAGCGCCAAACAGCCCACTTCGGCGTCGAAAAAAGAATTGGCTTGGTTGAAATATGTCCAGTCCGCGTTGTTGTATTTGAGGCGATCGTTAAACCAGCATGAGGAGAGCGTCACTTTTATCCTCGTGTCGGCAGCCGCCGCATAAAGCGCGTACATTCCGCCGTAGGAAAGCCCCGCCATTCCGACCCGGTTTTCGTCGATTCCGTCAAGGGCCGAAAAATAGTCTATGGAGCGCATGATGCAGTAAATTTCCAAAGCCGTTATGCTGCCCCCGTGTTGCTTGAGTTTTTTGTCGATTTCCGCCCTGTCGTAATTTTCGCCCTTGTAAAAATCAGAAGCCCACAAAAGAAGCTGCGGCGCAAAAATTTTCATGCCTTTTCGCATGATCCTTCTGACCATGTGGTTGTAGTTGGCCGAATCCTGCACAAGGCTGCCGACAATTTCGGGGCTGCCGCCTCCCCCATGCTGCGCGATCACGAACGAATCCTTGCCGGAATCCGATTTTTCCTTAGGCTCGTACAATATGCCGTAAAACCAAAAATCCGGCATGACTTCGAGCTGATAGCGCGTCATGACCATGTTTTCGTCATCTCCGAGGTATTCTTTTTTTGCGGCTATTTCGGTTTTGTCATAGCATTTGGAATTGTTCCCGCATTTGCCGCAGGTCAAAGGATAGCCGAGCATCGCGACATATCTGTCCCGCAGCGCCTCCTTGTTTTGTCCTTTTGCTTCGCGGCTGCTTTTTGAGCCTTGATTCAAATTGTCGAGCAATTTGCCTATGCTGCGCACATATTCGTCCCTTTGCCTCAGATTTTCAAATTCAAACATGCGGCGTCGCCCCCTTCTTGTTATTTATCACTTAGATTATACCGCAATTATTGTAATTTGTCAATGGTTTTTCGCAATAAAATATTGACATTGCCGCTATCTTGGCGTATAATGTAAATATTAATGATGAAGGGAGCGGTTGGTATCATGAAAAAAATTATTTCCGCGTTGTTTTTGCTTCTTGCGGCTTGCTGGTTCGTTTCTTGCTCGAAAGACGATTCGGGGCCGGGCAGCGGGGTGTTTCCCGAAAATTCCGAAGCGGCGGCCGAGACCGCGACAAAAGAGGAATTTGACATATATGAAATCCTGCCTGCGGCGGATTTCGGCGAAAATGTTTTCAACGCATATGTCCCGCCCAATTTTTATTCGCCCGTGGACATCGGCTTCACCGCCGAGGAGCAAATCGGCGAAAAGTTCAACGACGAAGTTTATCTCCGTAACAGGAGGCTCGAAGACCGCTACAATTTCAAGTTTGGCATAATATACGGTTCCGACCCGTGGTCTTCATATGCCGATTTGACCAAGATAATGAAAGGGGGCGACAATTCATACGACGTGTTTTTCACCCATATCTGGAGCAATGTGGCCACTTTCGCTTCCGAGGGCATGGTCAAGGACTGGCAGGAAGTCCCATATGCCGATTTGGGGCGGCCTTGGTGGAACCAATCGTCCATAAACGCGATGAAAATAGCGAACAAGGTGTTTTATGCCGCAGGCTCGTTTCAGGTCCAGGATGTCGTCGTATTGATAGCCAACAAGGCGATGGTGGCCGATTTCGCGCTCGAATCGCCGTACAAACTCGTCACCGAGGGCAGGTGGACGCTCGACACGGTGGGCGAAATGGCGAAGGCTGTGACCCTTGACCTCGACAACAACGGAAAATTTGACGAAAGCGACAGGTACGGGATAGAATTCGGCGGCAGCTGGCAGCTCAGCACTTTTGTCTACGCCTGCGGCGGGCAGATAACCGAAATCGACGGCGGCGGCGTTCCTTCGCTTGTTTTGAAAAACGAAAAGATGGTTTCGATTTTCGACAGGCTCTCGAGTTTCGTGCATGACGGCAACAAAATCTACCTGTTCAACGGCAACACCGAAGAGACCTGGAACCGCCCGCACATAGGCGTACAGTCCGGGCGGGTGCTTCTGACCGAATACGATTTGCTTGACTGCGGCGAGCTCCGCCAGATAGACGCCGAATACATGATACTCCCCCTGCCGAAATACGACGAGGCGCAACCCGGCTACCGCTCGATATCGATGACGGGCACCCTCTGCATCCCGAGATACATAGAAAACGAACGCGCCGACATGGTCGGGATAATAATGGAGGCGATGGCAGCTGACGGGTATAAAAACATAATCCCGCTCTATTACAACGTCGTTCTGAAATCCAAATACGCGCAGGACGAGGAATCCATAGAAATGATCGACATCATCCTAAACAGCGTCGTCTACGACCTCGGATTCTGCTACAACGACATAGGGCTTCCCGGATACGATTTCAACGCTTGGATCCGGGACAAGAAAAATTATGTCAGCACGATAGAAAAAAGCGAAGACAAAATGAAAGCCGCGCTCGAAAAAGTGTACAACAAAATAATCGAGCAATACGGCTGATTGAATTTTGGAGAAAGAAGGGTCAAAATATGGATTTCAAACCGATTGTAAAAAAAATATACCCTGGCATTTATGAGTTCGAGTTCGGGGAGCGCGAAAAGTTCGAGCCAAGCCAATATGCGCTCGAACCGCCCAAGGCCGAAATATTGGACTCATTGCCCGACTGCGGCCTGCCTTTCGAAATTTCCGCCATCGCCGCAAAAATCACCAATAGGGGCGCGCTGCTGTGCCTGCCGTATTCAGGCGCAGAGGAAATCTACGGGTTCGGGCTCCAAAGCGGGAAGGTAAACCAAGCGGGGCAAAAACGCCTGCTGAAAACGAATGCCGACGCGCAGGGAAATATAGGAAATTCCCATTCGGCCGTCCCGTTCTACGTTTCGACCAAAGGTTACGGCATTGTTTTGGACACCATGCGCTATTCGTGTTTTTGCTGCGCGAGCTCCAAGCCGCGCAAATCGCCAAATGGCGCAATCACCGCCGAAATAGCCGGAGTGAGCGGAATGCACGGATATTTGTTTGCGGGGGATGGCAAATCCGGGCTCGACCCCGTAGCTGATGTATGCCGCAGATACGTTTTGTTTTCCGGGGGAGGGGCTATGCCGCCGTTTTGGGGGCTCGGCGTTTGGTACAGGGCCTATGGGAAATTCGACGAAAACGAATTGCTGGACATGGCCAAACTGCTGAGGGACGAAGAAATGCCGGTGAGCGTTTTCGGGCTCGAACCGGGTTGGCACAGCCACGCTTATCCATGCACGTACAAATTCGACAAAGAGCACTACAAAGACTACAAAAACACTTTGAAAAAATTGCGGGAAATGAACTACAAATTGAACCTTTGGGAACACGTCTTCGTCCACCCGGAGAGCGACATATACGGGCCCCTTGAGCCGTATGCCGCCGATTATGAAGTGTGGGGCGGAATTGTACCCGATTTGTCGATTGAAAAAGCGAGGGGGATTTTCGGTGGCTATCACGGCGAACATTTGCTGTGCGAAGGGGTTTCCGGATTCAAATGCGACGAATGCGACGGCTCGGATTTTACGGGCGGCTGGTCATACCCCGACCACGCAGAATTCCCCTCGGGAATGGACGGCGAGCAGATGCACTCCGAGCTACCCATGTTCTACCAAAAAACGTTCTACGAATTGTACAAAAACGAAAACAGGCGGACTTGGGGGGAAGTTCGGGCGCAGTACAGCTACGCCGCCCCATACCCTTTCATTCTTTACAGCGACTGGTACGACCACAAAGACTACATAAGCATGGTCATGAACATGGGGTTTTCGGGGATTTTGTATTCCCCCGAAATACGCACGGCAAAAAGCAAAGAAGATCTGTACAGGCGCATGCTCACAGGCGTGTTTTCGCCGAAGCTCGAGATGAACATATGGTTTATGCCAAATCCCATGTGGAAAAATTACGACAGCGAAAAAAACCGCAAAAACGAAATCCTCCCCGAAAGCGATGAACTCAGGGATGCCTGCCGGGAGTTCATGAAAATGAGGACGGCCCTGGCGCCGTATTTGTACACCGCTTTTTACAGATACCACGCGCAAGGGATCGCCCCGGTGCGGGCGCTGCAGATGGATTACCCCGAATGCCGCAGCATGGAAAGCCAAGGGTATGCCAATGGGATAAGTTTCGGGGGCGACATCATCGCCTATCCGCTGACGGCAAATCAATCCGAAGCGAAACTGTTTTTGCCTGAGGGCGAATGGCATTGCTGGTTTACGGGCGAAAAGTTCGCGGGCGGGAGGGAACACACATTGACCTGCAAAACAGATCAAATTCCCGTATTTGTGCGGGAAGGCGCGATTTTGCCCATTCTGGAAAACACGGATGCCATTTTCAAAGGCGGCAAATTGAAAATACGGCCGTGGGTTTACGGCGAGACGGCAAAGGGCACGTTGTACATCGACGATTTTGAGAGCTTTGATTTCGAAAAAGGGGCATATACCATATATAATTTCAAATTTGAAAACGGAAAACTTGCAATTGAAACAACCAAAACAAACGAAACAAAAAACGAGGAGGAAAAGGTATGGATTTTAACGGAATTCCAAAAAGCAAAGTGATAAAAGCCCTGACATGGCAAAGCGAAAGGCTGCCATACCCCGAATCGGAGATCAAGGGCGACACATACCCAATGACATGGGCTGCCGACGGGGAGATATACGCTTCATCGGGCGACCCCTGCTGGGGCGAGTCGCAATCCGGTTTGGACGTGGAAAAATTTTCGGGCGGGCCCGGGGATTACAAAATCACGAAATACAACCACATGAACGACTATTTAGGCTGGGGCGGCAACGGGCCGAAACCATCCGGAATGATATCCGTTGACGGCATGATCTATCTCGCTTTCCAGAACCTGTTGGGCGGGCAGAAAGCCCCGCACAGCGCAAAATCGCAGCCCGGATGCGATGCGCACATACTGTGCTGCAATCCGCGCTGGAACCAATGGTTCCCGGCATTCAAGACTATAGGCGGCCCCATGTTTCCGGGGTCGCGCTTCGGCGGGCCCGCATTTGTGAATTTCGGCAAAGACAACGAAAACGCCCGCGACAATTACGTTTATGCGATATCGGGCGACCAATGGGACAACGGCAGCAACGTGCGGCTCGGCAGGGTGCCCAAAGAGCACATCATGGAAATCAACTACTGGGAATATGTGTGCGCTTTCGATAAAGACGGCGTTCCCGCATGGCACAATAGCCTCGACGAATCGATTCCCGTTTTGAGCATCCACCGCTTTGTCGGCTTGCCCGAAATGGCGTATCTGGCGGGCATCAAACGCTATCTTTTCCTGACATGGCGCCTCCATGCCGATTTCAATCCCGACGAGGGCACGGATTTGCTGGTTTTGGAATCTCCGGAGCCCTGGGGCCCCTTTTCGCTCGTTCACTTCGAGGAGTATTGGGAGGGCAAGGAATTCAACCCTTATTGCCCGAGGCTGCCGTTGAAATGGATGGAAGACAGCGTGACCGGATATATCCAGTTTTCCGGCAGCTGGGGCCCGTATGCGCAGGAAAGAAACTACTACCGCTCGAACCTGCGCAAATTCCGCTTGGAAATGCACGCGGACTAATTTTTTTTGAAACCCCTTGACAAAACGAGAAATGTGTGATATAATGTCCTGAGAAAATCGATTTACGGGAGATGCGGGCGATGTCGGCGATTATCAAAAACAACACCTTTCATATGTTCGGCTTTAGCTTTGGCTTTTTTGCTTTTGACAAAAATGCCTTCTTGCTTTGCGCGAAATAAAGGGTGAAATTAATCAAAAAATAATTTGCCCCCTTTGCGGCAAGAAGGCTGCAAAGGGGGTTTTTATTTCAAGAAGAAAACAAACCACAATATAAACACGAAAGGGTCAAATCAACTATGGAAAATTATTGGAACAAACCGGCAGAGACTATGCCCCGCGGGCAAATACGCGAAATCCAGCTTAAAAAACTGCGGGCCGCCGTCGAAAACGTTTACTCGAACGTTCCGCATTACCGCGAAAAGATGCAAAAGAAGGGGCTAATTCCGGGCGACATAAAAACGCTCGAAGACCTTTCCGCTTTGCCCGTCACCACAAAACAAGAATTGCGCGACAATTACCCGTTCGGGCTTTTCGCCGTTCCGATGGAGGAAATAGTGCGCATACACGCCTCGTCGGGGACCACGGGAAAACAGACGGTGGTGGGATATACGCGCCGGGACATCGACGTTTGGGCCGAATGCATGGCGCGTTGCCTGGTCATGGCGGGAGCGGACAAAAGCTCCCGCGTGCAGGTCGGTTACGGCTACGGCTTGTTCACCGGGGGTTTGGGGGCGCACTACGGCGCGGAAAAATTGGGCGCGGTCACGATTCCGGCTTCCTCCGGAAACACGCACCGCCAAATCACGATGCTTAAAGACTTCGGGGTCACCCACCTTTGCTGCACCCCTTCATATTCGCTGTACATCGCCGAAAGCATGCTCGAAATGGGATTCGGCAAAAACGACTTGAAGCTGAAAGCCGGCATTTTCGGCGCGGAACCCTGGAGCGCCGCCATGAGATCCGAAATAGAAAGCCGGCTCGGGATCCGCGCCCATGACATATATGGCATAAGCGAAATCATGGGCCCCGCCGTCTCGCAGGACTGCCGGGCCCAAAACGGGCTCCACATATGGGAAGACTGCTTCATCCCGGAAATAACGGATCCCGATACGGATATGCCCGTCAAAGAGGGCGAAATGGGGGACCTCGTCATCACCACGATCAACAAGGAAGGTTTCCCGCTCATACGCTACAAAACCAAGGATATATGCTCGCTTGACTACGGGCAATGCGCATGCGGGCGCACCCACGTCCGAATGTCCAAGCCGGCGGGGCGCACCGACGACATGCTGATAATCCGGGGGGTGAACGTATTCCCCTCGCAAATCGAAAGCGTGCTGCTTTGCATGGGGGAAGTTCAGCCCCACTACCAAATCATCGTGGACCGCATAAACAACCTCGACACAATGACGGTCGAAGTGGAAATTTCCGAAACGATGTTTTACGACAATGTGAAAGGAATAGAAACCGCCGAGCGCAATTTGAGTAAGCAGATAGACAGCGCTCTCGGCATCAGCGCGAAAATACGCCTCGTCGAGCCGGGAAGCATCGCGCGCAGCGAAGGCAAGGCAAAGCGCATAATCGACAAAAGAAAATTGTGATGAATGTCACGCCGGTCAAAATCAAAAAAATAGTGAGGATATGCCATATGTTTAAACAAATAACGGTTTTCATAGAAAACAAGCCGGGGAGGCTCGCCCAGGTCACGGAATGCCTGTCCGAAGCAAATATAAATCTCCACGCGCTGTCAATCGCTGACACGAGCGATTTCGGCATTGTCAGGCTCGTAGTGTCCGACGCCGGCAGGGCGATGGAGATACTCAGGGCAAAAGGATTCATGACGCAGGCTACGGACGTGGTCGCCATAGCGACGGGGCACCGCCCCGGCAGCTTGCACAAAATACTGTGCGAACTGGAGGCTTTTGAAATATCCATCGAGTACATGTACGCATTCGCGAGCCGCCTCAAGGAATACGACGCGATTGTCATTTTGCGGTTCGACGACCAGGATGCGGCGATCAAAAAACTCAAAGGAAGCGGGATACGGATACTGGGAGGCGAGCTTTTGGAGCGCCTGAACGAAGATTCTTAGCCGAATATGATAATTTTACGGCAAAAAATAATCCGCGCCTTTTGCAAGGCGTGGGCTATTTTTTACGACATTATGGTCGGGTGATTTAAAATTCTTATAAAATTAACAAAATGTTCGGTTGTAATATGACGCCATGCTGTCATATTTGAAATGATATAATTTCCGAAGAGCAAAATATTTTTGCGAATGGTCAATTGTAGTTTGATTTTTAATATGCCATATGATATAATTGTTATTGAAAAATATTTGGAAGCGATCGAAAAATGTATTCGCATGAGAGACTTTTTGAAAGTGCATTTTCAAACGAAACAAATAAAATGGATTTTCGTAGTGACAAAACCGCGTTATTTAAGAAGCGACTCTTGCGTTGCGTGATTTCATGCCGTTAAAAATTGGCGCTACCGCTTCAAACCCCATTCAAATAATCGACTTTTTTAGCGGAGCGGGGGGAACATCGCTTGGATTTGCGGCATTAAATAAAATATTGCCTGTATTTAATTTTTTAGCAGGATGCGACATCAATCTAATATCGGCGAACACATACGGCAAAAATTTCGGAGCGTTGGCCATTTGCGAAAACATTCTAAAAATCGCCAATACAAGCGCAAGCATTCGCACATTTCTGGATGAAATAAATTTCGATTATTCCAAATCTGCGATTTTTATCGGTTGTGCACCATGCCAAGGTTTTTCGTCTCATGGAAAAAAGCGCTGGGACGAAGAGGAAGATGAACGAAATAATTTGGTTATAGCATTTTCTCGCATTGTAGCCGAAGTTAATCCCGATGTTTTTATAATGGAAAATGTCCCTGAATTTTTATCGAATCGATATTGGAAATATTTTGACAAAGCGCGCAATTCTTTTTATAAATCTGGATATATTATCAAACAAAATATTTACAACGCCGCTGAATTTGGCGTTCCGCAAGAACGATTTAGATCTATTGTCATTGGAATGAAAAAAAATTTTTTGCTTCCCGCAGGTTATTTGCAACCTGATGAATACAGAACAGTCCGCGATGCTATCGAGGGTTTAAAACCGCTAGAAGCGGGACAATGCGATCCTACCGATTTCTTGCATAAAGCGGTCGCACATAAGCGCAGCACTATTGAAGTTATAAAAAAAGTCCCTTGCAATGGGGGGAATTTGCCTGAAGGAGCAGGACCTGAATGCCTCACGAAAATCAATGGCTTTTACGATGTATATGGGCGGCTCAGTTGGGACAAACCTGCAATAACGATCACCCACTATGCCCGCAATCCTGCGAGCGGGCGTTACACCCATCCAGTTCAAGATAGAGGTTTAACCGCCAGAGAAGCAGCGAGATTGCAAAGTTTTCCCGATGGATTTCAATTTTGCGGAAAATCCGATGATATTTACCGACAAATTGGAGAAGCTGTCCCTCCTCTGTTTTCATGCGGAATCGCTGTCGACGTGCTTATAGAATATTTTTCGGCTGAACCAACCAAAGCCCAATTAGAAAATGAAAATGGGGTCGTTGATTTGCCCGTGAACAATTCGTATTCCAGCGTTATCGCAGGCATAAAAAACAAAAGGAGGCGATTATAATATGCGTTTCACTTGCGTTGACAGTTTTTCGGGTGCGGGAGGTTTGTCACTAGGGTTGGGCAATGCAGGATTTGATGTTTTGCTGAGTTTTGATGTTGATAAAAATTGCATAGAAACCATTAAAAGCAATAAAAAATATTTTAAACATCTTGTTATGCGCGAGGATATCATGAATATGATCGATGGGCGATTAATGGATATCATAGGCTTAAAACAAGGTGAATTGTTTTTGCTTGCAGGTGGACCGCCTTGCCAGGGTTTTTCTATACAACGCATCGGTGAAGATGCCGATAGCCGAAACGAATTAATATTTTTATATGGTAGGCTTGTCAACGAAATCCGCCCCATGTTTTTCGTTATGGAAAATGTATCGGGAATTGAAGGAAAACGTGGAAAAGCCATACTCGGGGAATTGATGGGAAAAATGACATCCATCGGATATTGCGTCCACAAGGAACTTCTCGATGCAAAAGATTACGGAGTGCCTCAACGCAGAAAAAGAATAGTTCTCGTTGGAGAACGCGAAGATATTGGAACCAATTATTCATTTCCGAAACCCACTGGCGAAAAAAAAACTGTACGCGAAACAATCGGATTTTTACCTGAACCGCCTGGTGATGGAACTCCGCACGTTGATTATCCATTACACAGACGGGATAAGTTATCTGAAATAAATTTGCGACGAATTTAGAAAGAATACGGCGAAACGATATCTTGCATAATTCATACACTTTATGTGGCATTGAAATATTGCCTGCTCCATATATGCTAGCAAATTATCGCATGGCGGCGCTTGATAAAGAAATAGGCGACAGAAATTCGAAAAATGAATTGTTGCTGGCAAATGCCCTGAGTGATTATGTGTTCGGCGGGGAACCTGCGAACATAAACACGATCGAAGGGTTTGAGCTCAACCGCATTAGGGAATTATCGTCGCGTCCAATTACGCTTGTTATCGGAAATCCGCCATCTTCTGATTCTTCTAAAATGAATATAGGTGCAGATTTTTCAAAAATACAAGCGTTAATGGAAGATTTCAGACCTCCTGCAAAAAATCGCCATGCAAGGCAAAATATTCAAAAACAGGTGAACAATCCGTATCTCCAATTTTTGCGTTGGGCTTGCGAAATGTTGGAACATTCTGAAAATCATTCTGTTTTGGCGTATATCGTCCCATCGACGTTCCTTGAAGCCGAATCGTATAAATATGCCCGAAAATATATAAAACTGAAAAATCCGCTTGGTTAGAGCAAGACGCAGAAATTTCCCTGCGGATGTTTTCATGCCATAGCCTTGATACGACCAATTATGCGTTGCGACCATCATTGGCTTTCGATGAAAATTTATATTCATCTTATTGGCCCGTTAGCGGCGAATTTGGCTCACATTCCATTTTTAAAAAATATTGTTCAGGCGTAAAACTCGCTCCATCGAGTATTTTTACGCATATGAAAACCCCGATGTTAAAACGGCGCAGCAAGGATATCATGCAACGCGGAACAAAAGCTTCTAACGAATGGCTTGGTTCGCAAGAAAAACCGCCGCAAGAAGCGGAAATACAATTATTTTCGAACGCACTCAACGAATTGCTCAACCAACAAATTGCTCGAATATGTGGAATTGGTAGGAGAAATTGACTCATTTATGCACGATGTCATCGAAGGTCATTTTCCGTTGATATTGCCGGACGGCGAAACGACACAAGGCACCGCACAAGAGCCATAAATTAACGCCCGTGTGCGGCGGTTTTAAATTTTAATTTATCTATAGCAAAAGAGCAATAGCGCGCTTATCTGTCGTCCAACGCGCCCACGATTTTGTCGAGCGCTTTTTGCGCGGAACTTTCTTTTTTCTCGTACATCGAGGTGAAATTCGTCTGGCCTTTTTTTGCCATGGTCATGATCTCGTTCACGAAATTGCCCACGTTGCCCGTATAGCCGATGTCGCAGACGCGGTTTGCGAGGATTATGTCAAGCATTTCGGACGAGTCGTCGTCGCGCATATATTTGCCCCTCAAAGCCTGCTCGTAATATGCCGGGGTCAAATACAAGGCCGATTGGTACGCCAGCTCTTCGAGGATGATCGCCGATTTTTCGGGATCGGCCAAATTCATCGGTATCGCCACGCAAGAAGCGGGGTTCGGCAATATCACGTGGGTGAAGTTTTCCTGATTTGCATCGTATTTGGGAAAAGGTATGACGCCGAAGTCCGTTTCCATCGCCCTGAGGCGTATCACGCACTGCATGACCTCGCCGTAAAACAGCGCGCGGTTGGTTTCGAATATTTCCTGGGCGACGAGATGGGTGTTTGGTATGCTCGGCCAGTCGCTGAAATTGAAAGTGTTGTGCTTGTCCTGGTACATGATTTCTATTATTTTGTCGAGCACATTCGGCGTCTTTTCCGTGTTCAGCGAGAGTTGCGGGATCCCGTTCGCGTCTTTTTCGCTGAATTTCACGTTTGCCCCGTAGAGCATTCCCGTGGTCGTGTTGTCCGAGGTGGCCATGCCGTACATATCTTCCCTGTCCCATATGCCGTCGCCGTTTAAGTCCCTCGACACGTTGGCGCACATCTCTATCATCTTGTCCATGGTCCATTTGTTTTCCTTGACGAGGGCGTAGATGTCCTCGAGCCCCTGCTCTCTGTGCAGAGTCTTGTTGAACATCAAAATCCATGTAGCGTCGTTTGCCATAATTCCGACGTCGCCTATCGCGTAAAACAATTTGCCTTTGAAGTTCGCATCTTCGATGAAGCGCTTGTTCCACCACGGCTTGGACAAGTCGATCGGGTCGGACTGCGCAAAATCGGCGGTGTAGCCCTGTTGGGCGCTGGACAGCCCTATTTCGATATTGGGCATGAACAAATCATAGTCGCCGCTGCCGGCTTGCACCGCAGCCTTGATTTTGGCCTGGATCTGCCCGAGATCGAAGGCCACATGGGTGATTGTTATGTTGTATTTGCCCTCGACGATCGTGTTGCGCATGAAGAGCGCATCGTTGATCTCTTCGCCAGTCTGGATTTCATCGGTGGGCACCACGTCGCGGTTGCTCCAGCTCCAGCCGACTGTAGCGTCGTAGCGGTCGAGTATCACGAAATCGACGCCGCCGTAGTCCATTTCCGGCAGGTTGGGGGGGTCGAGTTTTGCTTTTTGGGCATCGCCCGAGTCTGCGGGTTCATCGTCTTCGGCCGCAACATTCGAATCTTCCGAGGTGTTTTTCGCGTTGTCCGTTTTTGTTTCGCCCGATGAACCGCACGATACGCATATCGCGGCCGACAGCAGCGCCAGCAAAAGCAAAAAACACAAATTCTTTTTTGGTTTCATATAAAAAATTTCTCCCGTTTTGTTAAAATAATTTTGCGCACATTACATTATACCACCGATTTTTGAAATTGCAAAACAAATTCGGTAAATTAACAAAAAATTCACTTGTTCCTTTTGCCGAAAATTCCGAACAGCACGCCGCATATCCCGCCCACGATGTGCGTCAGCTGCGATACATTGTTTGATGACACCCCTATTATTTCCTGCGCGCCCGTCAGGGCTTCGCCGCCAATGTAAATGATCACCGCGAATATGAAAGTTACGGGGACCGTCCCGCTTTCCGAACTGGCAAATGAGCTCAGCAGTATCAGCATGAACGCTATCCCGCTCGCCCCGAGCAGCGCCGCGTGGGGTTGCGCCAGCACGGAAACTATCCCGGTGACAAGCGAAGTGGCAAGCATCATCAAAAGCAGCTGTTTGCTTCCGTAGCGTTCCTCTATCATCGGGCCGATCAGCAGAATCAAAATGAAATTCGACGACAGATGCGCCCAGTTCGCATGGCCCAGCGAATGCCCGAACAGCCGCAGATAGCCGAGCGGGTCAGTCCACGAGTTGCCATACACGCTAAAAAGCAATCTGGTCGATGCGTCCTTTGTGAGATAGCCGAGCCCCAGCGCCGCCAAGGACAATAGCGCGAACGTCAGTATCACGGGGGCGTTATAGGTTATGCGTTTCATAAGCAATTTCCCGCCTGCAATCCACAAATGTCAATACGGCTTGCATAAAATTTCATGAATCCGCGCGTCGAATATCTTGGCCGAATAGCCCGGAGTCATAACGCAAGCCGTGTCGCAGCCCCTGCCGGTCCCGCCGAGCGCGACCACCGGTCGCGGTTCTTTGACCGCTCCCGCATCCAGCGCCATCGCCCCGATTTCCACGCATACTTTTACGCCTTCGCTGATCATGCGCAGCGTGTGCGCCATGATTTCCACGGGGTATGCGCCGGTGAACCTGCCGCTCAGCGAACGTTCGGCGCCGCTCAGCGCATGGCCCGCCGTCACCAATTTCACGCCCGCATCCGCGAGCTTTTTGCGGTTTTCATCTGAAAGCGGATTTGCCCCCGCTTTCCACACGCTTGTTATCGCGACGATTTGCCCTTTATAGCCCGTTTGCGCCGCAAGCTCCAAGGCCGCAAGCGCCGTGGCGCCGGTGGATGAGGCAAGTATGATATCCGTTTCCAGTTCCTTCGCTTTTTCTATGGCGAGTCTCAATGCGGCCGCCGTGTTTTCCGGCGAAATCTTTTGAAATATAACCATTGATTTTACCCTTTCGAACATATAATATATTTTTATAGCGATTTTTTTGCGCGTCTAAAGTTTGAAAATCCTTTTCGCGTTGTATGCGCCGGTAAAAACATTTGCATCCCCTAAAATTGAAAACCGGGGATATTTGTAAACTTGTACGGGGAATTCATATTATCTATTTTACATAAATATCTGTCGATCAAAGCCAGCGACAGCGTCCTGAACCATGTGGGAAACATGGCGCCCGCATCGGCCGGACCGAAAAGTTCCCTATGCCCGTATTCAAATTCTTTGCCTTTATAGAATACGAACCCACCGTCCGGCGCCTGATTTGCCAGAACCCGACGTTTCGCGCGGAGCAGCGCGTCTGTCACCTCGCCGCGCCGGTACGGAATTAAAGCGGACATCCTCGCCAAAGGGTCGATTGAGTCGATATCCTCGCACGCGCTGGAATCAAACGGCGAATCCGGATTGTGGACGCCCCACCCGAACCCCCCGGAAGGGTTTTGCGTCAGCAATGCCGTGTCGATGGCCCGCTCCATATGCGGTACGGGATAATTGTCGTAGAAAAACAGCGGCCACCAGTGATAGGCCGCCTGCACCGCGTGCGAACGACGGATCGGATCTGAAACGTCAAGGGTTCCCCATATTCCGGATTCACGGTTGATGTGATGCGAAAAGAGCCATTCCAACAAGAAAATAACGGCTTCGCCCGCTTTGCGGTCGTTATGGAAATCGCGCGAATATTGCAGCAATGTGCCTATATTCATTATTTCATTGCCGGTCCAGGCCACCTTTTCGCCAAAATCAAGCTTTGAAAGCCAATTTTCAAACTTATCTTTGTCTTTATAGGGGGCGAGAAACAGCAAGGGTTTTTCGGCCGTATATCCGAGGCTTCCCAAAGCCGTCAATATATGGCAGCTCAAATGCGCGCGCCCGCACCAAAGAGGATCGTTTTTGTACCATCCTTGCCCATATATGGCAGGATCGCGGTAAAGTCCGTCGGAATCCTGATGGCCGTTGAAATAATCGGCCCATGCCCGCTTTTCGCCCTGATCCAGATTGTCAAGCGCTCCCAATAGCGAATATGTCATTGCGGCATAAGCGGAACTGTAGAGAGTGTTTTTTTTTGTAGCGGCAGAATAGCGAAATCTTCCGATTTCATCTTTTTCGCCTTGCCGGCAGCTGTCGACAAACGGGAGCACAGTATCTCTCAGATGCGAAAACAACTTCATGGTTTTCAATCCCCCAAATATTTTTTGCGAATAGCCTCAAACGCGAGTTTTTTATCGCGGCTGTATGTCACCGCGCCTTTCAGGTTCAACTCGTTCCAATAGCCGTTCGACGTTTTCGAAGGATCGCGGTAGTCTGCAAAACAAAAAGGAAACAACCCGATGATCTGCGGATATTCGTCAGCCAAGCCAAAAATTTCCTCGAGCAGTTCGCCGTGATAATTTTCAGACCACAAATCCCTGCCCGCCGCATAAAAACCGGGCACGGAGTCCGCGCCGAATTCGGTCAGAAACAACGCCAGACCTTTTTTGCCTTCATGGATTACCCTGTCTATCATTTCACGCATTGCGGAAAGGTCGATAGGCTCGCGTTCGATGATTTGCGTTTTGGCTGTGCCCTCCGGCGCAAGGCCTTTGCCGCCGAATACTTTGTCATACCAGCCCCAGTAAGAATTTATCCCCAGTACATCCACAATATCGGCAATCGGCCCTACAATACCGTATAATGCGGCATATGAGACAAGCCGGCCGGGGTCTTTTGCCCGCGCCGCCGAAGCAAGCGAAGCGAAGAATTCCTGCGCTTCCGGATTTTTCGTGTTGCATTCGTTTCCTATGCCGTATATCGCTGCGCATGGGTGATTTTTAGCCGAGTCTATCATTTCGCAAATCATCTGCTTCGCGAGACCGGACCATTCTTTGTCGGAGAACCGCGTGCCGGTTTCTCGGTCATCGGGGTGGTAGCAATAAACGGGCGGCTCAATCCACACCAAAATCCCTTCGCGGTCGCATATTTCATAAAAAATTTTATCCATCGGATAATGGCACCGCACCGCGTTCGCGCCCATTTCCTTGATTAGCGCAATATCGGTTTTTAGCTGTTCGGGCGTCATTGCAAGCCCGGAAACAGGCGAATCATATACATAGCAAACGCCATTGAATCTAAAAGGCCGCTGGTTCAATTTTATGGCCGCATTTTCTGCTGTAATTGTTTTGAATCCATATTGCGCGGAAAATGTATCCAAAACTTCGTCTTTGTCCGATAACGTGACGCTGACTTGATAAAGCGCGGGATTGTCGGGATGCCAGCTTTGGACATTTTGCAAATTGAGCAAAGCTTCAACTTCGCCGTCTTGCAAAACCGGAACTTTTGCGCTTTGGGAATTGCAGCATACAGCCATGGTCAATTTGCGGGAACAACCGCAATTTTTGACTGACGCCTTTACATTCAGTTCATAGCCGGTTTTTTCCGGGACAGCGGACAGGGCGACGTCGGAAAAACAAGGGCCGCCGGCAAATTCCAAACTCACATCCCTGTGTATGCCTCCGTAATTGAAATACCCAAGACAAGGCGGCCATTTGATCGCCGTTGCCCGATTGTCAACTTTTACGGCAATATGATTTGTGCCCTTATGTATATGTTTTGTCGCCTCTAAAGTGAATTCCGTATATCCGCCCTCGTGGCTTCCGGCATATTGCCCATTGACATAAACATCGCAGAGATAATTTACGCCTCCGAAACGCAGGCGCGCAAAAGTGATTTCATCGACGTCAACAAAAAATTCGCGGGCAAACCAGCATACCCCCTCAAAAATATCGTATCTCTCCCCGTATTTTTGCCACACTCCCGGAACGGTCGCTTTTTGCCAGTGCCGCCTGACGGTTTTTGGCTGCGAATATGGATGAACTTGGTAAATTTTTTTGTCTTCATGGTATTTCGGATCCAAATCGGCGATGAAATCCCATTGGCCGTTCAAATCTATATTTTTCATATATCGAGCCCTCCTAATTTTCGTTGAACAGCTGATTGTTTTTTTCGACGGCTGCGGTAATTTTGCCTTCGTGCTGTTCTATCCACGACATAAGATTGGCGTTTTGGTTGCGGCTGAATTTATAAAGCTGCTCATATGTTTCGGGCATATAGTAAATATCGGTAATGCTGTAAATACGGTTTTCGAATATGACGTCAAGCATTGCCTCGCTTTCGTCATCGCGCGAAATCTTCGTTTTCAGCAAGTCGTTGTAGTACGCTTTGACGACGGTATCCGTGCTTTCGTAGCACAACGCTTCAAGGATAACGCCCGTCCTGCCCAGATCCGATGCAGTGACGGGAACGAGCATTGCGGGCGGCGGATAGACATAGGTGTGATAACTGCCCTGGGTTTCATCGTATTTCGGGAGCGGAATGATGCCAAAATCGGTTTCCATTCCCCGCAAACCGACCGCCGAATGTATATTGCTGCTGTAAAACAAGGACTGGTTGTTCAAAAAAATCAATTCCGGGTTTATTTGCCCGTCAAGCCCGTCAAGCAGCATATCGCCGTCGTGCATAATCTGCATGAGTTTTTGGTACGCTTCGACATATTTCTCGCCCACCCTGAAAACGTGCATGCCGTCCGCGTCTTTGGTGATCATCTGTTGTCCCGCGCCCGCCACAAAAGCGTTGGCATATACCCATGAATAGGCCACGAAACCGTACTGGTCTTTGTCCGTGAAGGCACCGTCCCCGTCCAAATCCTTCGACGCGCCTTTTCCCATTTCGTGAAATTTATCAAATGTCCACTTGCCCGCAGCTATTATGTCATATGGCGATTCGATCCCCAAATCCTGCAGCAGCTGTTTATTGAAAAATACGCCTTGCGTTTTGCCGTAGTGCATCAGCGAAAAATCGCCGGCCACAAAATAATTTTGGTTCCCTATGGACAAGTCGTGCGCCATGTCCCTGTCCCACCAAGGCTGGGAGAGGTTCAAATACGGTATTATATTGTAATCTGCCACCATTTTGTTTTGGGCGATTCCAACGCCCTCGTCCAAGCCCAACATGAACAAATCATAATCGTCCGCTCCGGATTTTATGCTGTTGGAGGCTTTGGGCGAAATTTCCCTTCTGCCGGTCAATATTTCCACAATTTTGACGTCAAATCTTTCCTCCACCATTCGGTTTCGTTTATGCACCGCGTCATTTACGCTTTCGCCTGTTTCTTCTTCTGCGACGATGGTGGTGTCCGCGAACATTTCAACCGTAGGCGAATTTAGGATCCTGAACTCATATCCGCCATATTTGACGTCGGGTAGCTCCAATTCCGGTTTTTGTTCTTTGGTTGTTTTGGAATAGCCTGCGTTTTCATCGTTTTCGGTTTCATCGAGGTTTTCGGTTTTGCACGATAAAAAGGGCATGCAAATCAACCCGACGATAAAAAAAACTGTTGTAATCCTTGCCGCTTTTTTCATTTTCACGCCTCCATTTTTCGATTTCGCCCCAAAAATATTTGCTGTCCGTCAATTTTCCAAACCGGAGAAAGCCTCGACCATGCTGTCGCGTTTTTTATCAAAAATACTTGTCAATTTAGATTCGTTCAGCGATACGAGCGTATTGCTTTTCTTGACAAACATATCGTTGAGCGGCCCGTCGCGTATCTCCGATACCCATATGACGTCAACCCAGTCGAATACTCTTTGATCAATGATATAATCAATCATTTCTTCGGATTCTTCATCGCGCGCAAGTTTGGTTTTCAGCATAATATCGTAATAAGCCGGAACGACAGTTTTCAAGGAATCGCAAGCCATCGCTTCAAGAATGGCGCTGGTTCTTTCCAAATCTTCTTTTGTCGAGGTTATGCCTGTAAAAAACAAATCCCCGCCTCCCAAGCGCGTATAATATGCCTCTTGTTTTTCGTCGAATTTCGGGTACGGCAATATGCCGAAATCCGTTTCCATCGCCCTGAGGTTTTTCAGCATGAATAAATCGACGTCGTTGAACAACACTTTGTCGCTGCAAAACATGTCTTGCTTGTCCGAGTTGTAATATATATCGTTTCCGTGCGTTATTTGAAATATTTTATCTACGACGTCTAAAAACTTTTCCGTGCCCATCGTATTCTGCGGCACATCGTCGCCATCTTTCTCCGCCGCTTTTGCGCCGCCCGCAATCCATAAACCCGGCAACACGTCATTTGACCTCGCGCAATATCCCCATGCGTCGTTTGCGTCCATTTTGCCGTCGCCGTTTAAATCGATTGTTCCGGATTTGCACATCTCCGCGAATTTATCATACGTCCATTTGCCGTTCTTCACCACTTCGAACGGGTTTTCGAGCCCGTAATTTTGAAGAAGCTGCTTATTGAAAACCAATACATAAGCGTAATCAAAAAATGTGGTGCAGAACGCCCCGACCGCGAAATATTTCCGGTTCAATATTGTCAGCTGGTTCGTGAGAAAATCGTCCCAATACGTTTTGCTGAAATCTATGTTGGTCAATTCGTTTATGCCGTTGATCAAACCTTGCTGCGCGAAGCCGAATGATTCCGCCCCGCGGCATGTATACAAATCATACTCATTGTCACCCGATAAAATCATGTTTTTTATCTTGTTCAACTCGTTTTGGCCGCTATAAACCCATTCGGCCATAACTATTTTTATGTTGAAGCGGTCTTCCAAATTGCGGTTTCTGATATTGACGGCATCTTGATATACCTCGCCCGTGAGTTCCTCGAAATCCAAACGGCAGTTTGCCCAACCGTCGCTTATCCTGTTGAAAATTTTGAATTCGTGCCCTCCGAAATCATATTCCCCGAGGTCGTCAAGCATGCTTTTGTCGTTTGCTTCATCGGCAATTTCCCGTTCGCCGGGAATCTCGCCGGATTCCTCATTTTGATTTGCGGAATTTTTTTCAACGGCGGCTTGGCATGAATATAGGATTATATTTGTGACAAACAGCGACAATATAAAAAAAGTTGCCATTGTAAAATTTTTTTTCATAAACTGCTTCCTCTCTTGATTTTTTCGGTTTCCAAATATTTTCAAATACAATTATACTACCAAAAAACAAAAATTTCAACTGTTTGAAAAAAATTGTTTGCAAAAAATTCAATTGCCCCGCTTGACATTGCGCCGGATATGCGGTATAATATGGGCAAAAGTAAGGAAAACAAAGGGGGCAAAGATGCCTGTGGACGAAAAAAACAAATATGTGCCCAGCATACGGGGGCAGCTAAAAAAGCATATAATCCACGTTCCCGAGATAATCCGCGAATCGGCTTCGGGAATAAAGATAAATGAAAAACTCATAAAATCGCTCGTTTTCACCACCGACATCGCGATAATCAGGAATATGAACGGCGATGCCGTGATTGCGGTCTACCCCTTCACCCCGCAGCCCGTGATCACCCATGCGATAATGTTCGCCGGGGACGTGCCGGTGTTCTGCGGAGTGGGCGGCGGCACCACGCAAGGCCCGCGCGTGGTGAATCTGGCCAAGGACGCGGAATATCAGGGGGCGATGGGGGTGGTGCTGAATTCTCCCACCAAAAACGAAATCATCGAGGAGATAAGCCGGGTTGTCGACATACCGATCGTGCTGACCGTGGTGAGCATGAACACCGACGTGAAAAGCAGGCTTGAAGCCGGAGCCACCATACTCAACGTCTCCGGCGCGGCCGAAACCGCAAAAATCGTCAAAAACATCCGCGCAGAATTTCCGAATGTCCCCATAATCGCCACCGGCGGGCCGACCGAAGAAACTATAAAAGCCACCATCGAGGCGGGCGCGAACGCGATCACTTACACGCCCCCCACAAACGGTGAAATTTTTGCCGAGCTCATGCGAAAATACAGGGACGACGAAAAAAGGTTTTGACAAATGCAAATTAATATAATATTTTCAATTTAAAATTAAAAAGGGGGAAAATTCATGCCTTACGTAAACATCACCACAGCAAAAAAATTGGACGAAGGGACCAAAGAATTGCTCTATTCAAAGATCGGGGGGCTCATGCCGACGCTGCCGGGCAAAAATTTGGACAACACATTGGTTTGCATAAATTCGGGCGCCGATATGTTCATGCGCGGAAAACCAAACGGCGGGGCCTTTGTGAGCGTGCAGTGCTACAAAGAATCGCCCGCTGAAAGCAAAAAGGATTTTTCCGCAAAAATTTACGAAACGCTCAAAGAGGTTCTGGGCTTGGGGCCGGATGACTGCGTTTACATGAATTTTACGGAGTTTGAAACTTGGGCGGCAAACGGGAAATATTTTTGAAGATAGGGGGCTTGGGCTGATATGGCGATGAAATTGGAAAACAATGTGTTGACCGTAGAAACGAAAACTCAAATTGCGAGCTTCGAAAACGGCCTGATCACTTCGCTTGTTTCGAAGCGCAGCGGCGAGCAGTACATAAAAACCGCCGCTTCCGAAGTGGGGCTGCATATAATCTGGTCGAGGGGCGGCTCCAAGCGTTTGGACACAGGCTCGGTGGAATGCCATGTCTTGTCCCAAAAACGCGCCGAATTCGTGTATCACGGCTGGTTTGGCGACGGAGTGGAATATATTGCAACAGACGACGAAACGGGGGACATACTCATTTCCCCCTCTGCGGCCTCGGGCAGGCCGGGAGTCAAAGGCTGCGCGTTTTCCATTTTGGGCATAGACGAAAGCCTCCACGCCCTCACGCCGACCTGCCAGGGGCTGAAACTCAAGCTCGGCGACGCGCTCTACTCCGGATACCGCTCGGGCGACCCCATAAGCGAACCCGGCGCCGTTTTCGACTGGCCCATAAGTTGGGAGATCGGCTTGGTGATATTCGAGAAGCCGGGCGGAAACCGCGATGGATTTTGGGTGCACTGCCGCGACGAAAAATATCTCTACAAATCGCTCATGTTCGGAAATATGGCCGACCCTTGCCGGATATCCTTGGTGAGCCAGGCTTGGGGGCCCTTAGACGACAACAAATCGGCCGGCGGGATAACCTGGCGCATAAACGTGTTCGAAGGCGGCTGGCGCGAGCCCGCCAAAATTTACAAAGACTGGTATTGCAAGACATATGATATAGAAAAACAAAAGGCGAAGCGGCCCGAGTGGGGCCGGGACATAAAAATGGCGGTGAGCTGGGCGAACAGCGACACCAAGGTTTTGGAAGCGATCGCTTCGAAAGTGGATCCGCGCAAGGTTTTGATACATATGGCAAACTGGCGGGATTTTAAATACGACCAAAATTATCCCGACTATGCGCCGAGCGCGGAGGCCGTAAAATATTTTGAATGCGGGGCGAAACTCGGATTCAAGATAGCCCCGCACATGAACGCCATGGAAATCGACCCGTCCCACCCGGTATACCCAATGCTTTCGGATTTCCTGATGTTGCACGTGGACGAAAAAACCGCTTACGGCTGGGGCTGGGACAATGGGAAGTACCTCGGGGTTCCTTGGACCGAATACGCGAGGACAGACCCGAAAAACCGCCAATACAACATAATGACAAAAATCCACACGGGGCTTTCCATGTGGCACAGCGAACTTTACGGAAGAATTGCGGAAGTCGCCGAAAAATACCCGGTGGCGGCTTGTTTCATCGATGTGACGCTCTGCACCTATAATTTGCACAATGCGATAGTCGAAGGCAGGACGAGCACCCAAGGCCTTTGCGAATTGATCGATATGCTCTCGGAAATACGCGGAGGGCTTCCGGTATGCGGCGAAGGGCTGAACGAGGCCACGGCAAGGGGGCTTTCCTTTGCGCAGATGCATTTGTTCGGCAGCGCGCACGCCTCCGCCCCGGAATTGGATCGCTGCGGAGGCGACTGCGCGGTCAACGACTTTGTTTTGGGCGAACTGTGCAAGACGATCGGCTATTCGGGGCTCTCCGGAAAAAACCAAAACGAATACACGCGGCTTTCCGTATACGACGACCATGGCACAATTCCCACAATCATAACAAACAACCCGGATGAAATAACGAACCCAAATCCTTTCGTCAAAGGCATTTTCGACAGGGCGAACTCATAATGGGGCAAAGAGGATTTCTGCCCTCTTAAAGGCGTTCCGCCAAAAAATCATAGGCTTTGGCGCCCGAAATCTGATGGTCGCCTTCAAAAATGTCTATGTCTATGCAATCTTTTGCCCCTAAGCGTGAATAAAGGGTTCCGAGCCGCGCATATGAACGTTTAACGGCATCTATGGGAAATATGGAATCGGCTGTCCCGGCTTCCAAGAGCAGCGGGCGCGGGGCGATGAGCGCGAACAGTTCCGCCATCTCGCCGTATTTCAAAAGTCCGGGGATAAAATTGTCGATGCAGTGATGGATGCTCATTATGCTGTCTTTGAATGTGCAAAAATATCCGCTGACTACGCACGCCTTCACTTCTTTGTTGTAGGCGGCGAAAAACGAAGAAACCAGTCCCCCGCCGGAAATGCCCATCGATCCGATCCGGTCGGGGTCTGTTTCTTTTCGCGCCGCCAAATATTCGAACATGCGCTGGGCCTGCCATACGCGGATGCCCGCCATGGTTTTGCCGTACATGAACAACTGCGTGGACAGCATATGGCACGAGCTGCCCTCGGCCGGCTGCCCCGCATGTGGGGCGAGCATGAGCTCGCCGAAACCGAATAATTCCGGGGCTGCCACCACAAAACCTTTTTTGGCGAGTTCCACCGCGAAATTTTTTTGATAACCCGGGTCTTTCCCCTCCGGCTTTTCTTCTCCTTTTTCGGTGAGCCCCACTATGTCCGCCGCCCCGTAGCCGTGGCCCGCCAAGGCTATCACAGCGGGGCAAAATTTATCCGCTTTGTCCGGAACCAGAATATATGCGGGGGCTTTGAATCCGGAATCCACCATGTATTCGATTTTTTGCCTTTTGTAGCCGTCGCAAACGGTTTCGGACAAGATTTGCGCATCTAACGGGCACCGTTTGGGCATTTCCCCGAGGCAGGATATGTAGGCTTTGCCCATATCCTGCGAAAATTTTTCGAAATCCTCCCTGCCTCCTATTTCGCCTATGTCGAATTCGCTTTTGTTTTTTGCGTACAGGAATTCCATGTATCCGTCTACATTGTATGCCATTATTTTTTCCTCCGTATTTGTTGATTCATAAAAATTCATAAGTATTCGCATAATTGCATTTTACCATACAAAAACAAAAATATCAACCGAAAATTAACAAAATACACCTATTATTTATATATTTTTTTTGTATATAATGGACATATGCCAAAAAAGGGGGGTTATGCGCATGAAAAAAAACGATTCCGGGCGTCTGCCGCTGAAGAGGGTTCTTTCTTTCGCAGTCGGCGACATATTCGGCGGCGGCTCTTTTAACATCATCAACTTCCTGTATCCCGGTTTTCTCGCTTTTGCGGTGGGGCTTCCCGCGCACACGGCGGGCATGGTGATGATGGCGGCGCGGATTTTCGATGCCGTTTCTGATCCTGCGATGGGTTTTGTTTCAGATCGGATGCGCGTCAAATTCGGCACGAGGCGGGGTTCGCTCGTGGCTTCGGCTCCGCTTATCGCGCTATCCATGTTTTTGATGTTCTATCCGTATCAAAACCCGAGCGTGACAGCCAGGTTTTTGCTTGTTTTGGCTTCGTACATTTTCTTTTGCGCGGTCCAGACTTCGGTCATGATACCGTATTTTTCGCTTTCGAGCGAAATCACGGAAGATTACACCGAGAGGGCCAGGCTCACTTCGGTTCGCCTCGGTTTTTCCATTTTTTCCTCGATTGTCTGCGTCGCGGTGCCCGGCATAATCGTGGACAGCTTTGAGGGCAATACCGGATATATCGCCATGAGCCTGAGTTTCGGGGCGCTTTTCATGGTCTGCATAGGGATCACGGGACTCTTCGCCAAAGAGGGGGTCTCTCCCCCGAAAAAGGCCGAACCGTTTTCCTTCGGGGATTTCGTCAGGCCGTTTCGGTCAAAACCGTTTCGGCAATATTTATATATTTTCATATGCTGCCAGATGACGATGGCGATCATGAGCGCATTGTTTTTCTTCTATGTGGATTTTTGCTTTCACAGCGAGGCCACGCGGAGCGGCGAAAGCAACATAACCGGGCTTATTGGCGCGGCGCTCATGTTCGGGATGCAGATCGTGGCTCTGCCGTTTTATCTGGCGCTGATCAAAAAAACGAGCAAAACTATGGTTTACATCGTCGGCTCGATCATCTGGATAGCCGGGGCGCTGTTTTTGCTTGCCATACCGGCGAATTCGAGCCCCGCTTTCATATATGCGCTCGCGGCGGTTTTGGGTTTTGGCATAAGCGGGCCGGGGCTGATCCCGCACGCGATA
Source organism: Oscillospiraceae bacterium (assembly GCA_009782405.1). The sequence continues at coordinate 37,242 of WRJC01000015.1, forward strand.
TTCGCCGACGTGGTCGATGCCGGAACATTGCAGTTTGGCATATGCTCCGCAGGCGCTTTTTCCGGCATTGCGAATTTCATAAACAAAATGGCACAGGCACTGGGGCTTGCTTTTGTGATGTTTGGAATAGGCGCGGCCGGATTCATCGAGCAGAAACTCGGGGAGGCCCCGGTGACAGAACAGTCCGCTTCGGCGCAGGGCGCGATAAAACTCATAATGGCGCTGGCCCCGCTCGCATTCATGTCGATTGGGATTTTTGTCTGCACAAGGTACAGGCTAAACAAAGAAAAGCACGCAGAAGTGCTTTCCGCCATCGAAAACGGTAGCAAGGAAAAAAAAGCGGAGGTTTTGAAATCATTGTGAATAACAAAAAAAACGCGGGCCATAATGTAAAAAAGCCGAACGCTTTCCTGTATTTTTTGGTGTACATAATATTTTACCCGTTTTTGAAAATCATGTTCCGGCTGAAAGTGAACCGGACAAACTACCATCCGCCCAAGGGGGCTTTCATCGTGGTGAGCAACCACAAGTCCTTCATGGATTTTTTGCTGACGATGCTCACCCTGTACCCGAAACGCTTCAACGCCGTGGCGGCCCAAAAGTTTTTTTTCTACAAGCCGCTCAATAAATTGCTGCCTGTTATGGGCGCCATACCTAAAAATTTGTTCGACGCGGACATCCGCTCCATAATCGCGATCAAGTCGGTGCTCAAGCGCGGCGGCAGGATACTCTTGTTCCCCGAGGGGCGCTGCACGGTGCACGGCCCCTATATGGGCATGCAAAAAACTACCGGCAGCCTGCTCAAGGGGCTCGGCGTGCCGGTGGCGAGCTGCAACATCGAAGGCGCGTACAATTGCATGCCATTTTGGAGAAAGGGTTTCAGGTTCGGGCGCGAGAGGGTCACGCTGGCAAATCTGTTTTCCGCCGACGATTTGAAAGCCATGTCCGTGGACGAGATAAACGCGGCAGTCGACCGCAGGCTCGGCGGTCTCGACGCGCCGCCGCCAAAAAAACCGTTTCGCCTGCTTTTTGCCAAGCGGCTCGCCGAGGGTCTGGAGAACATCATATACCATTGCCCCAAATGCGAAAGCGAATTCGCTTTGAAGACAAAAGGCAACGATATTTGGTGCACGTCATGCGGCAATGCCGCCACATTGGACAAATACGGGAAACTGTCGCCGAAAGCGGGGAGTTTTGTCCCCGAGAGCGTGGAAGAATGGTACAAAGAGCAGTCAATGCACGAAATGGGCTCCTTGACGGAAGACACGGAGATAAAAACACGGGTCACGGTGCGGATGCAGTCAAAAAAAGAGGGCACGGGAGTGGAGGCTTGCGGGCAGGGGACGCTCGCCCTGAATTCCAAGGGCTGGCTTTATGAAGGACAGCTTTGGGGCGCGGAAGCCTCGGTGCATTTTCCCATCGGGCTCGTTCCGGCGCTGCCCTTTGACCCAAACGACGACTTTCAAATATACGCCGAAAGCAAGCTCTATATATTCACCCCGGAAAACGCCCGGGCAAGCGCCAAATACGCCACAATCGGGGAATGCGCCTACTGGAAGTTCGGTCCCGGCCAGATGACCCCCGGGCACAACAGCGGGTTTTGCGGGGGGGAATAAAGCGGAAGCGGCGTAGTTTAACTATGGAAGAAGTAAATGGCCCAACACAAAATCACGCAAGAAGACCTCGATGCTGCGGAGGAGGACGAATTTTAATGAATTCTTTCACAGTCAATGGCAGGAAAGCTATTGTCTTCCTGCCATTTGGGTAAAATGCGTCACGCTGTTCATTTGAATAATTTAAACGTTTGCCAAAAAATATTTTCTTTAAAAATTTTTGGAGGAAACCTTAAACTTAGGATACTATTTCGTCAAAAATGTCGGAAAGGCATTGGTAATAATTGGTCTCGTTCTCTAATTGTTCTTTGTTGCTGCCAATAGTTCTTATCGCTTGACCTAACATCGAACCAACTATGTAGGACATTTTTTTTCCCTTACGGTCATTCTTCATGTTCTCAGATATATTTGCCTTGGTCATTTGTTTGCTTTTACCGAAATCTTTTATGCTGACAAACGCATAACGCCCTAGCCGTTTGACGCGAATACAGAAGCTAAAATAGTCTTCTCTATGCTCTGGATGACACAGCACAAGACAGGGTTCGGTCGAAGAGTTAAATAAACCCCCGGATTTTACTTGCTCTTCATAAATAGCCATTGGAATCTTCATATCTTCCGCGTAAGTTAAGAGCGCTTGACAAAATAATTCTCATGTGCTTTCTAATAGATTTTTGAACGATGTACATTTAACAGGGTAGTTTAGCAACTCTATAATTTTATCTGCACATTCTTCCGGTGTATTGGCGAATGTGTTTACGGTTATATCATATTTATCCTGTGGAAACATATCGTCAAGCTGACTTTCAGCCAAACCGATTTGACGATTTTCGCGTTCATTTTCCCTGCGGCGCAATTCTTCTACCGGACAAAATACATTAACGTACAAGACCGGATTTTCATAAAGAATTTTAACGAAGCTTCCCCTTACAGGTACGAAATCAATGATAAAATCAACGCCTAAATCTAAAAATAGTTTTAGTGTATTGCGTGTTATCAAATCAATTTTCGGAAATATTATATTATTTTCATAAATTATCGGCTTTATTCCATTGTTTGGTCCCATTTCCCAAAAAATATCGCCTGAAACTAAAAAGAAAGGTTCCGGCAACCGCGTTTGCAATGTCCTTGCAAGAGTTGTTTTCCCCGAACTTGACACCCCTTCAAGATATATTATTTTACCTTTGTGCATATTTCATTCGAAATACCTTTCAAATTATAAAGCATTGAAATTGCGGCCATGAACGAAAAACAAAAACCAGAGCAGAATACTATAATGTTTCTTTCACATACTGATCTTTGCGTACATGACGCTTTTTCGGTTATATGTGTAGACGACATGGAGAAATCCCCCCGCTTCTATCATCGACGGATATGAGTATTCCCCCTCCGAACTTTCCAGATTCAATGTTTTGACCCAGTTCGCTCCGTTATCTTCGGATTTTGAAAGGGCGAGCGGGGTTCGCGCCCCCCAGTTTTCCCCGACCGGATTATATGCCAAATACAGATTGCCCTCCGAATAGACCGCATCCAATCCGCTGTTGTTGTTCGGAATGGCGGTTTTGTACGCTTTGCCCCATGTGAGCCCTCCGTCGGCCGAATCGCTGCGGTAGACCGCGCCCGCATCGCTGCGCATGAATGCGTGCGCGCCCGATTCCGATTCCCATATGGACGGCTGTATGAGGTTCGCATCCGCCGCAATCAGCGGCCGCGCCGTCCATGCGAGCCCGTCGTCCGATATGTCGATGAAGGCGTTCCATTTGTTTTTTGAGCGTTTTGCGGATTCGTCTTCTTCTATGGATGCGGGCGCGAGGATCAAGGCGTTTTTTGTTCTCACCGGCTTGTTTTTTACGGGACCCCTGCCGCCGCTGTCCCCTTTTACAAGCTCGGTTTCATTTGACCAGGCGCCGTTTTCCAGTATTCGGAAAAACGTCTGCCATGAGGTGATTTTTTTGCCTTTTTTGTAGTACAGAAAAAGCCTGTGCCCCAGCGAAAACAAAACCGGATTCCAATGCGGCACGTTTTGGTCCGCGGACAGCCTGACCGGAACCGCCCAGGCGCTTTTTTCGCCGCTGTCTTTTTTCGACAGCCATATGCCCACGTCGTCGGCGCCCTCGCGCGAGCCTCCGAACCACGCGGCGTACAAAACTCCCCCGTGTTCCGCAATCGTCGAAGCGTGGCAGGAAAGCGTGGGCGCGTTTGATGTTTCGAATATCGGTTTTTGCGATATGATCTCCATGAATATGACCTCGTTTTTTAATAATTTGTTCTCATTATACCCCGCAAACAGGCAAATGTCAAGCAGGGAATGATGACAGCCGCAAGCGAAGCATATTTTTTTTGAAAAATTTTGAAGTGATTTCATGTTTTTTTGCGTCATATATATCGAGTCGGCTTAAAAAAAGCGCTGTGAACACAAAAAAACGGGTTTGCGGGAGGGGAGAAATGGAGTTTGAACAGATTGTTTTGAAATATCAGAATCTCGTCTATACAGTCTGCCATAATATACTCAAAAATCCGCACGACGCGGAAAATGCCGCACAGGAAACGTTTTTGTCGGCGTATCTCGATATTTCAAAAACCCCAGGGAATGCGCGAATAAACGACTTGAAATCGTGGCTTTGCAAAATCGCGGCGAATAAATCGGTTGATTTCAGGCGCAGGAATTGTAAAATCGCACAAAACGAGCAAAGTTTCGAGATCCTGGAATTTGGGATAGGCGACAAGGCAAATGTTGAAAATCAAGCGGAGCAAAAAGAGCGGGCAAAAAAATTGCACGAAGTGATATCTGCCATGCCCGACAAATACGCGAACGCGATAAAAGCGTTTTATTTTGAGCAAATGTCCGTAAAAGAGATTGCAAAGCATTACAGCCTTCCCGAAAAAACCGTTGAAACGCATTTGTACCGGGCGAAAAAAATGATAAAAGAAAGGTGGTGCGCGCTCGACAATGGATGATAAAAATCTTGGCAATGCAGGCGAATTTGAAGAGGCTTTGCTCGACGACGAAAATTTTTTTGAAGCATTCATAAAAAGCTGCGAACAATCCCTTCTGCCCGCGCCTGACGGTTTTGTTTTTTCGGTCATGGACAAAATAGAAAAAATGGAGGCGAAAAATTCCCTGGCTGCAAAAGCGATCCCCGTTATAGGCAGGAAGATACGCGCGGCGATATGCTTTTGCAGTGCATTTGTGATAATGGTCTCGGAATTTTCAGGCATAAACGAAAAGATTTTCAATTTTGCCGCAAACGCCTTGGCTCCCGACAACATCCAAAAAATCGGCGAATTTCTGAATATAATATCAAAATTAAAACAATAAAATAAAATGTCAGGAGAGATAAAAATGCATAAAAACAAATTTTTGACTTTTTTGTTTGCGGTGGTTCCCGGCTGCGGGCATATGTACCTGGGGTACATGAAAAGAGGCGTGGAATATATGGCCATGTTCGCCGCGTCGATCTATCTTGCGGTTGTTTGCACCAAGTACCGCTTTGAGGCCATAGGCGTGATTTTCCTGATTGTTTTGCCCGTCATATGGCTTTACCAGATGTTCGACGCGATTCATACCGTTTCGCAGATGAGGCGGATGGAGCTGGAATTTCCCGTGGACGACGGGTTTTTCATCCCGGGGATTTCGCATGTGGCAAACTTGAAAGCGCTCGACTTTTTCAAGAAGGCGAAAGTCGCCAAAACGATCGCGGCAATTCTCATATGCATCGGGGTATATGCCTTGCTTTCGGATCTGTCGCGCGTGATATCTGCGAGGTTTCAAATTGGCGAAATCGAATATTATGTCGATGAAATATACAGCCGGGTTTTCGACCTGATAATCAGGTATATTCCATCCGTCGCGGTCTCGCTGCTTTTGATCGTGGGCGGGATAAGGCTTCTTGCAGGAAACAAAAGCAAAGGCGGGGAGGATGGCGAGTGAGCGTGAGCTTCAAATGTCAAGCTTTTTTTCCCATGACCCCGCCGAGCTTCTTTGTTATGGCATTTGCGAGCATTGTCAGCGGGAAGCACGCTGCCGCAAGCGACGCCAGCAGCAAAAGCGAATTCGTGCCGAAGTCGGCGAGCGGGACCAAACTAAAAAAATCGCTCCATATGTACGCCCCCAAAACAAATCCGGCGATTGCCATTATGCACACAATCGCCCGGAATGCGGTAAAGGGGCGGCAGGCTCCCACAAGCGAGAACGCGCAAAGCAGCCCCGTGATGTAATAGGCGATCGTCTGGGCCTGGGTTTCGGGGACATTGGCGGCGGGCGATATAATTTTCACCGCCAAGAAGCCTAAAAGTATGCACACGGCGTACGGCAGCGCGCCGCCGATGGCCGCGCCTAAAAACTTCCCCGAGAACCTCGCGTTATTGGGCTCCAATGTCAGAACCACTCCGGGAAACGCTTCTATCGTCGCATTTATCAGCGTGATTTGAATCGGCAAAAACGGGAAAGCCGCGAGCGTGAAAAGCGAGAAGGCGACAAGCAGCGCGGAATACAATGTCTTCACGAAAAATACCCTCGCCGAACGGGTTATGTTGTTTATTATCCGCCTGCCTTGGCCGATTATCTCCGGCATCGCCGAAAAATCCGAATCCAGCAAAACAAATTGCGCAACCTGCCTCGCCGCGTCGCTGCCCTCGCCCATGGCTATGCTGCAGTCGGCTTCGCGCAGCGCGAGCACGTCGTTGACTCCGTCGCCCGTCATCGCCACGGTGTGCCCCAAGCTTTTGAGCGCGCGGATCAGCGACTTTTTTTGACCCGGGGCGACGCGCCCGAAAATGCTGTATTTTGCCGCCGCCGCTTTTATCTCGGCTTCCGAATTCACATTCGTCATATCCAGGCAGACATCCGGGTTTTCGAGCCCCGCTTTTTTCGCGATTCCCGAAATCGTCAGGGGGCTGTCCCCCGATATGATTTTGACCGCTACCCCTTCGTTTTTAAAATAATTCAAAGTGTCCTTGGCGTTTTTTCTCACCGGATCGCTTAAAACAATGGCGGCGACCGGGGAAATATCGGCCGGATTTGGCAAAATGCCGTCTTTGACATGATTTGGGCAGTGGCATAGATACATCACGCGCCCGCCCCGGGCCTGCGCCTCTTTGGCGCGCGCGTCGATTTTGGATCCGGACAATATTTCGGGGGCGCCTAAAATGAAGCTGCCGAGTTCCGAAAAGCTCGCCGAGCTCCATTTCCGATGCGGGGAAAAAGCGGTTTTGGATTCCGCCGCGCGCGAAAAATCGGACGCAAAGCGTTCTTTCAGCGCCATAAATGTGGAATTCGACTCGCCTCCCGCTTCCATCGCCCCCACAAAATAGCCGATCGCCAAATCGAAACGAACCGGCGAATTGTGGCCTTCAAGTTCGAAAACCTCTTCGACTCGCATTTTCCCCTCGGTGAGCGTGCCCGTTTTGTCAAAACACAGCACATCTGCGCGCGCGAGCGTTTCGATGCAGTACAACTCCCTCACCAAAATCTTCTTTTTTGCCAGCATCACTATCCCGGCGGCAAGCGAAACGCTGATCAGCAAAACCAGCCCCTTGGGCATAAGCCCCAAAAGCGCGGCCGCCGTGTAAACGACGGAATGGGCCAAGGGATCTTCTAAACCCTTGCCCAAAAAATACGACTCGAAAAACAGGGCTGCCGCCAAGGGGACGATAAAAAAGCCGGTGAAACCGACGACTTTTTTCATCGAGTTGAGCAGTTCCGAATTTGGTTTTTTGTGTTTTTTTGTCTCTTCGGCGAGCTTCGACGCAAAATTTTCCGCCCCCGCTTTATGCACTTCGGCCCGGCATTTTCCGGCTGTGACAAAACTTCCGGACAAAAGCGCGTCGCCCGCAGTTTTTAAAACAGGGTCGCTTTCCCCGGTGAGAAGCGATTCGTCGGCTTCGATCTCCCCGGAAACGACGACACAGTCCGCGCATATCTGATTTCCCGCCGCGAGCAGCGTCAAATCGCCTACCACGAGTTCCTCCACCGGAATTTCGGTTTCCAGCCCGCCGCGCACGGCGGCCACTTTGAGCGCCGAAATCAGCGAGAGCTTTTCAATCGATTTTTTTGCGCGTATTTCCTGGACTGTGCCTATGGCCGCATTCAGGAAAACTATGAAAAGATACGACATATGCACCCATGCGTCAACCGCCGCAAGGCAAATCCCTATCGCTATGTTGAAGGCGTTGAATGTGGTGAGTATGTTGTCCCTTAATATTTGCGCGATGGTTTTGGTTGTTTTTTTTGGCGAAAAATTGGCAAGCCCGCAGCTGCGGCGCAGTGAAACCTCTTCATTTGAAAGGCCTTCTGCCGTGCTGCGGTTTTCGAAATGTTTTGAATTTTCGTCTATGTTTATCATCAAGTAAATTATGTCCGGATGCTTATCCGGTTTTTTTTATGGTTCCGAGCGCCACTTGGTTTTTTCCGTTGTTTTTCGCTTCGTACATAGCCTCGTCGACAGCCAGCATGGCTTCGTTGAAATTCGCGCCGGGGGGCATATGGACCGCGCCGAAACTGGCAGTGATGGACATTTTCAGCCCGTTGTAGGTTATTTCATTTCTTTCGACTGCGCCGCAAAGGCGCTCGGCGATTTTGCGCAGCGATTCTTCTTTGCTCGACGGCATGAATATCAAAAATTCTTCGCCTCCGTATCTCGCCATTATGTCGTATGAGCGCAGCTGTTTTTTCACGACATCGACAACTTCGCAGAGCACATGGTCCCCTGCGGCGTGCCCGTATGTGTCGTTGACTTTTTTGAAATCGTCTATGTCGTACATGATCAGCGCATTCGGCCTGTCAAGGCGGGCCGGGGACGACATTTCGATTTCGCGTTCCACTTTTTCAAGGAAGCTCCGGCGGTTCTCTATTCCGGTCAGCGAATCCTTGGTGGCGAGGTCTTCGAGCTGCTTGATGAGGGAAGTCATTTCCGTGATGTCGCGTATTATGATGAACCAACCGGATTGGTTCCCTTTTTCGTCTATGATTTTTTTAACGTTTGCTTTGTGCGTGGATTGCGCGGCTCCGCTTCCCCCTTTTGCCTCAGATTCGAAAATTATTTCCGACAATCGGTCTGCCGCATCCAATTCGCGGGGCCACCCGGGGGCGTTTTTGACCGATTCGGCTTTGGGGAATGAAGCAAGGGAAGAAAACAGTTTGCCTGCGCTGTCGTTGCAACTCAAAAAACGCCATTTGTCATCCAATATGATCATGGCGTCTTCCATTGTTTTCAGAACTATGCTCGACGTTTTAGCTTCAATGTCCATAATTTCTATCAAAATTCCTTCCAAAAAGCAAAAATTAAAAAGCAAAATTTTAACTTATTTTTAATTTACGATATTATATCATAAATATATCACAAATATGTGAACAATCAAACGCCCATGCAAATTTATTTTGCAATTGAAATTTACAGATTTTTCAAGTTTTGCCCTTGTATTTTTCTGCGGCGTTTCTCGCGATTTCATCGCACCTTTCATTATATGGGTGGCCGCTGTGCCCTTTTATCCATATAAATTTCACGCTGTCGCCAATGCGTTCGACCGCTTTCAGCAGCCTGTCCCACAGCTCCGGGTTCAGCGCCGGGCTTTTGTCGCTTTTGATCCAATTCCGGCTGCGCCAGTTTTTGGCCCACCCTTTGGATATGCCGTCGGAGACATATTTCGAATCGGTGTACAGATCGATTTCGCAGCCACGGGCGTCCTTGATGGATTCGAGCCCGGATATGGCGGCCATCAGCTCCATTTTGTTGTTTGTGGTGTTGGGGTCGCCGCCGCAGACCACTTTTTCGGCCTCCCCATAGATCAAAATCGCGCAGTATCCCCCCGGGCCGGGGTTCGACAGGCAGGCTCCGTCGGAATATATATCTATTTTTTTCATTTTTTTTCTTTTCTCTTTTCCGGGTCTATATACCCGTCGATTTCCGACTTTTCGATTGCGGAGAATATGTTGCGTCTGAAATTTTTGTATTTTTTGGACAAATCGAACAGCAACGCTTTCACTTCCTCGCGCTTCGTCTTTTTGTCGGCGGGGCACGGGTTTTTCGCCACCGGCAGGTTTTGGTTTTTCGCGAAGGCCCTGATTTCTTTTTCCGGCGCGTATATGAGCGGTCGGATCAAGGTCAGGGCGCTTCTGTCCAAATATGTGACCGGCGAGAAGGAACCCAGCCTGCTTTCGTAAATCAAATTGAGCATGAAGGTTTCCGCGCTGTCATCGAGGTGGTGCGCCAAAGCCACTTTGTTGCAGCCGAGGCTTTTCGCCGCTTTGTTGAGCGTCCCGTGCCGGAGTTTCGAGCACAGCGAGCAGGGGTTTTTTTCTTTTCGCAACTCAAATACCACCTGCTTGATATTTGTGGGGACTATCCGGTATTCCACGTCCAGATTCCGGCACCATTTGGCCACTTCGCCGAAATCTATGTTGCCAAAGCCGCAGTCCACAGTCACTGCCGCTATGTCGAAACGTTTCGGGTAAAACGCTTTTAATTTCGATAGACCGTACAAAAGCGTTAGCGAATCTTTTCCCGCCGACAACCCGACGGCGATTTTGTCCCCTTCGCTTATCATTTCGTATGTATCCACGGCCCTTCTCAGATGGCTCAGTATCCGTTTGGCTGTTATCAATTCCTTGCCCCCCGGAATCTACCTGAATTTCCAGAATATGCTGGCAGTATCTCCAAGGCTTCTCTCGACTCTTTGGATGATCAGGAAATCCGGGTTTATCTCTTTCACGTAATTCACGTCGATGTCGTAATTCCACATATGGTAAAATATTATCCTGTCGGAAGTTTCGGCTATGGGTGACATGAGCGATATGGAAAACGAATCCCTGTAAACGAGCACCGAAGGCTTTGTCGGGTCGTTTCTGCTGTATTCGTGGTATTGGTGGTAAAATCCTTCCTGATAGGGTATCTCGTTTGTGTCGGCTCTGAACAGTTCCGGCACTGTGGGTTTTTTTATCCTCACCACGGGCACTGTTTCCCTGTATTGCTCTTGGTCGAATTCCAGCATGGGTATCAGATCCCCGCCGCGCACGTTTACCTCAAATACGTCAAAATCTGACAGCGGCAGGGGTTTTGCCCCCGGGAAGCTTTCGCCGATATATTCGAATATCTCGCAGTACCCGAAATACGCGCCCAGTTCGTTCCAGTGAGTGTCGGTCCTGTTGTACAAAAAATTGTTTTGCTTTTCTTTCATGAGCCTGTTGTAGGGATTTATGAATTTCACCGTCGAATTGGAAAATGCGGCCTCTAACTGTTTTAGCCTCGAGTTGTCGCCCACTTTTTGGTCGGCCCAATAATCCGGCATCGTTTCGGGATAGATCGTGTTGTGGCTCGGGGAGACGAAAAATATGATTTGCGTCTTGAGCCCTTCGTCTTTTAATATCCGCTGCAAATTCTCCGCGCATTCTTTGATCCTGTCGAGTTCGCCTTCGCCAAAAAGGCTGTTTCCCAAATAGTCGGCGATCGTCTCGTTGTAGTGCAGGTGATTTTCTTTGCCCGCGTAGACAGGCCTGTCGTTTCTTTTGCCTCCGGATTCAACCGGCAGCGTCAGCGGCTCGCTTTCCTCTTTGTTTTCGCCTGTGGCATACAGTTTGAGGGTGAAGGCTTCGCGGGTATCGACGAATGTCTCGACGATGAACTGCCCGTATATTACTTTGGCGTAAGCGGGCTCGATTCCGCCCTCGACTCTTATCCGTGCCCCTTCCTCCCCTTTTCCCGCCACGCAATAGCGATCTTTGGCCAAGAATGTGCTGTCGGTCAGAGTGGGGGCGGCGGTTTTTTCTTTGGGTTTCGGAACGGTCTCTTCTTCGGGTTCTCTTGCGGCTTCTGTGGGCGCAGGGCTCTTGTCCCTGAACAAGAGCGGGAACGAGAGCAGCGCCATCATGGTCAGCAAGAGAGCCAGCAAAACAAACAGCAAACCAATTATTATCTTTTTTTGCATAAAAACTCTCCATAATCTTTGTTATATTTCACCGGCATGATTTTTACCTGTATGCAAGTTCGGCGGACAGGTCGAGATAGCGCTTGATTCCTTCGGGATTCACGTTCCACGGGATATGGTTTCCAATGCACATCATATATCCCCGCGACATTTTCCCCGTTTCCACCATCGATTCCACCATCGCGCGGATTTCGCCGGGGTCGTTTCGATCCAATATCCGGTTGTCCCCTTCGCCCGCGATGAAACAGTCTTTGTGCTTTTTTGCGATTTCCTTGTAGTCCGTGTACGGCTCGCTGATTATGCCCCGCGCCCCGCATGCGAAAACGTCGTCGGCATATGCGTCGATGCAGCCGTCCACCATGAAAATCACTTCTTTGCCGGCCGCTTTCAATATGGACCAAAATTCCTCGTATCTCGGGAAGACATATTTGCCCATCCACTTGGGCGAACAAACCGGGCCGCGGGTCATCACGATGTCGTCGTGGCAGGTGACGAAATTTATCGGCAGCCTCGCAAAGGCGCGGAAAATCCTGCGGTTTATCTCCGCGAACTCCTCCATGATGCGCTCAAAGCGCGGATCGAGGCAGCACTCGAGAAACAATTCCCAGCCAAATGTCAGAAGCGGCCACATGAACATGGTGTTGTAGAAACCCACTCCGGCAGACGATCCTTCGGGAGCCTTGTCCCCCCAATCGGCCGGAAGGCCTGCCCTGTACCTGCCATATATCGTCTCTTCGTCCGTGAAATCCGCGTTTTCGACCACGCTTCCACCCCATTTCGAAAAATCGGCGTGCGCCAAAGGGCTGAAGCCAAAAACGTCTTCGGGCGTTTTGAAATATGCCCCGTACAAAAAGGTGCCGGTTTCGCCCTCGCCCCAGCGAACGGTGTGCCGCTCGGAATTGCTCGACAGATTTCCGCCGAGTTTTGGCTTTGCCAAAGGGGCGTCGCTTTCGGGAACGCCCAAACCGAGCATTGGGTACAATTCGCGGAGTTTTTGGCGGCATTGGCGCGGGTTTTCGTAATAGTCGATGCCCGCAAGATACGATTCGGCATCCGGGTTAGACCAATGTTCCCAATGGAGGAGCTTTTCCCCCCCCATTCCCATAAATACGTTGTATCTTTCATCGCTTGAAATTTTTGACATGCGAAGGCCTCCTGTTTTTTAATATGGTTGAATTAATTGTCGATATAATACTCTATGATTTTGTCATATGTCTTTTGCAATGTATTCATGAATGCATCTTTGTTTTTTTCCACATAGGAAACGTAATCTTTCTTTTTTGAAGACAGTACATTCGGGATGACGTGCGACAGAGGGCTCCAGTTGGTATAGTTCAGGGCGAAATCATAACATGCGCCTTGGTATATGATGTCTATCATCTCTTTCGATTCGTCGTCGCGGGCCACTTTCGAGGTGAGGATGATGTCGTAATATGCCGGGACGACATATTTGTAGCTCTCCGCCGCGAGAGCCTCGCATACCGCGCCTGAAACCTCGGGGTTTGCGCTCAGGGGGATTATCATGAATCCGTTCCAGGACAGGCTCCAATACCTTTCTTGGTTTTCGTCCAATTTCGGGAAGGGGAGTATGCCGAATTCCACGTCGTATGTGCGGTAAAACCTTCCCGCGCTCAGCGCGTCGGGCATGAACAGCACCCTTCCGCTATTCATGCTGACTTCCGATTCGTATTTTATCCTTGTCGTGCCAAAAGCGTTGGGATCCCAGTATTCATCCAAAAAAGTGACGGTATTGTCATAGAATATATCGTAAATCGTGTTCATGATCCGGTCGAAGCGCTCGTCCAAAAGGTTGAAGCGGAGTTCGCCGTCGGGCATTTTCGTCACGCTCGTCATATCGCACCCCTGCAGCGCGCTCTGGGGGACCCAGCCTGTGTTGGCGACCATCCCATACTGGTCTTCGGTGCCCCATTTGCCGTCCCCGTTTAAGTCTTTTGTCACTTTTTTGCCCATATCCGCCAATTTGTCCCAAGTCCATCTGCCGGATCTCACGACGTCATACGGGTCTTCCAAGGCGAAATCTTTTATGATGTCCTTGTTGAAGTATATCACGTTTGGGTCAAATATGATCAAATCGCTCACAGCGACAAGCAGCACATTCTGCACGGCGAGTTCGTTGTTCATTTCCTGGTTCCACCAAGGTTTGGAAAAATCCACATGCGGCACTTTGTTCCAGTCGTACACAAATCCTATGGATTCAGTGACGCCCCCTATACAGTGCGTCAGCGCCAATTGGTACTCATCCGTGCCGGATTGAACCGTTTTGACCACGGCGGGGGCGATTGTGGATATGTCGCCGTCCGCCACGCTCAAATAGCGTATTTCGACATTGAGCCGTTCTTCGACGTCTTTCTGGCGCTTGTAGACGGCGTCGTTCATGACTTCGCCATTTTGCGCCTCCACAAAATAGTAGTCGGTGTACATGCTCCATGCCGGATATAGTATTTTGAATTCCATTCCCTCGAAATCGAGCCCATCGGGCAAACCGTCCTTTACGTCCAGCCGCGAATTGCCTTGGGTTTCTTCCTCCGGCGCATCGCCGCCAAGGCCGCCCGCGCTTTCGTTTGCCGTTTTGTCCTCCGTTTTTTTGTCGCAAGAGGCAAATCCGGACGCCGAAACTACAGCCACCAGCATGGCAAAAAGCAAAATCAACACTTTTTTGTCGGTTTTCATACAACAACTTCCTTTCATAAGTATTAAATAAATAATGAAAAAAATACGCGAAACCCACTTGAAAATTATGCGGTTATGTGTTATAATGGCGAAAACGCCGAGTAAGTAAGATTATATCATTTTTTCGCAAACAATACAATACCGTTTTAAAAAAAATATGTAAAATTTCCGGATAAAAAAAGTTTTTGCGTAAAGTCATGAGGTGGAAAACATGGACATATACAAACAGCCCTGGAGGCTCGTCCAAAACAGGATAAGGGGCAAAGGCGGGCGCGAAATCGACAAGCATAGGGGCATATTTCCCCCGGTTGACGATTCCAGCGGGTCGGAGGCGTGGATAGGATCGGTGACCCGCGTGGAAAATCCCCCGGCCGATAAGCCAAACTATGGCTGCAGCGAAGTCATTCTTCCCGACGGCAGGCGGATGTATTTGTTCGAGGCGATCGAACTCTCGCCAAAGCGGGTGCTCGGCGAAAAACACATGGGCCAAAACGGGAGCGGCATGGGAATGCTCATAAAATATCTCGACGCAAAAGCGCAATACGGGCTCCAATGCCATCCGACGCGGGAATGGGCAAAAAAAATGTGGGGCAGCGATTACGGCAAAGAAGAATGCTGGTATGTCATCGGAGCCCGAGATGACACGCGGGAGCCCGCATATATTCTGCTCGGCTTCAAGGAAGAGGTCACCGGGGAAGAGTGGGAAAGGCATTACCGGAAAAACGACATCGCCGCCCTTGAAAACCTGTGCCACAAAATACAGGTCAAAGCGGGGGAGACGTATTTCGTGGGAGGCGGAACGCCGCACGCGCTGGGCGAAGGCTGTTTCGTTGTGGAAGTGCAGGAGCCAAGCGACATAACATTGGGCGCGCATACCTATGAGCATATACGGAAAGGCAGGTACATAGATCCGGCCGAAAAGCGGGCATACGACGAGCGGCTCTTAGGCGCATACATCTACGACGGCTGCAGCTTCGAGGAAAATCTGCGGCGATGGCGCATCCCGCGAAAGACTGCGCGTTTTGGCGAGTGGGGAAAAGAGGAAATATTGATAGGCGCAAACCAGACAAAGTTTTTTTCGCTCACCGAGCTTGCCGTAAACGGCAGCGCCGAAATCGCCGACACGGGGTTTCCCAAAGTGGCCGTCGCGCTTTCCGGCGAGGGCAAAATCGTTTTCGAGGGCGGCGAAATGAAGATAAAGCGCGGGGACGAAATCTTTTTGCCGTTCGATGCGAAGGCAAGCGTGGCGGGAAACATGGCTGTCGCGCTGTGCCACCCCGAAGGGGCCGTCTGCATGTGATTTCCAAAAAGCAAGGGGGGGATTTATCGTGACATTTGCCAAACGCGGTTGGATAAAATGGGCAGCTGTGGCCGCAGCCGCTATTTGCGTGATCGCCATCCTTGCCATTATGGCAAACAAAAAACAAGCGGCCGATGTTGCCGGCTATTCCGGCTTGCCCAAGCTTTCCGTAAACACCGGCTTGCCCGCAAAAGGCGGAATTGAAAGCCATTTGGCTTTCAATATCGAAGAACTGTGCGACAATAACCCGTGGACGGAGGACAGCGATCTCGCCACTCTGCCCGTGTTCAAAAATACACTGGTCTATGACGCGGAAAATATGCCGATAAACGCTTTGTCCGCCGAAGAAATGCGTGCAAAGGCGAAAGAAGTCGCAAATATGTTCGGGCTTGAGATAAAATCGCTGTACACGACGCCCGAACAGGAGCAAACAGAAAAGATCATGCAAAAATTGGATGGCGCTGACGAGCAAACCATCAAAATGAACACAGCCGCGCGCGAGGGGATTGCGGAATGCGACAAAGCATTCATCGACGTGGGGATCGATGGGCATATTCATCTGGCGCTGATGCCCGAAACGGCGCATTTGGCAAAGAAAATCGCGAAACTCGGGGTTTTCGATAATTTCACGGTATCTTTCGAATACGGCTATGAGACAATAAACGGCACTTTGCATAGCCTCGGCTTTCCGCTGCCCGGCGGGCGCCGCTTTGCCTATGAGGGCACCTCCCGCGAGCAGGCGATGGAGATCACGAAATATCTGTTTTCGGAATACGGCGCTTTTGCGAAAATATCGGAACCCGGCTACAACCTATTTGCCGATTACGCATTCGGCAAAGCCCTCAGGCGCTTGCATACCGCCGTATTCGACAATTCGGGAAGCCTTGAGGAGCGGATATTGAATTTCAATTTTGCCAATATATATTTTTCCGCCACCGATATGGGGGGATTAGGCCAAATTATATATTCCAAAACCGATCTGTCGCAAAAAATCGGCGACTATCCGATAATTACGGCAGCCGAAGCCCACAAGCTCCTGCTTGACGGAAAATATATATCAACAGTCCCCCAAGATTTGCCCGCCGAAGAACACATAGCCCGCGTCGAGCTGATCTACCGCAAAAACAGGGGGGACGCTGTGCTTACGCCCTATTACAAATTCTTTGTGGAAATGCCGGCCATGCAAAGAAAAAACGGATTGAAAACCTTTGGCGTGTTCTATGTTCCGGCCGTTTCGGGCGAATTTTTGGAAAATATGCCGTTTGGAGACGGCAGCACCAATTGAAAATCCGCGCCGCTTTTGCCCGCATTCCTACAAAAAAAACACAAAAGCTATTGATATTGACGCGCAGATGTGATATAATGGTAAAAATGCCAGAATAAAAATAAAACTGGGAGAAGAAAAAAATTATTTATGGAAGCAGTAAAACAAACTATTGACAGCAAATTATTGAGCGGGGTTATTTCGTTGCCGAAAAATTTTCAAAATAAAAAAGTGGAAATCATTGTCTTTCTCAATGAAAATGAGATAACCATGCCGAAACTGGCCATGAGCGAAATTAACAAAATGCTAAAAGGCTCTGTCACGGAATCATTAATCGGCTCCGTGCCGCAATCGGGCATGGTTCTTGAAGATTACCGGGCAGAAAGGCTGAAAAAATATGACCGCGCTGATTGACACGAATGTGATATTGGATTTCATGCTCCGCCGCGAGCCGTATTATGAAAACGCGGCAAAAATAAATATATTGTCCGAAAAAGGCTATATAAGCGCTTACATATCGGCCTCTGCGGTCACCGATATTTTTTACATCGCCAAAAAGGAATTGAGGAGCAGGGACGCAGCTGTTGCATTAATAAAAAGCCTGTTGAAAACCATTCGCATAGCGTCTGTAACAGAGAACAGCATTCACGAAGCCTTAGATTTGAACTGGGACGATTTTGAGGATTGCGTGCAGTATGTGGCAGGTCGGAGCGTTTCGGCTGATTACGTAATTACGCGAAATCCGAATGATTTTGCTGACAGTCAGATATATGTTATATCGCCTGACGAGTTTCTCGCTCAGATTACTTCGCAGAATTGAAAGTGACGCGCAGATGTGCTATAATGGCAAAAACGCAAAAATAAAACTGGGAGGGAAATATTTCATGTATGCAATAAAAGCCATATACGACGGAATAAATTTTAAGCCCGTGCAGCCGATACCTGTAAAAGAAAATTACGAAGTTGTCATCACATTTGTCGAACCTTTAAAAAAAGACCAAAAAGGCATAATGGACTTTGCCGGGATTTGGGAAGATGAAAGCGCGCTTGATTTGGATGAAATAATGGCTGAAAGAAAAAATTTTTCTTTGGGGAGAATGGAAGATGACGATATTTCTTGATACCGATACATTGTCATTTTTTTTGTCGGGCAATTCTGCCGTGGCTGGCAAAATGAATGAAGCTATCGTTGCCGGATCCCAGATTTGTTTGACTTGCATAAATGTTTACGAAATTGCAAAAGGTTTAAAATACAGAAACAACAAAAACAGGGAGTTTGATTTTTATAAGTTTTTAACAAATGTCACCGTGTTTTACTTAGACGACGCTGCCATTCAAAAAGCGGCAGATATATACGCAAATTTAAGAAAAACGGGCATAACTGTCGGAGACGCAGATATTTTGATAGCTTCGATCGTCATAACAAACGCCGGAAAATTGATTACGAACAACAATAAGCATTACCAGTATATCAATGGTTTGACAATAAATGATTGGTTCGGGGAATGATTGCTGAAACCAAAAGCTATTGAAAGTGACGCGCAGATGTGCTATAATGGCAAAAATGCCAATAAATAAAAATAAATAAACAGGAGGCAATTTAAAAATGTACGACATCACCAAAGCGCAGCCTACCCCCGGCAACACAAAATGGTTCCAGAACGACCGCTTCGGGCTTTTCATCCACTGGGGAACATATGCCCTGGCCGCCCGCCACGAATGGGTGAAAAACATGGAGGCGATACCCGACGAGATCTACGACAAATATTTCAGGCATTTCGACCCCGACCTCTACGACCCTAAGCTTTGGGCCAAGGCCGCTTCCGACGCGGGCATGAAATATTTCGTGATCACCACGAAGCACCACGAGGGCTTCTGTCTGTGGGATACCGATCTGACCGACTACAAGGCCACAAACACCCCCTATGGCAAGGACGTGCTCGCGCCGATGGTCGATGCGTTCAGGGGCGAAAACATGAAAGTGGGCTTTTATCACTCGCTGCTCGACTGGCACCACCCCGAATACACCTTGGACTCGTGCCACGCGCTAAAAAACAACGCCGAATACCGCGAAAAGGCGAAAAACCGGGATTTGAACAAATATGTGGACTATCTCTGGGGCCAAACAAAAGAGCTCTTGACGAGGTTCGGAAAAGTAGACATACTCTGGTACGACTTCTCGGTGGGCGCCTCCGCCGAGTTTGCCGGCAAGGGCAAAAACGAATGGAGAAGCGAGGAGCTGATCAAATTCATACGCGGAATGCAGCCGGAAATAATCATTAACGACAGGCTCGAAATCGACCAGGACGTAAAAACCCCCGAGCAGTACCAGCCCAGGGAGTGGGTGAAGGTGGACGGCAAGCCGGTGGTATGGGAAGCCTGCCAGACATTCTCGGGCTCGTGGGGCTACCACCGCGACGAGCAGACCTGGAAAAGCGTGGATATGCTCGTGCAAATGCTGATCGACACGGTGAGCAAAGGCGGTAACCTGCTTCTAAACGTGGGGCCCACGGGTCGCGGCGAGTTCGATGAGAGGGCGCTCTCGTGCCTGTCCGGAATGGGCAAATGGATGAAAAATCACAGCCGCTCGATCTACGGCTGCACGCAGGCCCCCGATGAGTTCGCCGCCCCCAGGGATTGCCGGCTCACGTACAACCCCGACAAAAACAGGCTGTACATCCATATGTTCGGCTACCCGTTCGGCGGATTTTTCATGGACGGCAAAGAGATATGCGACAAAATAGAGTACGCGCAGTTCTTAAACGACGCCTCGGAGATAAAATACTCCGTAAAGGACGGGACAGTCTCGTTCAATATCCCGGTGATAAAGCCGAATGTGACCGTCCCGGTCATCGAGGTTTATCTGAAGCCGTAAGCTCGGCCAATATTTTCTTCTCGTCGAGGCGCATGAATATCGGCTCGGCCTTATTGAGTTTGGACCCCGGTTTCAATCCCCCGAACACAAACGCGCTTTCATAGCTTGTCTCGATTTTGGCGTCCGCGTCGATCTGCGAAAAGATCTTCGCGGACGTTTCGGGCATTATCGGGGAAAACAGCACGCCCGCGATCCTCACGCTCTCCAACAGGTTGTACAAGACCGTGCCCAGCCGCTCTTTTTTTGCCTCGTCCTTGGCCAAAACCCAAGGTTCGGTTTCGTCGATGTATTTGTTCGCCCTGTACAAAATTGCGAGAATTTCGCCTATCGCCTCGGCGATTTTGTATTCGTTCATCAACGCCGCATAATTTCCCGCTCCGGCGATGGCCGCCTCCTTTAGCTCGCCGTCGAACTCTCCGGGGCGGCAAGGCTCCGGCACGATGCCCCCGAAATATTTCTCGGCCATCACCACCGTGCGGTTCACTAAGTTGCTGAGCGTGTTTACAAGATCCGCATTGTACCGTCTGACAAATCCCATGTGGGAAAAAGAAGCGTCGCGGTCATAGGGCATTTCGCAAAGCAGGTAATACCTCGTCGCGTCCGCCCCGAATTTGTCGATCATGTGATCCGTATACACCACGTTGCCCGTCGATTTGCTCATTTTCTCGTCGTTGAACAGCCACCACGGGTGTCCGATTATCTGGGCGGGCGGCTCTATGCCCAATCCCCACAGCATCACGGGCCAGTAGATCGAATGAAACCTCATTATATCCTTGCCGATCACGTGCAGATCGCAGGGCCAGTATTTTTCGAACAATTCGGGCTGTTTTTCATTATCGGGGTTATACCCCAGCGCAGTTATGTAATTCGAGAGCGCGTCGATCCATACATAGACGGTATACCCGGGATCGAACTCGACCGGCACCCCCCATTTCACATTCGAGCGCGAGACGCACAGCTCCTGCACCCCGGGCTTTATGAAATTGTTTTCCATTTCGCGCTTTCGCTGAACCGGGACGATAAAATCCGGGTGGGATTCGATATATCGCTCGAGCTTTTGCTGATATTTCGACAGTTTCAGTTTATATGCGACTTCTTTTACCTCGCGAAGCTCCCCGCCGCAGTCGGGGCACAGCCCAAAAGAGGCGCTTATCTGCGAGGGCGTGAAAAACGATTCGCACGGCACGCAGTACGGCCCTTCATATTGGTCTTTGTAAATGTCGCCGTTTTCATAAAGCCTGGCAAATATCTTTTTGACCGACTCGATATGCTCGCCGTCGGTGGTCCTTATGAACTTGTCGTAGCTTATATTCAGCCTCGCGTAGGTGTTTTTTATCATCTCCGTGATTTTGTCCGCCGACTCCTTCGGGGATATGTTCGCCGCTGCGGCGATTTCCTCGATTTTTTGGCCGTGCTCGTCCGTGCCGGTCAAAAAGAACACGTCGCGGCAGCAAAGCCTCTTGTGCCGCGCTATCGCGTCGGCGTAAACGATCTCGTAATCGTTTCCGATATGGGGCTGTTTGGACGAATAGGCTATCGCCGTGGCTATGTAAAATTTTTCGCCTTTCACACTACGTCCCCTTTTCTCTTGAGTTTGAAGTCGTTGCTTTCGGAGCGCGGCTTTTTTTCTTTCTTCTTCTTATTTTCGTCGATTATGATCTCCGGAGCCAATCCGATGTTCTCCACGTTCTCTTTGGTTATTATTATTTTCGCGATATTTTCGTTGGATGGGGACTCGAACATGACATCTTGCAATATCTTCTCGATAATCGAGCGGAGCCCCCTTGCCCCGATTTCGCGCTTTGCGGCGAGCTGCGCCACCGCTTTCAGCGCCTCTTCGTGAAATTCGAGCTCCATTTCGTCTATTTCAAACAGCTTTTTGTACTGTTTGACAATCGAATTTTTGGGCTCGGTCAAAATCCGCACCAGCGCCTCTTCGTTCAATTCGTCGAGGGTGACGAATATGGGCAGCCTGCCCACCAGTTCGGGTATGAGCCCGTATTTCACTATGTCGTGCGAATCTACGTTTTCTAAGATCCTGCTCTGTTTTTTTTCTTCCTTTGTCTGCACCGTGCCCAAAAAGCCCATTACCGACGAACCCTGTTTCTTTTCTATTATGTCGCCTATTCCATCAAAAGAGCCGCCGCATATGAACAGGATGTTTTCGGTGTTCACTTGTATGAAGTCTTGGTTTGGATGCTTCCTGCCGCCTTGGGGCGGGACGTTTGAAATCGTGCCCTCCAAAATTTTCAAGAGCGCCTGCTGCACGCCCTCGCCGGATACATCGCGCGTTATCGATCGGTTTTCGCTGCGGCGCGAAATCTTGTCTATTTCGTCTATGTAGATTATACCCCGCTCAGCTTTCGCGACGTCCCAATCCGCAGCCTGGATCAGGCGCAGCAGTATGTTTTCCACGTCTTCGCCCACATACCCGGCCTCTGTCAAAGTGGTCGCATCGGAGATCGCGAAGGGGACTTTGAGTATCTTCGCGAGGTTCTGGGCGAGGTAAGTCTTGCCCACCCCGGTTGGCCCTAAAAGCAGTATGTTGCTCTTTTGGATTTCCACGTCGTTGTCGCTTTTTTGCAGTATCCGCTTGTAGTGGTTGTATACCGCGACGGAAAGCGCTTTTTTTGCCCTGTCCTGCCCTATCACGTAATTGTCGAGTTTCTGTTTTATCTCCACCGGTTTCGGCAAGTTCGATATCCTCAGTTCTTCGCCCCCTGCTTCCGCGCTGATCGCTTTTTCGATTTCTTCTTCGACTATCTCGTTGCATTTCGCCGCGCAGCTGTCGCATATGTACAGTCCCGTCGGGCTTTCTATGAACATTTTCACCTGGTTTTTCGTTTTTCCGCAAAAAGCGCAGAAAGCCTGCGGGGTCGTTTTTTTGCCGCCCGAATTCCCGCCCGAATATTTGTACGCCATTTGAAATTCCTCCGGATTATTATAATCTCTTCTCTATCACTTTGTCGATAAGGCCGTATTTGAGAGCTTCGTCGGCGGTCATGAAATTGTCGCGGTCGGTGTCTTTTTCGACTTCTTCGACGGGCTTGCCGCAATTAGCGGCCAGGATTTCGTTCAGTTTGCGTTTTATCTGGATGATCCTGTCGGCGTGGATTTTTATGTCCGTGGCTTGGCCCTGCATCCCGCCCATGGGCTGGTGGATCATTATTTCGCTGTTTGGCAGCGCGAGCCTTTTGCCCTTTGTTCCCGAGGAAAGCAAAAACGCCCCCATGCTCGCCGCCATGCCCACGCATATCGTCGAGATGTCGCATTTTATGTAGTTCATCGTGTCGTATATCGCCATTCCCGAAGATATGGAACCTCCCGGGCTGTTGATATAGAAGCTTATTTCCGCTTCTGCGTCCTCGTGTTCGAGAAACAAAAGCTGCGCCACCACTAAGCTCGCGGTCACGTCGTTCACCTCGTCGCTCAGCATTATTATCCTCTCGTTTAAAAGCCTCGAAAAAATGTCGTAGGATCTCTCGCCCATATTCGTCTTTTCGATGACTATCGGCACCAATGCCATAAAATCACTCCTTTGCATTGTTTTTTATTATTGTTTTTTATCATTCTTCGCTTTCGCCGTCATCGTCATATTCGTCGTCGTGGTCGTGGCCGTCGTGATCGTGGCCGTCATGCGTCAATTCCTTTTTGAACTCTTCGGAACTTTTTTCGACTTCGGCTATATTTGCGTTTTCTTTCAAAAATTGCACCGTTTTTCTTGCTGCAATCTCGTTTTTCAGCAGATTTGCGTCAGCGCGCTCTTTTACCGCTTCTTTTTCGAGTTTGTAGGTTTCCGCCATTTTATCGTATTCGGCCTCGATTTCATCTTCGGATGCCTCGATGTTTTCGAGGGCGGCCACCTTTTCGAGGGCGAGCATTGTCTTGATTTGCTTCTCGGCCCCCGCAGCGAACTGGGCGCGCATCATTTCCGGCGTTATGCCGATGTATTTCATGTATTGTTCCATTTCGATGCCTTGGCTTTGCATTCTGTACGCCTGATCTTGAATCCGGTTGTCTATTTCGTTTTGTATCATTATGTCGGGGATGTCGGATTCGAAATTCGCGAGCAAACTGTCTATGAGGCGGCCCTCAAGCACATAGTCGGCTTGTTTGTCGTATCTCTCCTTTATTTTTTCCCCGACATCGGCTCTGTACTGCTCCAAGGTGTTAAATTCGGATACATCCTTGACGAATTCGTCGTCGATTTCGGGCAATTCCTCGAATCTTATCGAATTCAGCCTGACTTTGAAAATCGCATCCTTGCCTTTCACATCCTCGCTTTGGTAGTCCTCGGGAAAAGTGACGGAAACTTCGAATTCGTCGCCGATGTTTTTGCCGGCCACCTGTTCTTCGAAGCCCTCTACGAATTGGCCCGAGCCGAGCTTCAGTTTGTGGCCTTCGCCTTTTCCGCCCTCAAATGGGACTCCGTCGACAAAACCCTCGAAATCGATGTTGGCTTCATCGCCCATTTGCGCCGGCCTGTCGGTTATATCCAGGCTGCGGGCGTTTCTTTTTTGCGCCGCGGCGATTTCGGAATCTATGTCTTCTTCCGAAACTGCGACGATCGCCTTTTGGGCTTCCAAACCTTTGTACTCTTTGATTTCGACTTCGGGCTTCACCGTGTATTTGGCAGTCACGAACACCCCGTTGTCGTCTATCGACTTCACGTCGATTTCCGGTTTCGAAACCGGGTTTATCTTGGACTCGGCGAGCGCCTGTTCGACTGCATCCGGCAGCAGCTCGCTGAGCGCTTCTTCGTAGAACAGCCCCTTGCCGTACATTTTTTCGACTATGATCCTGGGGGCTTTGCCTTTCCTGAATCCGGGGACGCTGAGGTTGGGAGCTTTGGAGCGGTAAATTTTTGTCACCGTCTCCGCGAACAGCTCCTTGTCGATCTCGATTTCGAGCAGCGCCGTGTTTTTTTCCGATGCGTCAACGCTTATTAAACTCATTTTGGTTTCATTATCCTCCGTGTGTTGTTTTTTTGTATTTTTTTAGTATAGCATATTTTTTCTTGTTTTGTCAACCGTTACGCGAAATTAACGGAAAAATTAACAATTCGCCAAATCATCCCCCGATCCTGTTGACTTCATCTATTGTTTTTTCCATTGCCGCTTTGGCTTTCGTTTCGGCGGATTCATATTTCGAAGCAAAGCTGCCCGCGTTCGGGTATACGGATTCAAGCAGATAGCCTATGCTGCTCCAGTTGAATATGAAGCCCAAATCGTATATCCTCGTGCCGAATATCAAATCGAGCATTTCGGCGGATTCCTCGTCGCGTATCGTTTTGTTGGTTATCGTGATGTCGAAATACGCATGGCGCACCGTTGCGCGCGATTCATAGCACATATCCTCGATGATTATCGACGCCATTTCCGGATCGGGGGTCGTCACCGGGAATATCATCGAGTTTGAAGTGGAGGGCTGGACCGTGTGATAATATTCGTTTTGGAGGGCGTCGAATTTCGGGAATGGCATGACCCCGAAATCGCTGTCCATGTTGCGCATCTTGTGCATGACCGTCAGGCTGAGCATATAGAACAGGCCCTTGTCTTCCTGGAACATCTTGTTCACTCCGTTGGTCCACGGGTCGGACATTTTCAGGTCGTTTGCATGGACGCATACGGTTTTGTCCGTCAATACTTCAAATACCCTTTCCGCGACAGAAATCGCCCTTTCCGTGTTGAGGGCGAGATAGGGCAAATCGTCATCGTCTTTTCTTGCGACCATTTCCCCCGTGTTATATACCATGATAGTCTTTGCGCCGTTGTCCGTCAACAGGCCGACTTGGTCGTTTTCGTCGAATTTGCCGTTTCCGTCAAGGTCTTTTGAAACTTGCCTGACAAGGCCGAAAAATGTGTCGAAAGTCCAATTGTCTTCTTTGACGTAGGAATACAGATTGCCCATTGCGTATTCCTCGACCACTTTTTTGTTGAACATTATGACCCATGTGGCATCGTTTGTCATCAGGGTCATATCGCCTATCAAGAAATACTGGGCGCCTCCGAGCGTGAGCATTTTATTTGCCCTCTGGTCCCACCAGATTTGGCCGAACTGCACATGCGGGAAAGCCGTCGACAAATCCATCAAAAGCCCCTGGGCAGCGAGGTTCGCGCCGCCGTTCAAGTCGGGCATTATGACGTCGTATTCATGCGTTCCCGCCAAAACGGATTTTTTTCCCATATCGGCCGGAGCGCTGTGCGCCCCCGCCCGCACTTCTGATATGTTTATGTTGTATCTGTCCTCGATTATCCGGTTTCTTTTATACACTGCGTCGTTTATCGGGTCGCCGTTTTCCTCTTGGGCGAAAACATCCTGGGCGCCCCAGTATCCGTTGCCGTCGAATTCTTTGACGAGAAAGGTGAAATTATACCCGTTGTAATCTTTTTCGGGCATATCGTGCAAAATTTCGGGTTCGGCCGAATCTTCGGATTCGCCCTCCGCCTGAGCGTCGTCCGACCCGGCGTCGCCGTCGTTTTGGCTGCCGCCGCTTCCCGCGCATGAAAAAACGGCGGGAAGGATCAAGGCGGTTATCAAAAGCAACATGATAAGTTTCCGTAGTTTGGTTTTCATAATAAGAGCCCTTTCGCTGACAATTGTTTGTTTGTTCCTGTGTTTTTTTCAGTATACTACATATTTTTGCTTCTGTCAAGAAAACATTTTCAAAACTTTACAAATTTGTCGTTGAAATCTTGGCAAAAATGTGATACTCTGTATTGCATAAATGATTTTTATGCGATTGCACGGAGGAGAATATCATGAACATATCGAAATTCGATAAAAACACGGCTGTGGAAAGCCACAACGGCACTATACTGGCCAGCGAGGTTTTGCCAAAAGGCATGGCCGCGCCTTTTGACCATGCCTGGGGATACCTTGAAAACGGCAATGAGATGGAGGGCCATTCGCACAAAACAAACGAGGTCTATTTTGTGTTCGCGGGAGCCGGGACTGTGGTCGTGGGGGATGAGAGGGCGAAAGTTTCGTGCGGCGATGTGATCGAGATACCGCCGAATGCATACCACACGATGATTTGCGACGCGAACGCGACGCTGCTGTGGGCGGCGCTGTGGTGGAAGCAGTAAGAAGGGGTTAGAAATGACAAAAACCGCCTGTTCGATTTCTTTTGTGACCTCGGCCATAGTGAACAATTACGCGCCTCTGCTTTTTTCGATGTTTCAAAATTCATACGGGATAACTTTGGAAAACATCTCCGTTTTCATAGCTTTCAATTTCGGCGCGCAAATTCTCGCCGCTTTGATTTTCCCGAAATTCATAGACAGGATCGGCTATCGGACTTCGACGGCGGCCGCCCTTCTTCTCGCCGCTTCGGGATTGGTCGGGCTGGCTTTTTTGCCGGATTTACTGCCGTCCCCGTTTATCGGGCTTCTGGCGGCAGTCGTAATATATGCGCTTGGGAGCGGAATTATAAACGTGACTATAAACCCGATCATAGAAGAGTGTTCCTTGGGTTCGTCCGAAAAAACCCGGAGCTTGCTTTATTCTTCATACTGCTGGGGATATGTGGCCGTGGTCGCGTTATCGACTGTATTTTTCAACTTTTTTGGCCTCGGGCACTGGAAGCTGCTCACATGCCTGTGGGCGGTTGTGCCGCTTTTTGACGCGGCGCTGTTTTTGCTTTCGCCGGCCAAGACAAAAAAACCGGATGCAATTGGGAGCGATGCAAGCCAAAAATCGGGGATTTCTTTAAAGCAGCTGATATCATCGAATATTTTCATCGGGCTGGTGGCGGTCATGATATGTTCGGGAGCCTCCGAGCATACGATGTCGCAATGGGCTTCGATGTTCGCCGAAATTGGCTTAGGCGTGTCAAAAGCGGTCGGCGATTTCGCGGGGCCGTGCTTTTTTGCGGCGATGATGGGCATTTCCCGCATCATATACACGCTTTCGTCTAAAAAAATAAAACTCGAGACATATATGCTCGCAAGCGGAATTTTATGCGCTTTAGGCTATGTTTTGGCGGCGCTTCCCACGGTTCCCGCCGTTTCGTTTTTGGGGTTCGGCCTGTGCGGATTTTCCGCCGGGATATTCTGGCCCGGGACGGTGAGCCTTGCCGCCCGGAGCTTCCCCGGCGGCGGGACACCCATGTTTGCCGCGCTGGCTTTGACCGGAAATATAGGCGCCGCCGCCGGCCCGATGGCCGTGGGGATCGCTTCCGAGGCTTTTGGTTCGCTGGGCGCCGGGCTTTTGCTGGCCGCGATATTTCCGGCCATACTGGCGGCGGGGATAATATATCATATGAAAAACAAAAAAACAGTTAAAAATTGACAATAACGGGAACTTTCAGAGGCGGTTCCGCGTCAAATAACGCACAAGGCCATCACTCGATGTTTTGGAGGAAATAATAAGTATGATTGTATCGCCGATAAAAAAGTACGCGCCGCCGAAATACCCCACGCAGGCCCGGGCGATCCTCGACCCCGGGCTGCTAGCCAAGCTGCCCCCGCGCTGGCAAAAGAACGCGGCGGTGTTCGCGGCCGCGGGGATGCTTGGCGCGATCGCGCTTTCCTCGTGCGGGATTTTCGGGGACAAGGATACCGGATACAGCCCGGAGGGCGAAAATTACTTGAATGTGGCGCCGATATTTATGCACGGCGGCGGCACGGGAAGCATAGGCTGCGATATGGTCGCCCCGCCCGTGTTCCTGTCGGAGCAGGAGGCACTCGCCATCATAAAAAGCGAGGCCGAATCCGGCGGGCTGAAATTCGGCGACAAACCGCCGGAATACGTGGCCACCAAAAACAAATCGGAGACGGAATACAGCTGGGAACGGGAAAACAAATTCGAACTGGGCGACGGGAGCGTGGCGTTGGATCTGTACGACGGAAAAGCCGGCGTGGCGGCCAGCTATGTCTCGATGAAATCGGCGGAGGAGATATACCCGAACGGCCCCTGGTCGAGTGTCACGGGGTATCAGCCAAAAAGGCTCGCCGAGCTGAGCGCCGAGGATTTCGCGGGGCAGATGGGCGATATCGCGGTGGGCGTGTTCTACGACCCGGGAGTTCCGTACGATACCGAGGAACATCAGCAGATACTTTCGCAGTTTTATTCGGACATGAAAGAGTATGACTACAATGAAGCCCGTATGGAGTACGAGGCAGAGGCAAAGCTATTGATGGAGGCGGACTTGCGGGCGCAGGTGCGCGACTTTATCGAATGGCTGCAAGGGCAGGGGATCATATAGATGCACTTGACGCTTCATATCACAAACAAATGCAACCTTCGCTGCAAATACTGCTATGTCCGAAAAGGCGAAGAGACGATGGCCAAAAAAACGGCGTATGCCGCAGTGGATTTGGCGGCGCGCGAAAAAAAGCCCTGCGGGCTCATCTTCTTTGGCGGCGAGCCGTTAGTCGAGCGCGGACTCATATACGACATAGTGGAGTATTCGCAGAAAATAAAAAGGGAAACCGGCCAAGTTTTCTATTACAAGATAACCACGAACGGCACGCTGTTGGACGAGGAGTTTTTGAGGTTCTCGAGCGGCATCGATATGATGGTGGGGTTTTCGCACGACGGCCATATGCAAGACGACTGCCGCCTCTTCGCCGACGGATCGGGCACTGCGGCGATCCTCGAGGACAAAATCCCCATGCTGCTCCAATACCAGCCCTATGCGGTCGCCATGTGCACCGTGAACCCAAGCACCGCGGGCAAACTGGCCGAGTCGGTAAAATGGCTGTTTGAGAAGGGATTTCGGTATATCGCAATATCGCCAAACTATGACAAGTCCGCGCCCTGGGACAAAAAGAGCCTCGCCATTCTCGAATCGGAATACAAGAAACTTTCGGGGCTTTACATAAAATGGACGAGGGAAAACCAAAAGTTTTATCTGTCGTGCTTCGAGATGAAGATCATGTCGCATTTAAAAGGCGAAAAATACTGCGAGGACCGCTGCCAGCTCGGGCGCAAGCAAGTTTCGGTCGCGCCGGACGGCAGGCTGTACCCCTGCGTGCAGTTCGTGGGCGAGGCGGAGTACGAGATGGGCGACGTGTTTTTTGGCATTGACGCAAACAAAAGAAAGATCATAGAGCAGAAAGGCTCCGCGATTTCGCCGCTCTGCGCCGGCTGCGCGGTCAACAAACGCTGCAACCACACCTGCGGCTGCCTAAACCGCCAGGCCACCGGCAGCGTCGGCGAGGTTTCGCCGGTGCAGTGCGCCCACGAGCGGATGCTGCTGCCGATCGCGGACTCATTGGCCGAGAGGCTGTACAAAGAAAAGAACCCGCTGTTTCTGCACAAGCATTACAACGAGTTCTATCCGGTTCTGTCATTGATCGAGGACAAGGCGAAAACTTAAAATATTTCGCCGTTTTCCACGCGAATCAAATAGTCTTCGATTTTGTAGTACGGAATTTCACCTCTTAATTTCGTAAAATCGTCGTCGCCCCGGTATAAAACCGCCCTATGCACCGTTATTGCATCATATTGCTCTCTCATGTATTCTATGAGTTTCGTATTTATGAGATTTTTGCCGTGGTCGGATTTCGCTTCGTCGCTGCGTTTCACCTCGTATAAATACAAGGCAGATTCGCGTCTGTCGTGAACGACAATATCTATTTCGCCATCCCCCGAGAAGATGCGAAAAGCGGACAAATACAGCAAGGAATCGCCGCGGGATTCAATCCTTTTCGCAAATGTGATCAAGCACGCCAGTTCAAGCATATATCCGTCCGCCGCTTCTTCAATGCCCTCCAAAACCTCGCTCTCCTTGATTTCTCCGCTCAGCGCCGCGCTTTTTAACACGGTTTGCATGGCAAATAACGCAAATGCCCGCGAAACGGCTGTCTGCGCAAATACGGGCTTTACTCTCGGTTCCGTGTCTGACCTTAAATCGACGAGCCATATAAATCCAATCATCTTCATCATTTCCAATACGGCATTTGCTTTTTTTCTGTCATACTTCGACGATACCGATTTGAATACAGGCGCATAACTGCGAATTTTTGCTTTAGCTGCGGCAGGTATGCTTATCCCGCAGTCCCGCATCGCGGCTTCCACAACTTTTGCCAACGGTTCGCCCCATGCGGCATTCGCGTGTTCATACATATTTGAAAGCGACAAACATTCGCAAATCGCATGGCATATCGCGTATAATTCTCTTTCATCCAGAAACCTGATTTCCTCGCCGACCATGACTTTTCTGCTTGAGTTCAATATTGTGTTTCGCAAATTGCGCACAACGCTCGAAATCAAATATTCCTCTACCTCGTCCTCATCCGGCGGATAGTCCGGTTTTCTCCAGAATACGCCGCCGCTGTGCGCATATTTGAGAATATCCCCTTTCGTTATGCGATAATACTCAGGGTAGCTCATGCGCGTGGTGCTGAATTCCAGATATCTTCCGTGCAGCGACGATTGCTTCGCAAAGGCAAACGCCAATGAGTCCGTGCCCGACAAAACTATCCGCACCAAAGAAACCGAGGCGAATTTGTCGGCAAACGCCATTGCTCGGTCTGCGAACCCGTCCGCCCATGTCACTTCGTCGATGTAAAAATATTTGATCCCGATTTTCCTGAGGTTTTTCATCCATGCGTAAACATCGTCAATACTGTATTCCGCATAATTCAAAGTGAGATACGCCGATTCTTTCAAAAATTCGGCGCGTCCCGCGAGCTGTTTCAAAATCACCGTTTTGCCTGTGCTTCGCATCCCGTACAGTATGGCGACAATGCGCACCGTATCGGCGCGGCTCACAAAATCCCTGACTTGAAAATATGCGTCGCGGCATTCCATGGCCATAAACTCCGCGCATACAGCGGCAAGTTCATCGCCTAAGGCAAATTCGCCGAAATCGAGCTGTTCAACGGGGGAGCCGCCAAGATGCGCTATCGTTTCATTGTCTGTGATCTCGACGTCAAATTTGCCTTTGGGCGCCGTTTTTAACCCTTTGACAAGTTCGTCTGTTTTGACGAGTTTGATATCATCGGGTTTGTTGGGGTTCCGGCAGCCGTAAAATACATCATAACCCGATTTATATGAAAACACCACTTGTATTTTATCAGACATTTAGCTCACCGCTTCTCACGATGTCGCCATTGAGCGAATCGAAAATTTCGTCTATGGTTTTATCTTCGGCTTCCGGATCGCCGCTTTCGTCAAGCCACTCCGTCAGCGCCATGCGAACCAAACCGGCTAATGAGATGTTTCGGCGATCCGCCGCTTTTTTCGCCTCGGCATAAAGCTTGCCGGGCAGAAGCATATTCAAAGCCGTATCATTTTTTTTCATCGTTATATAACACCTGCCTTTATATGTAGCAGTATACTACATATTTTCGCTTCTGTCAAGAAAACATTTCCAAAACTTTACAAATTCGCCGTTGAAGTTTTGGCGAAATAGATGCAAAAGAAACCGCCGGGACTTGGTCCCAGCGGTTTATTTATGATATCCAAGTCATTTCAGCGGAATGATGACGGCCTGGTCATCGAGCAGCTCTATATCCATGCAATACAGACCGATGCCTTTGACGATGTCTTTCGCGTTTTCAAGCGGTTTTTTGAAAGTATACACGAGCGTATACAAGTTCGCGTTGCGGTCGGCCGCCGGCATTATCCACGAATAATTGCTCAAATGATTTTTGTTTTCGTCGACCAATGTGAACAAAGGCTCTTCGACCATTCCCTCGCATCTATATGTGAACGTGACAGCTTCGTCGGTTATCTCGCAGCTTTCTATCGTTACGCTGCCGTATTTGCTGAAATTGAGTTTTTTTGGCAGATTGTTCAGCTCTGCATAATCGAGCACGCCGAAATCCAGCCCGCCGTTATACGGGACAAGCTTTAGATATTGGATGTCATCGGGCGCGCTGCCGTAAAATTCGACCACGGAGGTTTCGTCTTTTTCCCAGTCATTGCGGGAAGTCATATAGAAATTCGTGCGCCCGTAAAATTTCCCTTTGTCGTCCACGATGTAATATTTGTTCAGCAATTCGCGGTTTACCGGGCTTTCCCCGCCTTTTTCCGTCATCACTAATATATTGCCCAGAGGCGACATTTTCACCTTGTCGATGATTATATTGTGCACTACTTCGCTTGGATATTTGTCCTCAAGATATTTGATTTCGATATCCTCGATGTCGATATCCTCGTCTTCATCAAAATCGCCGGCCAAAATTCTTCTGTAATCTTCGTATTCGCTTTCATATTCATCGGAAAAACGGGTAAATCTCGGCTGCCTGATCGCGGCTTTCAAATTGGGCGCGACCACCACGGCTTCGATTTTGCTCTCGCTCATGTCAACCGTGAGATTCACGCTTATCGGCACAGGATCGGCAATGCCGTCCTCCCCCCTGTATTTGTCCCAGAATTCGAGCCTGTTGTAAAAATAATGATAGCTGATCTCAATATCGAAAACTTCCGGCAAATTTTTTGTTATCGTATAGCGCCGCGCGCCTTTGAGTTCATAATCCGACGCAAAATATCCGTCCTGGTTCGCGTAACCGTTTCTGTCATTCAAAAATTCATATCCGGGTATTTCCAGCCTGACCTCGTTGACCATCAAAGCGTTGATCGCGATATACGGGTTGTTGAAGTCTTTTGTGATTTCTTTTGTTTCCTCCAAAAGATTTTTTTCGCTTTTTATCGTATAGAATACGTTTAAAAAAGTCCCGTCAAAGGCTATATTGTCCACCGTGAGGCTGAACCCGTCTTTTTCTGCGCTCAGGCCGACTTCGCTGCTGTATCGCTTGATTAATTCCTGGTCCGCCGAATAGCGCATTTGTTTTTGCGAATCGAAGAAGCCTATATCGCCTCCGAGCATTTTTAGTATCAACGGGGCGCTTGCGGCGGCGGCAGTCACCAAAAACAGGAACATAGCCGCCGCAAGTATCGGTTTTATCAGGCGTTTGCGTTTTTTGACGGTTTTTTGCTTTGTTTCGGCCGAAGTTATGCCGCCCTCGATTTTTTCCCATATGTCGGGGGCTTTTTCGACCGCAAATTCCCGCGTTATTTTTTCTTTTATATAACCGCTGTTTTTCATTGTGTTTTACACCTCGTTTTTTATGCCGCATTGAAAACGGCTTTCGTTTTGGGTTATATTTTCGCGCATGGAGTCTATGCTTTGTTTGTAGCGCCGCGTGATCGTGCCGAGGGGCCGTTTCGTTATTTTTGCTATTTCCCGGTGCTTGAAGCCATATATCACATGAAGGATCACTATTTCCCGGTCTTGCTCGGACAAATCCGAAAGCAAGCTTTCAACGCCGGTTCCGTCCGCAAAAGGCACGGAAAATTTTTCGGAATCGAAAAATTCGCCCTCCATGCTCACGCTCCGGCTCAGCGCGCGGATTTCCGATATTGCTTTGTTTCTGGCGATGGCGAGCAGCCAGGCGCGCGGATTTTTGTGAAATTTGAAGTTTTTTGCGCTGCTGTATACCGCGACAAAAGTGTCCTGCAGTATATCTTCGGCCAAATGCCTGTTTTGCCTGCCTGTATGAAGCAATATGAACGTATATATGCTGTCTTTCATTTCGAGATATATGTCGTGCATAGCTTCGCGGGCAGACGACTCCGAACCCTCGGAAATTTGTTTTATTTTGCCGCATAATGTTTCGTCATCCATAACCTTGCCGCTCCTTTTTTTGGCAAATCTGCTGTTTTTGAACATGTTCGATATATAATCGTTTTAAAATGCGTTTTTATTCGCCTGTAACATAAATTTTTTATTTGCAAAAAAATCCGACATAAAATACTTTATATCGGATTATTTCCAT
>WRJC01000016.1 GCA_009782405.1 Oscillospiraceae bacterium
TGTCGTCACCCCCGCCCCGCTCAAAAGCCTCGACGAGCCCACCGCAGCCCTCGACCCGGTTTCAGAGAGCAAAGTATACGGGCAATTCGGCGAAATAGTCAGCCAAAACCAAAAACACAAATCACAAAACATAACGATATTCATCAGCCACAGACTGGGCTCGACGAAACTCGCCGACGAGATAATAGTGATATCCGAAGGCCGGGCGGCGGAAACCGGCACTTTTGCCGAGCTTATGGCAAAGGGAGGCATTTATGCCGAAATGTTCGCGAGCCAGGCCGAATGGTACGCAACCGACAACGTAACGAATGTGAACGCGTAGGGGCAGGCCTCTGGTCTGCCCGCACGTACAAAATTTATGCCACCCGGCAAAGGAGGCGAAACCCATGCCATCTGAGAAGAAAACCAAGCCAAAAAAAGAAAAAGATCCGATAAATATATTTTACATGATAAAAAAAATATACCCTATGTGCTTCAAAACAAAACCGATCTCGTACCTTGTTTTTTCCCGGAGCATGGCAATGCTTCTCTTTGCCTTGATAGCGGCGAACATCATGGTCACGCAAATCTTTTTTGACGCTGTATACAAAGCTTCCATCGGGGAAAACAGCGTTTGGGGCGCCATATCCGCGCTTTTGTTTTTTATCTTGTTCAGACTGCTAAACGACATCGTCAATGCCATGAATTATTTTACCGGGCAAGTGCAGATCGAAAGGATGATAGGCTCCGTAAACTGCGGGATAAACAAAAAATCATCGCAAATCGACCCGGTGGAATATGAGAACCCCAAACGGCTCGACGACATAAACAAAGCGGCGAATGCGGCGGCCACGGTGGCGATTTTTTTCTTCAACACCACCGGGCTCGTGCTTCGCTATGCGACCTTTTTCATCTTCATGGGCTTTTATCTCACTTCCCTCAAACCGGCGCTGATACTGTGCCTGCTGTTCGTTTTTTTGCCGGTGCTGTTTTCGCATATTTTGCGTTCTTCGGTATTTGCAAAACTCGAGGACAGAGCCGCGCCGATCAGGCGCGAGGTTGAGGCCTACGGGGAAGCGGCGAGCGGAAAAAATTTCTATAAGGAAACCAGAAACTTCGGCGCCTTCAAATATCTCAAAAACCTGCTCGAAAATTCGATCGCTTCGCTCAACGCCGCAGTCTGGGGCGCGAACAAAAGGAGCGCACTGATCGATTTGGCTTGCAACGCCCTTTCTTTTTTCGGCTACGGCGCGATATTGCTTCTGTTAGTGAAATATCTTTTGGACGGGGAGATATCGGTGGGGGCGTTCGCGGCGGTTTACTATGCGACAGGCATGATTTTTGGCATTATGGAAGAAGTGATACGCTATCGAATAGGGGCGATCGCCAACTATTTCGGGCAGCTGCGCAATTTTTTGCGTTTTCTCGAAATCCCCGCAGACAGGCGCCCGAAAACGAGCATAAGCAAAAAAGAGGGGATAAGCCTGATCGGGGTGAGCTTCAGGTACCCGAACGCCGAAGCGGACTCGCTGGCAGATATAAGCCTCGACATAGCGCCGGGCGAAACGCTTGCGATCGTGGGCGAGAACGGGGCGGGGAAGACCACGCTGACGAAGCTGATCACCGGGCTGTACAAGCCCACCGCGGGCAGCGTGAGAATCGGCGGAACCGACACAAGCCAGGCAAGCTACAGCTCGCTTTTCGAAAATGTGTCCGGCGTTTTCCAGAAATACCAGCGGTACGCGCTGACCCTCCGGGAAAACGTGCAGATAGCGGACTTCGGGGACGAGGGCGGCGACGGCAAGATCGGGCGAAAGCTGGCGGAGAACCACATAGGCCACGGCGACAGGGAGACCTTCCCCTCCGGGCTGGACACGATGCTCTCCCGCGAGTTCGACGGGGTCGACCTGTCCGGCGGCCAGTGGCAGAGAGTGGCCCTGGCCAGGGGCTTCTACCGCGACAGCGACCTGATAGTGCTCGATGAGCCAACGGCGGCGATCGACCCGATCGAGGAGAGCGCGATATACAAAAAGTTCGTGGAAATCGCCGAAGACAAAACCGCGATCATAGTCACGCACCGCATGGGGTCGGCGAAGATAGCCCGGCGCATCGTGGTGATGCGCGAGGGCAAAATCGCCGAGATCGGCTCCCACGACCAGCTTCTCCTTCTCGGCGGCCTCTATGCCCATATGTACTCCGCTCAGGCCGGTTGGTACAACGGAGTTTAGTTGTCAGTTTTCAGCGGAACGAGTTTTCAATAGAACGAAGGGAACGAAAGGAACGAAAACTGACAACTGACAACTGACAACTGAAAACTACCCCAAAGGATGGGTGAGCATATATTCCACGAGCTTGTTGTATGCGGCTATCGTGAAATGGCAATATCCGTCCGAAGACAAATCCCTCGGCAAGCCGTTTTGTGAATCGCGCAGCGCCGCCGCATAGTCGAGGAACGGAAATCCGTTGTCCGAGGCGAATCGCGAGAGCGCGGCGTTCGCCTCCATTATTTTGGTGTTGTTGAGGCTTCCTTCCCCCGACCCGGCCACAACCGGGGTTATGGACATAACCACTATGGTTTTGTCCGGGCTCTTTTCTTTTATTTTGCCCACGAGAGTCGTATAGCTCTTGATGAAGCCATCGACCGACTGCCATACAAGATCGTTTATGCCGAGGCAAATGAATACATACTTTGCGCCGTACTGTGATATTATATCTTCGGGCTTGGTTTGTTTTCCCATAAAAAAGGGATGGATCGAATTGGAAGATATTTCCCTTAGGGCGTTGTTCACACCATAGCTTACCACGGCGATCACATTCAAATCCCTCAAAACATCTTTGCCGTCGTATTTTATTATTTTTCGGTACAAATCAAAGCCCGTAGTCATCGAATCCCCGAGCATTACAATATTGCCGAAATACGCATAAGGGTCGGCTACGCCGCCGCTTGGCACAGTCGCCGCTTCTGAATTGGCCGGCAAAGGGGCAGATTCGGTTTCTGTTGCCGGCGCGGATTGCGCAGGGGCTTCGGTCGGGGGCGGAGGCGTTTTTGCTTCGGTTGGGGGCGGCGGCCCGGTTGCAAGGGGAGGGTCTGAGGCGAGCAAAACCAATTTTTTGAGTTTTAAGTCGTCGCTTGAAACCGTTTCGGTTTGGATTTGTTTTTCGGTCGGCTTTTGTTCTGAGGCTTTTTCGGTAGATTCGGGTGCTGTCGACGTTTCGGTTGTTTTCGGCGTTTGCCCTTTTTTCCAGGCGAGCATTTCCTTTTCCAAAAAAGTCGAAATCTGGGTTTCAATTTCGGTTTCGGCCAAATCGGGCAAAACCGGAATTTCCGCAATTGGAATGCCGCCATCTGCGGAATTCAAAAACATTATGGCCAAAATCGTGGAGAGCACAGCCAAAAACACAAGTGATGCTGTTATTATCTGCGATTTGTTTTTACCCATTTGTATTTACCTGTTTTATTTTTACCCATTTGTTTTTGCCAATTTCATTTTGAATAGCCTCTGTTGTAGTACACACGGCCCGGCTCCATATCGCCGAACATTTCCGAGACGGTGAGCAGCGTATACCCGGAAGCGATAAGATCCGGCACGGCGCGTTCCATCGCGTCCACGGTAGTGGAATGCACGTCGTGCACGCAGATGACTCCGCCGTCTTTGGCCATCGACATTATGTTGTTGTAGACTGCGTTTGCGTTGCGGAGTTTCCAATCGAGCACGTCGATATTCCACTGGATGAGCGAGAGCCCCATTTCTTTCGAAATGTTTTTTATGTTGTCGTTGTAGGCGCCGTATGGGACTCTGTAAAATTTGGGCGTTATTCCGGTGACTTCGTAGATTGCGTCGTTTGTGCTTTGCAGCTCCCACCTTATTTTTTCGTTTGACGATTTGGTGAAATAGGGGTGGTTCCAAGAATGGCCCGCTACTTGGTGCCCATGTTCGACCATGCGTTTTATAGTTTCCTTGTATGACGGTATTTTATAGCCCACAACAAAAAATGTGGCTTTCGCTTTGTTGTCGGCGAAAATTTCAAGCAGCCTTTCGGTGTGCGGGCCCGGCCCGTCGTCAAATGAAATCACCAAAAATTTTTCGGTTCCGTCGTTTTGCAATTGCAAAACGGGAGATGGCTCGAAATCAGGTTCTTTTGGAATCTGATCCGGTTCCGCTTCGGGAGGAAAAATTTCGGGTTCGGATAACGTCGTTTCGGGTTCGGGGGGCGGGTCGGAGGCGAGCGAAACGAATACTTTGAGCAATTGATTTTCCGGAATCGGTTCGTCCAATGGTTCCCTGTCCGGGATTTGCGGTTCGGCGGAGGCATTTTCCTCTTGTTTTTCGGTTGGTTCGGGTATCACCTCCGGTTCTTCGGCGGCGGAAAGCGGCGGATCTTTTTTCCAAGCGAGGATTTCCAATTCCAAAAAAGTCGATTTTTGGGTTTCAAACTCGGAATCGGGCGCAGCGAAAAAACTAAGCTCATCTGTTTTTGGCGGATTCCCGATTCGGTTCGAAAAAAAACCAAAACCGAAAATCGCAGCGGACAAAGCCAAAACCGCAACTAAAACGGATATCGCAATTGATTTCTTTTTTTCCATTTGTTTCAAACTTTCGGTATTAAGATTATGTAAACATTATATCACATATATATCAATATTGTCAATTATAAATATTCATATTTTGCTGATAGAATAAAATAAAATACAAAATTTGAAAGGGGCGCAAAATAATTATGGCAATTTCAAAAATCAAAATTATAGCGGTTGTGTCGATTGCCGCGATATTGTGCGCATTTTTGCCCGGTTGCGGCGGAAATGGCGAAAACGTCGAAAACGAAAAACCGACCGCCGGGCAAAATGAAGGCGGGGAAAGCGAAAACGGACAAAACGAAAACGAGGCCGATGACAAAAATTCGGTGGGGGCTAAACCCGAATACGATTTGCCGGAAAAAAATTTCGGCAAGTACGAATTTCGGATATTGTCCAGAAGCGAAGATGTCCAGCACTGGTGGAACAACGACATAAGCGCCGAATCGGAAACGGGCGACCCGATAAACGACGCGGTTTTTGAAAGAAACCAAAAAGTCGAGGAAAAATACGACATAGCGATAACAAACATTCCCGATGCGAGCGTGGGATCTAAGGCGTCCAGATCGATAAAAGCGGGAAGCGACGATTACGATCTGGTGGTCATCGGGCTGCGCGACGGGCAGGACAACCTTATGACTTCGGGCTATTTGTTCGATTTGGCGACGATGCCGTATGTCGACCTGACAAAGCCTTGGTGGGACCAAAAGGCGGTCGAGCAGCTTTCGATTACAGGCAAGCTGTTTGCCACTTCATGCGATGTGACGGTTAGGGACAAAGATGCGATCATCATACTGATGTTTTCCAAAACTTTGTTGAAAAACAACGAGCTCGAAGACCCGTACCAACTCGTCTTGTCGGGGAAATGGACTCTCGACAAAATGCTTTCCATGATGAAAGCCGCATCCAAGGACTTGAACGGGGACGGCGCGATGGATCTCGACGACCAATACGGGCTTTCCTCGCAGTACAAACATTCACAATATTTGTTCAACGGGGCAGGGGAATACATGAGCAAGCTAAATTCCGCAAAAATCCCGGAAATCACCATGTACAGCGAAAGGGCGGCGGCAGTTTGCGAAAAGATACTCGAAATTCAGGGCGACAAAAATATAGCGATAAACGCCGAACAGGCGAGCGGCAAATTCACCGACATCTGGGATGCTTTCCAAGTTCCCATGTTCGCCGAAGACCGCGCATTGTTCTACCATGCGGGCATGAACAGGGTGACGCTGCTGCGCACGATGGAAACCGATTTCGGAATAATACCGCCGCCAAAATACGAAGAAACGCAGGCAAATTATTACGCATCGGTGGATGCCTGGTGCACAAGCGCGGTCAGCGTTCCCATAACGGTCGCCGACAAAGAAACGACCGGGCTCATACTCGAAACCCTGGCATATGAGAGCAGGTACACGCTGCTGCCCGCATATTACGATATAAATTTGAAAACCAAATTCGCCAGGGACGAAGAATCGAGGGAGATGATAGACATAATCCTCGCCAACCGCTTGTACGACTTGGGCGATATGTATTCCTGGGGCAGCATGGGTTCGTATTTTGACGGCCTTTCGCAAAACAAAAGCGATTCGCTATCGACATTTTGGGAAAAGAATTCATCCAAAATAGAATCGGCAATGCAAAAAACGGTGGACAAATTGATGGAAATAGATTGATTTGCCGCTTAACCCGTTCCCAAAATAAAAAAAAGCCGCATAAAGCGGCTCTTTTTATTTCAGCGTCAATCGGAGGGAGGGCTTACTTGGGCTTTTATGTCTGCCATCAATTCGGTCCAGCCGGCATCTTCGAATTCGGGGGTCACATATCCCGAAACATAATCGTCTATATCTTCGTATTCCGAAGGGATATTGCCATCCAGCAGGATGCGCTTGAAATTCCGGCTCAACGCTTCCACTTTCGGTATCGCCTCTTCCGATTCGGGGGTCAGCTTGCTTTTGTCGAAATATAAATTCAAAAACACGGAATTTACCACGTTGAGGTTGTGCTCTTTCGCTATTTCATATTTGTTGGGATTTTCCCCTTCCATCAAATCGCCGATGAATTGATTGCCCGTATAATTGGGATCCACCATGTATTGGGTGTTTATGCGTTCGATCCTGTTGTTGTCGTTGTATATATAGTGGGTTTTTTCGATCCCGTAGGCAAAAAGGTTTTTGAATTGCTTGTTTGTGTTCATCAAAGTGATTATTTCCATGCAGCGCATAGTCGTCACTTTCGAAGACACGGATACCGCGTACATCCCGTTTTGAAGGTCATATCTGTCCGCTACAGGATTTGAATACATTATGTATTCATAATCGAACCCGTTGGCTTTGTCTGCCGCTTCCCAGGCCAATTTGTCTTCGAGCGTCCCTGTGGCCACATATGCGGCGCGTTCTTTGCCCGCAGGGACGTCAGACGTTTCGAACAAGCCTTTTTCTTTGTATTCCTGGTTTAGCTTGGCCACGGTCAAAAACGGCGCGGAAGTGTATTTGTTCGCCATGCTGGCTTTGGCAGGGGCCAAAGTGGTGACTGCCGGGGTGTTTTTTGGTTTGTTGGTGGTGGGCGGTATCGTGGTTTCGAGCGGGTCTTCGGTCACCAAATTGCCATCGTCGTCCGTTGGGGGTTCTGTGGCTTTCGTGGTGGGCGGTTCGGTGGGTTCCTGTTCGGGCACATAGACAGACGGCCTGCTTGTGTTGGATACGGCTGCGAAATCCTGCATTTCGGGAAACAGGTTGTCAAAATTTTTGATTGGCTCAAAAGGCCCGTTGATGAGCGCGACATCGCTTTTGTTCGCTTTCACCCATTCCAAATATTGAGTGAGGTTTTGGTATTCTGTCACTTTTTTCAAATCTAATTTGCTTAGCTTCACGATGGCTTCTTTTTCTTCGCCCTCTTCGCTTTCTTCGTCATCGGCAGTTTCCTCGTCTTCTGAATCTTCCTTTTCGGCGGCGGCCGCTTCCGCCGCTTCCGCAGCGGCTATCGAAGCCTCTGCAGCGACGTTGAACTCTTCGACGAGGCGCTTGTTGACTGCGATGTACGT
Organism: Oscillospiraceae bacterium; assembly: GCA_009782405.1. The sequence continues at coordinate 7,596 of WRJC01000016.1, forward strand.
GGCTTCGCCAATCAGCTTATTTGTCGGTATCGCGAGGGTTTTGTCGCCGTATTGCCCCGCCATCATTATCGAGGGGTGGATAAATTCCTTCAACACTTTGGCTTTCGTGCCGAGTTCTTCGTCTAATCCTTCCAAGCGGTCGTCAGCTGCAAGTTCTTGGAACATTTCGGAAGAAGTTATGAGGAAGATGTCCAATTGGTCTTTTTTCAAATCGGGCCAAATTATCTTTTCGGTATAAAGCTCCGTGGTTCTGGGTGGATCGGTTGGCTTTTTGGTCGGAGCCTGTGTAATGCCGGCGGCTTTGTCTTTTCTGGCTTGTTCCTTGCTCTCTTTTTCTATTGATTTGGATATCTCCTCTTCTTCTTTCAGCCTTTCCTGCTCTTCGTCGTATGCCTCATAAAGCCTTGTTATTTCCGCTTCGTATTCGTCCCTTTTCAAGCCGATCAATTTTATCCTTGTGGTATATTTCGTTTCAGTTATGTTATTTATTTCCTTTTCCACTAAATCGATCGCTTCTTGGGTGGTGGAATCCTCTACTAAGAAACGAATGGTCAGCAATACAGCCTTCCGGTTTTGCGCTTCGTCCCAGCGCTCGCCGGAATCGCAGCTCGCGAAAACGACGGGGAAAAGCATGCAAGCCACGAGAAAGACACAAATGCGAGCCGTCAGCTTTGTTTTTTTCATTGGATGAAACCTCCTTAAAATAATTTTCCTTACGACCTCCATGTCGCCGATAATATTTAATAGTATTTTACACTAAAAAAATGAATGTGTCAAGTATAAAATTGTGTAAAAACACAATAATGCCAAATTTTTTTTTTGCGGGGCTTCAATCCAGATAATCCCTGAGCCTTTTCGAGCGGCTGGGATGGCGCAGTTTTCTCAATGCTTTAGCCTCTATCTGCCGTATCCGCTCCCTGGTGATGTTGAAAACTTTACCCACTTCCTCGAGGGTGCGCGACCTCCCGTCTTCGAGCCCGAACCTGAGTTTGAGGACGTGTTCCTCCCTGGGGCTGAGCGTCCTGAGCACTTCGCACAGCTGTTCCCGGAGCAGCGTGTACGAGGCGGCTTCCGCAGGGGCGGGGGCGTTGTCGTCTGAAATGAAGTCGCCAAGGTGCGAATCGTCCTCTTCTCCGATGGGCATTTCCAGCGAAACGGGTTCTTGGGCGATTTTCATTATGTCGCGCACTTTATCTACTGACATATTCATTTCCGCCGCCACTTCTTCGGGCGAAGCCTGGTGCCCCAATTCCTGATGCAGCTGCTTTGAGATTTTATTCACTTTGTTTATCGTCTCGACCATGTGCACCGGTATCCGGATCGTCCTCGCCTGGTCGGCTATCGCCCTCGTTATGGCTTGGCGTATCCACCATGTGGCGTAAGTCGAAAATTTGTAGCCCCTGCCGTAATCGAATTTTTCAACGGCTTTTATAAGCCCCAAATTTCCTTCTTGGATCAAGTCCAAAAAGAACATCCCTCTTCCTACGTAGCGTTTGGCAATGCTCACCACGAGCCTCAAATTCGCCGCGATTATTTTGTCTTTGGCCAAAGAGTCGTTTTGGGACATTTTTTTGGCGAGCTCTATTTCTTCGTCGGTTTCCAACAACGGCACTTTTCCGATTTCTTTTAAATACATCCTGACGGGATCGTCGATTGCCAGCCCTTCCTGCACCAACATTTTTTCCATGTCTTCCGGATTTTCGAATTTTTCCATTTCGTTGTTGATGTCTTCGAATTCGGGTATGCCGTCGTCCAAATATCCGTTGATTTCGATGCCGAGCGCTTCGAATGTTTCGTACAATTTGTCCAATTGTTCGGGGTCGCAATTCATTTCCGCTTCCAAAAGCTCTTCATTCGAAAGGCCGCCCTTGGATTTCGCTTTTTCTATCAAATCGCCTATTTCAAATTTTTTGTCTTCTATCATGTGTATCCCCCATGAGTTCATATTTGTTCATTGATTTTATGCAAGTCTGCGAATGAACTGTTAATTGATGCAAGTATGCCATGAACAGCATATGAACTGTCGTTCATATTGGTTCATTTGAACTATCGTTCATATTTGTTCATTTTTCCCTTTTATGTGATGAATCCAATTTTCGCCGGAAGAAGCTATTTCTTTGTAATCCACGTTCTTTTTTTCATAGAGTTTGTTTTGCCGATCCAAAGCGGTTATGAAATTTTCGAGTTTGCCCGATATGTTGTATTCGGGGATTTGTTCCGAGGTCATCATGGCTGTCACCCTGCTTGTTTCTTCGACGGACAAATCCTTGGTTATCATGACCGTGTCGAAATTTTCCGCATTGTCCGATTCTTTTGCGGAGACGAACAAGTTGTATATTTTTTTGTCAAATTCGCTGACAAAAAGGCTTTCATCCAGCATATTTTTGATTTCCCCGTAAAGTTCGGGGTGGTTCAGCAAAATCCCCAAAATGACTTCTTCTTTCTTAACGGATTCGGGGTATCTCGCTTTGTCGGGGTTTATCCTGTCACCAAGCCCTTCGGATTTGCGCAGGGCGTTGCCTATCATTTCGGATTTTTCTTTTTTTGTGCGCGTTGCGGCGAGTTTTTTTATGTTTTTTAAAATTATTTCGGGCGGCATTTTGTATTTTTCCGCGAGCTTTGTCCCGTAGACCTCGCGTTCCACTTCGGAATTTATGAGGGCTAATTCCCCGCAGGATTCGTTGATCGCCTTTATTTTATCTTCGGCTTCGCCCGTGTCGTATTTTTCGAAAATCGATTCGAGCCTGGTTTCCGTGTAGCTTTTGGGTTTCGCCAATCGGTTTTCCAATTTATCCTTTCCGTATTGGCGGATAAATTCGTCCGGATCTTTTGCTTCCCCCAAATTCAACACTTTCACCTCCAACCCGACTTCGCCGAGTAGCCCCGCCGCTTTCGCCATCGCCCTTTTCCCGGCTTCGTCCGTGTCATATGCCAGAACCACCCGTTTGGCATATTTTGAAATCAGCCTGGCCTGATCGGCGGTGACAGCGGTTCCAAGGCTCGCCACCGCGTTGGTGAAACCCGCTTGGTGCAGGGATATTACGTCCATATAGCCTTCGCACAATATGAAATAATCGAACTTTTTGTTTGTTCCTACCGAATTTTTGGCGAAATTTAGGGCGTACAGGTTCCTGCTTTTTTTGAAAGCGGGGGTGTCGGACGAATTTAAATATTTCGGCATGATTTGGTTGTCAGTCACCCTTCCCCCGAAAGCTATCACGTTTCCCGCCGGGTCGATTATGGGAAACATCACCCTTCCCCTGAAATAGTCGGTGTAATCTCCTTTTTTTGTAATCCCGCATAAAAAGGCGGTTTTCAACTCTTCTTTTGAAAATCCCTTTTTGGACATATGTTTTGTGAGTTCGCTCCAGGAAGAAGACGCATATCCGAGCCCGAAATGTTTGATCGCGGGATTTTTGATTTGGCGCCTAAGCAAATATTCGAGGGCTTGCACGCTTTCTTCTTTCCCGGAATCCATAAGGTTGTTGTGAAAATACAAGGCGGCTTCGCGGTTTATTTCGAACATCCTCTTTTGCTTCACCGCTTTTTCTTTGTATTCGCCGTCGTCTTCGGGTATCGGGATTTTTGCCCAATCCGCAAGTTTCAGCACGGCGGAAACATAGTCGAGGTTTTCAATCATCATCACGAAACTTATCACGTCGCCGCCCGCATCGCATCCAAAACAGCGGAAAATTTTTTTGGCGGACGATACCATGAAAGAGGGGGTTTTTTCGCTGTGGAACGGACAGCATGCGCTCATGTTCGAACCGGCCCTTTTCAGCGGGACATACCGGGAAACCACTTCTTCGATATCGCTTCTAAATTTTATTTCTTGCAAAAACGCATCCGTGAATTTCATCTTTTCACTCATTCCTCCACGTCTTGGGCACAAAAATATTGCAATACGCGGATATGGAATACCTGTCGGTCATCCCCGCGATATAGTCGCATACGGCCCTCTCGATCCCTTCGCTTTGGGTCACGGCCTCATATTCGGGCGGAAGCAAGCTTTGATTTTTTACGAAATGGCAATACAGCTGTTCGAGCATGAATTCGGCTTTTTTTTCTTCGGATTTGGCGGCGTTGTTGCTGTATACTTTTTCAAACAAGAAACCGCGCAGCTTTTCCATTGCTTCATGGATTTCGCTTTGCATCGATATTTCGCCTTTTCCGCTTGAAGCCGAAATCACCGCATTTGCCATTGTGTTTATGCGCCGGCTTCCGGTATTGCCGAGTATTCGGATCAAATTTTCGGGCAAATCACCGAAATGCAGGATTTTTGCCCGGATCGCGTCGTCTATGTCGTGATTTATATATGCGATCCTGTCTGCCAGTTTCACGATTTTGCCTTCGAGGGTTTGGGCTGTTATATCGCCCGTGTGGCAGAGTATCGCATTTCGGACTTCGCGGGTCAAGTTGAGGCCTTCGAAATTTTTTTCCAGTTTTTCGACTATCCTAAGGCTTTGTTCGTTGTGCCGGAACCCCCCGGGATAAAGGCGGTCCAAAACTTTCTCGCCCGCATGGCCGAATGGGGTGTGGCCGAGGTCGTGGCCCAAACAAGCGGCTTCGGTGAGGTCTTCGTTCAATGCCAAGGCCCTGGCGAGCGAACGGCCGATTTGGGCGACTTCCAAGGTGTGGGTCAGCCTGGTTCTGTAATGGTCGCCTTCGGGGTCGAGAAAAACCTGGGTTTTATGCGAAAGCCGCCGAAATGAATTCGAGTGGATTATCCTGTCCCTGTCCCTTTGGAATTCGGTTCTTACGCCATCGGGTTCCAAAGCGAATTCCCTTCCCGCCGTGTTTTCGCTCAGAAAAGCGTGGGCGGACAGGCTTTCGCGTTCCCTTTTATGGATTATGTCTATGCAATTCAAAGCCGGACGCCCCCTCTTTTTTTCGCGCCGATTCTCCTATGTGGCCTTTTCGCAAAGTTCAAGGCTGGAATCTATGAAGCTTTCCAATTCTTCGGCAGTGAGTTCCCTCTTGGTTATCAGGGAAAGCATATATATGTATTTCGCGGTTTCTTTGTTTTTGGATTCGGATAATTTTTGGATAAGCGGATTTTTTGAGTTGATTGTCAAAGTCTCCCCGCAATCGGAATCGGGAATCCCCGCCATGTTGGCATCTATCATTTTGTACTGCTTCATCATGTCCGATATCCTGCGCGACTGTTCGGAAAGGGTGAGCAACGCGGGGATTTTTTCGTCGGGAAGCTCTCCTACTTCTATTTTCAGGTTTTTGAATTTGTCGGGGTTTTCGTTTGCGCCTATTGCTTCTTCGAACAAATCTACGAGTTCTTGGTTTTCCGCTTTTTCCTTTTTGTCTTTTTTCTTGTCTTTGTCCTTTTTTTCGGTTTCTTCCGCATCCGAATCAACCCTGACGAATTTCACTTTCGGATTTTCGGATTTCATTTCGGCGAGGCTTACAAACTGCGTTTCTATAATGTTTTCGAGTATCAAAACTTCGCGGCCGGCCCTTTTGTGCATGCTCACGTAAACGGCCTGCGCGGCGGGGTTGTTCGTGTAATATGCATAAATGCCATCTTTTTCCTGTTTCGCCGATTTTGCGTATTCTTCGAGGGTTTTGTATTCCCCCTCCGTGTTTTTGTAAATTATTATGTCTTTGAGCCTGTCGTAAAATTTTTGGTCCCTGAGGCAGCCGTACAATATGAAAGTTTTTATGTCCTGCCAGAACCCCTCATATTCGCTCCGTTCGGTGTTGAACAGCGATGAAAGCTTGTCGCCCACTTTTTTTACGATATGCGCCGAAATTTTGGCTACATATCCGCTGTTTTGCAAAAAACTCCGGGACACGTTCAGCGGCAGCTCGGGGCAATCGATGACCCCTTTTAGCATAAGCAGGTATTCGGGTATGACTTCTTTTATGTTGTCAGCCACGAAAACCTGGTTGTAGTACAACTTGACTTCGCCTTCAAGGCTGTCGAATTGGGTGTTTATCTTCGGAAAATACAAAATCCCCTTGAAGTTGAGCGGGTAGTCCGCATTGATGTGAATATGAAACAGCGGTTCTTTGAAATCCTTGAAAACTTTTTTGTAAAATTCCAAATATTCCTCTTTTTCGCAGGAGGAAGGGTTTTTGGCCCAAAGAGGGGAAGTTTCGTTTATGGGTTTTTCGGCTTCGCATTCTTCGCAAGCCTCCCCCTCTTTGTGCTCATGCTCGTGTTTTTTGTTCGCATCCTTGAAATATATTTCATAGGGCATGAAAGCGCAGTATTTTTGCAAAATATCTTTTATTTTCCATTCGCTCAGAAATTCGCTGTTTTCGTCGTTGATGTGCAGGGTAACTTCGGTGCCCATTTCCGTTTTTTCGGAGGCGTATTCGCAATCGCCCTCATAAAGCTCGTAGGCGCCTTCTTCGGTGCAGGTCCAAAAAACCCCATTTCCGCCGGCGTATGATTTGCAGCGTATGTCCACCCTGTCCGAAACCATGAAAGACGAATAGAAGCCGAGCCCGAAATGGCCGATGATGCCGTTTTTGGCCGTGTCTTCCTTCAAGTCTTTTTCGGGAGTTTCGGGCGCTTCGTATTTTTCGATGAAATCCAATGCACCCGAAAGCGCGATTTGGTTTATGTACTTTTTTACTTCTTCGGAGTTCATCCCTATCCCGTTGTCCGATATTTTGAGCGTTTTTTCCTCCGAGTCCAGTTCGACGGTTATCGCGAACGCCCCGTCGAAATTTTCGATCTCCTCGGGCCTGGCTTCTCCCAGCGAAAGCAGCCTCTTTATTTTCGTTATGGCATCGCAAGAATTAGAAACGAGCTCCCTCAAAAATATTTCCTTATCGGAATAGAGCCACCTTTTTATGATGGGAAAAATGTGTTTCGTGTCTACGGATATGCCGCCTTGTTCAAGCATAAGTTTTTTGCCTCCTCGATTTTTGAATTTTTTTGTGATATTCTATATTATACCACAAAAATTGCGGTAAATTATAAAAAAATTTTGTATTTTAAGAAAAAATTTATTTGACAATGTAACAATTTTGTGATAAATTATATATAACCCAAATATTATGCCAATTAAAATCACGGAGGGATTGTCCAATGAAGAAAAAAAAATATTTTAAATTGTCCGCGCTCTTTTTGTGCGCCGCGCTCTTTTTGCCCATGATTTTCGCCTGCGGCGAAAAACCGGAGGATACTAAAGCTGCGACCGAAGCCCAAATCGAAGAAACCACCCCGGCCCCGACGCCGACGCCAACAGAGCCGCCTCCGCCCACAGACCCGCCGACCACGGAGGCGCCTATCCCGCCCTATGAGGCCGACGCCAACCTTTCCTATTGGGAAAACATCGAGGCGGAGCTCGCCCACTATGGGATCAGCGGCGCGGTGAAATGCCTCCCCGGGGAAGACGAAGCCGCCTTGATGAAAAAGTTCGGCGCCAACGGCTCCAAAAAAGAAGAATTGGATGTGAGCGGTGACAACGTGCCGTTTTCCGCGGCCTACAGCGTCACGGTTGCAAAAGACCAGGTGAATTTCTGGGATTCGAGCTACAGCTGCGCGCTTGAAAAAGATTTGGAGGTCGAAGAAGGCGATTTGGTGGTGGGCGTGTTTTGGGTGAGGGGTCAAAGGATAGCCGAAACCGATCAGTTCGCCGAAGACGATTTTCCCGAATATTACCTGGCAGTCAAGACAGCCACCGACAATTGGGCCACCGAAGGTGGGGTTGAACCTTCGAGGGAACAATTCGTAGATCCCGAATGGCACAAGATATTTTTTTACGGAAATGTCATGAACGAAGAGAGCAACTCCAAAAACCTCCAGTTCCAGATATTTTTGGGATATGGCAACCAGCGCGTGGATTTCGGGGGGATAACGGCGTATTTAGTGCCGTGGTCCCGCGAAAACGAAATGGCCGCCATCAAGCTCACCTACTAAAACATCATTTTTTCCACGTATTCGTCCATGAAAAACGCATCTCCCGAAAGTTCGACGTATTCCGAAATTTTCGCGAGCCGGTTTATGCGCCCTGCCGCTGCGCTGTCTAACAGCACGGCGGCGGCGCCCGTTCCGGCGGTGTTTCCCGCGACCGTTATTTTTCCTTCCAGTTCCGCGGGGATCAGCCCTATGCGGCAGGCGCTTTTTTTGTCGATGTGCGCTCCGAACCCGCCCGCCAGCACGAGCTCTCCGATGTCTGAAATTTCTTTTTTGCAATAGTGCAGGAGAGTCGTGATCCCGGCTGAAACCGAAGCCTTTGCGAGTTGGATTTCGCGTATGTCTTTTTGGGTTATGTATATGTTATGGGATTTGTCTAACATAAATGCGTTCTCGCCTTCGATCTCGCACAGGTTATTTGCGTATTCGCGGTATTTTTCGGGCATCTCCAAGCCTTCATCGCAATCCAAAACCCTTCCGGTTTCGTCTACGGCCCCAAGCTCGAGCATCAGCGCCACCGCGTCGATTATCCCCGAGCCGCATATTCCGGAAGGTTCCGCATTGCCGATTGTGGTGAATGCTATTTTGTTTGAGCCGTCGAGATATATGTTGTTTATCGCGCCTTTTATGCCCGCCATTCCGAGTTTTATGTGCGCCCCCTCGAATGCCGGTCCTGCCGCCGTGGCGCAGAAGATCAATTTTTCTTTGTTTCCGAGCCCTATTTCGCCATTTGTGCCAATATCCAAAAACAGCCTCGGCTCATCGCACAAATCCGTTTCGGAGGCTATGATCCCCGTCGCAATGTCGCCTCCGACGTAAGAGGCGAGTGCGGGCGGGAAATATATTTCCGCGTTTTGGTTTATGGTTTCGGAGCCCGATAAACCGGAACCATCCAGCAATTCGTCCAAAGTTGCCGATAAACCCAATAGACTTGCAGCCGCAAAAGGCGTAAAAGCTATGGTCTTCGGCGGCAATCCCGCTGCGATGTGCTGCATTACGGTGTTTCCGGTCAATACAAGGCTGTATATGTGATCAGGGTTTATTCCGTGTTCGCCGCACAGATTTTTAATTAGGCCGAATATGAGCGAAAGTATCATCCGTTTCAAAGTTTTTAACCCGTCCGGGTTTTCTATGGTGTAGTTTATCCTGCTTATCACATCCGCGCCGTATGCCCTCTGCGGATTTTCGTCCGCGGCCACCCCTATGCATTTTCCGCTTGTCAGGGAATGCAGATAAACCGCCGCCGTTGTGGTTCCTATGTCCACCGCTGCCCCGTAAATGTCGGCGCATTCGCCCGGTTTTGTCAGATCTGCTATTTTATTCCCGCATATTATGGCTTCGATTTTTTCGCCCGGAATTTCGGACAATCTTTTCACCAAGCGGAAAGGCAGGCTTTCCAAGTCTTGTTTTAGCGCCGTCGCCAGGTTTTTTTCGCGGGATATGGGATTTTCGAGCGTCGGCTCGGCGAGGTCGGCCGTGCATTTTTTGCATTTGTCCGGGGAAATGCTCCCCGACAATTGCCCTTCGGTCATAATTTCCATTTTGCCGGCGGACGGATTTTCCAGTTCGACGGCGACATTTCCGAAAACCTCGCACATGCACGCATACCTGATATTTTGCCCGGATTCGCCCGGCGGCAACGCGGAGATATATTTTTTTTCCGTTTCGTCGGGTTCCGAGACAAATTCATGGCCTTCCAAAATTTTGACGCGGCATTTTTTGCAAGTTTTTTTGCCGCCGCACGGAAAATCCGGTGCGGCCTCGCCGAAATCCGTCTCCGAAAGCAAATCGAATATCCGCCGCCTTCCCACGAATACCGCTTCCCTGCGGCTGTTTTTGAACAAAAAAGTTATTTTATTTTGCATTTTTCGTTTCCCTCCGGCATTAAATTGTTTAAAATATTGAAATATTAAGTAAATTTTTTGCGTTTGCGGTTGAAATATATCGCATATTGGAGTATTATTATATAATACACCAATTTGTTTTTTTTTTCAATAGTTAATTTAAAATAATAAAATAAAAAGGAAATGTTTTGACCGTGCAACAAAAAAAAGACACAAAACCAAATAAAAATGCCAAAAACGACAGAAATACATCTTATTACAGAGCCCGGGTGAAAGTTGCCGCAAAGAAAAAAAAGGATTCGTCGGCTTACGTCGAAAAAGCGAAAAAACGCCAAATGACCAGCTATAAGCGGGCGCTGTTGGTGCTTTTCGCGCTTATGCTTCTATTTACGGGGGTAATTTTTTTGGGGATGTTTTTGAACAATTTGGTGATCAACGGAGAAGAGCCGGAAACCACTGCCGAAAATGATTGGGAAGACATATTCACCACCGACCCGAACTCCCCTCCGGAAAATTCCGCTTCGGCAGGCCATCCTTCGTTTCCGGAAATCGAAAACCCCGGCTCCAATGAAATTTCAGAAATCTTTTACCGCTATAACGGAGCCTATTTGGACGTTTCCAAAATAGATAGCCTCGAAAGCCTGCAGTTTTTCGCGGACAATATAAAATCAAAAGGCATAAACGCGGTGAACATCGACATAAAAAAAGAAGACGGGACAGTGCCTTACCATGTAAACTCGCAGACGGATTCGGTGATGATAGGCGAAAACCAAATAGATATTCAAATCGGCGAAATAATAGGCCTGCTCCACGAAAACGGGTTATATGTATCGGGCACGATATGCTGCTTCAAAGACAACCTTGCCGCTTCGACTTTCGTGAACTACGCCATAAAATCATCCTCCGATCTGATGAGATGGGAAGATGTCGAAGGCGATCTCTGGATGAGCGCATATTCAACCGGGGCGCAAGAATACGTAAAAGGCATAGTTGAGGAAAGCGCGAGGCTCGGATTCGACGAAATAATTTTGAGCTGGTTCTTTTTTCCCAACATTTCAAACGAAAATTACCTCGTTTACGGAAACGAAAATGACAGCCGGGACAAATATGCCGCAGTGAAGGATTTCGTCACGGATCAAAGGCGGGCCCTCGACCAAATCGCCCCCAAAATAAAACTCGGTTTTCATATCCCCCTGCAATATTTTTTGAATGTGCCGAATGAAACAATGGGCCTGAACCCCGCCGATATTTCGGAATGGTGCAATTTTTTCGCGACGGATTTCTTCCCCTCCAAACTCTCCGACAATTCGGTAATAAACGGCGAAACCCTGTCCAATCCCGTGGGCACCCCGTATGAAACGGCAAAGGCGCTGTGCGGCCATTTCAAATTCATCTCCGAAAACATGAATTTCAGGCCTTACCTCCAAGCTTTCAAGGAATATGGCGAGCAACAAATAACAAACCAGAAACAGGCTCTGATCGAAAATGAAATAAATGTCTGGCAATTGGTAAATTATGACAATTATTATTGATTATATATTATTCGGGGAGTTTTTATGATGAAGTTTCAAAAAAGAATCGCGCTTTTTTTGGCTTCGGTTTTTGTGGCGGCGTGCTTCGGCTTTCCGGCTGCCCGAACCGAAGCGGCCGGCGCTTACGCCAAAATCGGGGACAACGAACTAAGGGGCGTATGGATCGCCTCGGTGCTGAACATCAATTTCCCGTCGAAATCCGGTCTTTCGGCGAACCAGCTGAAAGCCGAACTGGACGAAATAGTGAAAAATTGCAAAGAAGCGAATTTTAATGCGATATTTTTTCAGGTCCGGCCTACCGGGGACGCATTGTACGATTCCGAATATTTTCCCACGTCAAAATACCTGACCGGAAAACAGGGGACTCCGTTTCCGGAAGGGTTCGACCCGCTTGGTTATATCATCGAGATCGCCCACAAAAACGACATCGAGCTTCACGCCTGGATAAACCCATACAGGATAACCACAGACACCACAGATCTGGGCGCGCTCGCGCAAAACAACCCCGCGAGGCAAAACCCGTCTTGGACGGTGGCGTATAACGGGATGTTGGTTTACAACCCGGGGCTGCCCGAAGTGCGCCGCTTGATCACCGACGGCGTGATCGAGATAATAAAAAACTACGATGTGGACGGAATACATTTCGACGACTATTTTTACCCGTACCCCGACGGAAAGGGAGGCGTTTTCAACGATGCGCCCACATATGAAAAATACGGGGGCGATTACAAGAATTTGGACGATTTCAGGCGCGCGAGCGTGAACAAGCTCGTGGAAATGGTTTACATGGAAATAAAAAAGGAAAACCCAAGCGTGAGGTTCGGCATCGCACCGTTTGGCATATGGGCGAACAAATCCGATAGAGCCCCCACAGGCTCGGCCACCAAAGGCTTTGAGAGCTATTATTCGATTTACAGCGATTCCAAGGCTTGGATAAACGGAGGCTATATAGACTACATCTGCCCGCAGATATATTGGGCTTTTGGCACCGCCGTGGCGCCTTTTGACGTTTTGGCGAGGTGGTGGAGCGCGGTGGTGGATGGCACGGGCGTGGATTTGTATATCGGCCATGCCGCCTACAAAGTGCCCGGGGATTTCAAGAGCGAAACCGAAATTTTGCGCCAAGTGGAATACGCCCGCGCCTATATGGGCGTTGCCGGCAGCGTGATGTACGGGTATTCGAACATAGCGGCCAACGACTATAATCTAAAAGACAATTTGGCCAAAATGTTCGACGCCCCGCGAAAAGTGCCGAAAACCATATCGAACGGCGCAAAAATCAGTTTCGGCAGGCCGAGGGACGGATCTACGGTGACCGATGCGCAAATAAACATAATGGGCGCTTCCGACCCGGCTTATCCCGTGTATTTCAAAGGGGAAAAAGTGACAAGGACGAAAAGCGGATTCTTTTCGGTGTATGTGGGATTGCAAGACGGAAAAAACACAATAACTTTCAGGCAAAACAACAAAGATTACGCAAACATCGTCACAAAAGGCAAATATGCGGCCCCGCCCCAATCCGATGCCCCGGCTCAAACGACGGAGAGCGCACAGCCGGAGCCTGAAAGTGCGGCAAACGCCAAGCCGGCAGATAAATCGGCGACCGGGGCCTGCGAAGTGATAAATGACTATTCCCATTTGAAAATATCCACGACCTCGGAATTCTACAGCGATTATCTTCCCGCTTCCGTGGGGATGCGCGACAACATAATCGGGTTTTCGGACGGGTATTACAAACTCGGGTTCGGCGGCTGGATAGCTGCCGAAAACGTGGCTCTTCTGCCAAACAGGAATCTGCTTGTGAACAGGGTGTTGTCGGCAGGAATGGAAAACATGGGATCCGTGACCGAAATCAGGTTTGCCGTGACCGAAAACGTGCCGGTGAACGCAAAATGCAAGGACGGCGTATTCACGCTTACATTGTTCAACACGCCCGACGGCGCACCCGCGCTCGCCCTCGCCGACAACCCGATATTTCAAACAGTGACAAAAAGCTCCGAAAGGGCAAAAAAAACCGCCACATATTCGTTCGACTTGAAAAACCCCGACAACTGGTATGGTTTCGATGTGGCATACGAAGGCGGGTTCATCGTGGTAAAAGTGAAAAACCCGATGAAAAAAAACGAAGGAAGCCTCCCATTGGAAGGCCTCACCATAATAGTGGACGCGGGCCATGGCGGCGCGGATACCGGGGCGCTCGGTTTTATGCCAAACAAGGACGAAAAGGATTTGAACCTCGAACTGGCGATCGCCGCGAAAACAAAGCTCTCCGCTCTGGGGGCAAACGTGATAATGATGCGCGAGCGGGACGAAACGCTGGACATTTATACGAGAATGGACAGATATACAAAAATAAACCCCGATTTGCTCGTTTCGCTGCACTACAATTCGCTCGGCGACGCGCAGGACAATTCGAGAGTCAGGGGATTTCTGGGGCTGTACTGCAACGATTCGGGCAGGTTATTGGCCAAAGCTTGTTCGGGCGCAATATCTTCGCATTTAAACAGAGCCGAACGCGAACCGAGGTACCAGGCGCTGGCCATGCTGCGAAGCCACAGGTTCCCCGCCACTCTTTGCGAAATGGCGTTTATCACCAACCCCGACGAATATGAAATTTCCGCGAGCGCCGAAGGAGTGAGGCGTTCCGCCGACGCGCTTGCGGAAGGCATTTTGAAATGGATAGACGAACAGCAGAAGTGGGTGAAATAGGGGCAAAAAACTCAATCGCTGACAAAGGATTCAATCGTTTTGTCGATCGCTTTTTTGTAGGAGTCTTTTTTCTTTTCGTATGTCGAGACAAAATCGCGCTTCTTTGGCCTGTACATATCTTCGAGCACGGAACCAAGCCCTCCCCAACCGTACATCCCGGCCAGTTCATAAACGCGGGAATCCAAGATTATGTCTAACATTTCTATGGATTCTTCATCTCTTAGAAATTTGCCGTTTATAGAAATTTCGTAATATGCGGGCCTAACGGTGTAGTACGATTCGGCCGCCAGCGCCTCCAAGATTATTCCGGTGCGCTCCAAGTTCTGGTTTGTGGTGGGTATCGAAAGCGCGGAGGCCGTTGGGTGGACGTAGTGCGCATAGTCTTTTTGGGTCAGCTCATATTTTGGCATGGGTATTATTCCGAAATTGGTTTCCATGTTCCTCATGCGTATGACGAGCTGCAAAGCGGTTATTTTGAAAACTGCCTGGTTGTTCTCAAACATGGCCTGCGTTATCTTGAAAGGCTCCGCATCGCTCAAATCCCAATAATTGTACGAAACCGTATTGTCGTACATGAGATCGTATATCTTTTCGATGATGGAAAGCGAGCGTTCCGTGTCCATTTCGGTATAGGGCAAATCGTCCGAATCCTTCTTTATGTACTTTTCGCCGGCGGCGAGATAATAGGCGGTCATATTTTCGCCTTGCGAAACATTGCCGTAAAAATCGTTTCTGTCCATGATGCCGTCGCCGTTTAAGTCTTTGGATACCCCTTTGCACATATCGAGCAGTTTGTCAAAGCTCCATTTATCGTTTTTCACTATGTCGTATGGGTTTTCGAGAGCGAGGTCTTTTATAAGTTCTTTGTTGAAAATGACCAACCAAGTCGCATCGTTGTCCATTATGAACAGATCCCCCACGGTGAAAAACAGTTTGCCGCCAATTGTCAGATCCACGTTCGCTTTTTGGTCCCACCACTTTTGAGCCAAATTCAAATATGGCACCTGTTTCAAGTCTATTAAACTGCCCCCGGCAGCGAGAGTCGCTTGATTGTACATATTCGGGACTACCGCGTCGTATATGTCGTCGCCTGCGGAAACCGCTTTTTTCACCGCTCCGGGCATATCGCCGCTCGCTGAGGGGATTTCTGCGATTTCGACGTTGTACTTTGCTTCGATATAGCGGTTTCGCGCGTATACTGCGTCGTTTATCGGTTCGCCGCTTTCTTCCGAGGCGCCGATGTCCTGGCTCGCCCATTCGTTGAAAACCGGGCCCTTGCTGTAAATTTTGAATTCATATCCGCCGAAATCGCTTTCGGGCAAATCGGGCAGCAATTTTTGGGCCTCTTCCGGCCGTGAGTCCGTCTGCTCTTCGCCGGGCTTTTCGGCCGTAGCGGGATTTTTTTCCGAATCGGTTTTTTCCCCGCAGGAAAAAACGCAAAAAAGCATAACCGAAGAAATCAACAGGCATATAGATTTTTTGAACATAAAACGCTCCTTCATGATTTTTACAATTTTTAATATATTTTTTCAGTGACGATATACTTATCGATGATTTTGCAGGGATGATAGGATTTTTTAGAAGTTCTGAGCCCTTCGTCGCCCACGTCTTCTTCGCGGTTGATGAATTCCACTTCATCGGTGGCGAAATGCTTGGCAAATTCGTTGTTTATGATTTGGTATGCGCCGCGGATGCCGAAATCGGCTTTTTCGATATGCACGAACAGCACATTTTGCAAAATTTCGCCGATGGAAAAAGCCACAACCGAACCGCCCGCCCGGATCAAGCCTCCGATTAGGCTGTATGTCCGGTAGTTTTCGAGAACTTCTGCGGTTTTCTTTTGTTCCTCCGCGAAAATTTCCGAACCCTTGTTTGCCGAGAGAGCAAACCTTTCGTAAAAATCCTTGACTTCGCCGATATTGTCTTTTGTTATTTCCTCGAAAGACCATTCGCCAAATGCTTTGTTGAAATAATTTATATGGTTTCGCTGCCCGCTGTATTTTCTGCCCGCAAGCGATTTCAAATCTTCCGCTTTGTACAAATAGTCGCTCCAATTTGCTTCCTGATGGATTTCGGTTTCGCGGTAGAGGGCGTTGATATGACCCATATCTTCGGATGTGACGGTGCAATATGCCACGGGAATCCCAAGAGAGCGGCAATACTCGCCAAGCTTCTCCATGGCTCCGCGAATATTTTTGCCCAAAGGTACGCTGAAAGCGGTTATGCCGCCGTGATACACGATTTTCGCCTTGAAAATCAACGCGCCGTCAAATTCGGCGTATTCGAGCGAAAAAAAGTCGCGCCACATGAAAGTCCCCCCTATCGTATTGTCGCACGTCCTGTTTTTCGAATAAGAAAAATATGGGCTTATTTTCTCTATATCATCCAATGTCAATTTTTTGAAATTCAGCATTGTTTCAAATATCCCGCTTCTTTACCTAATGGACTAATTATACCCGATGAAATTGAATTTGTCAATGGGAATTTTTCGATTCTTTTTTTTCAGCGCAAAAAAACGGCCCCGAAAACACCCGCCCCCAGTATGAAAAATATGGGGTTTATTTTTTTCGCAAGGCGCATGCACGCAAAAACCGCCGCGAACAGGCATATGCCCGTTATGTTGAAAGCGGACAGCACGGAAGGTTCGAACCCCGATCCGGTGAGCAGAACATTTTTAGCCACTCCGATAGTGGCGGAGAGGATAAGCGCCCAGACAGCGGGCCGCACGCCGAAAAGCGCAGCCTGGACTGCTGGCTTTTGGTTGATGTTGAAAAAAAACAGCGCCACAAGAGTCATCAAAATCAACGAAGGGCTTATGACCCCCAAAGTGCAAACTATGGCCCCGGGGACTGAAAGCAGCTTCATTCCGGTAAAAGTGGC
The DNA here is from genome assembly GCA_009782405.1 of Oscillospiraceae bacterium. Next base: position 24,446 of record WRJC01000016.1, read on the forward strand.
CGCATTGACCGCAAAGGGCCCCGGCGTGACTTCCGATATGGCGATTACGTCGATGAATTCATCCATTGTCATATATGCATCCACGAGTTCTTGGCCAATAAGCGGGATCATCGCGTATCCGCCGCCGATGGTGAAAAGCCCGACTTTGAAAAACGCGAAAAACAGTTTCAGGTAAATCATTTGTTTTTGTTCCTTTTGTCTTTTTTGTTTTTGCCGATCGTGCCCAAAAATTTTATCCCAAGCCCTAAAATCGCCGCGCCGATTATGATGAACACCGCATTCACCGAAGGGAAAAAAAGCGAAATTCCCAGCGCGCAGGCGGCGATGGCGAGGCTTATCGCCTCTTTTAAAGATTGTTTCGAAAGCTTGACTACGGCGGAAAGCATCAAGGCAACTACGGCGGCTGATATACCGTCGAGCGCTCCCAAAACATAGGCGTTTGCGATAAATGACGAGTAGACGCGGGTGATGGCGGACAAAATGAAAAGCGAAGGCAAAATGCAACCCAGCGCGGCCGCGAAACCTCCGGCTATGCCCGCTATTTTGTTGCCTATCAAAATGCACGAATTAACCGCGATCACCCCGGGAAGCGATTGAGCAACTGCGAACACGTCCACAATGTCCTTTTCGTCTATCCAGTGATATTTGTCGACGAATTCCGCCTGCATCAGCGGGATCATCGCATAGCCGCCGCCGAATGTGAAAGCGCCGATTCTCAATGTCACGAAAAAAATTTTTGCCAATGTTTTCATCAGATTCTTTTTTTCCTTTTTTTTATATTTTCAAATGCGTTTTTTCCCGACAAAATACGAAACGGCGGCTCCGAGAAATAGCGTGAATATTCCGATTGCAACAACCAAAGGAGAAATTTGCGCTTTTCCGGCGAAAAATGACAGTATGTTCCAATCGGCGCTTTCCGAGACTTCGATATAACTGCCAAAAACGATAGGTTCGTTGATTATTACGTAGATGGAACCGGCGAGCAGCCCGAAGATGACCGAATACACGTTTTCATAACGTTCTTTCATAAATTTTTCTATCAGCCTGAGCATCGACAGCGCACCGATTATAAATCCGGCTCCCAGCGGGACAAACACCTTGCAAATTTCCAGCAGGAGATCGACGTTTGTTATATCCGTGATAAAAACGTTGATTTGGGAAAGAGAATAAATTACCAGCGGGTAAACCCCCGTAATGATCAAGACCACCGAACCGCTCACAGCGGGCACTACGAAAGCCGCAGCTGCAAAAATCCCCGAAAAAAAAATTAAAAACATGAAAGGGACGCCCATTTCGGATATGGCTGCCGCAGGGTCGATGAACGGGACTTTTTTAAGGCCGGACAAAAGCGCGAGCGCCGAAGCGGACAGCAAAACGAGCAAAAACCTTTTCAGCACGAACTTGGGGCGGATTTTTTTCAACTTGAAATATATGGGGGGCATGACGCCCGCTATCAGCCCCACGAAAAAAAGCATGGTGGGAAACGAATGGTATTTCAAAAGATAATTCACAAGCGAGCCAAACGACATAAGCCCCGCAATGACCCCCAAAACAAGGGGGATCAAAAATTTGAGGGAATTTTTGACGTCATTTTTGAAATGATTCACAGATTTGATGAATTCATCATAAAAACCGAGAATGACTGCGGTAGTGCCCCCGCTGAAACCAGGCACTGTTTCCGTTATCCCGAGCGCTATTCCGTTCAAAAAATATTTGATGATTTTATACACTTATACGCCCGCCTTTCACTTTGATTATTCTACCACAATATTTTCGCCTTGTCAAGATTTTAAAGGGGCAAAAGACAAAATTATAAATTTTCAAAATATGCTTGACTTTGCGTTTTGTTTGTGGTATCATGTTTTTATCATTTCAACAATGGAGCGCGAGCGATGGTATTTTCCAGCCTGGAATTTATGTTCCTGTTTTTCCCAGTGACCATAATCGCATATTTTTTGGTTCCTAAAAAGCATTTGAAATGGCGCAATTTGGTGCTTCTCGCAGTTAGCTTGGTATTTTACGGCTGGGGCGAGCCGATCTATGTGTTTTTGATGATGTTCACGATATTGGTGGACTATGTGTCCGGATATTTTGTGGACAGATACGTGGATACCGATCGAAAAAAGGCGAAATTCATTTTGGTATTGTGCATAGTCATCAATATCGGCCTTTTGGGATTTTTCAAGTACACCGGTTTTATCCTGAGCATTTTTGGAATAACCGACACCCCGCTGGCGAACATACCGTTGCCCATCGGCATTTCTTTTTATACTTTCCAGGCTTTGTCCTATGTTTTCGACGTTTATATGAGGCAAGGGAAAGTCCAAACGAACGTGGTTTCTTTCGGTTCCTATGTGACTTTGTTCCCGCAGCTCATCGCCGGGCCTATCGTGCGATACCAAGACGTGGACGATATGCTCAGGGAGCGCGACGAAAACATCGCTCTCGCCGCTTCCGGCGCGAGGACTTTTTTGGCGGGGTTCGCCAAAAAGATATTTTTCGCCAATATTGCCGGGCAGATGTGGGAAACTTTCAAAAACGTCCCGATGGGAGAACGCAGCATAATAGGCTGTTGGATTGGCATGATATGTTATGCGTTCCAAATTTATTTCGATTTTTCGGCTTATTCGGATATGGCGATCGGGCTTGGCAAGATCATAGGTTTCAAGTTTTTGGAAAATTTCAATTATCCGTATATATCAAAAAGCATAACCGAATTTTGGCGCAGGTGGCATATGTCGCTGTCCACTTGGTTTCGGGATTATGTGTACTTCCCCCTGGGCGGAAGCCGCTGCAGCCCGTTGAGAAATTACATGAATTTACTCGTCGTTTGGCTCTTGACCGGTTTTTGGCACGGAGCCAGCTGGAACTATGTGCTTTGGGGTTTGTACTATTTTGCGCTTTTGGTGATAGAAAAGGCCTTTTTGCTCAAAAAGATCGAGAAGTTGCCCGCATTTTTCCAGCATATATACACTCTGTTTTTTGTACTTTTCGGCTGGTTGCTGTTTGTCTTCGAGGATTTGGGGGCGGGAATGGTTTATTTGGGAAATATGTTCGGGGCGGGAGTTTCGACGAGCGTTTCGCAGGCCGACTTATATGAAATTTCGCGCAATTTTCCGTTTTTTGTAATACTGTTCATCGCCGCGACCCCATTGCCCAAGCGCTTGTTCTACAAATTCTACGAAAAATCGCAGTTTGTGAAATTCGCAGCTTATTTGGGAGGGATTGCCGTTTTGGTCCTGGGCGTGGCCTACCTCGTGGATTCTTCGTTTAACCCTTTCCTGTATTTTAGGTTTTAGATTTGCATGCAACGATCACAAATATTAAAATGGAGTATGCCAAATGGTTTTTTCGAGCTTGCCTTTTCAATTCTTTTTTTTGCCGCTGTTTTTTTTGGTTTATTTCGCGGCTAAAAAACGCAAAACAAGAAACATGGTGCTATTGGGCTTTTCTATGTTCTTTTACGCTTGGGGGGAGCCTATTTATGTTTTGCTGATGATGTTTTCGATTGCGAACAATTACGTTTTCGGGTATTTCATAGCAAAAAATTCGGAAAACAAAAAAAGGGCGAAATATTTATTGATAGCTTCCGTCGCAGTCAACCTTTTTGTTTTGGGGTTGTTCAAATATACCGATTTCATAATAGGCAACCTGCGGCTGATACCGGGGCTTTCGTGGATGGAACCCTTAGGGTTGGCACTTCCCATCGGCATATCGTTTTACACTTTCCAGACAATGTCTTACACGATCGAAGTATATAAAAAAGAAACGAATATGCAAAAAAACATCGCCACTTTCGGCGCTTATGTGGCAGGTTTCCCTCAGCTGATCGCCGGCCCGATCGTGCGCTACCGCGACATAGCCGAAGAACTTGACGAACGCATCGAAACAACAGACGAATTTGCCGAGGGGCTCCGCAGGTTCACGGCGGGGCTCGCCAAAAAGATACTTATAGCCAACACGATGGCCGAAGCCTGCGACAACATAATGGCCAAATACAGCGGCGGATTTGCGGACTCGATAGGCGCGCTCGGGATGTGGCTGGCGATTTTGGCGTATACGCTTCAAATATATTACGATTTTTCGGGCTATTCCGACATGGCAATAGGGCTCGGGCGGATGATGGGTTTCCATTACCTCGAAAATTTCAACTACCCGTACATATCCAAATCCGTAACCGAATTCTGGCGCAGATGGCATATGTCGCTTTCTTCGGTTTTCAGGGATTTCGTGTATATACCTTTAGGCGGCAACCGCGTGAAAACCCCGCGTTGGATATTCAACATGCTTGTCGTTTGGTTTTTGACGGGGCTTTGGCACGGGGCGCAGTGGACCTTCATTTTGTGGGGCGCATATTTCGGGGCGCTTCTCATATTCGAAAAATTGGTTTTGAAGGACGTTTTGCAAAAATTCCCGGTTATAGGGCACATCTACACGATAACGGCTTTCGTTTTCGGCTGGATCATATTCAGGGCCGAATCGCTGCCCCATATCGGGACGATACTTTCGGCGATGTTCGGGGCGAGCGGCGCGGGGAGCGCGCTCGGGCTGGCGGAAAACGGAATGTTGAAGCCCATGTATCTCGTCGTCATGGCTGTCGGGATAATCTGCTCGGTTCCGGTTTCCAAAAAAATAAAAGCAATCCTCGAAAAAAACAAAAAAACGGCTTATATAATCGACGCCGCTTCGGTCGTGGCCGTGATTTTGTGCATAATGATGCTCGCTCAGGGAGCGTACAACCCTTTCATATATTTCAGGTTTTAAAATTTTAAATAAAAGCGAAGGAGGCATTTTCATGTTAAAAAGAATTTTTGCAAGCGCGCTGGCACTGTTTTTTGTCGTGACTTTGTTGTCATTTCCCGTCATGGCGGAACCTTTCAAAGAAATAACGATCGGTGAAGGCGAAACCGTGATAGAAGCCGTTTGGTTCGACGGCGGCGAGGGCAACTACTATGAATCAAATCCGGAAGCAGGAAACCACGACATCAGGGTGGACGAGGAAGTCCAGACTTACGACTACAACATAAACAACGATTATGTAGGCGGCAGGGAAGGCGAAAATATGTCCTGCATCGGATGGATCGAAGCGGAAGAGTGGGTGCAGTACACGGTTGTGTGCGAAACTGCCGGAATGTATGACTTGGGCATGTGGGGCGGGACAGGCGGCAACGGCGGCGATGCCGTGTTTACCTGCGGCCGCAGGGAAATCGGTTCGGTTTTTGTCGAAAACAACGGCGAAGGCTGGCAGGATTATGCGTTTTATCCGGTGGGGCAGTTCCATATGGTCAAGGGGACGAATGTAATAAGGGTGGATTTCCCCGACGGCGGATTGAATTTTGAATCGTTCTTGGTCACTTTCGTGGAAGCGCGTGAAGATCCTCCCCCCATTGTCTGGGTTCCCAAAAATCACACAATCGGATCCGGCAAAACGAGAATCATCGGCACTGACTTCGACCCGGGCGCGGACAGCTACGGCAAAAGCGGCGACCCAGCAAGCGGCGACAAAGATTTAAGGCCAGAAGAGGACGTGAACACGCAGTTCAACGATACCGAATTCGGCGGCTGCGTCGGATGGATAGCCGCAGGCGACTGGGTTCAATACACCGTGACGGTTCAGCGCGACGGGATATATAGTTTCGAGGCATGGCTCGCTTCGGACGCGGATCCCACGGGTAGCGTGAAAGTTTCCTGTGACGGAGCCGAGATAGGCACTTCCCCCAATTCGGCCAAAGACGGCTGGCAGGTTTACGCATCGTATCCGGTTGGCGAAGCGGAAATCGTCGCCGGCGAGCACGTGATCAAAGTCGAGTTCACAAACGGGCTAAACCTCGCCGCGCTCGATATAGCCAGACTCGGCGATATCCCCTCAGAAGAGGAGCCGCCTCCCGCAGATGACAAAGCCGCCGAAGAAAACAACGACGACGCTGCAGCAGACAATGATGCGGCCGAAAACGCCACGGAATCGAAAAACGATTCCGACGACGGCGGATTCGACGCGCTGCCTTTCATAATAATCGGAGCGGTCGTAGTTGTGGTCGTGGTCATAATCATAATTCTTGTGGCAAACAACAAAGGCGGCAAAAAAGAGGAAACGAAGAAATAAAAAGCGGCAAAAAAACATGAAGCAAAGCGGCATGTGATTTTTTTGACAATCATTGCATGCCGCTTTTGGCAACACATGATTAACCGGAGTTTTTTATGAAGAGAAACAACAATATATACATCTACGCAATGATGTTCATTTTCCTTTTGGTGCTTTTTTGGTGTCCTGTGATGTATTCTTTCAACAGGTTGGAAGTGATAAGCATCGAAGACCTCCGCAATTACAAAGATCCCGACAAAGTATATGAAGAAGATGAATTTTTGGCGGACATCTTCAATTCGATCGAGCAAGGCAAAGCGAGCTTGCACGATATGTACACAAACTATCTGCCTTTCTACAATCAGCTTGTCGAATATATGCAAAATGCCGACAGGAATTCGCAGGCGAAATTTTTGGAATTGATGGGAAACAAGCAAACCGAATCCAAAACCGAAGAAATTGCGGAAATTGCGGAAGTTACGGAAACGCCGGGAGAAACAAAAGAAAAAGCCCCCGAAAAAGAACCGGTGAAAGTCGTGGCGAAACTGCTGTACGACGACAATTTCCACCGATATTACGGTTTTGAACCGTACAAGTTTTTGGACAGGTGGATAATAGGCGATGAAAAATCGCTGAGAAAAAAATTCGACAAGCAAGTCGAAAACATAAACAGGCTCATAGATTCGGATCTGGACGTGAATTTTTATGTTTATGTGCTCACGAGGATGCAAGATACCGAATATGCGATGGAACTCGTGCCAAATGAATTTTCGACGCTCGATTTTTTCTATGAATTCATATATTACATGAACGGCGCAAAAGGCGTGGGCTATTTTGACATAAACACGGTTGAAAAAAGAGTCGAGAGGGTATTTCTGACCGATCACCACTGGGCGGCGCCCGGGGCGTATTCGGGGTATGTGGATGTGGTCGAAATGATGAAAAAAAATACGCCGGAAATTGGGGATCCGATTCCGCTGAACGGCGAAACGGGGTTGATACGTTTCGACGATGTGGAAATGCGGGGCTCGTTTGCAGCGGTTTTGCGCTATGAAGAATATTATGAGCCGTTCATCGTATTGGACATAACGCTGCCCGAATATGCAAACCCGGGGCATTGGGACGCATATGAACAGTATTCGGCGGGGAAATTCGACAAAAACAAATATGCCGACCATTATTCGGCTTATTACAATTCATCGGGCCAAAGGCATTACAGCCTCAAAAACAAAACCACGGGCAGGAACCTTTTGGTCATAGGCGATTCCTACTCGTGGTGGTTCAATTGGCTGATCGCGGCCAATTTCGACAATGTGTACATATACCTGCCCCCGTGGGACCAAAAAAACTTCCAGTACAACCAATTCGTCAGGGAAAACAAAATAACAGACGTGCTGCTCACGCAATTTTCCGACAGGCTGATGTTCAACTATTACGGAGACAGCAATTTTGCCTCGATAAGGACAGATTGAAACGATTTGACTTTGGATTCCGGTTTAGATTTCAATCGGATTTTTGGCGGCTTCGGAAGCGGCGTCGAGTACTTTCTGGACTTTCCAGCCGTCCTCTACTGTAGCGGAAAGGCCGTCGCCGCATCCGTTTAGAATATCGGCGAACGACTGCATCTGCTTTGACTGGTATCTTTGGGGTATGGGGACTCCGCACCAGACGTGGGCTTGTTTCATCGGTTCATTCCCGATATTTATTTCAAGACTGTCCCTATCTTCCAAAGTATACCGCAATGCGCCTTTGTCCCCGTAGATTTCGACTCTTTGGTAGTTGCCCCTGCTGTACGCGAATCTGGTTATCGAGAGATTGGCGGCTATCTGGTTTTCGAGCTGCCCGATTATGCTCACATAGTCGTCCACGGTGACGTCCCCCATGACGGTCAAATCGCCCGGAAGAGGGCGCTTTGGCACGAATGTGCCATAATCCGAAAAGATCCGGGTGAATTCGCAGCCGGTCATAAAACGTATCAAATCGATCATATGACAACCAAGATCCCCGAGGGCGCCTGTTTCTGCCTGTTCTTTGACAAAGCGCCAAACGAGAGGGGCGAGCGCCCCGTTTTTGGCGTTGGGAAGCCCCCAAGCCTGGTAATATTCCCCCTCGACGTGATATATTTTGCCTAATTCGCCGCTTTGGACCAAATCGCGCGCGTAGCGGGCGGCAGATATGAACCTGTAGGAAAAGCAAACCATGTTCAAAACGCTTTTTTTTGCGGTTTCTTCCAAGAGTTTCTCCGCTTGTTCCCGGTTGCTGCAAACCGGTTTTTCCACGGCATACGGTATGCCGCGTTTTACCGCTTCCATCGCCATTTCGTAATGCAAGTTGTTTGGCGTGCAAATGGAAACAGCGTCGATTTTTCCCGAATCCAAAAGTTTGATGTAGTCAAAATAGCACGCATCGTCAGAAACTTCGCACATTTTCTTTTTTTCTTCGATTTTTTCCGGCAATATGTCGCAAAGCGCGCCAACTTCCAAATCGGGGCTGTCATTTATACCCCAGATGTGCGAACCCGATATGCCTCCGCAGCCGATGATCCCCATGCGAAACTTTTTTTTCATAAAATTACCCCTTTCAAATAAACAAAAAATTTTACCGTCGGTATCTTTGCCTTTATGATATGCAACCATTATACCGCCGCCGTCGGGATTTGTCAACAACGAATTGTGAAATCATGAAAGGAAATGAACATGGCAAACATAAATAGCGCAAAATATATATGGTTTTGCCCAAACGACAAGTCCAGGAATCCGTATGCCGCATTCAGGAAAACTTTCGAAATAACCGATGCGGAAAAAATAAATAACGCGAATTTCAACATTTTTGCGGACACGAATTACAAGCTGTACATCAACGGCGCTTTCTTGGGTTTCGGGCCGGCCAGGTTCGACCCGAGGTATCCGCAGTACGACACATATGATTTGCTGCCATATTTGAAAAACGGCAAAAATGCGATAGCGGCGCTCGCGAATTTCCACGGCCACAAAACGTTCAAAAACGTGCCGATGGCCGCCGCGATGATCGCCTGGGGGCAAGCGGGGGAAATCGACCTGTCAACAAACGGCCAAAACTGGAAATGCGGGCAATATGCGGCTCATACGCGCTACACGCCGAAATTGAGTTTCGCATTGAATGCGCAAATTTATTATGACCAGGACAAGTTTGACGAAAAATGGATTTCATCGGATTATGACGACAGCAACTGGAAAAATGCGGAGGAAATTGAAAACCAAAATTGTTTCGGCGAACTCCTCCCCCGCGAAATCCCGTTCATGTCGATGGAAAAATTTAAACCTGCCACAAAAACAAGAATTTTCCCGTTGGATGAAAACGAGGATTTGTATTCGTTTTTCATCGAGCTCCCCTATACGCTCGACACTACCAAAAAACAGACAAAATACAAAGATTTTGTCGAGTGGGCCACATATATATACTCGCCTTGCGAACAGGACATAGTTTCGGCAACGCTGTATGAAACGGTTTTCGCAAACGGCGCCGTATGCGAGCCAAAGTTCGAGGACGATTCGAAACCCCTGCGCTGGAATTTTGCCATGCATTTGGAAGAAGGCTGGAATGAAATCTCCGGAAGCGTGAAAATTTATCAGGACATTTACGAAAACTATTTGGCGCTCCCCAAAAACAAAGGCTTGGAATTGTCGGCAGACAAACAAAAAAACAGCGGCAATTTATTTAAACACACGGTCATAAACCTGAAAGAAGAAGGCAAAGAATGGGTTTATTCGACAAAAAAAGAAAAGGCCGAAAGCCCCTGCCGAGAAGCGAGCTGGGATTCATACAAAAGCTCCCTGCAATCGATCGAACCGGATAAACTAAATGGGTTTGTATTCAAAAAAAGTTTATACCCCGACGGATTCGCCTTGATATTTAACCTGGAGCATATGCACCTTGCATTTCCGAATTTTGAATTTAAGGGAACGAGAGGCGCAAAGATCGATTTGCTTTACAGCGACAGATATATGCCCGACGGAAAACACGTCAGGCAACAGTCGTGGATCCCTTTGGGGGACAGGCTGTCCTGTTCGGGTAAAATCGACGGCATCAAATGGTCGCCCTTGCAGCCGAGGGGCTTTAAATATTTGAACATAACCGTCAGAAACACCTCGGGCGATGTCACCCTCGAAAATATGGATTTCATATCCGCAGGTTATCCGGCAAAAAAGAACGGAAATTTCGAGTGTTCCGACCCGGCGCTCAACAACATTTGGAAAATGTGCGCCTTGACGCAGTCGGTGAACATGGAAGATGCCTACGACGACTGCGTAGACCGCGAAAGGGGGCTTTACGTCCTCGACACGCTCATACAATACCACAACAACTTGGTTTGTTTCGGGGACCACAAGCTTATGAAACGTTCTCTTGAACTGTACGCGCAGTCGATTCACCCGAAAGGGCAATATAGATGCCTTTACCCCAACACGGGCGATTATGTGCTTCCGGATTTTTCGCTTTATGCAGTCGAGGGTTTTTACAGCTATTATTTGTATACGGGCGACAAAGATTTGATTTTGGCATGGTGGGATTCGATAATGACCAACATGAACGTGTTCGCCGCGCTTTCGGACTTGCGGAGCGACTGCCTCTTAGATGCCGACCCGCCGGACAAGTCGAATCCGGACGACAGGCGCACAGGGCACCTCGGAGACGGCGGCTGCACGAACAACAGGGGCATAAACTGCATATTTTCTTGCTTGTACCTAATCGTTTTGCGCGGGGCGCAATTTTTGGCGAAAGAAACAAACAAGCAAAAAGATTATGAAAATATGTCAAAAAGAATAAAAATTTTGGAAAAATCGATCCCGGAAACTTTTTGGGGCGAAGAGAAGGGCCTGTTTTCGGACAATGCGGAAATGAAATATTTTTCCCCGCACGCCTCGCTGTTCGCTGTCCGCGCCGGGGTCGCAAGCGAAGATAAACTTGCCGTTTTGCAAAAAAACCTTGAAGCGCTGCTCGTTCCGTTTTTCAAAAACGGATACGACGCATTTGGCGGAGTCGCTTTCACCACGAGTTACGCTTATTATATGCTCGATGCCATGTACAAGGCCGGAATGTGCGAAATCGCCGAATCGTGCATGAAAGAAGGCTGGGGCTGGATTTTGTCGAAAGGGCTAAAAACCACCCCGGAGCATTTCAACTTGCAAGAAAGCAATTGCCATGCCTGGACGGCGAGCCCCGCATATATCATGTCCAGATACATTCTCGGAGTAAATTTCGACATAAAAAAGGGTCTAAATGAGGTTGTTCTCGATGTAAAGGCTACAAAAAGAATAAAGTGGGCGAAAGGCGTTTTCCCGCACCCGCTGGGGGATATTGAAATAGGCTGGCACAGGGGCGAAAACGGCGAGATAATATTTGACAAGACAAAAGCGCCAAAAGGCGTGAATTTAGAAATAACCTACTCGAGGTTTGCGTGAAATTTCCAAAGGGATTTCAAATCCAAATTTTTTTCGTTTGCGATCATCATGCAGATGCTGTCGCATAAGATATAAAGGGACTGTTCGAAAAGGCTGCTCATTATTTGCGCCGAATTTAGTTCGTCGGGCAGGTTGAGTTTGGTTTTGACAGGGATGCGCACGAATATGTCGGCGTATTGCTTCAGCGAGCTTTGCGGGTTTGAGCCTATGTGAGCCACTTTCGCATCGTATTTCTTCGCCGTTCTGGCGATTTGCACCGGGCAGACGGTTTCTCCCGAACCCGACCCGATTATGAGCAAATCATTTTCGGTTATCGCGGGCTCGTTCAAATCCCCCACGCAATAGGCGTTCACGCCCAAGTGGTTCAACCTTTTGCAAAATGCCTGAAGGGACAAAAAACTACGCCCGACCCCGAACAAAAACACCGTTTTGGCATCCATGATGCTGTAAGCCAAACAATTTGTTTCGGTTTCGTCCGTATTGTCCAATGCTTGTGCGATTTCTCCCAAAATGATTTTGTGCGTTTTTTTAAAATCCACGGCCGTTTGTCCTTTCTTGATATTTTTTCGCAGTATAGCACAAACCATGCGTTTTGTCAATAATTTTTTTTGGTTCAAAAACATAATAAAGGGGAATTATTTATTTTATGAAAATTCAATATTTTGACGATTATGCGAAAATGTCGCGTTTTGCCGCCGAATTTGTGGCAGAAGCCATGAGAGGCGCGCCAAAATGCAAAAAGTTTGTTTTGGGGTTGCCGACGGGTTCCACGCCGCTCGGGATGTATGCAAATTTGATTGAAATGAACAAATCGGGCGAACCGGATTTTTCCGAGGTTGTCACATTCAACCTCGACGAATATTACCCGATAAAAAAAGACCACCCTCAGAGTTATGACAAATTCATGTTCGAAAATTTTTTCGGCAAAATAAACATAAACCCCAAAAACGTGAATATCCCCAACGGCGAAGCTTCTGACCCTTTTTTGGAATGCGGGGAATACGAAGAAAAGATAGAATCCGCAGGCGGAATCGACCTGATGATTTTGGGAGTCGGGGCAAACGGCCACATCGGATTCAACGAACCCCACAGTTGGCTTCTTTCCCGAACCCACATTGCAGAATTGAGCGAAAACACGAAAGAACAAAACAAGCGGTTTTTCGATTCGATCGAAGAAGTACCGGACACTGCTTTGACGATGGGCATGGGGAGCATATTGAAAGCGAAAAAGATATTGCTGCTCGTGAGCGGGGAATCGAAAAAAGAAGTGTTCAAGCAATTTCAAAACGGAAGGATAACGACCGAAATTCCGGTGACATTTTTGCACTTGCACAAGGATGTGACAATTATCAGCGACATAAGTTTGTGAATTCGAAACGAGGGGCTGAAAAATGGGCAAATTGGCGCCGACCGACGACGCAAAACGGAGCTATACGATGAGCCGGATAAAAAGCAAGGATACCTCGATTGAAGTTTCCTTGCGCAAAGCGCTTTGGGGGCAGGGAATAAGGTATAGGAAAAATTACAAAAATTTGCCCGGTGCGCCGGACATCGCAATCACCAAGCATCGAATCGCCATATTTTGCGACGGCGAGTTCTGGCATGGCAAAGACTGGGAAACGAAAAAACCCAAAATACAAAACAACCGCGAATATTGGATGGAAAAAATCGAACGGAATGTAAACCGCGACTTTGAAGCGGAAAGGGCGCTTTCGGCTATGGGATGGGTCGTCATGAGAATATGGGGCTTTGACATAAAAAAAGATTTGCCCGGCTGCGTCGAGGAAATAAAGGATGCGATATTTCAAAGCAAAATGGCGGCATATGGCAAATACGGAACCAACGATGAATATTCCGGGCAACATTGAAATTTCACCAAGCGAGTTTGCCCGATTCAAACAATGGCAAACCGAAATGTTTTTGGGATTTGTCCCACTCGCCGACCAAATCGTTTTTTAAAATGAAGTCATTCCAATCCAAAACCGCGTCATCATATTCTTTTGCTTTTTGGTCGAGTTTGCATTTGAAATCGGATATCAATTTTTTGCATTTTTTTTCGTCTTTCAAATTTTTCAATTGATATGGGTCGCTATTCATGTCGAACAAAAAAGTGCAGTCCGCATCCGCTTCGCGCGCATACAAATAATCTTTGGTGCGAAGCGCCCTCCAGGCTCCATACGGCCTCACGGCAGCATTGTGGCATGGGACATGGCTTGCTATATACGCACAGTCGAGCCCCGGCTTGCCCTCGAGAAACATTGGCGACAAATCTACCCCGTCGCGTTTTTCGTCAAATGACATCCCCATCATGGAAAGCAAGGTTTCCGGAAGATCCACAAGCGAAGCGATTTCGTTCAGGTAGCCTTTTGTTGTTTTTCCTTCCCATCTGACGAGAAGAGGAACTCTTGCGCTTTCTTCATGGGGAAGCTGTTTGTCGATAAATCGGTGCGATCCGAGCATGTCTCCATGGTCGCTGGTGAACACCACGATCGTATCTTCGCTCAATTTGTTTTTTTCGAGATAATCCAGAAGCCGCCCGAATTGTTCGTCGATAGCGGTTATGTGGCCGTAATATCCGCGGTAAAGTTCTTCGATGAAATTTTTGTCTTGTTCTTTGGTGGTGAGCCTGTGGCCTTTCCCAAACGGCTCGGCATGGAACATATCCATAGTATCCTGCACATTTTCGCGCAGAGTCAAAAGTTTGCCTTTATACATATCGAGATATTTTTGGGGCATACGGTGATAAGGGCCATGCGGGGGACTCCAGGAGAGATACAGGGCAAACGGATCGTCTTTGTTGCGCCGCAAAAAATCGAGCGCCAAATCGGTCAGTTTAGCGGGTTCATATGCGGTTTCAGGGTGCAAAACGTTGTTTTCATCGTAATAGCTCCAATTGAGATAGTCGTGGTTGCAGTTGTTGATTTTCCATTCCGAAAATCCGAAGCGTTTTTCCGAAGGCACATATTGATCCCTTGGCACCCCGGTCAAATGCCACTTGCCGATATACCCGGTTTTGTAGCCGTTTTCCTTCAGCACGCAGGATATGTCTTTTATGTCGTGGCGTATAGGCAGGTCGTTTGCGGCGGCGCGGTGCTTGTTTGGCATATATCCGGTGATAAGCGTGCCGCGTATGGGAACGCACAAAGGCGCATTTGTCATGCAACAGTCCACAACGGCGGCATTTTCGGCAAAACGGTCGAAATTTGGCGACATCACCTCTTTGTTGCCGTAACATCCGAGATCGCACCACCTTTGCTGGTCGGAAAAAACAAATAATAAATTGGGGGTTTTGTTTTTCATGTTTTTTTCCTTTTTCCCTTTCATTTTTGGCGTATCGGCATATTTTCAGACCACATATATATAATTTATTTCCATGTCTTCGGTACCCGTCAAAAAACAGCCTTTTTGCTTGGCGTAATTTATATATTCCAAAATTTCTTTTGTGATTTCCTCGCCCGGCGCGAGTATTGGTATGCCCGGAGGATAGCACATCACGAATTCACCTGAAACTAATCCGGCGCTCCGATCTATCAAAACTCTTTTCCCTTCCGAATAAAAAGCTTCTTTGGGCGCGAGTTTCACTTTCGGATTTATATATTCATTTTCGAACATTCCCGCAGAGTCTTTTGAATAAAGCCGCTTGATTTCCGAAAGCGCCGCGACCAGCCGCTCGATTTCAAACATCCTGTCCCCGGCGGATATGATGGCCAAAATATTTCCTATGTCGCCAAGTTCGATTTGTATGTCGTATTCGTCGCGCAAAATATCGTAAACTTCTTTGCCCGCAAGTCCGATGTCCCGCGTATAGACGGAAAGTTTCGTGAGATCATAGTCGAATATGCTGTCCCCATTTGCGAGTTCCTTCGAATAGGCGTAATATCCGCCGATTTTGTTTATTTCACCCCTTGCGTATTCGGCGAAGCCGATGGTTTTTTTTACTATTTCTTTTCCGTTTTGCGCCATGTTTTTTCGCGCAAGGTCGAGCGAGGCGAGAAGCAGGTAAGAAGCGCTCGTGCTCTGGGTGAGGTTTATGATTTGTCGCATATATCCGGCATCAATATTTTCCCCGCACATCAAAAACGAACTTTGAGTCAGCGAACCTCCCGTTTTGTGCATGCTCACAGCCGACGCGTCGGCTCCGGCCCGCATTGCCGGCATGGGTTGATTTTCCCCGAAATAAAAATGCGTTCCGTGCGCTTCGTCCGCCAACAGAAGCATTTTGTTTTTATGGGCGAGTTTTGCGATTTCGCCCAGGTTCGGGCATATGCCGTAATAGGTTGGATTGTTTACAAATACCGCTTTGGCCCCCGGGTGTTTTTTTATCGCCTCGGCGACATCTCCAATTGACATTCCAAGCGAAATGCCTATTTCTTTGTTTGTCCCGGGATTTATATATATAGGCACGGCGCCGCAGACCACGAGCGCATTTATCGCGCTTTTGTGCACGTTTCTGGGCATTATTATCTCGTCGCCCGATTTGCAGGCGTACATGATCATCGCCTGAACCGAAGATGTGGTTCCGCCCACCATGAAAAACGCATTGGAGGCAAAAAACGCTTCGGCGGCGATTTGTCCGGCTTCTTTTATTATGGATTCGGGATGGCTCAAAAAATCGAGCGATTTCATCGAATTCACATCGGATTGCATGCAGGTTTCCCCCAAAAAATCCGTGAGCTCCTTGTTGCCCCTGCCGCCTTTGTGGCCCGGAACGTCGAATTTCACGATTCGGTCGCTTCTGTATTTTTTCAACGCCTCGAAAATCGGCGCTTTACTTTGATCCATAGCCAATTTTAAATCCTCCAGAAATAAATAAATTGAAAAAGTCTTCCCGGTTTTTCACGTTTTTTTTTCATCGGCGAAATTTTGCGAATAGCAGGAATAAATCGCTTCTTTCGTGGAATATAGCCCTTTTGCCGCGAAAAATGCGAAAGCCGACAAAATGGCAAAGTAGGCGAATATGAAAATCCCCGATTGCGGCAAAATGGGAAAAACCGCTTTCACGCAAAAAGCGGCCGCCGCTATGCGCAAGATCCTGTTTTTATGCTTTCCGTAATTTTTTTCGGATGAAGTTAGGTATTTGTCCAAATACCTCTCGGAAAATTCGAGATGACAACGCCGCAATTCCAAAACAAACGATAAAAATTCAATAAATATGAAAAAGAAAATGATGACCGAAACCAAAAAAGACACGACGGACAAGTATTTCATGACTTGCACATAAATTGCATTTTCGCCGGAAAAAGCGGATTCATCCGATAACCTGCAAGCAATTCCGGTTATATAGGCGAAAACCGAAACGAACGAATTGGCCAACAGCAATAAAAACAACTTTTTGCTTTTCAATTCGGGGTTTTTTCGAAGTATCATAAAAATCCCGGGAACAAAAAGAACGCACATCGCAAAATCCGGCAAAAAATTTATATTGTCCACAAAAAGATCTGCAAAAAACACGCATCCGAGTATAAAAAGCAAAAAGGCAGAATGCAAATTTTGTTTTACCACGAAAAAATGGTTGTTTAAAAGCTTATGATTTATTTTTGCCTTCACATAACCATGCAGCTCGTCGTCTTTTGATATCGCGAAAAAAAACGGGAGGATCAACGAAAGCAAAAACAAGGCTATCAGCGTCTGTATTATAAAACAAGGTGGGAGCAACAGATTTTTGGCAAAATCCGCGTCCAAATAAGCGTCAAAAAACAAACTCAAACCATCCCACGCGCTTTCGGTAAGCAATATCGGAAGAAGCGGCACAAGCGAAAGCGCGAATTTTAAAACCATGAAAAATTTTATCGATTTGATTGCAAAATCGGAGTTTTTCAAATATGCGAGCTTGTTGCCAAGCTGAAAAAAGCTGTCCAGCGCTTTGAATATATTCGAAAAAATCAAAATTCCCAAAACAACTTCGAAACTCGAAAGCAAAACAGTGAAAAGGAGCAAATCGCTGGAATCGATTTTTTTGATGCCCAACAAAAAATAGATTATATTCCAAATAAATTTGGCGATTGAAACAAAATAGCAAACATTGATGTATTTTTTCGCTTTTGCCAAATTTTCATTTATGCAAAAAGAATTGCCTATTGCGGCGGATATGAAAAACAAACCGATTAAATCGGGCAAAAAATCGATTGTGTTTATGTTGAAGTCCATAAAAAATATAAGGCCGATGCCAAAATATTTGAAATCAAACGATTTTTTCCCGCCGGTATTCGCATTATAATTTTCCAAAGCTGCAAACTCACCCCTTTTTGAATTTTTTTTGCGTTTTCTTGTATTTTTCTTCCACTGCTTCGTCGTGCCCTTCATATGTTATGCGCATATAGCAGCTGTAGAGAAGAATGACCGCAAGCAAAAAATAACCGAGCCCGAACAAAGCCATGAACGCGGAAAATTGCTCGGGGAGATTGAAGAGTTCGAATATGAACAAAGAAAAAAATATATAGGTCAAAACGACATTTCTTTTCGCCTTTTTTTCGATTTTCGTATTTCCTATTTCCTTGGCCAAGGCAGATATGCCCGAAAACAAATAAAAATGAAAAACAAACAAAAAGCATATCCTGACAATTTTGGAAGCTATATTAAAAATCATCATGGTTTCGCCTCCGTGGGCTAATATCACAAAAGGCGAGATCAAAAGCAAAATAAAAACGTAAAAAATCGAAAAGTATTTAACTGCGGCGAAATAAACGTTGAATTCCGCAAGCCGGCAAAAACCCGCAAGCATGAAAAGCGCCCCGGCTACCGCTATGTAAATGCTCCATGTGTAGTATATGAACGAATCGGGCAAAACGCCCAAAACCGTCAGATAACCGATTATGACAAAGCCAAATCCCATAAAAAAACCTCCGGTTTTTTAGTTGTCAGTTTTCAAAAAACATCGGCTATCGTTTTTCTGACAACTGATAACTCGTTCACTCTGCGTTGAGCCCGCAGCATTTTTTGTATTTTTTTCCGCTTCCGCAAGGGCACGTTTCGTTGCGCCCGACTTTTTCGCTTTTGGCTTTCACGACAGGCTTTTTTTTCGCCGTCGATTCCCCTCCATGGGTAGCTATATCGCCTTTGGCGACTTGTTTGCGCGTCATCGCATCCAGTTTCGGCACTACGTTCATTATGTGGCGAACGGTGGTTTCTTTTATGTTTTGAATAACAGCTTCGAACATATCCGCGCCTTCCATTCTGTAATCGATTATCGGATCCCTTTGCGCATAAGCGCGAAGCCCGATCGACCCGGTTAGGTCGCTCATCGCGTCAATATGATCCATCCAGTTTTCATCCACTGCATTGAGCAATATGACGCGTTCTATTTCCCTCATAGTGTCCGTTTTTTTGAAAAAATCGTCGAAAATGGTTTCTTTTTGCGCATAAATTTCCCGGGCGCGCCCGATGAGCGTTTCTTTTATATTTTCGGCGTCTGTTTTTTGTTTTTCTTCGAGCGAAAAAAACACGAAATCCTTATCGGAAGTCAGCCGGTATTCCAAAAAATGTGCGCGGAGCCCCTCGAAATTCCATTCGGATGCTTCTTCCCCCGAACAATATTCGTCCACTGCTCCATTTACCGAATCTTGGATCATGGCGAAAATCCTTTCTTTGAGGTCGGCTCCGTCCAGCACTTCTTTTCGCTGCGCATATATGATTTTTCTTTGCTGGTTCATCACGTCATCGTAGCGGAGCACGTTTTTGCGCCGTTCGAAGTTGTTGCCTTCGAGCCTTTTTTGCGCGCTTTCGATGGTATTCGACAAAATTTTGGCGTCTATGGGCGTGTCTTCGCCGAGTCTGGCCGCTATGCCCAAAATCCTGTCGCTTCCGAAAAGGCGCATCAAATCGTCTTCGAGGGACAAAAAGAACCTCGCTTCGCCGGGGTCTCCCTGACGGCCCGAACGCCCGCGCAATTGGTTGTCTATCCTTCGGCTCTCGTGGCGTTCCGTGCCGAGGATGTACAGCCCTCCGACTTCTATGACCTGCGTTTTTTCGGGTTCTATTATTTTTTTGTATTTTTCGGTCAATTCCTGAAAATGCGCCCTGTTTTTTAGTATCTTTTCGTCTGCGGTTTGAAAGAAACTGATAGCGTTCACGATGTCGCTTTCGGTGAGAAGTACGCCGGTTTCGGGATCGGTTTCTTTGCGCATTTCGGCTTTCGCCATAAATTCGTCGTTGCCGCCCAGCATTATGTCAGTTCCGCGCCCCGCCATGTTGGTGGAGATGGTGACTGCCCCGAATCTTCCCGCTTGCGCCACTATTTCCGCTTCCTTGTCGTGATATTTGGCATTGAGCACATTATGTTTTATTCCTTCTTTTTTTAGTATGGCCGACAAAAATTCCGATTTTTCGACTGAAACAGTGCCCACGAGGATCGGCTGGCCTTTTTGGTGGCACTCTTTTATCTGTTCGATTATGGCTTTGTATTTTCCTATTATGGATGTGTATACCACGTCGTTGTGGTCTTTTCTGATCATGGGTTTGTTCGTGGGTATTTCGACCACGTCGAGGTTGTAAATCTCGCGGAACTCGTTGTCTTCGGTCAGCGCCGTACCCGTCATTCCCGAAAGTTTTCTATAAAGCCTGAAATAGTTCTGGAAAGTTATCGTGGCTTGGGTTTTGCTTTCGCGCTCTATTTTTACGCCTTCTTTGGCTTCGACTGCTTGGTGCAGGCCGTCGGACCACCTCCTGCCCGGCATCATGCGCCCCGTGAAAGTGTCCACTATCACGATTTGTTCGTCCTTGACCACGTAATCGACTTCGTTTTGCATCACGCCAACCGCTTTTATGCCGATGTTCACATGGTGGCTTATATCCGTGTTTTCGGGATCCGACAAATTTTCTATCCCGAAATATTCTTCGGCTTTTTTTATCCCGTTTTTAGTCAAAACGGCAGTCCGGGCCTTTTCGTCCACGATATAGTCTTCTTTGACATCTTCATAGGATTGTTTTTCGTCGATTTCCTTGATTTTGAACATCCTCATTTTTTTTACCAGTTTGTCGGTTCTTTCGTACAAGTCGGTGGATTTTTCGCCGTGCCCCGATATGATCAGCGGAGTCCTGGCTTCATCTATCAAAATCGAGTCCACTTCGTCCACAATGGCGAATACATGGCCCCTTTGAACCATTTGTTCTTTGTATGTCACCAAATTGTCCCTGAGGTAATCAAAACCCATTTCGTTGTTCGTGCCGTAAGTTATATCGGCATTATACGCATCCTGGCGTTCGTTTTTGGGCGTGGGCTGCACAATGAGCCCCACGGTCAGACCCAAAAAATTGAACACTTTGCCTATGATTTCGCTTCCGTAGCGCGCTAAGTATTCATTGACCGTGACGATATGCACGCCCTCGCCTGTAAGCGCGTTGAGATATGCGGGACAAGCGGCGAGATATGTTTTTCCTTCGCCGGTTTTGACTTCCGATATCCTGCCCTGATGCAAGATAATTCCCGCGAGTATCTGCACCCTGTACAATCTTTTGTGCAGAACCCTGTGGGAAGTTTCGCTGACTGCCGCATAGGCGTCGGGCAGTATGTCGTCGAGGCTTTCGCCGTCCGCGAGCCTTTTTTTTAAGGCAGGCGTGGTATTTTTTAGCTCTTCGTCGGTCATGTTTTTGTATTTGTCGAAAAGGGCATCCACCTTTTTGCATATCGGCTCGATTTTTTTCAGCTGCCTCGACGAATACGTTCCGAATATTTTTTTTAATAATCCCATAATCAAAATTCACCTCCGAGATTTTTGACTGCGCCGATGAAATTATGTTACCACAACAATATAGATTTTTTTACAATTATGTGTTAAAATTTAAATATAACTAAAATTTGGGAGGTGATTTGCATGATAAACGTGGTTTTGATAGAACCTGAAATTCCCCAAAACACAGGAAACATAGCGAGAACCTGCGCGGCGGTCGGAGCAAGGCTCCATTTGGTGGAACCGCTCGGGTTTAAAATCGACGATTCGAAACTAAAACGTTCCGGTCTCGATTATTGGCATTATCTGGATATAATGTACTATAAAGGCACAGACGATTTTTTTGAGGCGAGCAAAAACCAAAATATATATTTTTTCACCACGAAAGCGGCGAAAAATTATTCAACAATGAAATACGGCGAAAATCCGTATTTGGTTTTCGGCAAAGAAACGGCCGGGCTCCCCGAAAAAATATTGAAGGGCAATCCGGATTTTTGCGTGAGGATCCCGATGAAAGATTCCCTTCGCAGCCTGAACTTGTCAAATGCCGTTGCAGTGGGTGTATATGAGGCGCTGCGGCAAAATGGTTTTGCCGGGCTAAAATCGGAAGGCATATTTTCGGATTTTTGAAACGCATAAAAGTCAACAAAAAATTCACAAAATTTTTGTTGACTTTTTTTTGGATAGGTGTTATACTTAAGGTTCACAAAAATTCGAGGGAGTGGTTTTATGCAAAAAAACGCGACCGATTTTAACTTTACCAAAGAAAAGGAAATCGAATATCTGAAAATTATTTTGGAGGAGCTAAAAAAAGAGAGCGAAAACATCAAACAGCTTACCCAACAGGAAAAAGAATTCATAGCGGCGGCCCAAAGCTATATGCACGAAAAAGTATACGACATGGATCCCCAGGAAATCAGGGCCAATCGTCAAATTTTGGAAAACATGGTCGATTCGGCGTACAACTTGCTGGCTAAAAACAAAAGATTGCAAAAAATGATTAATTCTCCCTATTTCGGAAGAATTTCTTTTTTGTTCGACGATGCAAAATCCGCCGAAAGCATAAAAAGAGGATCGCCGGTGGACAGTTTCGGAAATTTCCAGATATATATCGGCATACATTCTTTCATAGCAGAATTGAAAAACCTTATATATGATTGGCGCTCGCCGATTGCGAGCATGTTCTACGACTATGAAACCGGGCGCGCGCAGTACATAGCCCCAAAGGGCGCGATGGCCGGGGAAATAAATCTGAAAAGGCAATACAAAATAAACGGCGGATCCATGGAATTCATGTTTGAAAGCGACATAACAATCGACGACGAGATACTTCAGGAGCAGCTGAGCAAATCTTCGAGCGAAAAGATGAAAAACATCGTGGCCACGATACAAAAAGAACAAAACGCGATAATCCGCGACGAAAATTCCGATGTTTTGATCATACAGGGAGTGGCGGGTTCGGGAAAGACTTCGATCGCGCTGCACAGAGTGGCCTATCTGCTGTATTTGCTCAAGGACAAAATCTATTCCGAAAACATGATGATAATTTCGCCCAACAAAGTGTTTTCGGATTACATCTCGAACGTGCTTCCGGAACTCGGCGAAGAGCAGATACTTCAAATGACCTTCGACGACATAGCGGAGCATGAACTTGACGCATACTGCGAATATCAGAACCTTCACAGCCAAATTTCGGAACTTCTCGAAAACTGCGACCAAAATTTGACCGAACGGATTGCGTTCAAATCCACCGGCGAATTTTTGGAAAAAATGAACGAATACATCGATTATGTAGAACTGACGCACTTCGCCCCCGAAAGCTTCACTTATGTCCAGGACGATAACGGGAGC
Source organism: Oscillospiraceae bacterium (assembly GCA_009782405.1). The sequence continues at coordinate 47,482 of WRJC01000016.1, forward strand.
TATGAAATGGGAAGAGTTTTCGAAGTATCGGAGCATTATTTGCGCAGCAGGTTCGCCGCCTATAAGCGATTCCCGGCTTTGAGGCGGCTTGAGATGATCGTCGGGGAAATAATAGACAAGCTGATGGATTTTTACAAAATAAAAGAAACCAAAATAAGGAAAATACAGCTGCGAAACAAAATATATTCGATGTTCCGGGATTCGAAAGACATAATTAAGCTGTACGGCGAAATGTACAAATACATCAAAGCTGAAACCATGTACATACCCAAAAAAGTGAAAATCAACAGGACGATAAAAACCCAAAAAGGAGAAAAAGTGCAGAAAGTCGAAAGATATCTGATCGCTTACGACGACATCGCCCCTCTCCTTTATTTAAAGAGCATGATATTCGGCGTGGACAGCTTTTTGTATGTCCGGCATTTGCTCGTGGACGAAATGCAAGACTATTCCCCTGTGCACTATGCATTTTTCAACAAATTGTTCGTTTGCAAAAAGACAATCTTGGGAGATGTGAACCAACTTGTAAACCCATACTGTCTTGGTTCGTCGCAGGAAAAAATTTCGGCCATTTATGAAAAAATCCCAAAAACGAAAGTCACGAACATGACACTTTTGAAAAGCTACAGGTCGACTGCGGAAATCACGGAATTCGCAAAAAAAATAATCCGCAACGACAAATTGCAATTGATCGAGCGCCACGGCGAAGAACCGGAACTCATAAAATGCGAAAACTTCGAAGATGAATCGGAAAAAATAGCGACCATCGCAAAAGAGAACTTGAAAAAAGGGCATAAATCCACCGGAATAATCTGCAAAACCGACAAATATGCGGAAAATCTGTACAATATGCTAAAAGAAAAACCCGATTTCGAAATAGCTTTGCTGACCGCCAAAAGCGAAAAATTCGACAACAGCCTTGTAGTCACCACCGCCTATTTGGCAAAAGGGCTGGAATTTGACTGCGTGATTTTGCCCGGCGCCGATTCCGAAAACTACAAAAGCGAAATCGACAGGCAAATGCTGTACATCGGGGTCACGAGGGCACTGCACAGGCTTGTTTTGCTTTATGAAAACAAAATAACGGAATTATTGAAAATAGTAAAATAAAGGGGGTTTTGGCAATATGGAAAAAAATCAAAAAAAATTCGAAAGCGAAGAAGAAGTGACCAAACGATATTTGAATGCAGTCAGCGAATTTATTGAAACCGCGAAAAAAGATGTCAACGTGATCGCGGTGGTGGTCGCGGGAAGCCTTGCAAACGACGTGGTTTGGGAAAAAAGCGACATCGACGCTTTCGTCGTGGTGCGCGATCAGAAAATCACAGTGCCCGAATTTTGCCTTGACGCGGATGGCATAGTTTTGAATATGAACGTGCAGGAGCGCAATTCATTCGTGCGCATGCTCGAAGGCAGGGGTTTTGCGAACACTTTCATGTCGAAAGCCCAAGTCATGTACACGACTGACGAAAGCATAACGAAAATGGTAGAGCAAAACAAAACGGTAGGGGCAAACGATGCCCAAAAATCGGCGATGATGTCGGCTTGCGACGCGGTGTGTTTTATTGAAAAAGCCGAAAAATGGCTGTATGTGAAAAAAGATTATACATATTGCCGCTACTACATAATAAAAATGGCCGAAGCTTTCGCGAATTTGGAAATTTGGATGGCAGGGGAGGCGCCGGGAAGGGAAGCCTTGCAGCGCGCCCAAAGGCTGAATCCGGCCCTGATCGAAAAATTTTATTATTTTCCCATGAAGGGCGAGCTTTCCACGGTGGAATTGGAAGAACTCCTGAAAGCAGCCGACGATTATTTGATGGGCAACATAGAATACATTTCCGCGCCCGTTTTGGAATATCTTGAAGATGGGGAAATAAAGACTTTGACCATGTTTTACAGGCATTTCCACGTTGGCGGGCATTTTTTGGTGCATCTTCTCGTGTATTTGTCTCAAAAGGGAATAATCGACCAAGTGAGCGAAACGGTCAGGATAACCCCGAAAAGCCGGCCTAGTTTTGAAGAAATCGCTTTCATGTCGGTGAAAAACACGCAGATATAAAAATAACATTTAATTTCATAAAAATATTTTTCAAAAACCTATTGACATTTTGAAAATAATATAGTAAAATAAGGGTAAACAATACTTACTATTATTTAACTGTTGCGAGGTGAAAAGGATGAACGATTTTTTTGCGGGCTTGAGCGCGTTTCAAGCAGTATTTTTTGTGATATCGCTATCTTCGACTGTAATATTGGTAATTCAGACGATTTTGGCCCTCGTTGGGATTTCGAACAACAATGACGCCGAAATCGGGGAAAGCTATTTAAGCGACGGCCACGCGGATGCCGATGGCGGCGCCCCGGATTTCGATGCGGACGCCGAGGTTTCCGCCGACCACGATTTGGCCGATGACGCAGATGACGGAGGCGGCGATGGAGAGCTCCATGACGCGCACGGGCTCAGGCTGTTCACGGTCAGGGGAATAATGGCATTTTTAATGATGGGCAGCTGGGTCGGGTTCTTTATGTCGCGGGCGGGCGCAAATGAAATCCTGTCGCTTTTTTGCGCGTTTGCGAGCGGCAGCGTCACGCTTGTGTTCATGGCCAAGCTCATGCAGATCATATTGGGGATGCAGGAGGACGGAACCACGAAACTGAAAAACGCGCTCGGGCAGACAGGACAGGTGTACATAAAAATCCCGGGAGCGGAAAAAGGCAAAGGGAAAGTCAACGTGACGGTGCAGGAAAAGCTGTGCGAATTCGAAGCGGTGACGGAACAGGGCGAAACGATAAAAACCGGCGAAATCGTCTATGTCACAGACATCAGGTCGGGCAATGTCTTGGTCGTGGAAAAAGTAAAAGATGAATAAAAATTTAATTAAAAGTTCAAGGAGGTTTATCTCATGGAAATTTTATGGTTGGCGGGAATCATGGTCTTTTTGTTCTTTTTTATCAGCATAACCCTGTTGTCGAGATACAAAAAATGCCCCTCCGACAAAATATTGGTCGTGTACGGGAAACTCGGGCAGGACAAGGAAGGAAATGAAAGAAGCTCCAAATGCATACACGGGGGAGCGATATTCATAATGCCCGTATTCCAGTCGTATCAGTTTTTGGATCTCACCCCCATATCGATCAGCGTGGATCTGAGAAACACGCTGAGCCGGCAGAATATCAGGATCGACGTGCCTTCGAGGTTCACCGTGGGGATATCGACCGAGCCGGGCATCATGCAAAACGCGGCCGAGAGGCTGCTCGGGCTGCCGCTTTCCGAAGTGCAGGAACTGGCGAAGGATATCATCTTGGGCCAGCTGAGGCTCGTGATCGCCACGATGAACATTGAGGAAATCAACTCCGACAGGGATATGTTCCTCGAAGCGGTTTCCAGCAACGTCGAAACGGAGCTCAAAAAAATCGGCCTCAGGCTCATAAACGTCAATATAACGGACATCACCGACGAATCGGGGTATATCCTGTCGTTGGGCAAAGAAGCCGCCGCAAAAGCGATAAACGAAGCCAAACGCACGGTGGCCCTGCAGGACAAAGAGGGCTCGATCGGCGAATCCAACGCCAAGCGCGACCAGCGCATCGCCACTTCCAAAGCCGATTCCGATGCGATAAAAGGCGAAAACGAGGCCAAGATGAGCATCGCGCAGTCCGACGCCGAAAGGCGCGAGCGCGAAGCGGAAGCTTTAAAACGCGCCACAATAGCTGAAAAAACCCAGCAAGCGGCCGCCGACGAGGAATCCTATGAAGCCCAGAGGACAGCAGAGCTCAAAAGGGCCGAACTCGAAAAGGCCAAACAGGAAGCGGACATAATAGTGAAAGTGAATATAGAAAAAGAACAACTCGAAATCCGCGCCGAAGCCGAAGCCGAGCAGATCCGCCGCAAGGCGGCGGGCGAAGCGGACGCTACGTTAGCCAGGCTGACGGCGGAAGCAAAAGGGAACCAAGAAATACTGCTGCGCCAAGCCGAAGGATTTGGCAAAATCGTGGAGGCCGCCGGAGGCGACGTCAAAGCGGCGATACAACTTATGATCGCGGATAAAATAGATGAAATCGTAAAAATCCAAGTCGAGGCGATCAAAAGCCTAAAAATCGACAAAGTCACCGTTTGGGATAGCATGGGCGGCGATGGAAAAAGCCCCGCCACCGCCAACTTTCTCTCGGGGATGCTGAAAGCCGTTCCGCCTTTAAACGAAATGTTCAAAATGGCCGGAATGGAAATACCGCAATACTTGGGCACTGAAGTAAGCGAAAAAACAACGGAAATCGCCGAAGCCGAATAAAAAAAAGTACAATCGCTCAAAACAAAGTGAAAAAAGCCAAAATGGCCTTTTTCACTTGGTTTGTTTTAAATATCTGCGGAACTTAGATTGCAAACGGCTATTCGGCGTTTTACCGTTTGTTTCACTTTTTCGCGGCCTGCCGAAAGATATATTTTAGGGTCGAATGCTTCCGGGTTTTCGGCGATTGCTTGTTTTACGCCCTTTGTGAACTCGATGCGCAGTTCCGTGGCGTAATTCACTTTGCAAATTCCCCGTCTTATGCAAGCTTTGACATCCGCGTCGGGCAAACCCGAAGTGCCATGCAGCACAAGCGGTATATCGATATGTTCCGCAATAAGCCCGATGCGCGGAATGTCGAGTTTTGGCGCGCCATCGTAAATTCCGTGAGATGTGCCTATTCCGACAGCTAACGAAAAAACGCCTGTTTGTTTTACAAACTCTGCCGCTTCGGCCGGATCGGTATATCCCGGTCCGTCCGATTCGGCGTCGTCTTCTTTTCCACCCACTTTTCCGAGTTCCGCTTCAAGCGGTATCCCAAAAATTCCGCAAACCTCCCCGACTTTTTTAGTCAAATTTATGTTTTTTTCAAAATCGAGCCGGGAGCCATCGATCATGATCGATGTGTAGCCGTTTTTTATCGCCGTTGCCGCCATGATGAAACTTTCCCCGTGGTCTAAATGAACGGCTGTGGGTACTTTTGCATCTTCGGCAAGCGCCGCGAGCATGCGCCCCAAAAGTTTTATCCCCCCGTACCGGACAGTTGAAGGGGTGGTTTGCAAAATAACGGGCGAATCCATTTCTTCTGCGGCCAAAATGACCGCTTGCGCCATTTCCATATTCTCCACATTGAACGCCCCGACGGCATAGCCGCCTTTTTTTGCCGCCGAAACCATTTCTTTTACAGTGTTTATCGGCATATCGCCCCTCCGTCCGTGTTGTACAGCATGATTTTCCCTTTGACCGCCCCCGGCGTTTTGTACAACTCAAAACCTTCGGCGGCACGTCCAATAGGGAGTTTTTTGAATATAAACCTTTCGTTAAATTTCAATTGCCCCGTTTTGAAATAGTGTGCCGTCAAAAGCCATTCTTCTCCGGGAAAAGGCGCCGAATAACTCATCCATGATCCTGTCAGGCGAAATTCTTTCCGGTTCATGTTTTCAAAAAGTTCGGGCGCGAAAATCAAATCTTTGGCCGGAGTGCCAATAAAGCAAATATGCGCCTTGTTCGCCGCAAGCGCAAATGAGTTTTGCATGGTATTTGCCGCGCCCGCCGTTTCGAATATATAGTCATATTTGCCATTTTCCATTTCATCGGTTTCCAAATTTCCCACATTGTCCGCGCCGAATTCTTTGGCGAGCGACAACCTTTCGTTTGAAATGTCAAATACCGAAACCGATTTCGCGCCGAATATTTTTGCCCATTGCAGCGTGAAAATCCCGATTGTCCCCGCTCCGAGTATCGCCGTTTCGCCTCCGCCTTTAAAGTCATTTGTTTTCAATCCGTGCAGGGCGACTGTGGCAGGTTCAAAAAGCGCCCCTTGTTCAAATGAAACGGAATTGTCGAATTTGACCGCATTTGCAGCCGGGAGCGCAACAAATTCCGCAAAACTGCCCTGTATGCGCGAACCTATGAATGTGTAGTTTTTGCAGAGCGCGTAATTGCCTTTTTGGCAATCTTTGCATTTCATGCAAGGTAAAAGAGGCGCTCCGCTTGCGCGTTCGCCGATTTCAAATCCGTTGGCATTTTCGCCGATTTCCACAATTTCCCCGGAAAATTCATGCCCTAAAACAATCGGGTAATTATGCGCCTTGCCGTAGAGCGCCCTAGGGACGTCCGAACCGCATATTCCCGTCGCCATGATTTTCAGCATCACATAATCCGGTTTTAATTCGGGCTTGGGATAATCTTCGTGCCGTATATCCCCGTTTGCGCGCAAAACTGCCGCTTTCATAAAAATTTACCTCTCTTTCATTATTTTTCCATATTTTTCCATTTCAAAAAATATGTTGACAAAAAATATAAATTTATGATATAATGCCATTATACCACATAAACAAATTTTTGTCACCGGTATTTTTAAATTTTTAAGAAAAGAGGATATGATCATGAACCAGGAATTTATGCCCAAAGTTGCATTGTCTTCAGGCGAAAAAATTCCATGCATAGGTATGGGGACATTCGGTTCGGACAGATTTGCGCCAAAACAAGTTTCCCAAGCTGTTGCAGGGGCGATACGTTGCGGATACAGGATGTTTGACTGTGCGGCGATATATGGCAACGAAGATTTGATCGGCGAAGTTTTTGACGATGCGTTTAAACAAAGTATAGTGGAACGCGAGGAACTTTTCATCACTTCGAAAGTATGGAACGATATGCACGGCAAAGGCGACGTGCTGTTTTCGTGCGCCAAAAGTTTGCGCGATTTGCGGCTCGACTATATAGATTTGTATTTCATGCATTGGCCTTTTCCAAACTACCATGCGCCCGGTTGCGACGGCGACAGCCGCAATCCCGATTCCAAGCCGTTTTCCGTCGATGAATTCATTTCCACTTGGAGGCAAATGGAAAAACTCGTAGAAATGGGGTTGACTCGGTACATAGGAATGTCGAACATGACGATACCGAAACTCGAAGCGGCGCTCCCGCTTTGCAAAATATTGCCCGCCGCGATTGAAATGGAACTCCATCCCGCATTCCAGCAAAAAGAATTGTTCGATTACTGCATAGGCAAAAATATAGCGCCTATCGGTTTTTGTCCCATCGGTTCGCCCACACGCCCCGAACGCGACAAATCCTCAGACGATGTGGCTGACATCCAAATGCCCGAAATTGTGGAAATAGCAAAAAGACACAATGTGCATCCTGCGATTGTCTGCATAAAATGGGCAGCGCAGCGCGGGCAAATACCCATACCTTTTTCGGTTTATGAAAATGAATATGCCCAAAATTTGGAATGTGTCGCAAAAGACCCGCTTTCTCCCGAAGAAATGGCTATCATCGGCAAAGCCGACAAAAATTGCAGGCTCATCAAGGGACAGGTGTTTCTGTGGGAAGGCGCGAAAAGCTGGGAAGATTTGTGGGATTTGGATGGCGTGATCGCAAAATAACCCGAAAAATGCCACGAAACACTAAATTTGTGAAACGGAGGAAATTTTTATGACAGTCATAGAAGCCATAGGTAAAAGAAGGAGCATCCGCAAATTTAAAATCGGCGCTGCCGTGACCGAAGAACAAATAAAAACGCTTTTGGAAGCGGCGATGCTCGCCCCTTCCGCCTGCAATACGCGCCCGTGGGAGTTTATCGTGGTGAAGAGCCGCGAAAAGCTCGAACAAATAAGAAAAGCCCACCCCTACACAGGAATGCTCGAAACCGCATCGCTTGCAATTGTCATATGCGCCCTTCCGGATACCCAAAAAGGCATAGCGGGCGATTATTACCCGCAGGACTGCGGAGCTGCTACTGAAAACATACTGCTTGCGGCTGTGGAAATGGGGCTTGGCGCATGTTGGTGCGGGGTGTATCCGAAAGAGGAAAGAATCGCGGAAATACGCAGAGTTCTCGGGACTGCAAAATTGCCTTTCAATGTCATAGCCATCGGCGTGCCCGATGAAAACCCCAAAGCCCGGGGAAAATATGAAGAAGGCAAAGTAAAATATATATGACAAAAAAGCCGTTCAGTTTTCCGCTTGGCATACTCGGTTTCTTCCCGAATTTTTCGCTGTGTACAATGCTTTGTCGGCTTCCAGGATAAAGTTTTCGCGGGAACTGTCCTTGCCCGGAGCCTGCGTTTTGACCCCTATGCTTATAGTCACTTTCGTATTTGCGCCGTCTTGGCATGGAATGACCGAATTGCTGATTTTTATGCGTATTTTTTCCGCGATATGAATGGCGCCGTTCAAATCGGTGTTGGGCAGCAAGACGACGAATTCTTCTCCGCCCCAGCGAGCGGCGAAATCGCCCGGGCGGCCTAAAGAATAGGTTAAAGTTTTCGCCACCGTTTGCAAAACGAGATCGCCTTGCTGATGGCCGTATGTATCGTTGTATACCTTGAATTTGTCCACATCCATGATCAATATGCTGATCAATGTATTTTCCCTGATCGCCCTGATCCACTCCATGTCCATCCGGCTGTCAAAACCGCGCCTGTTGGGTATGGACGTTAGTTGGTCGAGCATCGATATCTGTTCTATTATGCGCAGCTGGTTCAACATTTTTATCTGGTTGTTCACGCGCAGTTTTACGATTGCGGGATTGAAGGGTTTGCTTATGTAATCCGCCGCGCCCAAAGCCAAACCTTTTTCTTCATCTTCGGCTTTGCTCAGCCCCGTTATAAAAATGACCGGAATGTTCCGGGTTTTTTCGGAATTCATCAAAGCGGACATCACCGCATATCCGTCCATTTCCGGCATGATGATGTCGAGGAGTATTACATCCGGAATATACCTTTCTGCGGCTTCGATAGCTTTTTGGCCGTTTTTTGCAGCATAAACCGTAAAATTGGAACTCAAAATATGCGTCAGGATCATAATGTTGGAATTTTCGTCGTCTACAACGAGTACGCTGTTTTTTTTTGGTTCATCCATGCGATTTCACATCCAATCTTTTTTTAATTTCGCAAGTGTTTTTATTGCCGAATCAAAATCATAGTCTTCTATTTGAAATGCCAAATCTTCCGATCCCGGTATATTTCGGATATCATTAAGCAAATCCACGCATTCCGGGTTGATATTTGCGAGCATTTGCTCTAATTTCGCAAAAAGCGCCTTTGTTTGTTCTGAGTCTGGATTTTTTGATTTGGAATCCGATATTGGATTTTCGAACGGTTTCAATTCTTCAAGCGCGAAAGCCAATTCTTTTTCAAGATTAATCATTTTTTCGCAACCTGCCGCGATGTTACCGCACTTGAGCAGTTCTTCGACATCCGAAGCGGCTTTGTGCAAATCCATTTTCCCGATTTGCGCTGAATTGCCCTTTAAATTGTGGGCCAACCTGTGGGCGAGCGTTATTTCGCCCGTTTTGATGGCTTGGGCAATTTCCGCGCATTTATTTTGGTTGTTTTTCGCGAAATTTATTTTTAATTTTTTTTGCAGTTCTTCGTTTTCCTTTGCATGTTCAAATTCATCGACGGAAGAAATTCCTATGGGGGATAAATATTTTAACAGGCAGCGCCAAAGTTCCTGCGCGGTGAAGGGTTTTCCCACATAGCCATCCATTCCGCTTTTTTTGTAATTATCCAATTCGCCGATCATCACGTTCGCAGTCATCGCCACGATGGGAGTCCCGGTGCCAAGCGCGGAAATTTTCGATGCGGCTTCAATTCCGTCCATTACCGGCATGAATATATCCATGAATATCATGTCAAATGGCAGCAGCCCGTTTTTTATATGTTCTTCGACCATTTCCAATCCGATTTTTCCGTTTTCAGCTATCACGCTTCGAATCCCCACTTGGGCGAGGTGATCGCATATGACTTGCTGGTTCATGGGGTTGTCCTCGCATATCAGGATCAATGCGTCAAAAAGAGGTTTTTCTATTGCGTTGTTTTCGATATATTCCGGAACATCTCCGAGCTCGGATATTGTTTCAAATGTCAGTTCGAAACTGAAAACGCTCCCGATATTTATTTCGCTTTCCACTTTCAACTTTCCGCCCATCAATTCCACTATGTTTTTGGTTATGGCAAGCCCGAGCCCTGTACCGCCGTAATTGCGCGTCGTGCTTGAATCCGCTTGCGTGAACGGTTCGAATATTTTTTCGATTTGCTCTTCGCTCATCCCTATCCCGCTGTCTCTGACTTCAAAATATATCGTTACAAAATCGCCGTCCCAATGTTTTATGGCCGACGAAAGCGTTACCGTTCCTTCGCTTGTGAATTTTACGGAATTGGAAAGAAGGTTCATTAAAGCCTGGTAGAGCTTCACCGGGTCTCCCAGCAATTTTTTGCCGATCGGCGGTTCCGCGCAAACCCTCAGTTCAAGGCCCTTTTCGAAGACATTCGGATGGATGACAGATTGGCAGCGGGCGAAAATTCCCTGCATTTCGAAGGGGACGTTTTCAAGTTCCATTTTTCCCGATTCTATTTTCGATATATCCAATATATCGTTTATGATACATAACAGCCACTTCGTGCTGTCGTTGATTTTTTCTAAATATTTTTTGACATGCGGAGAAATGGCTATTTCTCTTGCAAGTTCGGCGAAACCCATTATACTGTTCATGGGCGTCCTGATTTCATGGCTCATATTGGCGAGGAAAACCGATTTTGCCCGGTTTGCGGCTTTGGCTGATTCAACTGCGACTTTTAACGCTTTCTGGAGTTTGTGTATTTCCGTGAGATCGGTCATATAGGCCACAATGGCAAAACTGCCTTCATAAGGAATTCTTTTCAATTCCGCGTTCAATATCCGCAATTCGCCGTTTATCATAAGTTCCGATTCGAATTTCGAATATCCCTCTTTCACGGTAGTTATCAATCTTTCGGCCATCGATTGGGAAGGACGCCCGCTTGATTGGAAGGCAGGGATGCTTTGAGCCATTTTTGCGACCAATCCGGATAGCATTTTTTCCTTTGTTTCGAAACCCATGTACGTCACCGCCGCGGGATTGCAATCCACCACATCGAGCTTGCTGTCGAACATGACATTCATATGCGGATTGCTGTCGAACATGGCTGAAACGGTGTGCTGCGCGGCTTCAAGCGCTCCCATGGCGATTTCCAATTCAGAGGTGCGGCGGGCCAGCGCGATTTCCTTTTCGCGCCTGTCCGTCAAATCCGTCATATAGCCTAAAAGGGCAAAATTGTCTCCGTACGGTATGCGTTTGATTTCCAAATCAAAAATTCTTTTATTGCCCCTGATCACCAAATCGATTTCATCTTTGTAATACCCTTCCGTGGCTGTAATTGTAAGCACTTCGAGCATTGAAAGCGAAGGTTTTCCATCCGCTTGCAATTCCGGGATGCTGCATTTTATCAATTCCGTAAAACCGCTGATAAATTCATCCTTGTTTTTGAATCCCATCATTTCAATCGCCGAAGGATTGCAATCGATAATTTTGAAATTGCCGTCAAACATGACGTTCGTATGCGGATTGCTTTCAAATATTGCCGCCATGGTGCGCTGGACGGTTTCGAGTACATAATTTTGCGTGAATAACTGCGAACGGTGGGCGAAAAACACGAAAAACACAAAAGCGACGAAAAATCCTATCGGAGTTACGTCAAATGTTATTGGGAGCTTTCCCGAACTGTATAAAAAATTCAGCGCATAGGGGAACATCATCCAAATTCCGGTCAGAATCAACAGGGGATTCCCCTTCGTTTTTTTGATTATGTAATGGACATAGATGATGAACGCTATTCCGATAAACAAAAAATCGACGGCGGTATGTATCCAAAATATCGTCCCCCGCGCCGGTATCGGTATATTGTAATCGGAAAAATAGCTATGGTGCAAGGGATTTGTCGCCATGGCGGCTATATCGGCTATGGCAACGGCGAAAAATAGGTTGCGGACCCATTTGCAGTGCAAGGGAGAATCGATCAATTGCAATATAAACCAAATGATGCCAAACGGAATTATGCAGACAAATACCATTCGGATCGTATAAATGACAGGGAAAAATGTATAATTGCAAACCATTGAAACGGCGTTCAGCAAAGTCCAAAAAAAAATTTCGGACCCAAGTAAAAAAAAACCGTTAAAAAGGCGATTGCGCATATCGGCAAACCAAAATAAGGCTAAAATATACGCAATGGCGCAACAAATGACCAGCGAAGCGGAAAAAGCCACGTAAACGCCTGCAATGGGGGTATAAATCATGGTGTCTGCCATATTTTTCTCCTTGCCATACTTTTAAAATAATCTTGAAATATTTTGGATTTTGTGGTATAATTTTGAAATAATTCGAATTGTTTGGGGGGCAGCAAATTGAAAACACATGAATCAGCCGAGAATTATTTGGAAACGATTTTGGCGCTGGGATACAACGGAAACCAAGTCCGTTCAATCGACATAGTGAACGAACTCGATTACAGCAAACCGAGCGTGAGCGTCGCCATGAAAAATTTGCGCGCGAAAGGATATATTGAAATAGACGGCGAGGGTTATATAACCCTGACCGAAAGCGGGAGGGAAATAGCGGAGTCTATGTATGAAAGGCACATGCTCATTTCCGATTGGCTGATTTATCTCGGCGTCGACAAAAAAACGGCGGTAAACGACGCTTGCAAAATGGAACACGCCATGAGCGAAAAAAGCTTTTTTGCGATAAAAAACCAAATTGAAAAGTGGAAACGCGAAATTTACGCGAAAAAAGAAAAATGATCACAAAAGATTTTTCAGATATTTAAATCCTATGCTTGTGCCTTTTACCGGGTCTTCAAGACCTTCGAACTCAATGCTGAAATATCCATCGTATCCGCTCGATTTTATGATATTTAGGCATTGATCGACCGGGGCGTTTCCGTGTCCGATTATCGAACCCCTCAAATAATTTCCGCCTCTTGATTTGAAGAAGCCATCTCCCGGGTTAGGACCCATTCCGCTTTTTATGTGGAAGTCTTTTACATGCACGTGTTTTATATACGGAGCCAAAATCCCCGTCGCATAAATCGGGTTTTCGTCCGCGCACAAAAAGTTTCCCAAATCCAGCAAAGCCCCGAAATTTTTGTGTCCGACTTTGTTTATGAGCTTTTCGACCCTGAGGCTGTCTTGGACAAAATATCCGTGATTTTCCACGGAAGTCGCTATCCCTTTTTTGTCGGCGTACTTTGTGACTTCGCGATACCCGTAGGCGAGCCTGTCCACCACGTCGTCAAAACCCCTTGGCGGAGGAATTTCTTTTTTCAACCCGTAAGTCGCATCGTGGCGCATGCATTTGGATCCCATAGCTTCTGCCAAGTCTACGTTGTGTTTGACCATTGCGATTTCGGCTTCTATATCCCCGCCGCTTCCATTGAGAAAATCGGAACCAATGCAATAATTTGGGATTTCAAGCCCTTCTTCGCCGCACAATTTTTTTATCAGCCCGCAAAATTCGAAAATATCGGTTTCCCCGTTTGGCACATGGGCGATTTCAAGCCCTTCAAATCCTTGTTCTTTGACTGTTTTCACGAGTTTGTAAATATCAAACCCATCCTTGCCGAATATGCTTGAATATGAATATGAACTTACGCCTATCTTCATAAAAAAACCTCCATTATTTTTAAATTTAATTACATTCAAATGACTTTTTCCATCGCCAATGCCAATTCAAAAACTGATTCCATATCAGAAAGATTTGCGACGCAGGAAGGCGAATGTATATATCGCGTGGGTAGGGAAATCGCGAGGACGCCCGCTCCTTCACCCGATCTTTGGTATGCCCCGGATTCGTTTCCGCCCGCGACCGCTTGTTTTATCTGCGTTTTAATGTTGTTTTTTCCCGCCGTTTCGAGCGCGAGGGCTATTAATTTTTTATCGTATATCGCCGAATTGTCCATAACCGAAATGACCGCTCCGCCGCCAAGGTTGCATATTTTGTTTTTTTCTTTTTGGACGTAGATGTCTCCCGCAGTGGTGGATTCGAAAATTATCGCCACATCGGGTTTTAACATGTTCGCCGCAGTTTTTGCCCCGCGCAGCCCTATTTCCTCGCAAGTGGCAAATACAAACCAGGCGTCCCGCGACAAATTTGATTTTATCAACTCGATTAAAAGATAGCATCCGAAACGGTCGTCGATCGCTTTGCATTTTATTTTGTTTTCGCCAAATTCCAAGAAATCTGATTTGAATACGGCAAAATCGCCGACTTCGATAGAATTTTCGGCTTTTTTGCTTTTTTTGCCATCTTTTTTTACCACGCCCGCATCCAAGTATATGTCGTCGATTTGGCATGGCTTATCGCGGTCTTCTTTTTTTATCAAATGCACCGGTTTTCCGCCGAACACGGCGTTCCGCCTTTTTTCGCCGATTGTCGCTTGCTTTCCGAGTATGGCCGTGGCTTCGATCCCGCCTAAATTTTTGAATTTGAGGTAGCCGTCATCGCCCGCCGAGGTTATCATGAAACCCACCTCGTCCATATGGGCAGAAAAAAGCCGCTTTTTTGGCGATGGATTTTCGCCTTTTTTGAAAACGATCAGATTTCCCACTTTGTCCGTGTAATATTCGGAAGCGAATTTTTTTATTTCTTCTGCTACCATGTCCCTGACTTCGTCTTCGTTGCCGCTCGGCCCGAAAGCGAGACATAATTTTTTTAGTAAGTTTTTATTTATCATCAAATCAATTCCTCCGCGTTTTCCATAATTTCACGGATTAGTTCGGCTGCCGATTCTATGTCTTTGACGCTGCATATCTCGCTTGCGGTATGCATATTTTTTAACGGAGCGGAAACAAGGGCGCACGGTATCCCTTCTCCCGTTATCTGGATTATATCTGCATTTGTGCTCGTAGAAGCCGGGTTCGCATTTGCCTGCACGGGGATTTTTTTATCCTTTGCCAAATTTATGATTTTTTTTGTGAGGCTTATATTTGTGGCTGCGGAATATGTAAGTCCCGGGCCTTTGCCGACTTCAATTGAAACTGCGGCTTCAACGCCCGGATCGCGCGCAAAATCGACATCCAAAACCACGGCAAAATCCGGCTGTATGTTAAAAGCCGCAGTCGCTGCGCCGACTCCGCTTGTTTCTTCGCCGGCGCAAAGCGCCATATGGATTTCGGTTCCGGCCATTTCAAGCGATTTTGCCGCGATCATCATAATCGCCGCGCACACCCTGTCATCCAATGCGCAGCAAGAGAAAAGGTCGTTTTCGAGATGCAAAAAATTCGGTTTGAAAGTTGCGGGCGAACCCACCTTCACTATTTTTTCAAGCTCTTCTTTTGAATCATAACCGGAATCGAGATATATGGCTTCAAATCCGGGAAGCGCGTTTCCGTCCGTTTTTTTTAGGTGCGGCGGCACGCTTGCCGCAATTGCCAATATTTTTTTGTCCGCTGAAAAGATAAAAGGTTCGTCTTCGGCGTATGTATATACATAAAATTCGGTGGCGGGCAGTATGTTTTTGTCAATGCCCCCCAGCGGTTTGATCCTCAAAAACCCGCCTTCCAATATTTCGGTCACCACAAATCCGATTTGGTCGATATGCGCTTCAAACATTATTTTTTTGGGATTTACGGTTTGCGACGCGGTTTTCTTGATCAAATGGCATCCGCCGAATTTGTCGAAAGATACCTCTTCGAAAACCCCGTCGAAATTTTCGGCTATGATCTGTTTTATTTTGGGTTCGGCCATGTATTCGTATCCCGACGGGGAAACCACATTTGAAAATTGCCCGAGCAGCTTTTTTATGTTCATCGTATTAATTTTTTCCCCTTCAATCAAAACATGTTAACCAGTTCTTTGAATTTTTTTCCGCGTTCCTCGAAATTTTTGAAATCGCCGAAAGAGGCGCAAGCGGGCGAAAGCAAAACGATGTCGCCGGAATTTGCGAGTTCGTTCGCTTTTTTTACGGCTTCGTCGAAGGAATCCGATATATGCACAATCAAATTTTCGCAGTTTTCGTCGTTTTTTTTGTAATCGTCGAGGCATTTTTTTATTTTTTCCCTCGTTTCCCCGTACAGCACCGCCGCTTTCGCTTTTTTGTGGAGCGAGGGCGCGAGCGGGTCAAATGCTATTTTTTTGTCGGAGCCTCCGAGTATCAAGATTATTTTTTTGTTTTGTTCAAAATAATCCAAAGCGGTGATTGTGCGGGTAGGGGAGGAGTCTATCGACGAGTTGTAATAACGCACCCCTTCATGTTCCCTGACGAATTCTATTCTGTGCTCGACTCCGGCAAATGTTTTCGCCACTTCCAATATCGCCTCGCCGCCGGCGATATCGTGCGTGGCCGCTATCGCCGCCATAAAATTTAAAACGTTGTGCGCGCCCGGAATTGCGATGTCGCTTTTACTGATGATTTTTTTTTCTTCTCCGCCGCAGCGGGCGACAATGGAATCTTTATCGCGATAAACCCCGTTTTGGTGGCATTTTGGCAGGATATCCATGGAAAAGAAATATTTTTCCGCTTTGGATTCGTTTCCGAAACTTCGCACAGATTCGTCGCCGTAATTTAAAATGACCCTGTCGGATTCTTTTTGGTTTTTGCATATTGTTTTTTTCGCGTCCGCATATTCGCCCATGTCCTTGTGCCAATCCAAATGATTCGGGGTGATATTCGTGACAAGCGCTACATTAGGGGCAAAAGCATCGTTGTCCAAGTCAAAAAGCTGGAACGACGACAGCTCGAGCACGGCATAATCGCCTTTTTTGATGTTTTCGATTTTACTTAGCAGGGGCTCGCCGATATTTCCGCCCACATGAACCGTTTTGCCGGAAGCTTTTAAAATTTCGCCTATTATCGTGGTGGTAGTGGTTTTGCCCGCGCTTCCCGTAACCGCGATTGTGAAAGCGGGGCACAGCAAAAAAAACAGCTCCATTTCGCTTGTCATCAGGCTGCCGCCGTTCGAAGCTTCTAAAAAACAAGGCAAGTCCCGCCTTATCCCCGGGCTTTTGAAAATCACGTCTTCGCATAAATCATCTAAATAATTTTCGCCGAGAATATAGCTTATATCTTCCGGTTTCGGAATGTTTCCCTCTGCGAAAATATCCCTTTTGTCCCGCGCCGTTATTTTTTTTGCCCCGCATCTGCGCAAAAAACCGATCAGCGGGATATTGCTTTTTCCGATTCCCACAACAGAAACGGTTTTGTTTTTTATGAAGCTTTCAAATTCGCTTAGTGTCCGTATGTTTTTGTATTCCATATCTTCATTTTCCCGAAATAACCACGCCGTCGAATGCGGCCCAGGGGATCGTGTCTTCGCTGTCCTCATAAGCGCTCATGCCGGCAACGTGAAACAGCATCTCCAACATATTGCCGGAAACCATAGTTTCGGAAATCGCACCCGCGATTTTGCCGTCCTCTATCAAAAAGCTGTTTTTCGCCACCCCCGAAAAATCGCCGTTTGGAGCCATGGCGCCCCCCGAGAAGCGGTTGATCAATATGCCGCGCCCGATGCTTTTCGTGAGCTCCTCCACGGACAGTTCGCCGGGCGCAATCACTGTGCATCCGGTCGCGGAGGCCCGGGGCAGCCCGGTTTTCAGGGCGGCATATTCGCCGAGCGAAAACGCGGCGAGCTTTCCCTCTTTTATTATATCCTGCTTTTTTGCCAGATACCCGTCCTGCAGCCGCCAGGCGTTTATCATGCGCTCGTCGAGTGGGTCGTACCAAACGCTTATGCGCCCGTCGGCGACCATCTCGCCGATTTTTTCCCTCCACGGGCTGGTCCCGGCGATTATCGCCCCGCCGCCCACGCAGTTGCCTAAAGCCGAACCCACGAAATGACCGACGCTTCCCGGCGGGCAAAGCAGAACCCCCGTGAATTTGCCCTCCACAGGTTTCGCGTCGAGTTCCATCGCCGAACCGGCGATGAGCCTCCGCAGATCGCTCGAATGGTCGAGAATCGGCTCGTCCAAATCTTTGGCCGCATATCCCGAGCCGTTGAACGATGTGGTTTTGTCCCCGTCGCGCGCCGAGAAGCTTACGCTCGTTCCGTACTGCGAGGCTATGTTTAAAACGCGGGTGCCATTTGAGTTGGAATATACCGAATCCCAAGAATTGTGGCTCGTGATGAACTGCATCACTTCGGTTTTCGGGTATTCCTGCCTGATCTGTTCCAAGCATTCGGCCATCCTGTCGTACATCAGATCTGGATTTGATTCCGTTTTCCCCAAATCAAAGATATGTTCCCCGATGCCCTCCGATATGACTTCCGCGCTGTCCGGTTCCGAGGATTTTGCCGCGTCGAGCGCGGCCTCGACGGCTTTGTCCACGGTTTCGCGGTCCATTTTGTTCGTTCCGTACGAGCCTTTTTTCGAGCCTGCGAGCGCGCGTATGCTTATCGAGCTTGAAAATGTGGTGCGCATGAGCGAAAACTTGCCCGCGTCGTAGTTC
Organism: Oscillospiraceae bacterium; assembly: GCA_009782405.1. The sequence continues at coordinate 65,738 of WRJC01000016.1, forward strand.
AATTCGTCCAGCGCTCCGCGCGAAACCGAAACATCCGCCCCGTCGGCGCCTTTTTCTTTCAGCCTCTTATGCGCATATTCGGCTATATCGTATAGTTCCTTGTTATCCATCGTTTTATCTCCCTCCAATATTTACGCGGCATTTTATCGCCGGTCCGCCCATTCCCGTCGGCATCGGCTGTTTTTTCCCGCACATTCCGTTCGAGGTCCAGTTCATGTCGTCGGACAGCATCGTGACTGTTTTCAAAACTTCAAACGCCACGCCGGATATCGTGGTGTCGCGTATGGCGCGCGCGATTTTGCCTTTTTTGATCTCATAACCCTCGACCACGCCGAACATGAACTCGCTGGTGAGGTCGGCCTGGCCGTTGTTCCAGGATACGAGATAATAACCGTTGTCGATGGAGGCTATCATGTCCTCCATTTTGTTTTTTCCGGGGAGGATTGCGGTGTTGCGCATGCGTATCAGCGGCTCGTCGGAATAGGCGTGGGCTCTGGCGTTTCCGGTCGGCAAATGGCCGAAATGGCCGGCCGACTCGCGGTTATGCATATACCCGGCCAAAACGCCGTCCTTGATCAAAACCGCATCTTTTGCCGCAACTCCTTCGTCGTCGATGTATATCGGCTGGGGCGTTTGCCGCCCAAACGCCGTATTTGCGAAATCGATCATGGTGACCATTTCGCTCGCCACGGGTTTTCCGAGATAGGGCCCGGCCACCGAGCCGCCGAGAACGAGATCGGCTTCGACTGTGTGCCCGATCGCCTCGTGGGCCAGTATCCCCGCGAGTTTCGAATCGAGTATCACGTCGCAGGCCCCGGCTTCGGCGAAGGCGCCCTCGCGTTTTTTCATCAGCTTTTCATAGAGGACATCGATTCCCGGAAAGAGCAGCTTTGGGTCGCTGAACTGGTCCGGGAAAAAACCCGGCCCGCCGAAAGGCTCGTAAAGATCCACCGGGGCCCCGTCGTCCGCCCCGGCGGTCATCATGCAATAGGCAAAAGCGCTGGGGATGAGGGAATAGCCGTCCGCGCCGTCGCTGGTGACGAACAGCTTTTCGATGTAATTGCAGCTGACGGAAACGGAACGCGAAGTCAAGCCGGGGTATTTTGCTGCAATGTACGCGTCGATTTCCTTGGCGAATTCCAAAAACACTTTTTGCTCGCTGTCGTTTACCTCGCTACGCTCGCTATCCAGCCTTCCGCCCTCCAGCGCGGCAAGCGGCGGCTTCGGCGAGCCTAAGCGCGATGTCAGAAATTCGGCGTTGCGCTCAGCGGCATTCAGCACCGCTTCTATCGCTTTTTCGTCATATTCCGTCCCGGACGCGAATCCCCAAAAACCCCCTTTGTACACCCGCGCCGAAAGCCCGGAGCCCTCCCCGGAAGAATTGCCCACGATGTTGCCTTTTAGAAGCCCGACGCTGCGCGAGCCGTTTCTTTGAAAGCGCAATTCCGTGTGACCCGTGATTTTTTGCTTGAATGGAGCCAATAAATCTTGAAGCATTTTTTTCAATCCTCCTTTTTGTTTTTCCTATTTTTCGGAATCAATCGCATCCATTATCTTTTGGATTTCCGCTTCGCATTTGGGTTTGTTTTTTTCGACAAAAGAGGCGATGTTCGTGTTTAGATCTTCGGCCATCTGGCATATGAGCTGGGTAAAATTGTTGAAATTCAGCAATGTTCCGGTATCATAGTTCAAGTTGCCGAAAATATAGTCTATCATGTCCGAAGACTCGTCGTCCCTCGCCGATTTTGTTTTTAATATGTTTTCATAAAACACCGGAACGACCGATTTGTGCCCTTCATATGAAAGCGCATCCAAAAACAGGCCCGTGTTTTCCATGTCTTCATTTGTGGTCGGCACGCAGATTATATTCAGCCCCAATCCGTAAATATTCGGCAGATATTCTTTTTGCTCCTTGTTGTACTTGGGCAGCGGAATTATCCCGAAATCGACTTCTTCCCCGCGAAGATCCACAACATGGAGCGCCCAGGCAAACCTAAACAGCGTCCGGTTCGAAGTGAACGCGGCTTCGATCCTTCTCCAGTTCGAGCTGTATGATTCGTCGAAAAGCTGAGCGAACGTATTTTGGATCTTGTACAAATTTTCGCCCTCGTCCAGCGTTATACTCGGAAATCCGCCGGAATCCAGTTTTATCACGTTTACGCCGAAAGCGTTCAACAGGTTCCAGACGTAGTCGCGGTCATAGTTTATTCCCCACATATCGGCTTCCGTCATTTTGCCGTCCCCGTCCAAGTCGCCCGCTATCTGCTTGGCCATTTCGATCAATTTGTCGAAAGTCCAATCCCCGTTTTCCACAAGCTCATAAGGAGAGGCAAAGCCGTGATCCTTTATTATGTTTTTGTTGAAGCACATCAAAGAGGCGAGGCTCACTTCCGTGGTCGAGATATTTCCGCTCACCCCGTGGCGTTTCCCGCCCAAAAGAAGCGCGTCGGAACACTTTTTGCGCCACCATGGGCGGTCGAAATCGATATTCTCCAGCTCATTCAAGTCGACCAGATTGTTTCCGGTCAAAAGCGTGGTAAAATTGATCCCCCTCACCATCGCGATGTCGTAGACATGGTCTCCGGCCCGAACCGACTTTTGGATTTTTGCGACATCGTCGTTTGGTTCATAGCTTCCGGAAACCTGATTTATCGCGCAGTTGTAGTTTTCCTCGATTTTCAGCCTTCTTTGGTAAGCGGCGTCGTTCAGGGGCTCCCCCAAATATTCCTCCGGGCACAGATCGTGGACTTCAAGGGGGGGCCAATCCCACCAGCCGGAAGTAATCACCGTGAATTCTTTGCCGCCCATATCTTTTGCCGGGATTTCAAATTCGGGCTCCGTCGTTTTTTCCGATTCGCCCAAATCGTTTTTTGGGGATTCTTGCGTTTCGGATTCCATGTTTTTTGAATCCGGTTTGTCGGAACAAGCCGCGAAAATCAAGATATATGCCAATATGATCGGCAAAAATTTGAATTTTTGCATGGATTTCGTTCCTCCCGCTATTTTTTGACTTTGGCTTGATTATATCAAATTTGTCCGAATATGTCAAGCATAACCCGGAAGAAAAAGCTGTTTGCGAATTTATTTACAAAAAATACAAAAAATAATTTTGACAAATTGTTTAAAATGGTTTATAATGTATAAGAGGCAAGGCTATATAAAACTGCTGCCAATACAAACAATCGCGCCGGAATAAAAAACCGAGTGAGGAAAGTCCGGGCTTTTGGGGCAAAGGATAACGGATAACGTCCGCCGGAGGCAACTCCCGGGAAAGTGCAACAGAAAACTACCGCAAACACGTGTAGCGAATATGAACGCTTTGCGTTCATATGCAACTCACGCCAATCGATACGTTTGTAAGGATGAAAAGGCGAGGTAAGAGCTCACCGGCGCAGCGGCGACCCTGCGTCCGTGTAAACCCTATCCGAAGCAACGCCGATGTAAGTCGAAACGTCTGATAGACGCGCGGCGCCCGCCGCGGGATATGCCCTGTTCTTTCGCGTGAAGCGGCAAAGAATTTCCGGGCAACCGGAAATCAAGACAGATGATTGTTCTCTGACAGAACCCGGCTTACGGATTGACAGCAGTTTTTATATATAATGCCATGCTACATGAAATGGGGAGCAAAAACGATTAGTATGAAAAAATTCACGAATATCATAAAAATCAGCTGGGTATTCTTATTTTCCGCCTTCATAATCTTCGAAGTATATATCTTGGCAAATGCTTCCAAAATCGCCGAATTTTCCGACGAAACAAACGAGGCATATGAAGAGGCTGAATTGGCGGAAATCGAAATTCCGGCAATACCGCTTGCCAATTTGGTTATCGAAGATATCGATGAGCCTGAACCTGCAAACCAAATCACGCAAAACGAACCAAAAACAGAAGTTTTAATCGAAGCGACGGAAATTGAAACGACGATTGAAATGGCAATTGAAACGACGGTCGAAACGACGATTGAAATAGCAACAGAAACGACGGCCGAACCGCCGATTGAAAACCCGATTGCAGAACCTAAGGAATTAGCCGTAAAAAATGTTCCGATTTTGATGTACCACACATCTTCCGAACAGGATTTGGGCGGATTGCCCGAATTATACGTAAAACCTTCCGAATTTGAAAAACAGCTGCGGTATTTGATCGAAAACGGTTTTACACTCTGCACTTTTGAAGACTATTACCGCTTGGACGAAATAGCAAAGCCCGTATTCATAACTTTTGACGACGGCTATAGGGAAAATTATACCGAAATTTTTCCCATATTGAAAAAGTATAACGTAAAAATGACGATATTTTTGTTGTTCAACAACATAGAAGCGGAAAATTTCACTGTCGACATGATAAAAGAAATGAGCGATTCCGGTTTGGTGAAATTCGAAAGCCACACGCTAAGCCACATGGATTTGTCCGTCATAAGCTCAAACGACGTTTTGCTGGCAAGCGAAATCGGAAAATCGAAATCGAAAATAGAGGAAATAACCGGAAAAACCGTCATCGCTTTCGCTTACCCTGCCGGAAAATTCAACGAATCGGTAAAAGCAAAAGCCAAAGAATACTATATGTTCGGCTTGCGGGCAGATCTGGGCATGCACAGGACTGATTTTGACCTGTTCGAAATCCGGCGCATACGCATAAACAGAAGCGCGTCGCTCGCAGATTTCATAAATTATGTGGGATAGCCAATTCAAGAAACCAATAAAAATAAAATAAATAAAAAAGGAGCGCGAAAAAATGAAAGAAAAAATCAAAGTCACGATCTACAACGAATACATCGAGGAAAAAAAAGATGCCGCAGCGGTGAAAATATACCCCGAAGGCATGCACATGACAATCAAGGGTTTTTTGTCCGCAAATCCCGACTTCGAAGTCACGACTGTGACCATGGAGCTCCCCGACTGCGGGCTGACAAAAGAACTGTTGGACAATACCGACGTTTTGATTTGGTGGGGGCACGGCCACCACGGGGACGTCAGCGACGAAGTCA
>WRJC01000017.1 GCA_009782405.1 Oscillospiraceae bacterium
CGAAGAAGCGGAAACTTCGGGAAATTTTGAAGTTTTGGAAGTTTTTGAAAATGCAAATCCATGAAATTTCAAAAAGGCTGAAACACGCGGGCATCGAGAACTGTTTGTTCGAAGCCGGGGAAATAGCCGGGCACATAAAAAAAAGCAATCTCTCCCCCGCCGAAGCGGAGGATTTGGTGAGCCGCCGCATAAGCCGCGAGCCTTTGCAGTATTTGCTCGGAGGGTGGGAATTTTACGGCGACGGGTATAAACTAAACAGGGATTGCCTGATCCCCAGGCCGGAAACCGAATTTCTGACGGAGTATATAATAAATAACGCGAAACCCGGGGCAAAAGTGCTCGATCTCTGCTCCGGCTCGGGGTGCGTCTCAATATCGGCTTTGAAGCGCAGGAAGGATTTGAGCGCGACCCTAATCGAGATATCGCGGGGCGCGCTCGAAATGTCAAAGGAAAACGCGAAACTCAACGGGGTTGAAGAAAGGGCGGATTTTTTTTGCCTCGACATATTCGCGGATTTTGAAAAAATCATGGAAAACGCGGCGCCGATCGGAATGATAGTCTCAAACCCGCCCTATCTGACGGCGTCGGAGGTAAAGCGGCTCAAATCTGAAAAGACGGAGCTCAGCCACGAGCCGGAAGCGGCGTTTTTGGGAGGTTGCGACGGGCTCGGCTTTTACCGCTTCATCATAAAAAATTACAGCGGCGCTTTTTTGGGGGGTACGGCCACCGTTTTCGAGTGCGGGATCGGCCAAAGCGGGAAAATAGCCGGGATGTTTCGCGAAATCGGGTTTTCATGCGATATTGTCCGCGATTACGGCGGGGTTGAGCGCATAGTCGCGGGAAACAAATATAGTTAAAAAAGGAGATGTATCAAATGAAAAAAACATTGATTTCAGCGGTTTTGCTGCTCGGCCTTTTGAGCTTCGCGTGCGCGACGGCGGTTTCGTGCGGCGGCGGCGAAAAAGAAAACGATGCGAAAAACGACGCGATCGGCAAACCGGCCGACGAAAATGACATCATCGACGAAAACGAGGGAAATGTTTTGAGCGAACGGGACATGATAATAGCAAATTATGAGTTGCCCGGGGAAGATTACGGGGGATATGAATTCACGCTGATGATGAAAGGCGAAAGATCGGACGGCAGCGATTACTGGGACGCGAAAGAAATCAACGCCGACGAGGAGACCGGCGATACGTTAAACGACGCTGTTTACAAAAGAAACAGGGAAGTCGAGGAAAAATACAACATAACGATCAAAGGGATCTGGGTGCCGCAGGGAAACATCGTGGGAAACCTGAAAAAGGCGATCACAGCGGGGGACAATACTTACGACGCGCTTTTGATTTCGTTCAACCTGGCCTCGCAGTCGACGAAAAGCGGGTATCTGTATAACCTGAAACAGGCGCCGCACGTGGATTTGAGCCAGCCCTGGTGGGACCGGAGCATCATGGAGGAGACATCGGTGATGAACAAGACATATTACGCGGCAAGCGACGCCAACATCATGGACAAAGAGGGCACATGGACGATGATGTTCAACAAAAAGATGATAGCCGATTTCGGGCTTGAAAATCCGTACGCCTTGGTGAAGGAAAACAAGTGGACCTTCGACAAGTTCATAGAAATGGCAAAAGGCGTCTCGGCCAACTTGGACGGCAGCGGCGAATTCGGCCAGTATGACCGCTACGGGTTCGCGACCACCACGGATTCCGTGCAGGGGCTGATGTTCGCGAGCGGGCTTAGGATAGTCAGGAAAGACGCGAAAGAGGATATCCCGTATTTCGCGCTCAACGGTGACGACGTGATTTCAAAGCTCGAAAAAATCGCCTATATCATGAGAGGCGACAATATCGCCCAGCTGATGCAGGACTACACGGGGACGGACACGCATCTCATAATTCAGGCCTCATTCGAGGAGAGCCGCGCCCTGTTCTACGCCGAAGTGATGCAGTGCGTGGTCAGGCTGCGCCAGATGGACACGGATTTCGGGATAATACCGCTGCCCAAATGGGACGCGAACCAGCCAGAGTATCACACGAATGTGCACCAGTGGGCCTGCAACTGCATGGCGATACCGTCAAACGTCGAAAACATCGAGCGCTCGGGGCTCATCGTCGAAGCCTTGGCGCACGGCGGGGCGAAATACATCAGGCCCGCGTATTACGACGTCATGCTCAAGACAAAATTCTCAAGGGACGAGGAATCCTCCGAAATGCTCGACATAATCTTCGCGAGCCGTTCGGCGGACATAGGGTACATCGACAATGTCGGCTCCATTGTGAGCGATCTGCAGAACACGGTGCTAAAAGGGGAGAACGCATTTGTCTCGACTTTCGAGAAAAGGGGCGGCGCGATAGAAAAAGACCTCGCCAAGATCATCGAGGCCTATGAGGCCTTAAACTGACTAAAATTTTAAAACCAAATTCCAAAAAGCCTTGGACAAAACCATAGATAGCTTTTCGAGCCTGGACGGCGAATAAAACAAAAAGAGAGGGAAAATCATGATCGATTTTTCATTTGACGAGCTTGAGGAAAGCAAACGCAACCACGCGGACGATGTCATCGACGAGCTGATCGGGCTCGTGCTTGCGGCATACCCAAAAAAACGCCTCGACGCGATAAGGGCGCGCTCCGAATACAGCTGGAACAGCAAAAACGCCGCCAAAGGCGTCGGCGGCGACAGGATTTCCTATGTGGTGTGGAACGGCAATGTGCCCGAGGAGCCCAAAATCCCCGAAGATGCCTCGGATGTGCAAAGGGACATGATCTCCCAGCTCAAGGCGATACTGCACAACGCGGTCATAGACGACGAGTATTACCCCGGGTTCTCCTCGGGCTGCGAGCAGGTCACGATCCCCTCGATGTTTTGCTGCGTCAAGGAGAGCATATCGAACTCAAATCACATAAAACCCGTGATAGAATCCCCCTCGGACGTCTACCGCCTGCCCGAGGCCGAGATACGCGAGGGATATATGTGCCATGATATGCTCTGGCGCATGGCGTACAAATACAAAAGGGCCGGCGCTAAAATCCCGGTCTACATAACGGACATACAGGGGCCTTTCTCGTGCGCGGCGCAAATATGGGGCATAGAGAATTTTTTGGGCGATTTGTACGAGTATCCAAACGAGGCGCATCATCTTCTCTCGCTATGCACGGATGCGATCATAAAATACTATCATGCCATGTACGAGGTCACAAACGGGGAGGCGATACCGATACACTGCTTTCCCATGATATGGGTGCCAAAAGACTGCGGGGTCGCGGTCAGCGACGATTTTTTCGCGGTGGTCGGGGCGAATACGGTCAAAGAGTTTTCCGCGCCGTATCTCGACAAAATCGGCGCGGAATTCGGCGGGATCACGGCGCACACCTGCGGGAACATGAACCATCTTCCGGAGGTGATGAACTCGATGAAAACGCTGAAAGCCGTCAATTTCGGCGGCTCCGAAACGGATCTTTTAAAATACGCGAGCCGGTGCGACCCGAATATCGCCCTCTTGGTGCACAGGAGCGTGATGTCGGTGAACGGGCTCCCGATGTTCGACACGATCGAAGAGATTTTGCGCCACCGGGCCGCCGCGCAAAGAGCCACGGGGGTGAAAGTGTTCGCCTCGCCGAACGGGACCGGCGAGCCTTTGAGCGACGCGAATCTCAGATTGTGGGAGGATGCCGCGCGGCTTTGAGCGATGTCATGCCACTGTCTTGTCGGTGTAATTCAATACAGCGATCTCTGTCATGGCCGTCGTTGCCGCTTTCACAATTTTTTCGAGATTCAATGCGACTTCATTGCTGTATACCGATGCGCCACATTGCTCGCGTTCGCGGCAAGGCGCATTTTTCACGATCCCTCTCTTCCTTCGTCAACCTTCGTCAAATAACTCCGGCTGCATTATCTTCGCTGCTCGCGAGCAATATTATACCATAAATTTTTGGGGAATTCGATATCAAATTTCACTGTCAAATATCCAAGATTTCCAAAATCTCGCAGTCTTCCAGGCTGCCGTAGTCGCCGTCGGCGGGCTTCTCGTCCGGTCCGTGCGTCACCCCGTAAGCCAGCGGCTTGTATCCCCCGAATGCCCGAACGCCGTCCCTCTCTATCGCCCAGAGCTTGCCGCGCGATTTCCATGTGACATTTCCCGCGATCCGGTGAATGCACGGCATCGGCCCGATTTCCGGGTCGCGGACCCTCTCGCCCAATTCCCTGATCAGCATGGGCCAGAAAACTTCGAAATACGCGGACGCATACGCCACGGAAAGTATCGGTTCCGGCGTGAACACCGCCGGGGGAAACGTTCCGTCGCAAAACATATATGCAGCCGCCGTTTTGCGCAAATTTTTCAGGCGGGCATTTTTTTTTGCGTCGGGGTGGCGCGAAAGATAATTTTGCATATGGTATATCATAACGGGGTACAGGGCTACCATGTTGGGCGTTTTGATCCATTCGACCACATAGGATTTGTCGCCGGGGTCGGTTTTCGCGCCGTACATCAAATGCGAAAGGCCGTCTTCCGCGGTAAAAATCGTGTCAAAGAGGCGCTTGCAGACGTTGTCCATGACGGCGAGGATATGTTCGCCGCCGGCAGACTTGTATATCCGCTCAAGCATATCCAACACGTGATAATAGTATATCGTGCGCTCGGTGGAATTATATCCGTCGCCCCGTTCGAACTGCCCGATGCCCTCATAATAGTACAAAGGCGAGAGATACAGCTCCAAGGCCGGCTTGCCGTGTTTTTCGTAGCGCGAAAAATCGCCGTAGATTTCGCCGTACCGCGCAAGCCCCGCAATCACCGTCAAGTCCTGGTTGGTCACGCCGCTCCAGCGGATTTCCGGGTCCATCTTGGGAAAATGCTCCCTGCCGCCGTAGGCGAACCGTTTATGGAAATACTCCCAGCTCCGATCGACTGCGGGCTTGACCATATCCCTCAAAATCGGGTCGGCGTGTTTCCACGCCGCATAATCCAAAAGCGCCAGAACCGGCATATTCTGGTGAATCGCGCAGGATTGATGCGAATGGTATGCCGGCTCGAATTCTGCGGCAGAATGGCGGAAACCGCCGTCCGGGTTCTGCAAAAACAAATTGTTCGAGCACATATCGCCGGCCAGCCGCTTCCAGCGCGGGTTGCCCGTTTTTTCGTACAGCTGCCGCGCGCCCTCCATCAGGTAATAATACTTGCCCGCGCCCTGCCCCTGATAGCGCCTCGAAAGCACCGAGATTTCGCCCCAGCAGGAATGCAAAATCAAGCCCCCGAATTCGCCCGGGCCCTGCTGCCACTCGAAAAACAGCGACGTCAGCCTGTCCAAGGCGTTCTGGCTCCATATTTCTTCATATTCCGCGTCTTTGCGCGGATATTTTATTACTTTCATGGTTTTTCCTCCGTATTATTCACTTGCCCCACTGCTTCCATCGCTTATCCCTGCATTAGCCGCCATTTAATCACTCGCAAAAATTATCTAAATACCTGCGTCAAACTATGACCTCGAATATGCGCTTCCCGCCGATTTCGACCCATTCGGCTTTGGTTTGTTTGTTTTTCTTGCGGAAGTCAAATGTCAGCAAATATCCCGTTTTGGATTTCTTGATGTCCATATATCCAAGCAGCTGCGCATAAGCTTCTTTGTTGTACTCTTCCCCGCGCCATATTTTCAGCTCGATTATGAACTGCTCGCTTCCGAAATCCACGACCAGATCCATTCTGCGCTGGTCCCTTGTTTCGCTTTCCACATGATAGTATCCTTCGCCGTTTATGAACGGGCGCAGATACGACAAAAACAGCAGCCGCCCGTGGCGCTCCAAAAATTTTGCGTCTTTTTCCGTGAACACTTCGGCATAATGGCCGGCGAATTTGCGAAGGCAAAGCTCCAAGTCCAATTTGCCGTTTCTGACAGCTTCGGAGATGACGCCCTTTATTTTTTTCGTTTCCGTGTTTGTCTGGTCTTTCGAGATGAAATAGTCGTATATGATCGTCTCGAAGATTCTGTTCGAAACTGCCGCGATGCCGTTTTTGCCCTCTATTATCCCATATATGTTCGCAAGGTCTATCACGGGGTTGCCGATTTTGAAAGTGTAGCTTTCGCCTGAAATTAAGATATTGTACAACAGCTGGTGCAGCTCTTTGTTGTTTTCCAGATTTTTGTAGATGTCGTCAAACAATGTGTTCTTTTCGTATATTATGGCATTGACCGCCCTTCGCACTCCCGCCAGAGTCCAGTCTTTATCGAGTTTTTCGTCGATATGCTGGCATATCCTCGAAACCAAAAACGGATAGCCGTTTGTATGGCTATGGATTTCCCCGGACATTTCGGCGATTTCCATGCACGTGTTGTGGTCTGCCTCGTAGCTTTTCAGCATGGTGGATATTTCGGCGGGGTTAAACGACATATCGACATCAAAATCCACGGCTATGTTCCAGGGCGAGTTGTATATTTTGCCCTCAGCCGGCGCCGGCGCGTATGCCCCCTCGTTTATCATTTTCAGCTTGATGTTCTTTACATCGTAGACCCCGGAAAGGATCACGCTGTGGAAAGTATGGTCCATGTCGGCCTGGCGATCCAAAAATTTTGTCCTGAGCATGCTTATAAATTGCAAAAATACCTGGTGGTTGCTCGTCCTGTCCACCTCATCTATCATCAAAACGACTTTTTTTCCTTTGCACATATCGGCAATATGGCGGCTCAACAATTTAAAATCGGTTATATCGCATTTGTTCCATTGTTCAATATATTCCTTTGGAGCCGAAGTAAATTGCAGCGCCCTCGCTATCTGTCCCACAAATGTCGGGCAAAAAAGTTCCTGCGAGGCGAAGCTTTCGTCTCCAAGCCCCTCGAAACTGATTTTCACGCAGATATATTCACCGAAAAGCTCCTTTTGGATCATGTTGAGAGTGGTCGTCTTTCCGTATTGGCGCGCGCGGTTTATCGTGAAATAGCTTTCTCTGTCGATCAAGCCCTTTATTTTTTCCAATTTTTCCCCGATATCGACCATATAATGCTTTTGGGGCACGCAGATTCCGGCTGTGTTGAAACTTCGCATAAAAATCCCCTTAGTTTTTTTATCGAAACATGCTTCACATTTTACCACAATTTTTTGTTTTTGTCAATTCTTTGGAAAACAAATATCGCGGCTGCTGTTGACAAATGCCGATAATAGTGGTACAATTGGCGTATACGGAAAAAAATATGCGCAAAGGAGGTTATACAAGATTTATGAAAAAGAAACCAGATGACCGGGGACTTTTGCATATTGCGAAAATAAACTTGACAGAGACCATTTGATTTCGCAGCAATTTGTTTTTTGTTGCTTTTTGTTTCGGGATTGCGATATAATATCCATGATTTAAAACTTTACAAAGCGTTCGTTTTTAATATGACACGCTGTTGTCATATGCCTTGTGATATAATGTACATATAGAAAAAACACAAAATTTTTACCAAAATATTAAAGATGAAAAAGGGGAATTTGAAAGATGGCAAAATCAAATTTGGGGCAGATAAAAAAAGACCTGCCGGAAAATGAAGAACAAAAAAAATCGGCGCTCAAGGACGCGATGGCCGACATCCAGAAAAGTTTCGGCGCGGGCTCGATCATGAAACTCGGGGAGCACGCCCGGATGAACGTGAGCGCGATACCCACGGGCTCGCTGACCTTGGATCTCGCGCTGGGCATCGGCGGGCTTCCAAAGGGCAGGATCGTCGAGATCTACGGCCCGGAGGCCTCGGGCAAAACCACGCTCGCGCTATCGACGGTGGCGCAGTGCCAGAATATGGGCGGGGTGGCGGCGTTCATAGACGCGGAGCACGCCCTCGATCCCGTATACGCCAAAAAACTCGGGGTGGACACCGACAACCTCCTCATTTCCCAGCCCGACTACGGCGAACAGGCGCTTGAGATAACGGACAAGCTCATCCGCTCGGGCGCAATCGACATAATCGTGATCGACTCCGTGGCCGCGCTCGTGCCCAGGGAGGAAATCGACGGGAACATGGGAGACAAGAACATGGCGCTGCAGGCGAGGCTGATGTCGCAGGCGCTCCGCAAACTCTCGGGGAGTATATCGAGGACCTCGTGCCTTGTGATATTCATAAACCAGCTCCGCTCCTCGATGGCGATGTACGGCGCGCCCGAGACCACCACGGGGGGCAAGGCGCTCAAATTCTACGCCTCGGTGCGAATAGACATAAGAAAAACCGAGACGATAACCGAGGCAAAAGAAGCGGTGGCCAACAAAGTCAAGTGCAAAATCGCCAAAAACAAAGTGGCCCCGCCGTTCAAAGTGGCCGAATTCGTGCTCACTTTCGGCGAGGGGATAGACCACGCGGGCGAGATATTGGAGCTTGCGACCACGATGGACATAATCAAAAAGAGCGGCTCGTGGTTCTCGTACAACGGCGAGAGGATAGGCCAGGGCAAAGAAGCGGTGGCCAAATATTTCAAGGAAAACAAAGACTTGGCCGAGGAAATAGAGAAACTGGTCAGGGCAAACGCCGAAAAAGTGACGCTCGCCGAAGAAGAAGTCAAAGATTCGGACGGCGACGACGATGAAGTCGATCCGGACGACGTCCCGCTCGACATCGTGGTGGAAGATTTCGAGGAATAGGATTCAAAAAACGGTATTATGATGGAAATAAATACAGTCGAAATATTTCTTTCGGACAACTACGTCAGAATAGAGCTGTCCGACGGGAAAAAATACAGGATTTTGCTGAAAGATTACGAAAACCTGCCTTTTGAATGCAACCCGGAAAGCCGCCTCGAAAACATAAAAATCGATACGGAAAAAATAGGTTTGAGCGAGACCAACGGATATTTTGACGGCGACTGCGCGGCTTTCCTCGGTTTTCTCTCGAAAAAACACGCAATATACAAATCGGCCATAGCCAAGGTGGCCCTAACCGACATCCCCAAAAAACAGCTTTTCCAAAAGCTGTTTTTCGCCGTGCGCAAAAACGGCGGCATCGACACCGAAACGGCAAAAACGCTGTGCGCGCTCGTGTGCGCCGAATTCGAGGCGCACGGCTATATCGACGACCGCAGATACGCTGCGGAAAAGGCGAAATATTTAAAAGAATACAAAAAATACGGAAAAGGAAAAATAAAGGAGCAGCTGTACCAAAAGGGCATACCGGGGGATATAATAAACGAAACTTTGGAGGACGAGTATTTTTCGGACGAAGAGGAAGAGCTTTCAAACATGCGGGAACTCCTCGAAAAAAAATACGGCAAGCAATTGGACAAGATGGACAAATCCGACAAAAACGCGGCGCAGAAGGCGATAAGCATGCTTGTGCGCAACGGATACAGGTATCAGGCGGCAAAAAACGAAATCGCGAAACTTTTGGAAGAAACAGACATAGATTATATGGAAGACGAGGATTATGCGGATGAATAGCAGCTTCAAAGTCGGTTTTATCTCTCTCGGCTGCCCGAAAAACCAAATAGACACGGAGATAATGCTGAAGATTTTGGCCGATGGCGGTTATGAGATCGTCGCCGAGGACATAGCAGCCGACGTCGTGATCATCAACACGTGCGCTTTCATCGAAAGCGCGAAAAAAGAGGCGATAGACAACATACTCGACGTGGCCTGGCTCAAAACAAACGGCAGCAGGCGTTTAAAAGGGATAATCGTCTGCGGCTGCCTCGCCCAGAGGTACAAAGAGGAAATTTTGAAGGAACTGCCGGAAGTCGACGCGCTCGTGGGGGTTTTTTCCATCCACGACATTTTGGCCGCAGTCAGGCACATAGAGTCCGGGCTCCCCGGCCGATATGTTTCTATCAAACCCTCCGAAGGCTTTGTTTTGGGCGGGGACAGGGTTTTGACCACCCCGGAATACATGGGGTACATAAAAATCGCGGAGGGCTGCGACAACTGTTGCTCGTATTGCGCGATCCCGTCGATTAGGGGCGGCTTTGCGCCGAGAGCCGAAGGGGAGATAGTAAAGGAAGCGGAGGAACTCGCGCAAATCGGAGTGGCGGAACTTTGCGTGGTGGCCCAGGATACGACAAGATACGAAAACCTGCCGGCGCTTTTGGAGAAACTCTGCGGCATCGGCGGGATAGAATGGATAAGGCTTTTGTACTGTTACCCCGACAAGATAACCGACGAATTGATAGAAACGATGAAAAGCCGGAAAAAAATAGCAAAATACATCGATATGCCCATACAGCATATATGCGATCCCGTGCTGGAGGCGATGAACCGGAAAGGGGGGAGCGCCGCCATCAAGTCGGCGATCAGGCGCCTGCGCGAAAACATCCCCGGGATAACGATAAGGACCACGGTGATAGTCGGATTTCCGGGGGAGACAAAAGAAATGTTCGGCGAGCTGTGCGAATTTTTGAAGGAAGCAAAATTCGAGCGTTTGGGAGCGTTCGCCTATTCGGCCGAAGAAGGGACTTTGGCCGCGGGTTTTGCGGGCCAAGTGGGCGAAAAAGAAAAAGAGCGCCGCCAAAAAGCCGTCATGTCGCTTCAAAAAAAAATAAACCGGGACTTAAACCAAAAAAAGCTCGGACAGACCATTAAAGTGCTGTGCGAAGGATTCGACAAGGCGAGCGGGGTGTATTACGGCAGGAGCGAGGCGGATGCGCCGGAAATCGACGGCAAGATATATTTCGCCCCGGATCCGGGCGCGAAAAAGAAAATAAAGGAAGGCGATTTCGCCGAGGTGAAAATCGAGAGAGTGCTCGATTACGATTTGTATGGGAAGTGCGGTATGTAATTCATGGTAAAAGAAAAAAGTTTTTACAAAATGCTGCTCGTTTTGGGCTTGCCCGTGGCCTTTCAGAGCTTGATCTCGCTGAGCGTGGTTTTTTTGGACAATGTGATGGTGGGCAATATCCCGAACAACACCGAAGTGATGTTCGCAGGGGTCACGCAGGCCAACGCCATAACCACGTTGTTCGCTTTTTTCATAAGGGGGCTCTCCGGCGGCTCGTCGCTGATGATCTCCCAGTATTGGGGCAAAAAGGATTTGGGCAAAATCAAGACGATTTTTTCCATAATATTCACGATAGGGCTTTCGCTTGCAACGATTGCGACCGTTCTCATTTTCCTTTTCCCCAAGGGGGCGATGTCGATAGTGACAAACAACAGCGAAGTCATAGACGCAGGGGCCCAGTACATAAAAATCGTCTGCTTTTCATATATGTTCTACATTCTGACCGAAACGTTCGTGACTATGCTGCGCTGCGTCGAGATAGTCAGGATTTCGCTGTACTTGTCGATCATTTCATTTTTTGTCAACCTGATCGGAAATTATCTTTTGATTTTCGGAAATGAGAGCCTGCATATACCCGCCCTTGGGGTGCGGGGCGCCGCCTTTGCCACGATATTTGCGAGGTTCGTCGAATTTTCTGTCGTGATGGCGTTCACTTTCAAAATCCAGAAACGCATTTCGATAAAGATAAAAGATTTGTTTTCCCACGACCGGCTCATGTGGAAAGATTACGCGAAATACGGGCTGCCAATCATGGTGGGAGACACCCAATGGGGGTTCGTGGGGCTTTTCAAGGCCATAATAATAGGCAGGCTCGGAAGCGACATGATGTCGGCGAACGGGATAGCCGAGGTGATCATGTCGCTTGCGGGCATATTCACGATGGGTCTGGGCAGCGCGGCCTGCGTTATCATCGGAAAGACAGTAGGGGCCAAACAATACGAAAAAACGCGGCAGTACTCGAATACGCTCCAAATACTGTTCGCATCTTTCGGGATAGTCATGTGCGCGGCACTGTTTTTCGCGAAAACGCCGCTTTTGGCCCTATATGAAATCGTGAACAAGGGAAAGGGCGGATTTGGCGCGGAGACGATGGAACTGGCCAAGACCTTTATTTCCATCGGGGCGTTCACGCTGTTGGGCACTTTTTACCACGCGACTTGCTTCACCGGCATAAACAGGGGGGCAGGCGATGGAAAATTCGTTTTCAAAGTTGACATGGTATGCGGCTGGCTGATCGTCTTGCCGCTCACTTTCCTGAATGCGATCATAATCGGGTCGCCTCTTCCCATTGTGTTCCTGTGCGCGAAAATCGATCAGTGCTTCAAGTGGATCATCGCGTTTTTCCGGCTGCGCGGGGACAAATGGATCAGAAACATCACGAGGTGAAATTCAATTGAACCACAGCGGTTTTTTGTATACGCGCGAGGCGCCGGGCTTCTTTTTGCCGCCCAAGATGCCCAGCGCCAAAAACAATATCACAAACAAAGCCGCCGTGCCGACTGCGACTTGGACGATCCCCGCTATGTTCGATTTTGATTCCGGTTCGACGGGAACGGAAACAACGTTGGATTCGTGCCCGTGGCTGTCTACTTTGTGATGGTCGTCGAAAAGATCCGCGAGATTGTCATATGCCGCCAAAAATGCGCCGTTGGAGTCAAAGCTTTCTTCTCCGGAACCGGCAAAGCACGATCCCAAAATTTCTTTGATTTGGCCGTCTGAAATGTAGTCCACGTTTCTGCCCTTGTGGTAAGCGTAGGGCTGGCTTCCCCCGCCGAATAAATCCTCAAAGAAATGGCCGATGTTTTCCCCGATTCCGCCGGAGGATTTTTCGACACAGACAACAAACAGCAATCCTTCGTCTCCCATTTCATGGCTTTCAAACAGTTTTCCGGCCATTTTTTCCAAGTCTTTTTTGCCGCTCTTGTCTTTTTCCGTAAAAACCGCAATTTTGGCTTTCCCTCCGGTGAGTTCCGACAGGGCGGCGCCGCGCCCATTCATCTTTTGGATTGTTCCGTCGCTCAAAATATTTGCATCGTCGTAAACCCCCGGCGACATGCCGGGTTTTTGCGGTTTTTCGAATACGCGCACAGAAAGCAGAAAGGCGGCCACAATCATCAAAACCGAAATCACTTTCGCCGTTTGCAGTTTTGTTTTGTTCAATCTCAAATATTTTTCTTTTATGTTTTCTTCGTTCATCGCGATGCCGCCTTTCGTTGATAATTGTGATAATTTGTAACTGGCTTTTGGTATTTTCCCGTTATGCGTTGCGCGTCAATTCCTGAGGTTTAACAGTTTTGTTTTGAGTTCGCCCTCGATCTGTTTGAGTTCGCCTTCCGCCTGTTCCCTTTTGCTCCTGCCGTCCTCCTGTATCCTGATCACTTCGTCGAAAGTCGAGATGAGCGTTTGGTTGGTGTATTTCAGCGTCTCTATGTCTATTACGCCCCTCTCCGATTCTTTCGCTATGTCGATGGTGCCCATTTTCAGCATTTCGGCGTTTTTTTTCAGCATCTGGTTAGTCAGGTCCGTGACTTCCTTTTGGGCCTTCATCGCATTCTGCGAATTCGATATGCCCAAGGCCATCACTATCTGGCTTTTCCACAGCGGGATTGTGTTCACGATCGAAGACTGGATTTTTTCGACGAGCATGGTGTCGTTGTTCTGTATCATCCTTATCTGAGGGGCCATCTGGAGCGAGACATTGCGCGTCAGCTTCAAATCGTAGAGTTTTTTCTCGAATCTGTCGCACATGGAAGTCAAATCGTGCGCTTGTTGGGCGTCGATCGGGTCCCCCGAGGCTTTCGCTTTCTCCTGCATGGCTTTTAGTTCGGTTTCCCTTGTTTCGGCCAATTTTTTGTCCCCTGCGGCGATGTACAGCGTGAGTTCCTTGAAATATCCTTTGTTCATTTCATACATTTTGTCGAGCACCATGACGTCTTTCAAAAGTTTTTGCTGGTGGCCCTTGAGCGAAACCGAAATCGCATCCACATTTTTTTCGACAGAGGTATAGGAACTCTTGATTCTGTCGATCGATTGTTTCCCTTTGGAAAAAAGGCCCATGAACCCGCCTTTTTTTTCGTCTGTGGAATCGGAGTTGAAGTTTTTGAGTTCCACCACCAAGTTTGTGAGCATCGCCCCCACTTCCCCGGTGTCTTTGGTGCGCACGCTCTGCAGCGCCGAATCCGAAAAGTTCGCGATATTTTTTTGGGCTGAGGCGCCGTACAGCAAAATCACATTGTTGTTATTCAAGTCTATCTGCTTTGAAAACTCCTCGACCATTTTCTTTTCTTCTTCGGAAAGTTTTTCGAGTTCCTCGGTTTTTATGACAGGATCCTTTTTTTCCAGCACCACGATTTCAGCGGGCTTTCCCTCCGATTCCTTCCCGTCCAGTTCGTCGAGGCTTGTGGTGAGGGTGAGCTGCGGGATTTTTATTTCTTCATCCATTCGAAAATCTCCTTACACATAATTAATAATTCATAGTTTTCCTGATTATTAATTATAGCGCATAATTTCCCGCTTGTCAATCGAAAAATGAGTTTTTCGGGTCGTTTTGGGTATCTTTTTCGCCGATGGGATTTTTTTCGATCAAACCCTCTTTTGAAAGCACCGCCTCGAGCACGTCGATGTCGGTGGTTATGTCGATCATTTCGTCGGAGAACATATTGTCGAGCTCTTTTTCAAACGCTTTCCGCACGAAAGGCAGCGATTCCTCGACGCGCTTTTTGGTTTCGGTGGCGTTTTCGCCCGTGAGTTCCTGGCTTTCGATTCTCCTGTAGCTGTTCAGGATTTTTATGGTGGTGGGCATATAGTAGTCAAAAAACTGCGTGAGCTGTTCGATTTTCCTTGTTTTCGAAGCTTCGGTTTTTTCGTTCAGGTGGAACTGTATTTTTTTCAGGTTTTTTTCGATTTCGCCGAGTTCAGCCGAAACGAATTCGTCCCCGATGGAATCGTTTAGGAGTTTGATTTCGATGAAATACAAATTTATCCTTTCGTTGAGGTCTTTCAGTTCGCGCTCTTCGGGGGTGAGCGGGACGGCCGGCGCGGCCGCTTCCTTTTTTTCGTTTTTTTCATTTGCGGCAGATTCCTTTTTCGCCTCCATCATTATCTCTATTTTTTTCGCGGGGAATTTTTTCTTGGCTATCTGGTAGATTATAAATGACAGGACGGCAGTCAAGAAAATTTTGGTGGGGCTGAATAATCCGTGGAAAACGACTGCGACGGCAAGCCAGGTCAACCCCACCGACAGGATGGGGAAAGCGGATTTTTTTTCCGCCTCCGCCATTTTTTTCTCCCGGTCCAAATTTTCGCCCGGGTTCGGCTCTTTTTCAAAATTATTTTTCGAATTGTTGTTCATAATCCGCGAATCTCCTTTGTATAATTATTTTCATATTTTATAAACAACAATATTATACACCATATAACATCATATGTCAAGCGAAAATCGAAAAAAAATAAAAAAATTTTCAAAAATTTTTCCCTTGACATAATCCCGAAAAAATATTATACTATAGGCATGGCAAAACATGAAATTAACGGAGGGTACGTTTTTATGAATGCACCGATCAGCCAAAAAATAGCTTTTTATACAATCGAGGAATTTTTTGAAATCTACGGCGAAAAAGACGAGCGCTACGAGCTCATAGACGGAATCCCGTACATGATGGCCGCCCCGAACACGGATCATCAAGCCCTGAGCATGTTTTTGAGTGCCACAATATGGAATTTCCTCAAAGGCAAAAAATGCAGGGTCTTCGCCGCTCCATACGACGTTTTTTTGAGCGAAAGCAAAAAAAGCGAGAGCGGCATATTCTCAAAAATCAAAAAAATCAGGGGTACGGTCGTGCAGCCCGATTTGATCGTCGTGTGCGACCCCGACAAAATCAAGCCCGACGGCTGCCACGGCGCGCCCGATTTGGTCGTGGAAATAATGAGCGAATCGACCAAAACCAAAGACGAATCCCTGAAACTGTACAAATATTTTTCAAGCGGCGTAAAGGAATATTGGCTCATTGACCCAAAAGAGCAAACCGTGCAGCTCTATCACAAGCCAAAAGCCACGGGCAACAAGGCGACGGTGGATATGCTCGATTTCGGGGATACGATAAAAAGCCGCGTTTTGGAAGGGCTCGAGATAGATTTGGCGCAGTTTGCCGAATGATGAAATAATGAATATAATATAAAAACGGAGGTAAAAAACACATGAAAAACAAAATCGCCCTAATCGGCGCGGGCAGCATCGTTTTTTGCAAAACCCTGCTCAACGACATGTTCAACACGCCCTCGCTCGCAAATTTCGAGTATGCGCTGATGTCCCCCACCCCGCAAAAAATCGAGAAGATGAAAAATTATGCGCAAAAAATCATCGACAAGAACAAGCTGGGAGCCCGCGTCTACGCCACCACCGACAGGAGCGAAGCGCTCAAGGACGCCAAATACGTGATTTTGATGTTCCAGATCGGCGGCAACGAAGCTTTCAAGCTGGATTACGAAATCCCCCTGAAATACGGCGTGGACCAGTGCATAGGCGATTCGATGGGCCCCGGAGGAATATTCAGGTTTTTGCGCACCTACAACGTGCTTGGCGACATTGACCGCGACATGGCCGAACTTTGCCCCGGCGCCACCGTGCTCAACTATGTGAATCCCATGGGCATGGTCTGCACGTATCTCGGCAAGGCCACGAAGATGAAATATATCGGGCTTTGCCACGGGGTCCAGACCACCATGGATCTGATTTCGGGTTATACGGACACTCCGAAAAATGAAATCGACTTTGTGGCCGCCGGGATAAACCACATGGCCTGGTTCTTGAAGCTCGAACACAACGGAATCGACCTATACCCCAAACTCAAAGAAAACATGGAAAAGCCCGAGTATTACATCAACGAAAAAGTGCGCGGCGAAGTGATGCGCCACTATGGATATTTCATGACTGAGTCCACGGGGCATCTCTCCGAATATCTCCCCTGGTTCAGGAAAAACGAAAAATCGCTCGATCTGTACTGCGACCAGCCGGATTTCGGCGGGGCGAGCGGCGCATACTATAAATTCTCCTCGGCGGTGCAGGAAAAATTCAACAGAATCGACGTTCTTTCGATCGAAACCGGCGAACTCGAGCCAAGGAGCAAGGAATACTGCTCGTACATACTCGAAGCCATCGAGACAAATGTGGCCTTCAGGCTCAACGGCAACGTGCAAAACAAAAACTATATAACAAACCTGCCAAACGGCGCCTGCGTCGAAGTTCCCGTCTATGTAGACCGCGAAGGGCTGCACCCGCTCACAGTGGGGGATTTGCCTTCCCAGCTCGCCGCCATGAACCAGTCCAACATCACCGTGCAGGGCCTGGCCGTCGAGGCGGCGATGAAAGTCGACGCCGAACTCGCCTTTGCGGCGGTTTCGATGGATCCGCTGACTTCTGCTGTGCTGAACCTTTCCGAAATCAGGGCGATGACAGCCGAAATGTTCGCCGCCGAGGCCAAATGGATGCCCGAATTCAGCAAAAAATCGCTGAAAAAAGTGAGCGACATAAACGTCCCCGAGGGTACGGTCGGAGCCCCGGTGCCCCAGGACCCGGCGCTGGCCATCAACAACAGATTCGGCAAACTGGGCGGGTAATTTTAAACGATGGAGGAAATCAGATGGATTTCAAGAAATCGAAAGGGTTCTGGGATTTGACGGAGCGGTTTCGCAGCCGGTGGAACCGGTCATAATAAGGAAAATGACAGCGCTGGATTGATTATCGCCAAAAACCGCAGAGGTTGCCCTCCAAGATGGGGGGCAACCTCGAAATCCGCTAAAATATGGAAAGGGAATGCGTTATGAAAAAAATTGTTTCTTTTATCCTGATTTCATCTGCCATCTTGATTATGCTTTTGTCCTGCGGCAGCGACCAAAACGACGACAATTCCGCCGCAAATGATCCGGAGGCAAATTCGGCGGAAAACAATTCCGGGGGCGAATCCGAAGAAACGACGGAAAACGATATTTACAACATGAAGGCAAGGGAAAACGCAAAAGACGGCCTGCCCGAAATGGATTTCCGCGGGGAGGCGTTCACTGTTTTGCAGCGCTCCGAATGGAACTATGAATTCCTCGCAGAATCGGAAAACGGGGACGTGGTAAACGATGCGGTGTATAAACGCAATCTTACAGTAGAAGAAAGATTCAACGTGAAAATAGAAACCATAGAAACGGCGGGAATTTGGGGCCAGCAGGACAATTTCGTCAAAAAAGTCACCAATACCGTCGCGGCGGGGGACGACGAATACAACATTATCGCCGGTTATGCGGCGTATATGCCCAGGCTGCAATCGGCGGGGCATGTCGTAAACCTCAACGAGCTGCCATATCTGAGTTTCGACAAACCGTGGTGGAGCAAAGATTTGATGGACAATCTCACGATAAACGGGAAATTGTTCTTCACGACGGGCGATATAGCGCTGTCTTTGTGGGAAGACATACTCGCGGTATATTTCAACAAACAGATGATACAGGATTACGCCGTCGAAAACCCGTATGAGCTCGTGCGTTCCGGAAAATGGACTATAGACAAACTCAACGAAATATGCAAAAACGTGTATTCGGATGTCGACGGCGACGGTAAACCGTCCGCAAATACCGATATATTCGGATATGCCACCGATACCGCCAACCTTGTCGACAATTTTTTTAACGCTTTCGGCGAACCGGCAATAAAAAAAGACGGCAACGGAGTTGTTTATCTCGCGCAAAACACGCAAAAAATGACGGATATAACAGAGAAGATGCACGACTTTTTGTGGAACAATCAAGGGGTTTACGCAAATCCCGTGGCTTCGGCCGAACCGGAAAACCTGTACAAGTATATTTTTGAAGAAGGAAGGGCGATGTTTTTGCCGGAACATCTGGGCAATGCTTCGACGCTGAGAAGCATGGAAACGGATTTCGGCATAATCCCATACCCAAAATGGAACGAACAGCAGGAAAACTACCTGACTGCCCCCGTCGCCTATTTTTCCCTGATCGCGGTCCCCACCACGGCGCAAAATCTTGAAATGACCGGAATGATAACAGAAGCCCTCTGCGTTGAAAGCTACAAAAAGGTCATTCCCGCCTTTTATGAAATATCCCTCAAGACAAAATACTCGAGGGACGAGGAATCCGCCGAAATGATAGATATAATAAGAAACGGCGTGGTGTTCGATTTCGGGGCCATATACTGCACTCAGCTGGATACTGCGTTTCACCTGTTCCGCATTTTGATGTCGGACAAAAAGAACAACTGGGTTTCGCAATTCGAAAAAAACGAGCCGAGATACAACAAACTGCTGGAAAAACTCATTGAAACTTTTGAATGATTTGAATTATTTGGCTTCACGGGATCATGGAAATATCGGATGTGACGCAGTTTTTCCCCTTTTGTTTGCTGTGGTACATCATCTCATCCGCCCTTTTGACGACGGAATCCAACGTGTCCCCGGTGCGCGCGACGGCGATCCCTATCGAAACCGTCACTGAAAGGGATATGCCTTCGTGCTCGATTTTGGCGCTTTCGACCAATGCCCGTATCTTTTCGCCTATCAGCAAAGTGTCGTTTTCATCCTTGATCGTGCATACGCCCACAAATTCTTCGCCGCCCCAGCGCCCGAACAAATCCGTGTTTCTGATCATGCGCATGATTGCGCCGGATACCGTTTTCAGGACGGCGTCGCCCGCGTCGTGGCCGTATGCGTTGTTGAAATTCCGGAAGTCGTCAATATCCAAAAACACGACGCACACCTTGTAACTGTACATATCCATTTCCCTCAAACGCAAATCGAGGAAACTTTCGATCTTTCCCCTGTTCGGAATTCCCGTGAGTTTGTCGTTGGTGGCTGAGTTTGCCAATTGGACGATCAATTCGTCGTCGTAAATGACAAATGAATTCGGCGTGAAAATTTCGATCGCCCCGATTATTTTTTCGTTTTTTACGAATGGGAAGATATTTACCGCGACTGCGACGCGATGCCCGTCCTTGTGCCTCAAAAAAACGTTGTGCTTCCGCCTTTTGCCATCGCTTAGCGTATGGTGGAGCGGGCAGCCCGAGAAGCAAATCGAATTGCCGTCGCTGTCAATATGTTTGAGCGGCGTGTTTTGGCAGGGCTTTCCCATTATTTCCTCTTTTTTGTACCCGGTGATGTTTTCGGCCGCTTTGTTCCAAAAAACTATCCGCCTGTCCTCGTCGGCGAAATAGGCGCCCTCCCTCATATTTTCTATGATTTCAAAATACAGTTCTTCGTTATTCATCAGGAATTTCCCTTCGCGCTAATTTTTATGAAATGGCCTGCGTCTCTTTTGCAAACCGGGCAGACAAAATCTTTCGGCAAATGGTCGCCTGCATAAAAATATCCGCAAACATCGCAGCGATAACCGTCCGAAAGTATTTTTTTGCCGAAATCCATCCGGTCGTCCGTTTCGCCGGATGCTTTTGTTTCGCCGCCGTCAAATGGCGAGGGGACCGGGCAAAGCGAATATTTTTCCATGACGCCATCAATGTCTTCGACTATTTTTTCTTCTATGAAACCTTTGGAGGCCATATCGCGGAGAATTTGCATCGTTTCCCCATGGGATCTCGCGCTGTGATAGGGGCGGGGCTCGCAGACAGCCTGATAAATGTCGATGCACGCCATCAGGCGGGAATTGAAATCCAGTTCATTTTTCGTTATCCCGCGGGAATATCCGAATCCGCCCAATTTTTCATGGTGGTTGGCCGCCCAGTATCTGATTTGGTCGAAATCGGGTATTTCGCCCAGCCAGTCGAGCGTATTTTTGACGTGCTTCTTTATCGTGGCGAATTCGTCGTCATCGAGCTTGCCCGGTTTTTCCAGTATCTCAGTGGGCACCCCTATTTTCCCGATGTCGTGCAGGGAAGCGGCGAGAAACAGCGCATTGCGCTCCGTCGTCCCGTATCCGTAGTGATCGGCCATGATCCAGGCCCGATTGGCTATTTGGCTTGTGTGCGTATGGGTGAACTCCGACTTATAGTCTATGACGCGCGAAATAAATTCGCCTACGCGAATGATTTTCGGGTCTTCGACATCCACTTTCCAGGACGGCAATTCGCATTCCAAGGTTTGCCTCACATTTTCATCGCGCATTTTTTCAAGCAGTTCGCCGTTCAAGACATCGAGCAAAACATCGACTGCCGCGCGGGTGGAATATATGTCCGCTCCAAAAGCTATTTTTTCGCGCAAAGCCGGAAGGCCGCCGGGCAAAATGCGCTGCAGGTGGTATGTCGCGTCGATTGCGTCCGCCGCGGCGATTATGGCGGCTTCCAGCGGGATTTCGTTTTCTTTCCTATGCAGCGGCCCTTGCCCGTCGCCCCTCTCGTGATGGTACAGCACAAGCTTTTCAATGTCTGCGTCGAAAGGGAGCCACGATACGTTTTCCTGCCCCTTTTTGCAATGAAGGAACATATTTTGTTCTTGAAGTTCCCCCGCCTGCTGCGACAGGTGGTACTCAGTCAGCGCGCTGTCGTGAAACATCCCGCAAATTGCGATCGCCGATATGGTTTCGTCCCCATATCCCAGCCGTTTTCCCATTGCGACGCACATGACGGCGACGCGCAAGCTGTGGTTTTCGCTTGCGCCCAACTGTTCTTTTTCGATGATGTCAAATGCGCGGGAAAAAACCATGCAGAGCTTGTCCATGGCGATTTTCATCAAAATATTCTCCTTCTTTTAGTGTTTTTAATTTTTCGCATCTTCGAAATTTTCTATCAGTTTATCTATGGCCTTTTCTATTTTTCCCTGATTTTTTTCGTAGTCTGACGCAACATTCAGCTTGTTGTTTTGCAAGGCGCCCTCGAGGACTCCTGTCCAGCCCCCTATTTCGTACACGGTGCATATGTCGTAGACGGTGGAGCTGAAAATTATGTCGAGCATCGCCGAGGATTCTTCGTCCCTCGTGTATTTTCTCTGCAGGCACACGTCGTAGTACGCGGGTTTTATCGTATTTCTCCCGTGGTACGCCATCGCGTCGACTATCACGGAATTTCTTTCGACGTCGCCCACGGTCACGGGCAGCATATATGTGTACGAATGCCAGTTGTTCACCGTGGCGTAATACCTCGGCTGGCTCGAATCCCATTTCGGGATGGGCAGTATGCCGAAATCGTCATCCATGTCCCTGAGGCCAAGATCCATATATCGCGGGAAAGCCCAGTAGAAAAGCCCCCTGCCGTCAGGGAAAACCCAGAACTGCACCAGTTCCCCTCCCCCGTTTTCCTTGCCATAGGCGTTTCTATGCATGCAGTATGTGTCATCCAAGTAAATATCGTTCATTTTGTCGAGTATGTTCGAAATTTTTTCGCTGTTTCCCGTAAAATACGGCATATCGTCCGCATTTTTTGAGACCAATTTTTCGCCGCTCGCGTTTATGAAACTCGTCAGATAGTCGGCTTGCGTCACAAACCCGTAGCGGTCGTACCTGTTGTGCTTGCCGTCCTGGTCGATATCCATGTAGACGTTTTTGACCAAGCCGTTGAAGGTATCCATCGTCCAGTTGTTTTCGCCGACCAGTTTATACGGGCTTTCGAGCCCCAAATCCCCGAGCAGTTTTTTGTTGAACATGAGCAGCGCTATCCCGTCGTAGTGCTTTATGAATATGTCGCCCGATATGAAATACGCATAGCCGCCTATCGAAGTGTCGTTCACGATGTTTTGGTCCCACCAAGGCGCGTCAAGCGACAGGGCCGTGTCGAAAACGTTTATCCCATATCCCTTGGTGGCGAACAGAGCCGCCTTCATGAGCCTGGGGGCGACGGCGTCGTATTCATCGAGGCCGGCCTTTATTGTTTTGTTCATGGCGGTTTCCACGGAATCGTCGGCGTGGACGGCCTCGAATTTCAGATTGAAGGTTTCTTCCATTATCATATTTCTGGAATATATGGCGTCGTTCAGCACCTCGCCGTTCGCCTCCTCGATGTCGTAGTCTTCAATGTCGAGATTGTTTCCCGACCACTGTTTGTCAATCAGTATCTTGAATGTGGCGCCGCCGCAGTCGAAAGTTTCGTGCGGGAACGGGATTTCGGTTTCTTTCGCGGGTTCCCCCTCCGGGTTGTCGCTTCCCGGTTCGTTTGCCTTGGCGTCGTTTTTTTCGTCGGGAAGGGAATCGCCTCCGCCGGAATTGCAAGAGAAGGCGGTAAAAACCATGGACAGCATCAAAAGGGCGCAAATAGCTTTTGTCATGTTTTTCACAAATATCACCTCGTTAAAAATTTCGATCGATTTTGTATGCCATAGCTCTATTCTACTGTAAATTATATGTTTTGTCAAGTGGCAATTTAAAATACAAGTGAATTTAATTAAAATATATTTATGAAAAAAGTGGTCATTTCGACCATTCACCCCTCCAAGACTTCGGCAGCATTTCAAATTTGAGATTTATTTTCTCCGTTATGTTTTGTCAAGGGGGTTTAATTTTAAAAAACTATTAAGAAATGCGAAAAAACTATTGACAAAAGCGAAAATCTGTGATATAAGTGGAAATGTGCGCAAAATATTCGACAATGGAATGTCGAAAATAGGCGATGGAACAAAAAGCAAAAGAATCCTCTTATAACGAAAAAGTCAAATAAAATTTTTAGCGAAGGTAGCAGCACGATGTCTTGTAATGGAAAAAACAAGATAGAATTCAATATAGAACCATTTTCATATGCTGAAGATATCGATTATTTAGAGAGACAAAATGAATATCGAGTTGATCCAAGTAAATTTAAGAATACAACAGAAACTAAGATAAAAACAAAAGAAGATGTCATAGAATTGGCAAAAAATGAAATTATATGGGAGTATACCCTAATAGATGTGTATTATGATAAAACAGAATCTATATGGGCGATTTTATTTTCTTTTGATTATTCCTATGGTCAACGCATATATATTGATGATAAAGGAGTAACAAAATTAATTGCATATGTTTTCCGACCTCATGATGATGTTGTAGTGCCATATTCTTGTGATGATTATGAATTTTACGGAGGAATCAAGAAGAAAGACTCTAATGAATTTAAGAACATAATGGAAACCGAAGTAAAAACAAAAGAAGATGTCATAGAATTAGCAAAGAACGAACTAATAAATGGATATGAATATGACCGAATCTTTGTAAGTTATGATGGGTCAACATCAATGTGGGGAA
This sequence comes from Oscillospiraceae bacterium, assembly GCA_009782405.1. The sequence continues at coordinate 23,884 of WRJC01000017.1, forward strand.
TTATTTTTTGGACAGATGAAGAACCTTATGGAGGACAATATGTATATATTGACGGCAAAGGAATAACACAAAAAATTATAATAATACATTCAATATTTAATGATTATATAGAATATAGCAAATTTTTGGAAAAACAAGGAGGAATAAAGCGAGATTCAAATGAATTTAAAAATACAACAAAACCGGAAATAAATTGGGACAATTTACGAGAAACAATTATAGAATTGGCAAAGATTGAACTATCAGAGGGATATGAATATAGCGAAGTTGCTGTATATGGTGATTTTATAAATTTTATATTTATGGTTTCTTTTTGGGAGGATGAAACAACTACCAAAGGTCAACATATATTTATTAATAATGATGGAATAACAAAGATGATTATTGATATTGAATAAACTACTTCGGAATCGATGCGGAGTACGACGAGGGTGATGGGTCCGGCGAGTATTTCTCCGTGTACAAGGTGCGCAAAAACCAGAGGTGAGCAAAACTTCAAAATCGAAAAAGCGCAAAAGGTGGCAACCAATGAAAAAAGCAAAAAAATCAGAGGCAACGAATGGCGATTACAGCAACAAAACCCACCGACGCTTCAATTTTTCTGTATTTTTTCCTTCAGCCTTTCGGCCAGCGTCGTGTTTCTCTTGTGCGAATTATTGTTTCTCGCGGCGTAGCCCACCGCTTTGGCGTCGCCTATCATCACCACCGCTTTTTTTGCCCTGGTCACTGCGGTGTAGAGCAGGTTGCGCCCCAGCATGACGAAATGCGAAAACGAAAAAGGCATCACCACCGCCGGAAACTCGCCGCCCTGCGATTTGTGGATTGTGATCGCATATGACAAAACGAGCTCGTCGAGCTCCAATACATCGTATTCCACTGTGTTCCCGTCGAAATTCACCGAAAGGGTCTTGTCCGTCTGGTCTATGGCGCAAACATACCCTATGTCCCCGTTGTACACCTGTTTTTCGTAGTTGTTTTTTATCTGCATGACTTTGTCTTTCAGCTTGTATTCGGTGGACCCGCGCCTGAGCGAAAGCGTGTTTTTGTTCAGCGCTTCCTGCAATACCCTGTTTAAATTGTCGGAGCCCGTTTCGCTTCTTTTCATCGGGGTCAGCACCTGTATGTCGGCCACGGGATCGAAGTTGTAGTATTTGGGCAGCCTCGCCGAGCAAAGCTCCACTATCCGCCTTATTATTTCCCCCGGGTCGCTTTCGTCGCCGGTTGGAGTCTGGATGAAAAAAAAGTCGCTGTTTTTGCCGCCGGAGAGATCCGGCATTTTGCCCGCGTTTATCATGTGCGCGTTGGTCACGATTTTGCTTCCCGCCGCCTGGCGGAATATGTGCGTGAGCCGCGCCACGGGCACGCAGCCCGAATTTATTATGTCGCCCAGCACGCTTCCCGCCCCAACGGAGGGCAGCTGATCCACGTCGCCCACCAATATGAGCGTCATTTTGTCGGGGACCGCTTTTAAAAGGTTGTACATCAGCACTATGTCGATCATCGAAGTCTCGTCCAAAATCAGCACGTCCCCCTCAAGCGGGTTTTCGGCATCGCGGCCAAACCCGTCAGGCGGCTTGCTTTCGAGCAGCCTGTGTATGGTCTTGGATTCCATTCCGCAAGCCTCGCTCATGCGCTTCGCGGCCCTGCCCGTCGGGGCGGCGAGCAAAACGGTTTTTTGCGCATTCAAGAAAATTTGGATTATCGCCTTTGTGATTGTGGTTTTTCCCGTGCCCGGCCCCCCGGTCAAAACGAACATCTTTGAAGATATTGCCATCTTCACCGCTTCTATCTGTATTTCGTCGTAGGCTATGCCCTGCTTTTTTTGCATGTCTATAAGTTCGCCCAGCAGTTTTTTCGCGTTTTCGGGCGGCACCGTTTTGTTTTGCCCATCTGTCATTATCGAAGCGAGCCGCTTTGCCGTCCCCGCTTCGGAATAGTAGAAAGGCAAAAGATATATCCGATCGCCGTTTTCTTCGTTTTCCGAGGTTTTTTCGCTGTAAAGCTCTTTGGCTTGCACGAGGTGGTCCACGCTCATAACGATTTTCGCTTCTTCTATTTCGAGCATTTCGGAGCACTTTTTGCACAATTCGACAAGGGGCACATAACAGTGCCCCAAATCGTCGGCAAACTTGTTCAGCACATAGAAAATCCCGCTCCTGCAGCGCTCGAAGGATTCTTTTTCCATGCCGAGTTTCGCCGCGATCGCGTCGGCGGTTTTGAACCCAACCCCCCAGATGTCGTCGGCGAGCTTGTACGGGTTGTTTTTCACCGTCTCTATGGAAAGTTCCCCATAGGCCTTGTATATCCTATACCCGAAAGCGGTCGATACCCCGTGTTCCTGCAAAAAAAGCATGATGTTTTTTATTTCTTTTTGCTCGGACCAGGCTTTTTTTATCATGGCCACGCGTTTGGAGCCGATGTTTTCGACTTCGATCAATTTGTCGGGTTCGCCCTCGATGATGTCGAGGGTTTCCGCTCCGAACTTTTGCACTATGAGCTTCGCGAATTTCGGCCCTATGCCCTTGACAAGCCCGCTGCCGAGATATTTCTCGATTCCGTAAACAGTCGCAGGGACGCTCTCCTCCCACGACTTTGCGTCAAATTGCCTGCCGTATTTGGGATTGTGCGTCCAGTCGCCAAAAACGGTCACCACCGTGCCCACGCTGACCGATGCCATATTTCCCACCACAGTCACCAACTCGCCGTAGTTTTTCACGGCGATTTTTATGACGCTGTAGCCTTTTTCTTCGTTGGAGTATGTTATGCGCTCCACCACGCCGCGCAGCTGTTCCATATGCCGACTGCCGCAAAACCCTACGGGTTGGCGACGAACTCGCCGCCCCTGCATTCTTTAAGGTATTTCAGCGCGGCTACCTGCCCGGTGAATTCAAGCTCGTTTTTGAGGAAGGGGTCATGGAAGCCTTCTATGTCTATCGTCCCTTCGTACCCGTTTTGGTACAGCACCGAGCAAACCTCTTTCCAGTCGGTGTCGCCGTACCCGGGCATCCTGTCGCGGGCGTACCACTTCGCGCCGTCTATCCCGTATTCTTTTATGGAATCCCAGTCGATGTTCGCGTCCTTGCCGTGTATGTGATATACTTTTTTTGCGTATTTTTTCAGCGATTTGAGCGGGTCGCGCAAAAAGCTGAGGTGGTGCGAGGGTTCCCACTCGATGCCGACGTTGTCATAGGGCACCGCGTCGAACATCATGTCCCAGGCAAGCGGCGAGTTTGCGATGTTCCACGAGCCGCCGTTCCAGTTGCCGCCCATGTAGCAATTTTCAAAAGCGATCTTCACGCCGTTGTCGCCCGCCCGCTTTGCGAGTTCCGTGAACACTTCTTTGAACCTCGGGATATTGGCTTCCACCGACTTGCCGTCGAGCCGGCCGGTAAATCCCGTGACTGTGCCCGCCCCGAAAAGACGGGCGCTGTCGATGCATTTTTCCCATTCCGTGATTTTTTCGCCGTCCCTCAGCGGATTGGCGAAAATCGAAACGCAGGATACTTCGAGCCCGCTGTCCCCGATGGCGTCCTTCACTTTTTTTGCCAATTCGGCAAAATCCGTGTCGCCGATGGTGTTGAAGTAATTCAAGACAAAACACTCGAATTTGTTTTCGATTATTTTGGGTATCCACTTCAAAACGCTCGAACCGTCCACAAGCGTGCCTATTTTTATCAATTCCATGACCAAATACCTCCCAAATATTTATTTATTGCCGCTATGTACCATTATATACAATCCGGCAAAAAAAATCAAGCGGAATTTGGCGAAAAACATAAAAATCTCTTGACATTCGCAAAAATATGTATTAGAATGTAAGGCAAATGATGAAAAGGCAAATTTGTTGAAAAAGAGGGTCATTCGATGAAAAAAATCAAGGTTTTTTTGTTTGCCGCCCTGATTCTGGCTTCCGTTTTTATGATGGCCGCCTGTGCGGAAAAAGTTCCGATCACGGCGGGCGACTTCAAAAAAAAAGCCGGAGAATCGGGCTACGAAGTCTTTGACGTAACCGCCCAGTACGAAGATTTTCCCCACGTTCTGCTTTCCGTCTCGTTTGAAAAGGACGACATCTACATGCAGTTTTTTGAAATAGAGGATGCCGAAAGCGCCGTTGGCATGTTCAACACCAACAAGGCCACGGTAATATCTTACAAAAGCGGCACATCCTCCACAAGCGAGCTGAATTTAAGCAACTACAACAAATACACCCAGAAAAGCGGCGCCAAATACCATGTCGTCGAAAGGGTGGGCGCCACTTTCGTTTACGCCGAATGCGGAAAGGGCAATTCCAAAATCATCGACGATTTCCTGAAAGACATCGGATATTGATTCCATTTTAGCCGAAATCGCTGAAATCGCTTATGGCTTTTTCCATGTCCCTATCCACTTTCGGCAGTATTTTTTCGTATGCCGAAACGAAATCGGTGCTCTTTTTTTCGGTCAGGCTGCCGAAAATATCGAATATCCCGCCCCAATTGTACACATGCCCCAAATCGTAGCAGCGGTTCGAAAATATCAGGTCGAGCATTTCGCCGGATTCGTCGTCGCGCATCAGCTTGGTTTTGAGCGAAGTGTCGTAGTATGCGGGACGCAAAGTGTAATAGCTTTCGGCTGTCAAGGCTTCGAGCACGATTCCCGTCCTTTCGGAATCGGAGGTTATCGGGATGCTCACCGACGTCGTGCACCATGCGTGCACGGCGTTGTAGTATTCGCCCTGCGCCTCGTCATATTTCGGGTTCGGCAATATGCCGAAATTGCAATCGGTTTCGCGGAGCAGCGTCACTCTGTTCATACCCGTGTACAGGTACAGCCCGCGCTTTTCCGCGAGCATCTGCAGCTGGTAATCCCATATGTCCGCATATTTCGAAGAGTAGTCCTGCGCCACGATGGTGTTTTGGCGGTCGTTGTATATCGAAATCCATTTTTCGTATGAGGCTTGTATCATCGGGTCGCTTATGTTCAAAACCGGCATATCGTCCTTGTCCTTGACTATCACGAAATGGCCCGAACCGACCACGTTGCCGTGCATGGTGTGGGTTTGCGAAATGAATCCGTAGCAGTCGCTGTCATCCATCGCCCCGTCCCCGTCGATATCCTTGGATATGCCCCTTGCCATATCCCACATTTTGTCGATTGTCCATTTGCCGTCCCTGACGAGCTGGTAAGGGTCTTCCAAGCCGTATTCCCGGATTATGTCTTTGTTGAAAAGGAATATGAACAGCGCATCCTTGTCTATGACCAGCAAATCGCCGATCGTGGTCATCAGCTTGCCGCCGATTGAAAGCTGTTCGTTTGCTTTCTGGTCCCACCATGGTTTTTCAAGGTCGATGTACGCGACATTTTTTAAATCGAGCAACATCCCCTCCTGGGCCAGCTGCGAAGCGCTGCCTTGCAGGGGTATGGTCAAAACGTCGTATGCGTCGTCGCCCGCCTTGATGTTTTTTTTCGCGTCGTTTAGTTGCGATGTCGAAAAAACGCCTTTGACCGTTATGTTGTATTTTTCCTCTATCGCCCTGTTTCTGTAATATACCGCGTCGTTGATCGTGTCCCCGTTTTCGCCTTCGACATAAATGTCCCTTGATCCCCAGTGCGTGATGTCCAGGCTGTTGCAAAGTATTTTGAACTCGTATCCGCCGTAGTCCATATCGTCGGGAACCTCCGCCTTGAGCCTTTCGGTCGCCGCCTCGGGCGCTTCGTCGTCATCGTCGTTTTCTTTGTTGTTTGCCGCCGGTTCGTTTGAAGGGCCGGAAGCGTCATTGGATCCGCCGCATGACGCCCAAAACAGCGCCAATGACAATATAGCCGCCAAGAACGCAAAAAATCTTTTCATAAACTACGCCTCCTTATTTTTGTTTTTTGTCTTTCAATTTGCATAATTTCCGTAAATATTATACATCATCCAAAACAAATTTGCAAGAGGAAAACCAATTGGTTGATTATGCTTGAACCAAAAAAATCAAGCGAAATTTGAAAAAAACAAAAGTTCACATTTCAATCCTCGATTTGTTTGTCTACGACGGTTATATTTTTCGCCCCTGCGATTTTTTCCGTCACCGAATCGGGAATGCCGATGCAAAAAAGCGTGATCTCCTGCTCGCAGTCGAGAAACGGCGTGAGATCGGCCACAAGGGTGCCGCTCAAATCCACTTCGCGCAGCTTTGGCAGGGCAGCTATCGCGCCTATGTCTTTTATTTCGCAGTAGGCCAGCCCCAAAATTTCCAGCTTGGTCAAATCTGAAAGCGGGGACAGATCCGTCACCTGCGTTTGGCTTATATCCAATATTTCCAGCGAAAAAAGCCGGGATATGGGCGTGAGGTCTTTCAGCGGATTTTGGCAGAGGTCGAGTTCGCGCAGCGTCACCATATCCTTGATTGGCAGCAGGTTCCCGATGAAATTGTCGCACAGGCAGATTTTTTCGAGCTTCATGCCCGCAATCGGCGAAAGATCGGCGATGGACTGAGAAGTGAGCGTGAGGTCGCGCAGGTAGTACATATTCGGGATCTCGTCGAGCGATCCGATGTCGCCCCGCTCATTCGGCCAAAATCCGCTGTCGGTGACATAATAGGCAACATTGCCTTTGTCTTTGTGGAATTTTAGAAGTTCCCTTTCAAAGGACGGATGGAGGATAAGGGTCCCGTATATTTTTATCTTGTCGATCCGGCTAAAGACCTCCCGCCGGTAGATGACCGCCTCGCCGTCTTTGTTCAGCGCGGTGCGCACCGCCATGTCGAGGTACCAGTTCTCAAATGTGATCGGCTGGTCCAGTTCTTCCTGGGAAAAAGGCAGGTTTTTGAAGGTCGGGGCATCCATGATGAAATCCACCCCACGCGAAAATCCCCTCTCCTGCCCTATCTCAAACCCCGCCGCGAACGCGGCGGCGGCGCATGCGAGCGCCAAGGCAAAAAGCAGCAGCTTTTTTGCCGTTCTGTTTTTTTGCCGAATCAGCCGCCCGGACAGCCGCGAGGCATCGGAGAAGCGCCGGTCCCGGTCTTTTTTTATGCATTTTCGGATAATTGGGACAAGCGGCCTGTACGGGTAGGTTTTTTTCAGATTCGATTTATCGGTGCCGCCCGTGGCCATGTAGATCATCGCCACGCCGAGCGAATAAATGTCGGCCCTGCCGTCCGTCTGCTCATAGCCGAACTGCTCGGGCGCCATATACGGCTCGGTGCCGATGATCTTGGTGTCTTTTGCCGATCCGGGGGAGAATTGCCTCGCAATGCCGAAATCGATCAGTTTTACGCCGCCGTCTTTTGCGAGCAGTATGTTTTCCGGCTTGATGTCCCGGTGAACCACCGGGGGGGCCTGCCGCCCGAGATAACGCAAGATACCGCATATTTCCGCGGCGATGTCGATTATCCGGCCGGATTTCAGGACGCCCTGCCCTTTTACCAACGCATGAAGGGTGAGCCCGTCAAAATATTCCCTGAGCATGAATGTTCGGCCCCCATCCTCCCACTCCCCGATGATCTTGGGAATTGCCGGATGGTCGAGGCCGCGAAGTATCCGCGCTTCATCCGACGCGTCCTCGCCCGCTTCGCCCTTGGTGACGCGCAAAATGCCTTTGTCCCCGGTTTGTTTGTTTTGGACGATGTATAGCTCCTTGCTTTCGCCAAAGCCGAGGCAGCTCAAAAAATCGTAATATTGCCGGATGATTTCGGGGATATTTTCGCTTATGCTCGCCTGCAGTATATCGTCGTAAAAGGCTTGGAAATCGTCGGGCACTTCATCGCCTCCTGTCTGCCATTTTATCCATTTTATCAAATTGCCGGTTTTGCCGGGCGAGCAAAATGCACAATCGCGAAAATTTCACAGCGGCAAAAGCCCCCTTTCTTCCAAAAGCGCCTGTATGCGCGCAAGGCTGTATCCGTGCGTCATGCCGTAAAACACCACCGCGTCGCGCTCGATGACCGGGTAAATCGCCCCTGCGTTCAAAAGTTTCAGCATCGTCTGGGTCTCATCCAACGACAGCCCCGCTTCGATGGCGATTTTCAGGTATGTGTCCCGGTTTTTGCTTTTTCTCGTTCCGCGCAAAAGCTGATACCCTATGTTCGGGTTTATTTTTGCCCGCGCGAACAATTCTTTTTTTTGGATATTTTTTCGTTCCAGCAAATCGTCAAAATATTTTTCGATCGTTGCTTTGATCAGCTTGCCTTCGGTTTTGTCCAGCACCTCGTCGAACTCGGCGGCGGACATGATGATCTGCTCCACTTTTTTCGTTTCGAGGGCTTGAGTTTCGCCTTTGAGCGGAACATCGTCGCCTTGATGAAATCCGCCGTCGCCCAAAGGCTCGAACCCGTATTCGTCCAAAAAAAGCTGCGTGTCGATCAAGCTGTATTTTTTTTGGATGCAGAACATGATGGCGGCGTCCCGCTGGCGCATCACATAAATCTGCCCTGTCTGCACAAATTTCAGCATGCTCTGCATTTCATGGAAGCCGAGCCCCATGGCTATGCCCAGCCGTATGTAATTGTCGCGCCGGGTGCCGCGCTCGCCATTCAGTATCTGCCGCCCGAAATCCTTGTCCAGATCCGCAAGCCGTACAACCTCCGCCGAACTCAGGTTCCGCCCGGACAGCAGCCCACGAAAATATTCGCATACTGACTTTTGCGCAAATCGGCCTTCGAGCGCTTCCATCGAATCGCCGAAGTTTTCCGCACCCTTTATTTTTTGCTCGACTGCCTCCGTGTTGTTTTTGGTTTCGGCGGGAGGCTCGGGCGGTTTTCGGTTCTTTGCCATCGGATTCGTCCTTTCGCGTTTGATAATTTTATTTGCGAATTATTCGCAAACACGGGCATTTGGGAATTTCACAAAAAACGCTTGTATATATATGTGGAACATGATAATATATTACCACATTCGGGGCGAATATGCAAGCCTCAAAAAAATTTTTGCGGAATGTGCATTTTGCTCGCCTGTTGCGCTCCGCGATGCGGTAAAATGGGGATAACACAACTCAAAAAATACATTTACAGGAGGAAAAAATATGTTGCCTTATCCAATACTTTGCATCCGCTTTGACATTGAGCGGATCGAAAAAAAATATGATACCGGCGCATACGGAAGCGCTTGTTACCAGCAAGTTTACAAATCGGTTTCCATAAACAATTTGACAGGGTGCTATTTGTATATGGGAGACTCCAACGCTACGCTGAGCGGCCGCGAAAATGTCTGCATTATCGGCATTCAATCATCAAATGCGGCGCAAATACAATCGATTCAAAGAATTCTCTCCGCCGACAGGGAATTCGCGGAGGTATGCGCTTCCAATCCGCTTGTTTTCAGCGCGAACGGGAGCAATGAGCCGCTTGTCTTTGACGGCATAATGGGGCCAAACGGCTTAGGCAACAATTCGTGGGCGCAGGCTGCGTATGATTCGTTCATGAAGGGCCAAACACAAAAAAATCCGGAAAATATTCTTGCGCCAAATTACAGCAATTCGAATGATGCTGCGATGCCGGTTTCACGCAAAAAACTGTCCGGCGGGGCGATAGCGTGGCTTATTATCTGCCTTGCCGCAAATACAGCCCTGGGAATTTTCGCTTTGGCTTTGGTGGAGGTGGCAACTATACCCGGGCTTATGGTTCTTTCCAGTGTTTTATCCTTTGGAGCGGCCATAGGTTTCGCCACGCTTCTGGCAAGCAAAAAGACAGGGTTTTATATAATAGCCGCATGCGTGTCCGTCGCCTTTGTCATAAATATCGTCACTATGAATTTCGGACAGGCCATATTCGGTTTGCTCAATCCGCTTATAACGTGGGGCTTTGTGAATAAATTATGGGACAAATCGCATGGCCCCGAAAGCGCGGGAGCGAATTCCGCTATTAAGATGCCATTTGTTATTTGCATAATAGGGGCCGCTTTTGCGGGAATTTTAGGCATGACAGGCTATTTTTTGCATTTTTCGCTATTGTCCGATTTTTCGGGAATTGGCCTGATGGCTTTGGCTGTCGGCATTTTCATGATCGCGCAAAAAGACAAATCTAAAACAATAAGTATCATATCCGCGGCGATTTTTATGGTTTACGGGCTTTTTAAATTGTTATTCAATGTATATTACAGAATAGTGGAAAGATCCGGGGATATGTTCATGTTTTTTGTCTTTTACCTGCCGCTGGCCCTTCTTTTGCTGAGTATCCTTGCCGCCGTTTTGATATTGATTGTTCTGGGCAAAAATTCAAACAAGGCGTTTGCCGCAATAAACATGGCAATATGCGCCATTGTCTTTGTATTTTATTTTATTCGCATTTTTGCGCCGGAACTTGTCATTCCGTACATCAACATGGCGATAATTGTTTGGAACTTGAGTTTTTTGCTGTTGGCGATAAATTTGTTTTTGGCGGCCAAGAGAAATAACAGATTGCCTAATCCTAACATTTGAAAAATAAGTGTTGATTTTGCAATTTGCAAACAATTTATCAAAAGAAAGCGAAAATTCCCCTAACGCTTTCACTATATCGCCCAAAGGGGTATGATTTTGTGATTGTCTTTAAGGGGCAAAAGCTCCTTTGCCAAACAGATGACCCCGCCCTCGCCCACGTTCACATTTTTAATTTCGTCAAGCATGGAAAAGTGCCTTATATCCCTTGGCTCGGGTTCCGAATGCATCTTGATCTCGATGGGATAAAGCGTATTGTCACGATGGATCATGAGGTCGATTTCTCTTTGGGCACCATCGCGGAGAAAGTACAAATCAACTTCTTTGCCGGCATTGGCATAGCTTTTCAAAATCTCGGAAACAACGAAACTTTCAAAAAAGCTCCCGTTCATCGCCCCTATGCTCAATGTTTCGGCAGTCATCCACCTTGTCAGATACGCCGCCAAGCCGATGTCCAAAAAATGCAGTTTCGGCGTTTTGACCGCACGGTTGATCGCATTGCTGCTGTATGGTTTCAAAAGGTACGCGATCCCGCTCGTCCTCAATACGGACAGCCATCGTTTTGCCGTCGGCTCGCTTATGCCCACATCTCTTGCAAGCGAAGCCAAGTTCAGCATTTGCCCGGTCATGGCCGCGCACACCGTCATGAACTTCAAAAAATCCCCCTCATCGGCTACTTGAGTCAAGCTGCGGACATCCCTTTCGATATAGCTCTTGACATAATCCGAATAAAACTCATCCCACTCAAAGCCCGGTTGGGCGACCAGCTCCGGCATACACCCCCTGTGAATGGTTTCCCATATCTTCGGGATGTTCATCATAGTCATGTTTTCCGCCCGTTTTTTTAAATATTCCATCGTGGGCAGAAACGGCCTGTTCCATTCCTCTTTGTTTATTTCCCGCAGCGACAAGCCAAGCAATTCTAAAATTCCGGCCCTGCCCGCCAGGCTCTCGCTCACGTTTTTCATCAATGCGAAACTTTGGGAGCCGGTCAAAAAGAAATCCCCTTTGTTGCGGCTCTTATCCAATAGAATCTTGATGTAATGAAAAATTGCGGGGGCGTACTGCACCTCGTCTATGAAGATCGGAGGGGGCGCCATTTCAAAAAATGCCGAAGGTTCGTCGATGGCTCTGCGGCGGGTGGGCAAATCGTCAAAAGTGACTTTTCGGATATCGGGTTTGATGTTTTCCATCAATGTTGTTTTCCCTGTCTGCCTCGCCCCGGTCACGACCACCGCGCCTTTCATCTCGGCCCGCCTTAAAACGGCTTCTTCAATATGCCTTTTGATATACACAATAAAGCCTCCTTATGAAATTCTAACATCTGATGTTATTATATCATAAAAATTCAAAGAAATCAAGCTATAAAACAAACAGCCGCCGGGATTTCCCTGTCCCGGCGGCTTGGATATTTCATGCAAAATTTTTTCTCCGTTTTTTTCGCCTATTTTTTCGCCGGCGATTTTCTCGTCGCGAATGCGCCGGCGAGCGCGAATGCGCCTAAAACAAACATCATGCCCATATCGCCTGTTTGCGGGCTTGGTTCGGGCGCGCTTGGGGCCGGGGAAGGGGCAGCGGGGGCAGGAAGTTCAACTTCAACCGCCGGGGCCGGCACATCTTCTTCTTCGGCGGCTGGCGGAGGGGGCGTGACGTCTTCTGCTGAAAGCACGATGTAGTCGTGGTTGGGTATGTCCCAGACAACCGTCGAATCGCCGGCGCTGCAGCGGTTTATGACCACGGAGCGGTCTTCGCCGTTGCTGAAATTTTCTATCGCTTTTTCCATGTCGTCAATTTGGAACATGATGCCGACTTTATCGCCCGCTTTGTAGGAAAATCCGGGAAGCCTGAAAAACATTTCGACGTAATATTTTTTGTTGTCATTCGGGTCCACCCTGACCAAATAGTCCATATCTTCCTTTTCTTTGCCGTTTACCTTCAGGCAGGCGAAAAAATCGCTCTCGTCCCCGTCGTTGTACGCTCCCGCGTATATATAGGCCGCATTGTCCACGCACATATGGGTGGCATACGTTTCAGCTCTGGAATCGCTGTTGGTCGGTTCGAAGAAGACTTCGAGGGCGTCCCTGTTCCAGATAAAATATTCTTCGGTGAGCCCGCTGTCCATCGGCATTCCCACCATTGAGGGAGGGGTCGTGGGAGTCGGGTCGTTTATCTCCGCGAAAACATATATCCCTTCTTCGTTCCACAACAGCCATGCGGTTCCGGTCGCGTAGTTTTCCCTGGTGCTGGAAGTGTCGGAACTCAGCAAATCGATTGGCACCGAAAGCGATTTCGCATAGGCCTCGTCCATCATTCCGTCTATTTGAATCGTTCCCTTTTGTATGTATTTGACATCCCCCATGCTCGATCCCCCCGATCCCGCCGATACCTGGATGGACGCAATTGACGCGATAATTGAAACAGCCATTAAAACAATTAAAAATTTTTTCAAAAAAAATACGCCTCCTCACTATTTCCAAAATTTGTCTATGCACTTTTTGATGGTTTCATAAGCTTTTTTGCCCCTGTAGATTTCGCCCTGCAGCGAATAAACGTCCCTGTAAGAAAATTCCAGAAAACAGCCCCGTGCCGCTTTGAGGGTTTTTTCTATGTGCGCCGAAAATCCCTTTTCGTCGAATTCTTTGTCCACTCCGAGATAATTGGGGAACGGCTTGCGGTGGTACGTTATTTTTTTGCCCCTCAATTTGTCTCCGATGTATTCTTCGTCGCACCAATTGGAAATCGAAACCTTGCTCAAGTTTTCGTAGTTCGAAACGCTGAGATCCCAAATCGAGCTAACCCCCTCGCAGCATCCGTAATTGAATCTCCCGAAGCGTTCGCTCACCTTTTTGTAGTACGGGTAAAAGAACTCGCGGTACATATCCGGAGATATTTCCGATGTCTCCTGCGAATCCATATACCCCCAAACGTCGCCCAAATTGAAATCGCCTTTGTTTTTCGGGAGCTCGTCTGTGAACCCGTATGAGCCCTGCGGCACGCCGACGTTGAAATTGTTCGGGCGTATATAGCCGTTTCGTTCCGCCATGTCCCAAAGCCCGACATAATCGTCTGAGAGCATTTCCATCATTTCGTGAAACAACTCGGGATAGTCGTACATCGATGTCATCATCGTTTCAAGCCCCATGATGTTGTGTATGTTCTGCGAAAACGACACGCAGGGAGTAAACGCGAGGCGCGCGGGCATCAGATCCCCGAATATGTCCTCGACTAACTTTTTGTGATTTTTTGCGTCTTCAAAGTTGCAATGCAGCGGCGATTTTTTCAATTGGCCGAATTGGGCTCCCAAATCTTTTATCTCATAGTCTATCTTGAAGGCCAGTGTCTCCCCGATCGTGCGCTCGCGCTTCACATCTATGTCAAACGGTTTTAGCCCCGCCCATATGCCCACGGCGAATTCTTTTGGCATCACCGTGTCGTCGTGAATGTACTCGTACTGGACCATGTTCGAATGGAAATAGTATTCCAGGTTCCTCGCCGCGTCGGAAACGCATTTCGGGTTCCAAAGATGGGCGAATTCCCTGTTGAAGGTGCCGCGCTCGAGCGTCGCCACGGGTTCTTTCGTCAAATAGTCGTTGTGCGCATGCCACAGCGCCTCTTTTTTCTTCATTTCTTCGCTGTTCGCTATTTCAAGCTGCTTTTTCGCGAGTTCGCGCAGATAATCTTTTTCCCAATTTTCCATATGCAACCCTTCCCCTACCATTCTGAAACCGTTCCGTCGAAATTGCGCCATATCGGGTTTTTCCAGTCGTGCCCCCTCGCGGCCGCTTCGGTCACGGCCTCTTCGTCGATTTCGATTCCCAGGCCCGGGCCCGATATCACGTCTATGAAGCCGCCTTCGTATTTGTATATCGAAGGGTCGGCGAGATAGTCGAGCAGGTCGCCGCCCTTGTTGTAGTGTATGCCGAGGCTCTGCTCCTGGATGAAGGCGTTTGGCGTGCATATGTCGAGCTGTATGCAGGCTCCCAGCGCGATCGGCCCCAGCGGGCAGTGCGGAGCCACAGCCACATCGTAGGCCTCTGCCATGGCGGCGATCTTTTTGCATTCGCTGATCCCGCCCGCATGGGACAAATCCGGCTGGATTATGTCCACATACCCATCTTCCAGCAGATTTTTGAATTCCCAGCGCGAGAACATCCTCTCCCCGGTCGCGATGGGGGTGGAGGTGTGGTTCGCGATTTCGCGGAGCGCTTCGTTGTTTTGCGGGAGCACGGGCTCCTCGATGAACATCAGGTGAAACTGTTCGAGCTCCTTTGCCAAAACCTTCGCCATTGGCTTGTGCACGCGCCCGTGGAAATCCACCGCGACGTCGAGTTTCGAGCCCACGGTTTCGCGTATTGCGACCAGCCTTTCGCATACTTTTTCTATCTTTGCGAAGCTGTCGATATAGTGCAGCTCTTCCGTCGCGTTCATCTTCACCGCCGAATACCCCTGGCCCATCGCCTCGAGCGCCGAATTTTTGACGTCGTCGGGCCGGTCTCCGCCTATCCATCTGTAAATTTTCAGCCTGTCCCTGCAGGAGCCGCCCAATAGGTCATAAACCGGCGCGTTGTAATATTTGCCCTTTATGTCCCACAACGCCTGGTCAATCCCCGATATCGCGCTCATCACTTCGGGCCCGCCCCGATAAAACCCGCCTCTGTACATTGCCTGCCAGTGGTCTTCGATTTTCATCGGATCCTTTCCGATCAGATATCCCCTGTATTCTTCGACTGCCGCCTTCACGGTTTCGGCCCTGCCCTCGATTATGGGTTCGCCCCAGCCCGTTATCCCCTCGTTTGTCTCGACTTTCAGAAACAGCCACCTCGGCGGCACTTTGTACAGCGTCATCTCCGTTATTTTCATGTAATCATCCCCCGAACAAATCTTTGATGTAGGCCAAGTCCTGCTTCGTGTATTTTTCGACGTTCGCTTCGTCGCTGTATTCGGCGGGCATGCAGACGATTCCCCCGTACCCGCGCTTTTTGAGGTGGGCGACCGCTTCTCGCCAATTCCCGAGCGCATGGGTTCCCGTAGTCCACCACGAATCCCATTCGGCTTCTTCTTTTTCCGGCCCCGTCCGGAGTTTCCAGTAAGCCGCCTTGAAGTTGACCATGCAAAGCATGTCCCAAACGGTGTCAATTGCAAAGCACGGTTCAGTGCCGGCCAGCCCGTTGTGCCCGGAATCCCAAACCGCCGCGATATGCTTCGGGTTGTAATCTTTTAGCAGCATATATGTTTCGGCCGACGTCGAAATGCAGGCGCCGCAGTGCATCTGCACCCCGATGGCGACTCCGTATTTCTCGCAGTAAGGGACTGCCGCGTCGTAGGTGCGCTTTATCTGCTCCAAATTTTCGAAAAATCCGATGTTTTTGTCGAGCCCCTGGCATATCCTGATTATTTTTACGCCCGCTTCGCCGCATCCGGCGAACAGCTCTTCGTTTATCCCCGCCACTTTGTTGTCGTGCGTGAATTTCACGTCGATGCCCCCCGCGATGCTGCCCACCGCGAGCCCAAAGCCGCCGAGCACGTCCGCGAGCCGCTTTATTCCTTTTGCCCCGTCTGACGGCTGTACCTGATAGCCGTCCCGGAGCGGGTATTCGACTCCGTCGAACCCCATTTTTTTCACCAAGTCCCCGAGCTCCTCCAACGTCATGTTTTTCCAGGGTTTCGTGAACACTATGAATTTGTTTGCGCCCATTTTTTGATCCCTTGCCCTTTCATTTTTAAAATTTATTTAAGCTGATTATATCGCAAAATTAATGACAAGTAAACATATTTCGGTAAATATTTAAAATTGCACAACGAAAAATTAACATATGCCGTCTATAATCTATTTATGGTTGATTATTTTAACGGAGGAACAAAAAATGGAAAAATTTAAAATGGCGTTCGTGGGTTGCGGCGGGCGGGCGAACCAGGTCATATACCCGGCTTTCGCCCACCACAAAGACGTCGAATTCTGCGGGATATGCGACATAGACGCAAATCGGCTGAAAACCACCGCGGACTTGTACAAAGTGCCCGAAAATCTGCGCTACGGGCAATTCGGCGTGCACGACTACCAGCGCATGCTGAAAGAAACCAAACCGGACGGCGTCGCGGTCATAGGCCAGCCGCACCTCATGTACGATCTATGGGAATGGTGCCTGTCAAACGGTTTCAACCTGTACATCGAAAAGCCGTTCGCGCTCACCATCCACCAGTGCAAGATGCTCACATACCTCGCAAACAAAAACAAATGCACCACGCAGGTGTCCTTCCAGAGGAGGAGCACCCCGTGCGTCATGCGCGCCTACGACGAATGCAGGAAGCGCGGCGACATAACCGTCGCGGTGTGCAAATTCTACAAGTATTACATCCAGCCCTACACCTGCGCCAGGGACCACATGATGGACGACGCGGTGCACGCCATAGACACGCTGCGTTGGCTGTGCGGCGGGGAACTGGCCGAGCTGTCCTCGAATATGCGCTCTTTCGGCGTGCCCAACTACAATATAATAAACGCGATGATGACGTTTGACAACGGTTCCGTGGGAATTTTGATGAACAACTGGTCCTCGGGCAAGAGGATATTCGCCGTCGAGATGCACGCGCCCGGAATTTATGTCGAGGCGGAGCACGAAGTCGGAGCCAGCATATACAAGGACGGCAATCTCGAACCGGAGTTCATATCCGCCGAGGGCGCCGCAGGGAGCGACGACTATTACAACCATTCGGGGCTTGTGGAAAAGACGCGGGACTTCATAGACTGCTGCCGCTCGAAAAAAGCCTGCGGGTCGGATTTCAACGACGCGTACAAGACGATGGAAATCGCCGAGAAGATACTCGCCCAGGCGCTTTTGTACGGGGACGTGATTCTGTAGCCCGACCGGTCAATTGCCCAAAAATGCCTCGATGGCTTCTTCAAGGCCGGCTTCGGCTTTGGGCGCCAATTTTTCGTAGCCGGAGGCGAAGTCTTTTGTAGAGGTGACATCATAGAGCCCGAGCAGGCCGGACAGTTTTTCGGAGTATGCCAGCGGGAAGACATTTCGCATATTGTCGTGGATCAGGTCTATTATCTGCGCGGATTTTTCGTCGCGGGCGTATTTTATCTTCAGCGCCTGCTCGTAATACACCGGCATCACCGTTTTTTTTGTCTCGCGGCAAAGCGCCTCGAGAGTCACGCAGCTCATTTCGAAATTCGGCGTGGTGGTAGGGATCGCGCCGATTTCCGTTGTGTCGTGCGCGCTTGTCACGTAGTTTGTCTGCTGCAGATTGAGTTTTGGGTATGGCAGGATGGCGAATTCATCGGCCATGTTGCGCAAGTCCTGCAGGGTGCAGAGGCGCTGGAGCCCGATCATCAGCCCCCTCCTGTCCTGAAATTCCGAAAGCAGCGCCTTCAGATCCATTTGCGAATTGGTTCCCGAATCTTTCGCGTATACCTGCGCGAGATAACCGTGGAGTTCGAACGATTTGGGATTGTTGATCGTCAGGCTGGGTATGCCGGCCGCGTCCTTGGTCACCACGTCGGTGTCGGAGGCTATCATGAACGGTATCGCCGAGCCCCATGTCCCCACGCAGATGAACCCGTACTGGTCATTCTTGTCGAACTTCCCGTTTCCGTCCAAGTCCTTCAAAAACTCTTTTGTCAGAAGCAGAAATTCGTCCATCGTCCATTTGCCGTCCAACACCAGCTGATACAAATCGTCCATGGCGCCCATCGACCTTTCGTCTTCCAGCATCGAGCCGTTCAAAAACAGGACGTTGCAGTTGCGCAGTATGTCGATGAAATAGTCGCCGGCGAGTATGAAAGATTTTTCGTTGCCGATGGAAACGTCCTCCATGAAATCCCCATACCAATAATTTTCGCCCAGGTCAAAAACAAAGGCGCCCTTGACATTTTGGAACATCCCCTGCAGCGACAGATTGGCCACCGAACGGATGTCGTTGATGAAAATGTCGTATTCGTCGAGGCTCGCCATTATGATTTTGGACATGGCTTTTTCCACCGTCGCGTAATCTTCGTCTATCTGGGTATATTTGAACTTGACATTGAGAAGCGCTTCCACGTCCATGTTTCTCTTGTAGACCGCGTCGTCCACGGCTTCGCCGGTGATTTCGCCCATTCCCTCGATCATGTAGTTTGAATTGCTGATAAAGCCGTCGCTCACGTTGATGCTGGTCAGGATCCTGATTTCGGCTCCGCCGTAATCGTATCCGGATAGCTTGTCGGCGGTTTCGGCCTGTTCCTCTTTTTTTTCGCCGTCGCCCGAATTTATCTTGCCCCGATCGCCCGGCTCGCCGGAGCAGGCGCTCCCGGCCAAAAAAATCAGCAGCATTGCGAAACACAGGGCGGCTATTTTTATTTTTCCCATGATTATGCGCCTTCCTTTCCCGTTTGGCTCGTTTGATGATTTTTATTGTACCATTTCTGCGGTTTTTTGTCAACCTATTTTCCAACTTTTTTCCCTTTTTTCACTTAAATTCCGGGCGGTGCCGGAAGAGCTGCGCGTCTGCGGATTTATACAAGCAAATGCGGAAAATGATAACTTTTTTGTTATTTATCGCCAAATGGCTTTTTATGTGGTATAATGGGCACGGTGTAAAAATGTTGAAGTTTGGGGCGGTTTGGCCGTATTTTACCGCAAAATGCAGATACATACAAAAAAAACGCAGCTGAAAACGGGGGGGAAACCATCATGGGAATTTTTAATCGGAGGATATTTTTGCTGCTGGCCGCCGTGGCTGTAATGGCCGCGGCTTTGGGCTGCGAAAAATCCGATGAAAACCAATCCGGCGGCATATTGCGCTACCCTTCGTTTCGGGATGTGCCCGGAATTACTGCGGGGGAAATAGCCGAAATCGAATCTTTGGTTTCAAGCAGGGAAAAATTCACATATGGGGCGCTGTTTTCAACGGAAGCGTTCAAATTGCCCGATGGATCCCTCGCAGGTTTTGCCAAGGATTTTTGCGAGCTCGCTTTGTCCGAACTTTTCGGGGCGGATTTTGAAGTCGAGCTGTATGAAAGCCGCGACGAACTTATCGAAGATTTTGAATCGGGGAACTTAGATTTCATCGGCGCGCTTCCCGCAACGGACGAACTCCGGGACGCGGGATATATCATAACGCTTCCGATAGCGGAGCGGATGATCCGGATTTTTACGCCCTTGGAATCCGGGATAAAAAGCGAATCCGACATAGAGGGATTGAAAATCGGGTTTTTGGCGGGATCTTTTGCCGCTGACAAAATATCGGAAAAATACCGCCTGTCATTTGACCGCGTTTACGTGGCCGGCTATGGCGAAGCGGCGAAAATGATCGAAAGCGGCGAGATAGACGCTTTTGTCGAAGAAGCTTCCGCCGACCCGTTTTTCGACAAGGAGGAATATGGCTTTGTCCGCTCGCGGTTCTTTTTCCGTATGTCCTATGTGCCCGTTTCTATGGCTGCAAAAAAACCCGAGCTTTCCGCTTTCATTTCCGCAATAAGCAAATATGTCGAATCTGCGGGGATCGACGATTTTTGCGGGCTCTACAAAAACGGGGATTTTGAATATGCGAGATACAAGCTAAGCAAATCGCTGTCAAGCGAAGAAAGGGCTTACATAGACGATCTGGCGCGGCGGGGCGCGGCGGTTTCCGTCGGTTTTGAGCACGACAACTACCCAATCGTCTTCTTCAACGAAAAAGACGGCCAATTCGAAGGAATCGCCGTGGATGTCCTGAACGAAATCACAAGGCTTACAGGAATGGCGTTTGAGCCGGCGGCCTCAGAAAACGCGAAATGGGCGGAGATATATGAAAAATTCGATGCGGGCGAAATTTCCATGGTGGCGCAGCTTTTGCAATCCGAAGCGCGGAGCGCCCAATTCTTCTGGAGCAAAATCCCCTATGCGCGATCATACTACGCTCTCATGTCAAAAGCGGACTATCCGAATTTGGGTTTCCACCAAGTCGCATACGCATCGGTGGGGGCGATGAAAAAATCGGCGAAATACGACATGTTCCACGAATTGTTCCCCGAACACGGGGAGATAAGCGAATATGACACGCAATTCGAATGTTTGGACGCGCTCGGGCGCGGCGAAATAGATATTTTGGTCGCCTCGGAGTATATGTTGCTCACGCAGATCAACTACCGCGAAGAATCGGGGTTCAAGATAAATATAAAGCTGGATGTGCCGCTTGATTCCCATTTCGGCTTCCACGAAAGCGAACCCGTTTTGCGCTCCATCATCGACAAGGCGCAGGAGTATGTGGATACCGGATCCATTGAAATCAGCTGGACGGGCAGAAACTTCGACTATTCGAAAAAACTCGCGGCAGAGCGCATGCATTTATACGAAATATTTATTTTTTTCATTTTGCTTGTTTTGACGGCGATCATTTTCGTGCTGGCAAAAAACGTGAAACTCGGCAAACGCCTGAAAGAAATCGCAAGCCACGACGCGCTCACGGGGATTTTCAACAAGCGGTTTTTTATGGAACAAGCCGCCATACAAGTCGCCAGGTCGCTGAGGACCGGCCACGAATGTTTCATCGCGATTTTCGACTTGGATCATTTTAAAGCGGTAAACGACACATACGGGCATTTGGCGGGCGACAAAGTGCTGAAAGAATTGGCCCAAACGGTCAAAAATACCATACGCCCGTATGATTTGTTCGGAAGATACGGCGGCGAGGAATTTATAATCCTCATGTGCGATATCAACCGCGAAAATGTGTTCAAAGCCGCGGAACGCATCCGGATGGAAATATTCAAGACATCGGTGGAATTCGACGGCAAGGACATATCGGTTTCCGCGAGCTTCGGGGTGGCCTGCGCCATTGCGGCGGACGATTTGATGGAGGCGGCGAAACAAGCGGACGAGGCGCTTTACCGCGCGAAAAAAGAAGGGCGCAACCGGGTCGTGCTGAGCGATTGAAAGCCTCTCCGTGCGGATTTTTCGGGCTATTTCGTGCATTCAAACACGAAATAGCCTTTTTTCGAGTATATCGCCCTGCAGTTTCGTTCGCCGAATATTTCCGAGAGTTTTTGCCTGTGGGTCAGTGCGCCGTGCTTTTTTTGGATAACCGCAAAAAATCTGCCGTTCGGATCCAGATGCCCGTGCGCTTCGGCGTACAGCCTGTATACGACATCTTTTCCCGCGTGTATCGGCGGGTTTGTGATTATGCTGCCGAATTTTCCGGGAATGTTTTCAAAAGCGTCGGATTTTATTGTATTTGCTTTTATTCCGTTTTTTTCGGCGTTTGTTTCAGCCAGCTCGACCGCCCTCCCGTTGACGTCGGACATGGTGACTTCGACTTCTTTTTTGTATATCTTCGCAATCACTATGCCCACGCAGCCGAACCCGCAGCCCAAATCCAAGACTTTCCCCGAAAGTTCCGGCAAGCTGCAAAGCAAAATATCCGTGGCGCGGTCCACGCCGTTTTTGGAAAACACGCCCGCATCCGTGACAAATTCGAATTTCGTGAATTTGTGTGTGTATTCCCTTTGGTTTGGCCTATGGTTCAAATGTTCGTTCGATTCGAAATAATGGTTCATAAAATTCGCTCCAAATCCTAATTTGTTCAGCCTGTTTATCACCAGCCCCGACAAATATCCGATTGCCGCCCCCGAAACGGTTCCGAATATGGTCAAGGCGGGGAAATAATAAAACAGCTCGCCTCCCACGATCAACGCCCCCGCGCAAATCTGCCCGAGATTGTGGAAGACCCCGCCCGCGGAGCTCACCCCCACGATCCCAAAAGCGTTTGTCTTTTTTAAAAGCGCCATCGCCGCGAAGCTGACGCAGGCGCCAAAAAGCCCGTAGAACATTCCAAGCATCCCCGAAAACAGAATTCCGGAAATTATGACCCTGCAAATGTTCAACAAAAACGCCGTCCTGTAATCCTTCATATACATCAAGGCGATGACGGCCATATTTGGAAGCCCGAGCTTTATCCCGGGAAATGCGGGGGCAATGGGGGGGAGCGCCCTCTCAAAATAGCCGAGAGCCACCGAAAACGCCAAAAACACCCCCAAAAACGCGATATATTTTGCCCTTGTCTTCATGATATTCTATCTTCCGATCACGGCGTCGAATATTTGTTTGGAATTGTCGCTTTGTTTTATCTCCACGCTCACCCTGTTTGGAAGGCAAACGATGACGCCGCCCGAATCTATGGGGCTATGTTTCATGCACAGCTTGCCGGGGCAGCTTGCATAGGAGACGAAAGCCTCTTTGTCTTGTATCGTCACGATATTTGTGAGCGCGCCCTCTTTGGAATATATCGGAATCTCCTTGTTTTGGCCAAGAGGAACTTCTTCGTAAATTTTCCCGTTTGATTTTATGACCACCGTGTCGCCCCCCTGCGCCGGGGAAAATATGAACCAAAACGCGGCCGCGAAAGCCACAAACCCCGCAATCAAAACAACGTCGGATTTTTTTAATATTTTCATGTTTTTTGGATCTCTTTATAGATTCAATCGACAAAATAAAACGCATCTTCAAGCATATCTGCATTGTATCACGAAAGGCGTGCAAAGTCAAGTGTTTTTGTGGCTGCGACGCAAAAACTGCCTTTTTTGTGAGCGCCCTTGACAAAATAAAATGAATTTGATATAATCGAAACTGCGGCGATGTCAATAAATTGGACACGGAAATGTCGAAAATAAAACAAGGCAGTTTGTGAAAGACTCATAACCAGAATTTAAACAGGTGAAGTTTATGATTCCAGATTTAGATATCATTCTCGGCGAGGGCGAAAATTATACGACAGAATTCAAAGAATCTGCGGATAAATCCCTTGCTTCCGAAGTTTGCGCGTTCGCCAACGCTTCGGGCGGCAGAATTTTTATTGGCGTGGACGATAATGGCAAAATAATCGGGACGGACACAAGCAATGCCGCGCGTTCAAGGGTGCAGGACACGATAAACCAAATCGAGCCGCGCTTGTCGGCAGATGTCGCAGTGCATGAAAACATTATCGTCGTCGCCGTCCCCGAAGGCGCCAATAAACCCTATTCCTGCTCCAAGGGCTTCTATTTGCGTTCCGGCCCCAATTCACAAAAACTGGAACGGGACAGCATCATCGATTTTTTGCAGACCGAGGGGAAAGTCATATATGATTCCATCGTGAATGAAAAATATCCGATAACGGATAATTTCGATGAAGCCGAGTATTTGAAATACCTGAAAAAATCCAATATCAGCGACGCGAAAGATTTCAATGGCAGCATAATTGAAAATATCGACAATGCCATCGTATTTTTGAAGCGCAATTTGCGTGTGCGCTATGAGATAAAAACGGTGCAGCGCAAAAATATCTTGGAATTGCCGGAAGATGCGCTCAGGGAAGCTGTAATAAACGCCGTCTGCCACCGCGACTATTTTGAAAAAGGCGCGAGGGTGATGGTCGAAATTTTCGATGACCGCGTGGAAATCACCAATCCCGGAACCGCGCCAAAAGGTATCACGAAAGAAAATTTCGGGAGCACGAGCGTGACCCGAAACCCCGTGATTGCCAGCTTGCTCCATCGCGCGCACTACATCGAACGCATGGGGACGGGCATCATGAAAATGATCCGGGCGATGGAAACGGCGAATCTTGAAAAGCCGGTATTTAAAACAGAAGGATTCTTTTTCAAAGTGATATTCAAGCGCGATTCACTTCAACACGACACAAATTATGGCACTATAAATGGCACTGATGGCACTATAAATGGCACTATAAACAAAATTTTATGCGCGCTTTCAAAAACGCCTCAGATGACTTACGATGCGCTTTCCAAGCAATTGGATATGCCGAGGCGAACGGTCGCCCGCGAAATTCAAATGTTGCGCGAACAGGGGATCATAAAACGCATCGGCGGAAGAAAAAACGGATATTGGCAAGTCATAAAATAGCCTTTTTTGGAGTGCAGAACCCGGCAGTTTTGGCCGCTTTGCATCATGCCGCATAAATTTTTCTTGTCAAGTCCCTTGACAAAATAAAATAAATTTGGTATATTTGAACAAGAAACAAAAATTATGAGAGGCGCACGCACCATGAATTACGATTTTAAAGAAATAGAGAGCAAATGGCAAAAAAAATGGGATGAAGCCGAAACCTTCAAGGCATCAGACGATCGCTCGAAGCCCAAATACTACGCGCTGATAGAATTCCCTTACCCCTCCGGCGAGGCGCTGCACATCGGCCACCCGCGCCCATACACCGCCATGGACATAATAGCGCGCAAAAAGCGCATGGAGGGCTACAACGTGCTGTTTCCGATGGGATGGGACGCATTCGGGCTCCCCGCGGAAAACTACGCGATAAAAAACAAAATGCACCCCAAGGAAGCCACCGACAAAAACATCGCCAAATTCAAGGCGCAGGCGAAATCTTTGGGTTTTTCGTTCGACTGGTCGAGGGAGATCAACACCTCCGACCCTTCGTACTACAAATGGACGCAGTGGATATTTTTGAAACTGTTCGAGGCGGGGCTCGCCTACAAAAAAATGCAGCCGGTGAACTGGTGCACCTCCTGCAAGTGCGTGCTCGCCAAAGAAGAGGCGGTGGGCGGCGTTTGCGAGCGCTGCGGCAGCGAGGTGATCCCCAAGGAAAAAAGCCAATGGACGCTCAAGATCACCGATTACGCGCAAAAGCTGCTGGACGGGCTGGAGGATCTCGACTACATCGAGCGGGCGAAAACCGGACAGCGCAACTGGATAGGCCGCTCGAGCGGCGCCCAGGTCAAATTCGCGCTGGACGGGTTCGAGGGCAAATTTTTGGAAGTGTACACCACGCGCCCCGACACTCTTTATGGCGCCACCTACATGGTAATCGCCCCCGAGCACGAAATATTGGAGGAACTAAAAGAGCATATCGAAAACTACGGCGAAATCGCCGGGTACAAAAAAGCGGCGCTGAAAAAAACCGACTTTGAGAGGGCCGAGCTGGCCAAGGATAAAACCGGCGTCGAGATTTCGGGCGTAAAGGCGGTAAATCCCGCCAACGGCGAAAAGATACCCGTGTTCGTCTCCGACTACGTGCTCATATCCTACGGCACAGGGGCGATCATGGCGGTCCCGGCGCACGATGAGCGCGACTATGAGTTCGCAAAAAAGTTCGGGCTTCCGATCGTCGAAGTGGTGGCGGGCGGCGACATAGCAAAAGAGGCCTTCACCGACACCGAGACCGGAACGCTGGTCAATTCCGGCATATTGGACGGAATGCCGGTCGAGGATGCGAAAAAAAGGATAAACCGGTTCCTTTCCGAAAAGGGCATAGGCTACGAAACGGTCAAGTTCAAGCTGCGCGACTGGATATTCGCCCGCCAGAGATATTGGGGCGAGCCCGTGCCGATAGTGATATGCCCAAAATGCGGCTATGTCCCCCTGCCCGAATCCGAGCTGCCGCTTGTTTTGCCCTATGTGGAATCCTACGAGCCAACCGACACGGGCGAATCGCCGCTGTCGGCGATGGCCGGCTGGGTTATGTGCAAGTGTCCAAAATGCGGGGGCGACGCAAGCCGCGAAACCGACACGATGCCGGGCTGGGCGGGATCCTCGTGGTATTTTTTGCGCTACTGCGACCCGCATAACGACGGCGAATTGGCCTCCAAAGAAACCCTCGAATATTGGATGCCGGTGGACTGGTACAACGGCGGGATGGAGCATACCACGCTGCATCTGCTGTATTCGCGCTTCTGGTCGCGGTTTTTGCACGATATTGGCATCGTGCCCTGCGCCGAGCCCTATCTCAAGCGCACCTCGCACGGAATGGTGCTCGGGGAGGACGGGGAAAAGATCTCCAAATCCAAAGGCAACGGCATAAACCCCGACGACGTGGTGCGCGAGTACGGGGCGGACACTCTGCGGCTGTATGAGATGTTTTTGGGCGACTTCGAAAAATCGGTGCCCTGGTCAAATAACGGCGCGAAAGGCTGCAAAAGATTTCTCGACAAGGTCTTCGGGATGATCGACATGGCGAGCGGAGGGGGAGCCACGCCGCGCCTCGAAACCAAGTTCCACCAGACCATAAAAAAAGTCACAAGCGACATAGACAACCTGAAGATGAACACGGCGATAGCATCCTTGATGACCCTCTCAAACGAAATATATGACGCGGGAACGCTAACAATCGACGAGCTGAAAACCTTTTTGACGCTGCTCTGCCCTTTTGCTCCGCATATCTGCGAGGAGCTGTGGTTCCTGGCGGGCGGCAGGGGGTTTTTGTCCCTATCGCCTTGGGTCGGCTACGACGAGGAAAAGACAAAGGAGAACACGGTCGAGATGGCGGTGCAGATAAACGGGAAAGTGCGCGACAAAATCATAGTGGAAGCGGGCATATCCAAAGAGCAGGCGCTGAATCTCGCAAAAAGCAGCGGCAGGATAAAAGAGCTGATCGCGGGAAAAGAGATCATAAAGGAAATCGTGGTGCCGGACAAGATAGTGAACATAGCGATCAAGTGAACATGAAACAAAAATGGGAGGAAAAGCAAAATGGGAAAAAAAGTTAAAATAGGCGTGGTCGGGCTCGGGAACATGGGTTCCGGGCACTTGAAGTATCTCGGTTCGATGGATACCGTGGAAATTGCGGGGGTTTGCGACATTGTGGCAAAAAAAGCCGATGACGCGGCCGCCGCGTATAATACCAAGGCATATTACAGCTATTCGGATATGCTCGAAAATTCCGGGCTGGAGGCCGTATTGATCGCGGTCCCCCACTACGACCATGTGCCGATCACAGTCGATTCTTTCGCGAAAGGGATCCACGTGCTTTGCGAGAAGCCGGTCACGGTGCACGTAAACGGAGCCAAGAAAATGATCGGGGCATATGAAGAAGCAAAGGCGAAAAACCCCGACATAGTGTTCGGCATCATGTTCCAGGAGAGGACCATTGCGCAGTACAAAAAGATAAAAGACATATTGCAGGGCGGGGAATTAGGCAGACTCACCCGCGCCACATGGATCAACACGTCGTGGTTCCGCTCGCAGGCATACTATGACAGCGGCGGCTGGCGCGCCACATGGGCGGGCGAAGGCGGCGGGATACTCACGAACCAGTGCCCGCATAATCTCGATATGTACCACTGGCTGTTCGGCCTGCCCGAAAAAATACAGGGATTCGCGCATATCGGCAAATATCACGACATAGAGGTCGAAGACGAGGTGACCGCATATATGGAGCATTCCAACGGGATGATCGGCCATTTCATCACGACCACCGGGGAATGCCCAGGAACGAACCGCCTTGAGATAGTGGGCGAAAACGGAACGCTCGTGTATGAAAAGGGCAGCTTGGTGTTTTACCGCAACAGGATGTCGATGTTCAAATATTCCAGAGAGACCGAAAACGGTTTCGGCACGGTGGAAAACTGGGAAACAAAAATCCCGGTGAGTCACAGCCAGCCCTCCGGCCACCAGGCCGTGACCGAAAAATTCATCAATTCGATAATCACGAAAAATATCGACCTGATCGCATACGGCACGGAGGGGCTAAACCCGGTGATGATCGCAAACGCCATCATGCTTTCCTCCTTTGAGGAAAAAGCGGTCAGGCTGCCTTTGGACGGCAAACCCTATGAGGACAAATTGCAGGAGCTCATACAAAATTCCACATATGAAAAAAAAGTTCAAAACGGCGTGCAGCTGGATATGGCCAAATCGCCGAGCAAATAATTAAGGGGGGCAACATGTCAAAAATCGAATACAGGAAAGTTTCGCCGGAGGAAAGACTGTCCGTTTCGCGCGTGCAGGGAGCCGCGTTTTCCGCCGAGGTGAACGAAAAGGAAATGCGCGAGAAAATCGAGAAAGGCGAATACAAAGACGACGAAGTATATGGGGCAATGGATGAAAACGGGCGCGCGCTCGCGGCCATTGAAGCGTTGCCGTACACCATGTGGTTCGACGGCAACAAAGTTCCCATGTACGGGATAGGCGGGGTGGCCTCCATGCCCGAAACGAGGCGGCAGGGCCACGTGAGGAGAGTGTTTGAAAAAATATTTTCGGACATACATGAAAAGGGCGTGGTCTTTTCGCATCTTTACCCGTTTTCCCATGACTATTACAGAAAATTCGGCTATGAGCAGTGCGGGTCGGCAAAAAAATACATCCTCCCCGTCGAACCCGCCCGCCGCTTCCCGGTTTGCGGCGAGGCGCGCGAATTTGTCGCAGGGGACAAAGAAAAAGAAAAATTGATTTCGCTATACGAAACCTACGCCGCAAGGCACAATATGATGCTGTCGAGATCGCCGAAGAGCTGGGACGATGTTTTGAACATAAACCTGTACGGCACCACCAAGCTGTACTATTTCGCGGACGGCGGCGGCAATATATGCTCGTGGGCGAAATTCAAAAGAAACGGAAACACGTTGGAGATATTCGACATCGCCTGGGAAGGCCGCGAGGGCATGATGGGCATTTTGCAATTTATGGGGATGTTCGAAGGAGCGGCGGAAAATTTGGCTTTTACTGCAAGCCCCGAATTTGTCGCGGAATTGTACTGGAACAATTTGTACGATATCCGGATCGAAACAAATTGGTTGGGCATGAACCGGGTGGTGGACGCGAAGCGCATGCTCGAGCTGCTCAAAAAACCGGAGGGCGAAGGCAAATTCACTATAAAAATCATCGACAGGTTCGCCGCTTGGAATAACAACACATACGCGGTCGAATACGGCGGCGGCGAATGCCGGGTGGAGACCGCGGACGCCGGAGCCGACGTCGAGGTTTCGGAGCACGCGCTGGTGCATATGGCGCTCGGGGTGTATGAATTCGAGCAGGTGGCAAAAAGAGACGACGTGCAGCTTTTCGGCAACGCGGAGACGCTGAAAAAGGCGTTTTGCAAAAAGCCGGTTCTGATAACCGACCATTTTTAAAACAAAAAAAACGACAAAAAACGCGTATAACAAGGCTTGTTATACGCGCTTTTTTTGGCTTTATGGAGCGGATTACGGGGTTCGAACCCGCCACCTCGACCTTGGCAAGGTCGCGCTCTACCGAATGAGCTAAATCCGCATATCTGGGATTATACACGAATTTCTTTTGTTTGTCAAGGGGTAGGGCAAAAAAAATTAAAAATTAATAATTCTGTAAATTTTAATTCACATCGGCCACAAGCGGGCCCGCAAGCTCTTTGAGGTAAAACAGCTTTCCGGGCAACGTGGGCATGAACGTCGAGGGTATCCAGATGGACTCGCCGTAGTGCAGCGTCGTCAAAAAACTCATCCCCTGCCAGCCCATTCCCCGCCCGAGCGCGCCGTCTGCGCCGCCGATTATATAGTCGGCTTGCAAAAAAAGCCCCGGTCCGATCGTGTTGGCGGTGCAGGGCACCGATGTGCTCCTGCTTTTGAAGCTCGTGATGGCGTTTTGCTCGATTGTGAGCGGGTGCAGTTTCGCCCCTAATCTGTGGGTCTGCTTTTTCCATTCGTCGGCGCCGGAAAATTCCTGCGCGAAATGCGGTTCCCAGAAGGCGATGTGGCAAGCTCTGCCAATGCCGAAAATGACTATGAGTTTCGCGCCATTTGCTTTCAGCTCCGCTATTTTCCCCGCATATGTGGGCAAATTTTCCTTCGTGGCGAAATTTCTCTGATTTGGCGGGATGCCCAAATCCCCGAGTTTGTCAAAAAACGCCGATTTCATGCAGTATTCAAACGAAGCGATATTTGTGTTTGGCAGCGTGTTGCCGTGTTCGTCTGCCCACTCGTCCATATTGAACGTATGCACATGGGAGCAGTCCACATTCCACTCTTTCAAAAAGAACACCGCCCACTTGTACATCCCCATGGGCCCGACCGGAACTATCATCGCCAGTTTCTCCCCGGCGTCTTTCGCCTTTTTGATTTGGAGCGCGATTTCATGGCCCATGAAAGTGTCGAAATCGTTTATGTTCTCGCACTCCGCTGGGGCAAATCCTTTGTGCCAGAATGGTTCCCTTTCCGCGCCTTTTTCGCAGCAGGCATCGATTTTTGCCATATCCCAGCCTTTCGGATAAAAGTTTTCCAACAAGGAATTTTTGACTGTGCTCAGAAAATCCATAATTATATCCTCCAAAAAATATTTTTACGGCAATAGCCTCGCAGCGGCGATTTTCGGCCAGGCGTAGCATTGCGTGAATGCCTCCGCGTACTGCACTTGGGACTGCAGCCCCCTGAATCTGGCGCAGGTTCTGACAAATTCGGCGAAGTCTATCCCGTCGTGGTCGCGCATCCATTTCATCTGGCTCACGTGGCATTCGAGCATGGCGAGTTTCGTGTCTATTTCGTCTGTTATGTCCACATATTCGGTCGGCAAAAAATTCACGCCCGCCAAAGTGTCCATATAGTATATCGGCGTGAGTTTGGCTGAGCCTCCCGCCCCATAATGCGGAACGCTCGCGGCAAACGAGGCGTCGAAAACCAATTTGCTGACTGCGACATGGTCGGGCATATAGTCGTTTGGGCTGTGGGTGATTATCGCGTCGGGCTTGTAGAAGCGGATCACCTCCATGATTTTGTCCCTCTGCGCGATGTCGTCGCATACGAGCAAATCGCCCAAATCGCAGGTCACCACTTCGATTCCCGCGATTTCCCCCGATTTTTTCGCTTCGGCTATGCGAATTTCGCGAAGCTCGTCGGGCGGTATCACGACGTGGCCCATGTTCCCGTTTGTCATGTGGCAAATTGTGACGTTTTGCCCCTGTTTTTTGTATTTTGCCAAAGTCCCGGCGCAATTCACTTCGACGTCGTCCGGATGGCAGCCCACGGCAAGTATGTTCATGATCAAAATTTCCCCTTTCAGTTTATATTTATCAGCAAAATTTCCGAGTTGTTCAATATCTGCGAACTGTACAAAAAAAGCACGTCCGCATTTTCTTCGGCAAAGCCCACATATTCCTCTAACAGACGGCTGTCGATGTAGCGCATGTCGATAAGCGTGATTTTCGCATATGCGGAAACCAAGAGCGGCGCGAGGCTCGAGCCGAACGAATCGCGGAACAGATAGAGCTGCCGGCTTGTTTTCGCCGAAGGGTTTTCGATGGTTATGAGCGGCTTTGCCCCTTTCAAAAACAAATCGTATGGATCGCGGCCAATGGCGGCCTGTACATCGTAAATGGCTCCCGTTTCCCACCCGTTTTGCGCCGGGTCAAAATATTTTGCGGTCGCTTTTTCCAATGTTTCATTTGTCAGGTATGCCATTTCGTCCGGGGGCTGCGGGAGCGCGAGCTGCCCGGTGTACGCGCCGTTGAAGTTGCCCGCGATGTTTTTTTCGAATCCGGTTTCGAGCCTGTCCGAAAAACCCATCGCCAAAGCCAGCGTTTTTGCCGCTTCGATGATTTTCGACTGGTCCCAGTGCAGATCAGTTTTGTAAAAAACGTCTGCCGACAATGCGCCGGAAAGGTCGATAAAAACGATTTCGCCCAAAGTTTCGGCCAAAACGGAAGCTGCCGTTTTTGGGTCGAAACCGGGATAATACTTTGAGGCGTATGCGCTTTTGTCCGGGACAAACGAATAGTAAACATCCAAATCCGGGAAAAGGGCGCACAGCTTTTTGATCTTTTCGGCCGCTTTTCGCATCGAAGTTTCATCGATTTTTTCGAATTTGCCCGCGCCAACGGCCAAATCTTTGTACAAGCCGGACTTGTCAGTCTGCAAAAAAACGTCGAACACGCAGAAGGCGCGTACCGTCCTCAATTGCTCCCTGAAGGCAAAATTGTCGGAAGCGTAACCGGCAAAGCCGTCCATAAATTCCGAGGACAGCAAATTATCGGCCGACAGTTTCGGGAATGCGGCGGGCTTTCGGCGTTCGCTTTGCAGCACTTCTGCTTTGGGCATAAACAAATTCAAAAAAAACGCCCCCCCGATCAACAGCGTGAATGCCGCAGATGTCAGAATCGGCCCAAACCCGGGCTTTTCGCCATTTTTTTCCATTCGTTTCACCCCTCCCCTAAAATCTGAAATATATGAATGGGTTAAACGACCCGTCCACAAGATAAGCGGTGACCGCCAAGATTATCGCGCAAACGGCAAGCGGTTCAAAAGCGACCATAAAGCGCCTGCCCTTTACAGTGCCCCCGATTTTCGCCGCCAGTTTCGAGGGAAGCGGCGTACAGCCTACTGCGGCGACCAAAAGCGGCACGAGATAGCTGCGCAGATAATAGGGAATATCCGCTCCGATCAGCCCATCTGCCCCCGCGCCGAACATATATCCTATGCGGCGGCCGGCAACCATCAGCGTTTCCGAATCAAAAAACATCCAGCCGATCAAAATCGCCAAAAACATGTATACATGCGAGACAAAGCGCGGCAGTTTCTTTATCGCCTCGCCCAAAACGAACTTTTCAAACAACAGCAAAACCCCGAAGTATGTGCCCCAAACCATGAAGTTCCAGTCCGCCCCGTGCCAAAAACCGGTCAGAAACCAAACTGCCATCACGTTGAAAACGTAACGCGGCGCCTTGACGCGGTTGCCGCCTAACGGGATATACACATAATCCCGGAACCACGAAGACAAAGAAATATGCCAGCGCCGCCAAAAATCCGAAACGCTTCCCGCGATGTAAGGGTAGTTGAAATTTTCCAGAAAATCGAAGCCCAGCATTTTGCCCATCCCGATGGCCATATCGCTGTATCCCGAAAAATCGAAATATATATGCAGCGCATAGGCTGTTATATACAGCCACGTGCCAAAAACGCTTGCATCCCCGTTTTTGCAAAACTCCACCAGCTCGCCGAGCACATTTGCCAAAAGCACTTTTTTGCCAAGCCCAAAAGCGAGCCTTTTCGCCCCTTCCGCAAAGCGCCTTATAGTATGATCGCGCATTTCCAATTGCTTTTCGACGTCTATGTATCTGACGATCGGGCCTGCGATCAGCTGCGGGAACAGCGTGACATAGGCGCAAAACGCGAATAAATTTTTTTGCGGCTTGGCGCGCCCGAAATACAGGTCAAAGTCATAGCTGAGTATCTGAAAAGTGTAGAAGCTGATTCCGATGGGCATGACAAGCTTCAACAGCGGCAGCGAGGTGCCTGTAAAGCCGTTTATGTTCACAATGAAAAAATTCGTGTATTTGAAAAACATCAGGCTTCCGATCCCCACCGCCACTGCTCCCGCAAGCGCGGCTTTTGCGCCCTTTTTTCCGCGCAGGCGATCCAAAAGCAGGCCAAATCCCCAGCCTGAAAGCACCTGGACAAAAATCAGCGCCAGATAGCGCGGCTCCCCCCAGCCGTAAAAAACCAGGTTCATCAAAAGCAGCCAGTAGTTGCGGAATTTCGGCGAACCTTTTGGC
The DNA here is from genome assembly GCA_009782405.1 of Oscillospiraceae bacterium. The sequence continues at coordinate 57,470 of WRJC01000017.1, forward strand.
ATCGGGACGAGAAAATACCCCAAAAGCGCCGCCGGGAGGAAATAATACAGAAACTCGACGCTCGAAAAAAGCATAGGTCAATCCAAAATCAGCCCGCCGCCGATTCCGGCTTCGCCGGGTTCGTCGTCGCCTTTTTCATAAAACTTGTTCACATCGCCCGCCGCCGTGTCAAAGCGCTCCCTGAAGGCGCTCAAAAACAATTCCGCCGTATTGTCATAAACGGCCCCGAGCAGCACGAAGCGGCCGGAATCTATGACAAAGCATTGTTCGGGGAACACGCAAACCCATTTTTTCCAGTTGTATCCCTTGGCAGCCAAGCTTTTTAATTCTTTTGCCGAAGCATAGCTTTCGCACTTGGCCAGCACCACCTCAAAGGCAAAAGTTCCGATCGCGGCAGTCATATAGAAAGCGTCCATCGCGCAGTCCTCGAACTGCGCGGGCGTGAGCCCCAGTTTGTCCCCGCAGTTTTCCGCCGAAATTTCGCCGTCGAAGGTCATCGGTATGACAACATCATCCCCTGCTGCGGACACGGCGGATTCCATGATTTTTTGCAATGCGTCCCTGGTGTCGATGTCCGCCCCGGACTCCTCTTTCTTTTCGCAGGCGCACAAAAACAACCCCGCAAGCGCCGCAGCCGCCAAAACAACGGCAAGAATTTTTTTCACAAAACATGCCCCCTTTGTAGCAATTTGAATTCGAATACATGCCGATTTATACATTTTATCACGCCCAACGCCGAAAATCATGTAAAATTTGTAAATAATCGACGTTTTATGTGAAAATAATATATTGCTTTTTGCAAAAAATTTTACGATAAATTTCCCTTGACTTGCGGGGGGATTTTGGGGTATAATATAACTCATAGAAGAGCGGCAAATTTAGGGGAGGCGAAACAAAATGACCCAAAAAAGCAAAAAATATTCGCGGGCCGCTGCGGCGTTTGCCGTATTTTTGATGGCGGCGGCATGCCTGGGCGCTATATTTGGGTGCGGCCAAAAATACCCGAAGATAAAAGTTACGGCCAACGGCGAAGAGATCCCGCATTATATAATTCCGGTAAAATGGGAGGGCGATGTGGCCGGTGGCGTGGATGCCTATGCTTATGCTTTTGAAAAAAATCCGGACATGGAGGAGCTTTTCGAGGTGAGTTCGGGAGATTTGATAACCGTCGATTTCGCGGGCGGCCCCCCCGACAAGCTCGCGATATCCTATGAGCTGCTGACTGTGCCGTATTACGGGGGCGAAAACGCCTCTTCGGCGGTCGATGAGCTCGATGCGGCATTTGAATCGGATGGCAATAAATACAGCCTGAAAGTGGAGGCGTTTGAAATAGGGGAATATAGCTCCGACACTTATTTTTTGCATTGGACATTCACGCCTAATTATTACGGCCCCCCGAATTCCGATTTGCGCTACATCGCGGGCAGGGCGTATAAAATATCGGCGGCCTGGGGGGAAAACGAGTGCGAATACATATTTTTGGTAAAAAACCGGGAGGACCTGGGAAAGGAGGATTTGAGCTTCGCGGACAAAAACGCGAACGTAAATGTCATGCTGGAAAGGCCGGCAGGCTGGCAGAAGATCGTCGATGAGCCGCCCATATCCGAAAAAGAGATATTTATCGTAGACGGCTCCACCGCCACGCTGCCGATCACCGCCGAATTGTGCCGGCAATTTTTCGATTATTCCGACGAAAAGGTATACGATTTGGTCTATTCGGGAATTCTGTATCCCAGCACTACGCACTTCGCCTATGTGAATCTGATAGAGCAAAATCGGCGTACTTGGATTGATCCCAATGCAACCAAGGATCTGATTTTGGTGACGCCGCCCTCGGACGAAGAAAAAAAATTGGCCAAGGAAGCGGGCGTGGAGCTCGATATCGCCCCGATAGCGAGGGACGGCTTCGTGTTCATCACAAACAAAGACAACCCCATAGACAGCCTCACGGCCGAACAGGTGCGGGCGATATACAGCGGGGAAATCACAAACTGGAAGCAAGTGGGCGGCGAGGACATGGCGATAGAGGCATACCAGCGGGAACCCAATTCGGGAAGCCAGACCGCGATGGAGCAGATGGTGATGCAGGGCAAAAAAATGATCGCCCCGATAGACACGCAGCTCATCGGCGCGATGGGCGAGCTGATCGAGGCCGTGGCCGAGTACAAAAACGCTAAGGCGAGCATAGGCTACACGTATTACTACTACATCAACAACCTATACAAAAACGAAAACATAAAAGTCTTGCAAATAGGCGGCGTCGCGCCCGAAAACGAGAACTTGCAAAATGGGAGCTATCCTTATGCCACATACTACTACGCAGTGATCAGATCCGACGAAGCCGACGGCTCGCCCGCGAGAAGGCTGCGCGACTTTCTTGTGGGCGAGCTGGGCCAGCGGCTCATTGAAATGGCCGGCTATTGCAAAATCTCCGGCTGAAAGCTTCGGGGTCAGTCCATGTCCTCGATCAATTTTTCGAGTTCCTTTTTTATCCGCCCCTCGTTTTTCTCATAAAGCGACATGAGATTTATGTCGCTTTTCTTTATCATCTCGATGAACACGTTTCCCGTCGAAAATGTTTCAAGCTGAACGTTGTATACGCGGTTATGCGCGATGATGTCGATCATCTCCTCGCTTTCGTTGTCCCTGGCGAGTTTTATCTGAAGCACCACGTCGTAATACGCCGGGGTCACTTTCCTGTAGGATTCCGCCGCGAGCGCCTCGAGCACGACGCTTGCAAGCTCGGGGTCGCTGTTTGTCGTGGGGACTGCGACATATGTCCCCACATTGCTGACCAGCTGGCGGTACGATGCCTGGTTTTCATCGTATTTCGGATGGGGGATAATCCCGAAATCGTCGGGCATGCTCCTGAAATAGTCCATATAATACGGGCGCGTGTCTATGAAAAGCACCCTTCCCTCGTGAAAAACTATCATGTCGTCGAGCCATTCCCGCGTATTCTGGTAGGCTTCGTAAACTCTGAACAAATCCACCACTTTTGCGAAAATATTGTAGGATTTTTCCGTGTTGATGTTTAAAACCGGCATATTGGTAAAGTCTTTCGCAAGAAAGCTTCCGCCCATCGAGGCGTAGAAATTGGGCCCGATTTCCCACTGCCAGCCCGCAAGCCCGAACATATCGTCGAGATAGCTCATTTTTCCGTCGCCGTTCAAATCCTGATTTGCGTCTTTGATGTATTTCGCAAATTCGTCATATGTCCATTTGCCCTGCTTGACAAGCTCATAGGGATATTCGAGATCCATATTTTTCATGAGGTTCTTGTTGAACAGAAGCAGCCCCGTCATCCCCAAGGTCGAAAAACTGATGTCGCCCGTCGCGAAATAGACTTTTTCCCCGAAGCACAAATCGGCTATCGCGTTTTTGTCCCACCAGGGCTTGCTCAGATCCACATACGGGAGCTCCCTGAAATCGTAAAAAAATTTCTCTTTGGCGCAGGAAGTCATTTCGGCCTGCGCGTTGATATAGATGTCATAGGCGGGGTCGCCCGCTTTCATGGCGAGCCTGAACTTGGCGGTCGAGAGCCCCGCTTCGGTATGGTCCAGCCCCGGCGCGACCACGTTGAAGCTTATCCCGAGTTTTTCCTCGACGGCGCGGTTTTTGTGATACACGGCGTCGTTCATTGTCAGGGCGTTTTCCTCGGGGGCGTACATATCCTGAAACGAAAACGCGCCGACCAAAACATTTATGACGGCGTCCCCGTACTGTCTGTCGGGCAGCTCCTCTTTTACTTCCAGCTTCAAATCGATTTCTTTGGTTCCCTCTTCCGGCTCCGGCGTCGCCGAGGCATCGCCGCCAATATTGCCGCCGCCGGAATTGCAGGAGCATACCGCCGCCGACAACATAAAAACGACCAGAATCGCCGCCACGGCCGCGCTTGCGCGTGTTTTTCTCATGTTCGCATTTCCCCTTTTCACATATTTTATCATCATTATATCACACGATATCGCTTTTTGCAACAAAAAATTATAAATGCGAATAGCGGGTTGGAATTTTGCCCGTAGGGGCGCGTGATCGACATTTTTTGTTTTAGCTTGCTATCCGCATTATATATGGTCTGTATATGTACGCCGTCCGGCATCTGCATTTTTATTCTTTTTCTTCCATTCCGCAATGGTACCGCTTCCGACTTGACCGCTATATACAATCCGCAATTTTTTATCATACTTCAACAAATCATTTTTTAGTTTTTCAACCGTTTGGGCAATCTGTTCTATCGCGCCGGTTATATCGCTGCCTTTGAGTTCAATAAAATATGCGGTGTATTTATCGTCATTGAGCACCAAATAATCGCATTTTTTTATGTTTTCCGTAATGACATATCCATCAATCCTAAATTGCCGTACAAGACACTTATCGTCATTTATGGCGATATGCCTATTTAATTTTTCCCGCGAAATAACTTCTTTCGGTTTTGTGTCTTTATAACCGGATTCAAAACTGGATAGAGGCAAACTCATTTATCATCCTCCCCGTGAAATAAATCGATAAGGGCAGAACATTTGTCATCTATTTTTTCGGACGCGCCTTCAATCAGCTCATTCATAATAAGCCCCGATTCTGTCAGTGCATTATCGCAGTTTCCATTTATTGCGTGAAATGCTTGTAACACGTCTTTTTTTAACCAGGCGTTATCGTCAATATCCGATGCCTTTTTTATTGAATTTATATCAATGCCGTCGTTTTCCGCCTGACCGCATAATATAAGGTTGTTAAGTTCTCCAAGGATATACGGGCTGTGCGTTGTGATTAATCCCGCATTATCGCCGCCACCGACAAACAAAGCTATCCCATCGGTCATATACATTTGGGATTTGGGATATAAATGCGCTTCGGGCTCTTCAACAATGAGGAATACTTTTTTATTTTCAGCAGAAAAATAAGCCAATATGTTTAATATCCAAACAGCTTCTTGTTGTCCCGATGAGGCGAAATTAAGTTTTACAGATTGGGAATCGCCAAAGATAAGATGTTCTTCCGAGTTTCTGCATATATATTCGGCTTTGATTATTTTTTCATAAAATTCACCTATAGCTGTATTCAATTCACTTCTCCCCTTTATTGCCGGATTTATTTTATCACACCATGATTTTATTTTTAATACAAGTTCAAAATATTTCCGAACACAATAATCTATAGTTTGTCGTTGAGTATCCTCCATAGACATAAGTATATAATTAAGTTGTTCGGAAAGCAATGATACCGCCATTCTACCTGCCGGAATATATATTGTTTCGGTATCGTCTTGAAATATCCCTGTTAATTCCTCGGATAATTTGTTTTTTGTTTTTTCATCAATGGGGTATTTCAAATCAGATTTGTCATTGAAAAAATCATCTATTTTTTTTCCGAAATCAAAGTTGGCAACGTTTGCATCCCCGACATAAGATGTCACATATATTCCTATAAATGTATCTTCTGCATAAATATATTCTAATTTAGCCTGAGCTATCTCTCCAATCGCCATACCATATAAACTTCCGAGTTTTTTTATTAAGTGTTTCTTTAAAACTTCTTTCAAAGATGTTTGATCTTTATTTTTCAAAATTAAATCTAATATATCGTCTTTTATCGTCCTGAAAAAATATACTGCTTTTGCGATCGTGCTCTTTCCGCTTGCCTGCGGGCCAGTTAAGACAGTAAATTGATTTACGTCCATATCGCATTCTTTTATTGGTCCGAAATTCGATATTTTTATGTGGTGCATTTTTGCCTCCAGAATTCACATATTTTATCATCATTATATCACACGATATCGCTTTTTGCAACAATTTACACGTTTTTTTGATTTTTCCCGCAAAAAACAAAGAAATCGCTTGACAAATCAAAGGATTTATAGTAGAATGCGTGTGGTTATGTTAATTTTTTCAAGGAGGCGGCTCGTTTTGGACAAAAACATAGTTTTGAAATCGGAGTTCGGAAATTCGCTGGTAAAATTAAACGAAGACAAAAAGCTCATAGCCCAGCTCGTGGAGCTGAACGCCAAAGCGAACAATTACGGCTTGGCCATCACCGAAAGCGTCGCCCGGGAAATTGCGGTTTTGCGCCGCGAGGCGCTGGCCGAACACGAGCGCTTCGAGATAAAATCCGACGCGGCCGCGAGGCTGACAAGCGCGTTTTTGGAGACCCGCTACATAGAGCAGCAGGATTTAGCGGCCACGATGGGGATAATCATGGATTTGTTTTATCTCATAAAAACCGAGACGGAAAACACGATTTCCGACGACGACCTGATAAGCGAGATGCTCGACGCGTTTCAAAACAATCCGTGCTACGGCTCGATCGAGCATATGCAGGGCAAAGGCCTTGAAAAGATACTGAGAAAATACAAGTTCGGCGACGACGGGATATGGGACGATCACGTGGGCACGGGAGAGGGTTTTGTAAGGGATAGAAACGTGGAGGAGCTGATAGGTTATGAAGAAGATTGGCGGGAATGACGATTTTGGGGAAATGCGCCATGTGTCCCCGCGATATGCGATCAAAGCCGAAAATATCGACCTCGGCAACTATTTTTTGAGCCTGGCGGACAATGCGCTCGATGCGGGCCTGCTGAGCGAAAAGGACATGGATGCCATCCAGGCGCAAATATACGGCATACTTTCGGACAACATATGGATTTACACAAAAGGCACGAGCACGTCGGTGACCTCGAAAGAAGCAAACGAATTGGCGGCGGCCATTTTGCATGCGCTCGATTCTTTCTGCATATCCGAGACGGGGAAGGATATAACCGCAGCGGACGAGCCCAAACTGATCGCCCTGGTCGATATGTTCAAAAAAAAGGGCGGGATAAAAAACTGCTACGGCAAAGGGCTCGCGGTTTTGGGCAAAAGCTCGGCTGCGGAAATCGCCCCGGAGCTTTCCGCGAAAAAAAGCGCCGAGGGAATGAGATTGTGCGAACAACTCCTCAAAGCCATCGACTTCGAAGAGCTCGACAGGCTGGACAAAGACATGAATTCAAAAAAAGACAGGATCATATCCGAATCCCTTATGACGGACGAGGAGTTTAACCGGCTTTATGAAAAAATACTGACATGCGGCGACGGCGGAAAAAAAGCGGGCATCATCGTCGGGGCGGTATCGTCCGCCGCCGATTTCTTGGATATCTTAGAGTCGCAGTGCCTTTTCGGCGAAGAATATCTCGCGCTGTACGAAAAACTTTCAAAAGAATCCCCGGAGGCGCTCGCGTTTTTGTCTGAAAGCGCCGAAAGCCGCGAAGAAGGGGAATGGCAAGAATGCCTGAAAGAATTTATGGGGAAGCTGCCGAATTAGATTAAAAAAAGGGCGCGAAAATTTTCGCATCCTTTTTTTTGGCTTTGTATATGTTTTTTAGTTCACCGTCTTTATATAGTCGAAGCTCACTTTGACCGATTCGAACGGCGGGTAGTTGACACAGGTGTCCTGTTCCACGATTCCGTATTTGACCCCGAGCTTGGCTGCGGTTTCGATTACGCATTCCCAGCACACATTCCCGGAGCCTATCTCGGTGGGGGTTTTTTTGTCGTCCACGTCCTTTATGTGGATCATCGAGGACAAACGGCTGCCGAGTTTGTTCAGTTCGGCCACGACGTCGGCCCCTGCGGCGTGGGCCCACCCCACGTCGATCTGGAATTTGAGCGAGGGGGCATATTCGCGGAAGATGTCCATGATCGTTTTCTCGCCGTACTTTGTGGCAAATTCCCCGGTGTGGTTGTGGAATCCCGCTTCATAGCCTGCGGCCATGATCTTCTGCGCTGCGGCTTCGAGCCTTTTTGCGGTGGCTATGGTGTTTTCCTCGGTGTCCACCCCGCCGATCCCCGGGACCGTGATGGCTTTTGCCCCGATGGCTTCGATGAATTTTACGACTTTTTCGAAGTTGTTTTCGATTTCGTCGATGCCCACGTGCGCCCCGGTCGCGAAAAGCGAATACTTCTTGATCGCCTCGCCCGCTTCCTCGCCGTGTTCGGGGTCGTAGGTCATTTCGACGCACTGATAGCCGATGCCGGCGACCCTTTTTAAAATTTCGTCGTAGCCCAAGCCGATTTCGCCCCTTATGGTGTAAAGTTGCAGCCCTATGGTGAGTTTCATGAAATTTTCCCTCCTGTTTTTTATTTTAGTTTTAACTAAATTTGTTCGATCACAAACGATTCCAAAATGTCCAATTCCCGTATGTCGTTGAATTTTTCCAGGCCCACGCCGCACTCAAAGCCCTGGGCCACTTCCCTTACATCGTCCTTGAAGCGCCGCAGCGACGAGATTTTGTCCTCGAATATCACGATGCCGTCCCTGACCACGCGTATCTGCGAATTTCGCGTGATCTTCCCGTCCTGCACGTAGCTGCCCGCGATGGTTCCCACATTCGGGACTTTTATGATCTGCCTCACCTGGGCGCGGCCTAACAGCGTTTCCTTGAATTTGGGGGCGAGCATGCCCTTCATCGCGGCGTTTATTTCTTCTATGCACTCATAGATCACCCTGTATGTGCGCACATCCACGCCCCTTCTCTCAGCCGCGTCGGAAGCGGCTTTGTCCGGGCGCACGTTGAATCCCACGACTATCGCGTTCGAGGCCGAGGCGAGCAGTATGTCCGATTCCGTTATTCCGCCGACCGCGCTGTGCACCACCTTTATTTTCACTTCTTCGTTTGATTCCTTCAGAAGCGAGGCGCGGAGCGCTTCCACCGAGCCCTGGACATCCGCCTTTATTATTATCCCCAATTCTTTCACGCCGCTTTTGACCTGCGAAAACAAATCCTCGAGGGTGATGTTGGAGGAGGTTTTGAACTGCTCTTCCTTGTCTTCGGACTTTCTTTTCTCCACGAGCTCCCTCGCCATCTTTTCGTCCGCGACCGCCCGGAACGTGTCGCCCGCGTTCGGGGTTTCGGAGAGGCCTGTGATCTCGGCCGGCATCGAAGGGCCTGCCGATTTCATGCTCTTGCCCCTGTCGTTCGTCATGGCCCTCACCCTGCCCACGGCCATTCCCGCAATCACGATATCGCCCGATTTCAGGGTGCCGTTTTGCACCAAAACCGTCGCGACGGGCCCTTTTCCCTTGTCCAATTTGGCCTCTATGACCACCCCCTGCGCGGGTCTGTCAGGGTTGGCTTTGAAATCCTTCATGTCGGCCACCAAAAGTATCATTTCGAGCAGCTCGTCTATGCCCTGGCCCGTGATCGCCGAAACCGGCACGCACACGATATCCCCGCCCCAGTCCTCGGGCACAAGTTCGTACTTTGTGAGATCCTGCTTTACCCTGTCCGGGTCGGCCTGGGGCATGTCCATTTTGTTTATCGCCACTATGATCGTCACATTAGCCGCTTTGGCGTGGTTTATCGCCTCGACCGTCTGCGGCATGATCCCGTCGTCGGCGGCCACCACGAGGATCGCGATGTCCGTGCACTTGGCGCCGCGGGCGCGCATCGCGGTAAAGGCCGCGTGGCCCGGGGTATCGAGGAAAGTTATCTCCCTGCCGTTTGTTTCGACTCTGTAAGCCCCTATGTGCTGGGTTATGCCGCCCGCCTCGCCCGCAGTCACGTTAGTGTGCTTGATGGCATCCAATAGCGAGGTTTTGCCGTGGTCCACGTGCCCCATCACCACCACCACGGGCGCCCTGACCGCAAGTTTTTCCTCCGGGTCCGCAAAATCGTCGAACAGCCGATCTTCGATGGTCACGACCACCTCTTTTTCCACCTTCGCGCCGAATTCCATCGCCACGAGCCCCGCCGTGTCGTAGTCCATTTCCTCGTTCACATTGACTTTGACGCCGAGCATGAACAATTTTTTCATCACTTCGGCCGAAGTTATCTGGAGCTTGGAGGCGAGCGCCGAAGGGATTATTTTTTCCGGCAGAATGATCGAAAGCTGTTTTTTCTTGGCTTTTTCCTGCTTGGCTTCCTGCTGTGTTTTCCGGAGCTTTTCGAGCGCCAGTTTTTCCTTGTCGATCGGCCTGCCGGATTTGTCCCTTTCGTAGGGCCTGTTGGGCTGATAGGCCGGGGGTTTTTTGGGTTTCGGCCTGTCGTCGGCGGGCGCGCCCCTGCCTTTTCCGGCATCGGGGACGAAAGTCTCGAGGTTTTCGTTGTATTTCGACAGATCCACGCTTGTGGTCCTGGTGTCCACTATTTTCGCCGACTCGTTTTTGACCCCTGCGGTCACTTTGATGTTGTCGCTTGAAATTATATCGACCTTTTCCCCGGGCCTGGGCGGCCTTTGCGAATTTTTGAAATCCGGCTTGGGCCGGGGCTGGGGTCTGTCGTTTCGGATGTTTTTGCCAGCTTGCCCTTCTTTTCCGCCTTTGCCGAACGCGGGATTCGAAAAATCGCGCTCTTTTCTCGGAGGCTGGTTTTGCCCGCGGGGACGCGGCGCCTGCGGCTGGGTTTTTTGCTGGGGCGCGGCAGGGGCGGGGGCCTTGGGCCTTTCGGGCGCGGGGGCGGTTTTGGGTTTTTCCGGGGGCGGTTCCCTTTTGATTTCTTCTTTGACTTCTTTGATCTCTTCTTTTTTGTCCGCGGCCTCCCCTTCGGTTTTTGGGGGAGCGGATGTTTCGGGTTCCGGCTTTTCGATTTTTTCGATTTTTTCGATTTTCGGAGCGTACATATAGACATCCAAGTCCGCGACTTGATTTTGACGGGTCAGATATTCGAAGATCAGATCCAAGTCGGGGCTTTCGAGAGTCGCCGTCGTGTTTTTGGCCGGTAACCCGTATGATACCAAGATATCTGATATATCTTTGCTTTTTACATTGAAATTCGCGGCAATCTCCCTGAGTTTAAACTGTTTTATCGCCATATTGCAAATATGCACCTCCGTAGATTTTAATTTGATTGATCCCCGGGTTCAGTAATTTGGGCCAGCAGCGATTCGAATATTTCGTCCGAGATTTTGGTCTCCAGGCTTTTATCGAATCTTTTAGCCTTCACGGCTTTTTTCAGGCAGCCTGCGTCGCGGCATATATATGCCCCGCGTCCTGATTTTTTGCCTCTTAAATCGATGCTTATATCATTTTCCGGGCTGCGCACCACCCTTATCAGCTCGTTTTTGTTTTTCGAGGCGCCGCATCCAAGGCACTTTCTCTGAGGTATCCTCTTTGCCGCTGGCATGATATGCTCCCCCCTGATCATTGAGATGTCTTTATGTCTATTTTGTACCCCGTGAGCTTGGCGGCCAGGCGCGCGTTCTGCCCTTCCTTGCCTATTGCGAGCGAGAGCTGGGAAGGCTCGACCACCGCGCGGCAGCTCCTCTCCGTCTCGTTCACGCTGACCTCGGTGACTTCCGCCGGCGAAAGCGCGGCCTTTATGTACTCCACGGGGTTATCGGAGTATTTTATCACATCTATTTTTTCGCTGCCGAGCTCGCCCACCACCGCGTTGATCCTTCCGCCTTTCGCGCCTATGCACGAGCCCACCGGGTCCACGTCAGGGTTAGAAGAGCTCACCGCTATTTTGGTCCTCATGCCCGGCTCCCGGGCTATGCTGTTTATGATCACCGTGCCGTCGCTTATCTCCGGGACTTCGAGCTCAAACAGGCGTTTCACCAGCCCCGCGTGCTTTCTCGACAGGGTGATCAGCGGTCCCTTCGCCTGATTTTTGACCTCGATCACATATACCTTTATGCGTTCGCCCTCTTTTATGACCTCGCCGGGTATCTGCTCCGATTTTACGAGCAGGGCTTCGCCTTTGCCTATGTCGAGTATCGCGTTTCCCGTGGGAGGGTCGATTTTATACACGGATGCCGAAATGAGCTCTTCTT
>WRJC01000018.1 GCA_009782405.1 Oscillospiraceae bacterium
TGCTTCCATTATGTGGCCAACCGCCCGATTCTGAGGAATATGTCCTTCAAGATAAAGCAGGGCGACTATATCGGGCTCGTGGGCCACACAGGGGCGGGAAAATCGACTATCGCGAACTTGATCACGCGGATGTACGACGTGATCAGCGGTTCGATAAAAATAGACGGGCACAACATAAAAAACATAGAAATACAGGCTCTCAGGAAAAATATCGCCATAGTATCGCAGGAAATATTCATATTCAGGGGGACGGTGGCCGAAAACATAAGGTACGCGAAGCCGGATGCGACCAGGGACGAAATAATAGCGGCGGCGAAAGCGGCCAACGCCCACGATTTCATCGCCAATATGCCGGAAGGCTACGAAACGCTCGTGGGCACGGGGAGCCGCTCGATGTCCGGGGGCGAGCAGCAAAGGATATCGATAGCCAGGGCGCTATTGCTCGACCCGAAAATATTGATCCTCGACGAGGCCACCGCGGCCATGGACACCGAAACCGAAAGGCTGATCCAAGAAGCGATAAACGTCTTGGTGAAAGGGCGCACCACCATAGTTATAGCGCACAGGCTTTCGACGCTCAAAGAATGCAATTACCTGTTCGCCATCGAGAACGGAGAAATCGCGGAAAGCGGCGACCATGTGGAACTGATAAAAAACAAGGGGATATACTACAAGCTGTATAAACTGCAGAGCGACGCGATGAAACGGGTCATCGCGGGCGAGTGAAAAGGAGTGAAAATAAATGCCGGAAAAAAATGCGGATGAAACATTGGAACAGGAAAAGGAGCGCGTTTCCGTCGCGCTCACGCCCCAAAATGCTAAATTCAAGCGCTCGGAAGGAGGGCTTATCAGCCTCGAGCTTAAAAACGCGGACGAAACGAATGAATCTTTCGAAAGAATAGTGATTTTCAGATGTTTCCCGATAACAAATCCCGACGAATTCTTGTCGGTAAGGGAACCCGATTCGAAAAAAATGGGCAGGGGAAAGGAAATCGGCATGATAAGGTACATGAAGGACTTCCCCGAAGATCAGCGGCAGCTGTTTTCAGACGAACTCGACAGAAGATATTTTTCGCCCGAAATCATAAAAATCACCTCGGTCAAGGAAAAATTCGGATATACATATTGGGAAACCGAAACGAACGCGGGCAGCATGACTTTTATTTTAAACAACCCGTTCTCAAATATCAGGGCGCTGGAAGACGGCAGGATATTCATAAACGACATAGACGGAAACAGTTTCCAAATAAAAGACCCGTCGGCTTTGGATGCGAACAGCTACAAAAAAATAGAAATTTACGTGTAAAGAGGGTTGGTGTATTTATGAAATTGCTATACGAAATGCCGCAGCCCGACCTCGAAATTTTTGAAAAATCGAGCGCAGGGGAAAAACTCATGTACTGCTTGCCTTTCAATATGCACGAGGGGAATTTCGTAAAAGGTTTTGTGGCTTTCACGAACAAAAAAATGTATAAAATACTGAACGGCGAACTGCTCGGAATATACGACATAATAGGCTCATCGAATTTCAGGACGGAAGTCATGTACGGCAGCGGGGGCTTTTACGCCACGGTGAATGGGAGCGCTTCCTTGATATGCCAATTCATCGTGGGCAGAAATCTACCCCGCTACGCCGTGATGGTGAAGGCCTGCGAGATGCTCTCCGAAACGGGAAACGAGGAAATTCTCGTAAACAATTCCCCCGAAAAATTTTGCCCCGAATGCGGCAGGCCGTATCTCTACGGTTCCGTGATATGTCCGTTCTGCATGAAAAAATTAGAAGTGTACATGAAGCTGTGGGCCATGACAAAAGGCCTTCGGCTAGCCATGTTTTTCCCGTTTATCGTGGCGACTGTCGGAATATTGATGCAGTTTATCCTGCCTATAATCATGCGCCACATCACCGATACCTATTTTGTACCGAAATCTTCCATAAATATGTCGGAAATAGATGCGATAATCCGCGGATTCGTGAGTTGGATCGCGCTGCTCGTGGCAATCGACTTGGTGCAGAGATCGCTCGGAGTGGTGGAAGGACGGCTGCTCGCGGTCGCTTCGGGGAAATTTTTGATCATGCTGAGGACCCTGCTCTACGAAAAAATACAAACGCTTTCGCTTTCGTCCATCCACAAGCATTCGACCGGGGATTTGATGACAAGGGTTTCAAGCGACACAAGCGCGATGCAGACTTTCATAATCCGCGAATTCCCGAGCATATTCAGGCAAGTCGTATCGCTGCCGATCGCGGTGGTCATTTTGTTCGTGATGAATTGGATCACGGCGCTTTTCGTCATAGTCCCAATACCGTTTGCCATTTTCATAATCACGCGTTTTTGGGACTATATACACGGCAAAAACAGAAAACAATGGGTGGCGGGCACGCGTTTGTATTATTTGCTGCATGATATATTGAACGGGGTTCGAGTGGTCAAAAGTTTCGGGCAGGAAGACAAAGAAATAGATAAATTCAACCGCGCAAGCCTCGAGGTATCCAATCAATCCGAAATAATTTCGAGGATATGGTCGACAATCTGGCCTTTTATCACATTTTTGATCAATGCGGGCACATACCTCATAATTTGGTATGCGGGCCAAAAAGTCATCAACCGCGCGATAACAATCGGCGAATACAACCAGTTTTTCGCATATACGAGCATAGTTTACGGACCGTTGACTTCGCTTGCCAACATCCCCAACAGCATATCGCACTTTCTCACCTCTTCGAGCAAAGTTTTCGAGATACTCGAGGAAACCCCGGAAATACTCGACATAGACCTGCCTATCGACATAAAGATCGAGGGCGACATTTCGATAAACAAAGCCACATTCGGATATCAAAGCTACAACCCTGTTTTGGAAAATGTGAGCCTTGACATAAAATCCGGGGAGATGATCGGCATAGTGGGGCACTCCGGTTCGGGAAAAACCACGCTCATAAACCTTTTGATGCGCCTGTACGACGTGAACGAGGGCGAAATTTTAATCGATGGAGTGAATATAAAGGACATATCGCAGGAGGCGCTGCGCAGCCAGATAGGCGTGGTTTTGCAGGAGACGCATCTTTTCACCGGGACGGTGAGGGAGAATATAAGGTACTCGAAACCCTATGCCTCAGACGAGGAAGTGATAGAGGCGGCCCGGGTGGCGAATGCGCACGATTTCATCGTAAACCTACCCGAAGGGTACAACACGCTGGTGGGCGAAAAAGGGTACTCGATGTCCGGGGGCGAGCGCCAGAGGGTAGCCATAGCGAGGGCGGTGATACACAACCCGAGCATACTGATATTGGACGAAGCCACCGCCTCCCTTGACACGGAAACCGAAAAGATGATACAGGATTCGCTGAACAAACTTTCGGAAAATCGCACCACGATAGCCATAGCCCACAGGCTCTCGACGCTCCGCAACGCGAACAGGCTGCTTGTTTTGGACAAGGGCAAAGTGGCCGAATACGGCACCCACAACGAACTGCTCGACGCCAAGGGCATATACTACAAATTGGTGATGGCCCAAAGGGAAATGGCTCACCAGATAGTGGGCGAGGAAGACGAAGAACCGGCATAGGAAATAAATATTATGTAAGGAAATGAAATTAAAATGAACGAACAAATGCAGTCCACGCCAATCAAACTGCCCAGGGTGGCGGCGGTGCACGACATATGCGGTTTCGGAAAATGCTCGCTTGCCACCGCGCTTCCGGTTATATCGGCGTGCGGAGTCGAAGTGTGCCCAATACCGACCGGAATTTTTTCGGCGAATACAAATTTTCCCAATTATCAATTTACCGATTTCACGGCGCAAATGCCCGGGTTTATCAGTCACCTTAAAGAATGCGGGGTGAGTTTTGACGCGGTTTACAGCGGATTTTTGGGTTCGGCCGCGCAAATCGGATATATCAAGGAACTTGTGGGTTCTTTTGCCCCCAAATATGCGGTCATCGACCCGGTGATGGGGGACAACGGCGAGATATACAAGTTCTACACCCCGGAAATGTGCGAAAATATGAGAAGTTTGGTCGCAATAGCGGACATTGCCACGCCTAATCTTACCGAGGCTTGCGTTTTGGCCGACGAAAATTACGGCAAATTTGCCGCGGGCGGCGGAGAAATACAGGCATTGGCAGAAAAATTGATCGACATCGGCGCCAAAAACGCGGTGATCACCGGAATCGAACGGGGCGATAAACTATATAACTGCATTCTCTCGGAGAACGGCGAATATGCCGAAAGGGAAATCGAACTGTTGCCATTTAGGATGCATGGGACGGGAGATTTGTTTTCGAGCGTTTTGACGGGGGGGATCCTATGCGGCCACAGTTTGGCCGAATCCGTGGACAGCGCGGCATTGTTTGTATGCGAGGTGATGAAATACAGCAAAACAGTTGAAAATTTTCATGAACGCGGCGCGTGCTTCGAGCCGTTTTTATACAGGCTGCGTGGAGGGCTTTGCAAATATCATAAATGATTTTTGACTGAAGGGAATATATCCGAATGGATGGTTCGAATTGGGAATTTGTCACGCAAATATTCATAATTTTTGGGGGACTCGGCCTATTTTTGTTCGGAATGAAAATAATGTCGGACGGACTTGAAAATTTGGCGGGCGACCGAATGCGCACTATTTTGGAACGCGCCACTTCAAACCGTTTTTTCGGGGTTTTGGTCGGGGCCTTTGTGACTGCGATAATTCAAAGTTCTTCCGCCACGACTGTGATCCTTGTGGGTTTTGTGAACGCGGGGCTGATGGGCCTTACGCAAGCTATAAGCGTGAGCATGGGCACCGCCATCGGCACCACCATAACCGCTCAAATCGCCGCTTTGAAAATCGATCCCTACGCGCCGCTTTTTATATTTATTGGCCTTCTGATTTTTTTGACTTTTAAAAAGAGAAATGTAAAAAACGCGGGATATATTTTGCTCGGTTTCGGAATTCTGTTTTTCGGAATGGCTACCATGGGCAATCCCCTGAGGGAATTCGCCAATAACGAAACTTTTCAAATGATGCTTTCGACTTTTAACCATCCTGTGGCGGCGCTTTTCGTAGGCCTTGTTTTCACTTGCATTGTCCAGAGTTCTTCGGCCGCGACGGTCATTTTTTTGATTTTGATAGGGCAGAACGTCATAACATTCGATACGGCGGTATTTTTGACCATGGGCAGCAATATCGGGACATGCATAACTGCGGCGATAGCTTCTTTGGCTGTCAACCGCGAAGGCAAGAGGCTTGCGCTTTCGTATGTTTTGTTCAAAGTTTTCGGAACGCTGACTCTTGGCACCTTGATTATAGTGTTCCGCGGATCTGTATTGCCGATTTTCGAGAATGTTTGGCCGGACAATCCCAAAACCCAATTGGCCATGTACCACACTTTTTTCAATGTCACCATAACGGCCATGTTTGTGGGGTTTATCAAACAAATAGAATGGCTGTCCCGCAAATTCATACCGGAAAAACAGCATGAAAGCACGAATGCGAAAAGTTTGATTTATTTAAGCCAAAGCGTTTTGGCCACGCCTACTATTTTGGTTCCCCAAGCGCACCGCGAAGTTTACCGAATGGGGCAGGTAGCCATCGAAAACCTGAAATTGGCCGTCGGTTCGTTTTTCGAAAAAGATTCGGAAAAAGCCGAAAATGTTTTGAAAACCGAAGAAACGGTAGATTTTTTGAATCACCAAATAACAGGTTGGCTGGTGCGGATACGAAATTTGAAAATTTCTCCTGCGGATATGGAAAAAGCTGGCATGATGCTCCGCATAGTGGCGGATTTTGAAAGAATCGGAGGCCATGCCGAAAACATAGCGGAATATACGCTGTTTTTTGACAAAGGCGTAAAAATTTCGGATGAGGCCATCGGCGAATTGCAAAAACTCAGCGAAGAAGCGATAAAAACGATTGAAATAGCTGCAGATATATTCGACAAAAACGATGAAGGCCGCGTAACGGAACTAAACGAATCTGAAGACAGAGTCGACGAACTCGCGGATTTTTGCATCGAATCGCATATACAGCGCCTGAAAGACGAAAAATGCGACCCGCGCGGCGGGGTGGTTTTCACCGATATGGTAATAGACTTGGAACGGTGCGCCGATCACGGAATAAATATAGCGCAAGCCGTTTTCATCGAAAAATGATAGATTTAAAAACAACAAAAGCAGGAAGGATGTTTTGCATGAAAATCAAAATTGGCATAGCAGGGTACGGAAATATCGGCAAAGGAGTCGAAAAAGCAATTTCGGCAAGTCCCGACATGGAACTTGCCGCAGTTTTTACGAGGAGGGATCCGGGCAAATTGCAAATTGAAACGCCGGGAATTCCGGTTTGCGCTTTGGAAGAAGCGGAATCCGAAAAAAATAACATCGACGTGATGGTGCTCTGCGGTGGTTCGGCAAAGGATTTGCCGGAACAAGGCCCGAAATTTGCCGGAATGTTCAATATCGTGGATTCATTCGACACCCACGCCAAAATCCCCGGATACTTTTTGGAAGTTGACAAGGCGGCAATTTGCAAAACAGCCATAATTTCAGCGGGCTGGGATCCGGGGCTTTTTTCGATGATCCGCATGATGTCGCAGGCGATATTGCCCGATGGAAAAAGTTACACATTTTGGGGCAGGGGAGTCTCCCAGGGACATTCCTACGCAATACGCAAAATCGAAGGGGTAAAAAACGCCGTTCAATACACGGTTCCCATTGAAGATGCGGTAAATGCGGCGAAAAGCGGGGCAAACCCGGAGCTTTCCGCAAGGCAGAAAATGAAAAGGGAATGTTATGTCGTGGCCGACGACGGCGCAGATACAAAAAAAATAGAAGAAGAAATAAAAACCATGCCTGATTATTTTGCGGACTACGACACTTCCGTGAATTTCATAACAGAACAAGAATTGGAAAACAACCACTCGAAAATGCCGCACGGTGGATTCGCGCTGCATAGCGGCTCCACGGGCGAAAACAAGCACTTCATTGAATTTTCCCTGAAACTCGACAGCAACCCGGAATTTACCGGAAGCGTGCTCGCGGCATATGCGAGAGCGGCGGCCCGAATGGCAAAAGAAGGCAATTTCGGCGCAAAAACGGTGTTCGACGTTCCGCTTTCGTATCTTTCGCCAAAAGAAAACAGCGCATTGATTGCAGAACTGCTTTGAAACGGCGGAACGAAAACGGCGGGGATTGATGATATTCATCAATCCCCGCAAAATTTCGCCTTAATTTACAAAAGGACTTCTTTCCCTGTTCTTGACGATTCATAAACCGCGTTGATTATGCCTACGCTCTTCATCGCGTCTGCGGGAACCACGAGCGGCTGGCGGTTTTCCATGACCGCCGATATTATGTCTTCGACCTGGACTGCGTGACCCATGATGAGCGTGGGATCCAGCGCCGCCGCAGAACCGTTTCCGGAACCGTAAATTTCGAGCATTTCGCTTTCTTCAAGGGCGTCGCCACCCATCACTTTCCAAAGCTTCAATGAGTCCCCGTCCACTTCTATCGAACCTTTTTCGCCGTACAGCTGTATGTCGGTGCATAGCCCCGGATAGCAACAAGTCGATGAAACAAAAGTCGCCACCGCCCCGCTCTTGAACTTGACCAAAGAAGCGGTCAAATCTTCCGTTTCTATTTTGTGGTTGTACACTCCCGCAATCGAAGTGACGCTCTTGGCTTCCCCCATGAGCCATTGCATCAAATCGACCGTGTGCACCGCTTGGTTCATCAACGATCCGCCGCCGTCCATCGCCCAAGTGCCCCTCCAGCCGCCTGCGTCGTAATAATTTTGGTCCCTGTACCATTTCACGGCGAATGTGCCGAGTATCAATTTGCCGATTTTGCCGCTGTCCACTGCTTCTTTCATGGGCTTCATCACCGCGTTGAACCTATTTTGGTGGATGACTCCCGCCTTTTTCCCGGTTTTGATTCTCGCTTCCTCTATTTTTTTCGCTTTTTCGACGGTTATGTCGATCGGCTTTTCCACGAGGACGTTTTTGCCGCTTTCCAAAGCTTGCACCGCAAGATCGGCGTGGAGACCGCTGGGAACGGCTATCGAAACTATGTCGATGTCGGGGTTTTTAAGCATTTCTTCAAAAGATTTGTAAGTCAGCACGCCTTCGTAAGCTTTTTTTGCCGCTTCGAGTTTTTCCTCGATCAAATCACAAACCGCGACAAGGTCGGCGTTTTTTGATTTGTATGCCGCATCGCAGTGGGTCCTGCCCACTCCGAGCCCGACCACGGCGTAACCTATTTTTTTTGCCATATTGAACTCTCCTTTTGTTATTTTTTATTACTTTGTTTTATTGTTTATTTCATCCAAAATATCCTTTATGAAATCATCGGCGGCGACCGCGCCGAGTTCGCCATTTTTGCGGGAGCGCACCGAAACCGTGCCGGATTGGACTTCCTTGTCTCCGACTATGAGCATATATGGCACTTTTTCGGTTTGGGCTTCCCTGATTTTGTAGCCTATTTTCTCGTTTCTGTCATCGACTTCGACGCGCATTCCGAGCGGCTGCATCTTATTTTGCAGCGCATAGGCGTAATCGCGCTGGTCTCCGACCGGCAGTATTTTGACCTGCGTCGGGGAAAGCCACGTGGGCAGGGCTCCGGCGTATTTTTCGATTAGAAGCGCGAGGGTTCGCTCATAACAGCCAATAGAACTCCTGTGGATCACATAAGGATTTTTTTTCGAGCCATCAAAATCCACATATTCCATCCCGAACCTGGAAGCAAGCTGGAAATCGATTTGCAGCGTTATCAGCGTGTCTTCTTTTCCGTGGACGTTTTTGATCTGTATGTCGAGTTTCGGCCCGTAGAACGCGGCTTCTCCGTCTGCTTCGACATAATCGATTTTCAAATCGTCCAGTATGGTCCGCATTTTGTCTTGGACTCTTTCCCATTCTTCTGCGGAGCCTATATATTTTTCCTTGTTGTTTTCGTCCCATTTCGAAAACCTATAACTCACTTCTCCGTCGAGCCCGAGGGTTGAAAGCATGAATTTCGCCAAATCAAGGCAGCCCGAAAATTCTTCTTCGAGCTGGTCGGCCCGGCAGGCGATGTGCCCTTCCGACAATGTAAATTGCCTCATTCTGATCAGCCCGTGCATTTCCCCGGAGGCTTCGTTTCGAAAAAGATACGCTGTTTCGTTGAATCTCATGGGCAATTCCCTGTAGCTGCGCGTTTTGCTCAAATAGACTTGGAATTGGAAAGGGCAGGTCATGGGGCGCAATGCAAGCACCTCTTCGTCTTTTTCATCTCCTAAAATGAACATGCCGTCCCTGTAATGATCCCAATGCCCGGAAATTCTGTACAAGTCGTTTTTTGCCATGAAAGGAGTCTTGGTCAGCATATAGCCTCTTTTTTCTTCTTCGTCTTCTACGAAGCGTTGCAATAGCTGCAAAACTTTCGCGCCTTTCGGCATCATTATCGGCAATCCCTGGCCGATGTAATCGACTGTGGTGAAATATTCGAGTTCCCTTCCGAGTTTGTTGTGGTCGCGTTTCTTGGCTTCTTCGATCTCGTTTAAATATTTTTCGAGCGAAAGTTTGTCGGGGTAGGAAATTCCGTAAATTCTGGTCAGCATTTTGTTTTTTTCGCTGCCTCTCCAGTACGCCCCCGTGGCACTGGTCAACTTGAACGCTTTGACAAAACTCAAATAGTCCAAGTGGGGCCCTGCGCACAAATCCACGAAATCGCCTTGTTCGTAAAACGAAATTTCTTCATCTTCGGAGATGTCTTCGATCAGTTCGATTTTGTACGGCTCGTTTTTGCCCTGCATGAATTTCAACGCTTCTTCTTTTGGCAAAACAAATTTGCGGATCTTCAGGTTTTCCTTGGTTATTTTTCCCATTTCTTTTTCTATTGCTTCCAAATCTCCGGGCGAAAATGGCTTTTCGGCGTCGAAATCGTAATAAAAACCGTTTTCGATCGCGGGGCCTATGGCGAGTTTCGTTTCGGGGTAAAGCCTTTTTACCGCCTGGGCGAGGATATGCGACGAGGTGTGCCAGAAGGTCTTTTTTCCTTCGGGCGTATCAAAATCTATTTTGCTCATTTTCATAACACTCCCAAGTAAAATTATACCTATTTTAGCACCATTTTTGTTTTTTGTCAACCATTTGCAAAAAAAAATTAAAATATTGGCCTTGCATGGCTTGATTATTTCGTGAAAATATGATATAATCATGGGCGGTAAGACGATTTTTATGTTTTGAAAGGATTCGGATCATTATGAATGAGATTTTGGTTTCCGCCAACACAGGTGACAATGCCATAATATGGTTTGTCATTTTGGGGTTTGTGGCGGTTGCGCTGCTCGTTTTTTATTTTATCAGAAAAAGAAAACGTTAAATTATTGGTTTTTTATCAAAATCCCTTGACAATCCATATGGTTTTATGGTAGAATATACGGTGTTGCGATAATTTACTTCTTTCGTTGAGGATATTTTTATGGATATGCCAACTTTATCAGACGCAAAAAAAGCGGTAGGCCTGAATCAAACCAAAAAAGCGGTGATCGGCGGTTCCGCGAAAAAGATATTCGCCGCAAGCGACGCCGACGAGCAGTTTTTGCTGCAGATCAAAAAGATGTGCGAAGGCCTGCCGTTGGACATCGATGAGAGCATGACCAAAAAAGAACTCGGGGAAGCTTGCAAAATCGAAGTGGGCTGCGCGGTTTGCGCAGTCATCGACTGAATTGTTCAATGCAGCTGCATACAGAAATTTTTGTTTCTGTTTGTATAAATAAATTTATTATTTAAAATCAAGGAAAGAGAGGTGAGAAAAACAAGTGCCGACTTTTAACCAGTTAGTGAAACACGGCAGGGAAAAATCTTTTTACAAGTCGAAATCGCCGGTGCTCCAAAGAAGCGTGAACCTGAAAAAAAACATCGCGATCGACCTGCCTTCCCCTCAAAAAAGGGGAGTTTGCACGAAAGTGCTGACAAAAACCCCCAAGAAGCCGAACTCCGCGCTGCGCAAAGTGGCGAGGGTGAGGAGCGTGAACGGAATGGAAGCTTGGGGATATGTCCCGGGGATCGGGCATAACCTGCAGGAACACTCCGTGGTGCTCATAAGGGGCGGAAGGGTGCGCGACCTGCCCGGCGTGCGCTACCACATAATAAGGGGGACATTGGACACGCAGGGAGTGGCGAACCGAAAGCAGGGGCGTTCCAAGTACGGGGCCAAAAGGGGAAAACCCGCGGCAAAGTGACAACCTTTACCAAGCAAAGACAGCGAAAAACAAAATGATTGGTTCTTTATAGTTTGCGCCGGATAATAAATTTGTTTATACAGACAGAAAATGTCGCGGGCGCCAAACGGGAGAAATCGAAAATCTTTCGAGTACCAATGATGTCATGAAAACAATTCGATTTATGTGCAACGCATGTGAACGCGTATGAACTTGCGTTCATATCGGTTCATGTTCAAATACGGCTCGCACCAATCGATGCGAATGTAAAAAATATGAAGGAGGGAAGAGTGTGCCGAGAAGAGGTAACGTGCCAAAAAGAGATGTTTTGCCCGATCCGATGTATAATTCGAAACTAGTCACGAAGTTGATCAACAACGTGATGCTCGACGGCAAGAAAGGCATTGCCCAGAGCATCGTATATGACGCTTTCAAAGTGGTCGAGGGCAAATCGGGAAAAAATCCCCTTGAAGTGTTCCAAAATGCATTGGACAACATAATGCCGACATTGGAAGTGAAAGCGCGCAGGATGGGCGGTTCGACGTATCAGATACCCATGGAAGTCAGGGCCGAAAGGCGGCTGACGCTGGGGCTGCGCTGGATGACGACTTTTTCAAGGGCCAGGGGCGAAAAGAAAATGAGCGACCGCTTGGCCGGGGAAATCTTAGATGCCATAAACAACGCGGGAGCATCGGTCAAAAGAAAAGACGACATGCACAGAATGGCGGAAGCCAACAGGGCTTTCTCGCATTACAAGTGGTAAAGGTTTGATATATTCAAACCGCAAACGCGAAATTTAAATCACGCAAAACTTAAATCAATTGAAGATACAGATAGGAGTTAGAGTTTCAAATGCCACGAGAGTACAGCTTGGAAAATACCCGCAACATAGGTATAATGGCGCATATCGACGCGGGAAAAACCACTACGAGCGAGCGTATTTTGTACTACACGGGAAAAACGCACAAACTCGGGGAGGTTCACGACGGGTCGGCGATCATGGATTGGCGCGAACAAGAGCAAAAAAGGGGCATAACGATCACATCGGCTGCAACCACTTGCTTTTGGAAGGATCACCGGATAAATTTGATAGATACCCCGGGGCACGTGGATTTCACCGTAGAAGTCGAAAGGTCGCTCAGGGTTTTGGACGGTTCTGTCACGGTGTTTTGCGCCAAAGGCGGGGTAGAGCCCCAATCTGAAACCGTATGGAGGCAAGCGGACAAATACAAAGTCCCCAGAATGGCGTATGTGAACAAGATGGACATCATGGGCGCCAATTTTTTCAAAGTGGTTTCCATGATGAAAGACCGACTCAAAGCCAACGCAGTCCCGATACAGATACCCATAGGCGCCGAAGAAAATTTTTCGGGGATAATCGATTTGGTCGAAATGAAATCCTATACATACCTAAATGACGACGGGACCGACATACAATTAGGCGAAATCCCGAAAGAATATGCCGACAAGGCAGAGGAATACAGAGCCGCGCTAATCGAAGCCGTGGCCGATGCCGACGAGGAAATCCTCGAAAAATATCTTGACGGGCAGCAATTGTCCCAAGAAGAAATAAAAAGAGCGATAAGGATATGCACGGTATCCAACAGGGTGGTTCCCGTCGCCTGCGGCACGTCCTACAAAAACAAAGGGGTTCAGAAACTGCTTGACGCAGTCGTCGACTATATGCCTTCGCCGCTCGACGTGCCCGACATAACCGGCAAAAACCCCAAAACGGGCGAAGAAGATACGAGGAAAACCGCAGACAACGAGCCATTTTCGGCGCTCGCCTTCAAGATAGAAACGGACGATTACGGAAAGCTTTGTTTTGTCAGGGTGTATTCGGGTACAATCGCCACGGGGGCGACAGTCTACAACACGGCAAAAGGCGAACGCGAAAGGCTCGGGAGGATCGTGTTGATGCACTCGGACGACAGGCAGGACGTGGACCAAATATACGCCGGCGACATAGCGGCGGTGGTCGGGGTGAAAAACACCACCACAGGCGACACCTTATGCGCGGAGAACGCGCAGATAGTGCTGGAATCCATGGAATTCCCCGATCCGGTCATCAGGGTGGCAATAGAACCCAAAACCAAAGCGGGACAGGATAAAATGGGGCTTGCGCTCTCCCGGCTTTCGGAAGAAGACCCCACTTTCAAAAGCTACGCCGACCAGGAAACGGGACAGACGATCATTGCCGGAATGGGCGAACTGCATCTGGAGATAATTGTAGACAGGCTGCTCCGGGAATTCAAAGTGGAAGCGAACGTGGGCAAGCCGCAAGTTTCGTACAAGGAAATCATTAAAAAAAGCGCCGGCGCCGACGTTAAATACGCAAGGCAAACCGGGGGGCACGGACAGTACGGGCATGTCAAAATCACAATCGAACCAAACGAACCCGGAAAAGGCTATGAGTTCGTGAGCAAAATAGTGGGCGGGGCGATACCCAAAGAATATATACCGGCAATCGACGAAGGAATACAAGGGGCGATGCAAACGGGCATTTTGGCGGGATACAACGTGGTAGACTTGATAGCCACGCTGATTGACGGTTCTTACCACGAAGTTGATTCCAGCGAACTCGCCTTCAAGATCGCGGCTTCCATGGCTTTCAAAGAAGCCATGAAAAAAGCTGACCCGGCATTAAGCGAACCGGTGATGAAAGTATCCGCGACTGCGCCCGACGATTACATGGGCGACGTTCTCGGGGACTTGACATCGAGGCGGGGCACTATTTTGGGAATGGATCCCATATCCGGGGCCCAGCAGATAAATGCGTTTGTGCCGCTGGCCGAAATGTTTGGCTATGCGACGGATTTGCGCTCGAAGACACAGGGCAGGGGGACATTTTCAATGGAACCCAGCCACTACTCCGAAGTGCCTAAAAATGTCCAGGAGGATATTATAACCGGCCGCACAAAATACACTTAGGAAAACTTAAAATGTAAATTAAAATGAGGAGGAAAACTTAGAAATGGCAAAAGCAAAATTTGAAAGAACAAAACCCCACGTAAATATAGGGACGATAGGCCACGTCGACCACGGCAAAACCACTCTTACGGCGGCCATAACGAAAACCTTGGCAATGGGGGACAAAACAGTCGAGTTTATGAGGTATGACCAGATAGACAACGCCCCTGAAGAAAAACTGAGGGGAATCACGATCAACACGCGCCACGTCGAATACCAGACAAAAGAAAGGCACTATGCCCACGTGGACTGCCCCGGGCACGCGGACTACATAAAAAATATGATAACCGGCGCGGCCCAGATGGACGGAGCGATATTGGTGGTGGGCGGAGACGACGGCCCTATGGCGCAGACCCGCGAACATGTGCTGCTCGCCCGCCAGGTGGGAGTTCCCGCAATCGTCATATTCATCAACAAAGCCGACTTGGTAGACGACCCGGAACTGCTTGAAATCGTCGAAATGGAAATCAGGGATCTTCTCAACGAATACGAATTCCCCGGAGACGACACGCCGATCATCAAAGGTTCTGCAAGAAACGCGCTGGAAAGCGAATCGACGGATATGAACGCCGAAGAATACAAGTGCATCTTTGAACTCATGGACGCTGTGGACAAATTCGTCCCTACTCCGGATCGCGCGGGGGACTTGCCATTTTTGATGCCGGTCGAAGACGTTTTCTCGATCACCGGGCGCGGCACGGTCGCCACGGGCAGAGTCGAAAGGGGCACGCTCAAGCTAAACGAAGAAATCGAGATAGTCGGCCTCATGGACGCTCCGAGAAAAACAGTGGCCACAGGAATAGAAATGTTCCGCAAACTGCTCGATTCGACTACTGCGGGAGACAATACGGGAATACTGCTCAGGGGCATAGCCAAAAACGAAGTGGAAAGGGGCCAGGTTTTGGCCAAGCCCGGCACGATAAAGCCGCATAAAAAATTCAGCGGCCAGGTTTATGTGCTCACTGAAAAAGAAGGCGGGCGCAAGAAACCCTTCTTCAACAACTACAGGCCGCAATTCTATTTCAGGACCACAGACGTCACGGGAGTGATCACGCTTCCCGCCGATGTGGAAATGTGCAACCCCGGCGACAACGTCGTGATGAACGTCGAGCTCATCACCCCCATAGCGATTGAAAAAGGGCTCAGATTCGCCATACGCGAAGGCGGCAAAACGGTAGGTTCGGGCGTCGTCGTGGACATAAACGAATAATAGCGGATAAAAACGATAAAAAAAGCGCAAAAAAAGCGGAACGCACATAAAACGGCGTTCCGTTTTTTTGTTTTCAAAATTAATCTAAAATCAAAATGCTGCCGTCCATTGCCGACAATATTATCTCTATATATCCGTCGCCGTCGGCATCGGCGAGCGAGAGCGAACCTATGGTTTTGCCGACGCTGTGTTTCCACAGTTCCCCGAAAGAGCCGTCGGCTTTTATCCCGTAGCAATACAGCGCTCCGTCATATGAATTGAACAAAACTTCGTCTTTTCCGTCGCCGTTTATATCCCCCGACACCACATATGAATACGCCGGCGTGTTCAATTCCGGTTGTTTGATCCGGCCTCCCGGATATGGCTCGAGCGTAACCGGATCATATACGCGAAGGCTGACATCGGATTGGTTTTCCGCCCCGCCGCATATTTCCGCGACCCATGTCCCGCCGTCGCCGTCGATATCGGCGAGCGCCTGCCACCTCGCCCCGTCGGTTTCGATTGTTTCCGCCGCTTTTATTATCTTCCCGTCGAGGCCTAAGCTTCCCCCGCCTAACCCCGCGTGTCCGGCGAAAAGTTTGTATTCCCCGCTGTTTTTGTCTTTGAACGGCATGGGGATAATCGCCGATACCCAAAAATTGGGGAATTGCTTCTGGTAATTTTTATTATATGACGTATACATCCCGGTCATGAAACGCTTGAACAAATACTCTCCGGTTTTGCCGTCTATACCCCATACCGCGTTGCCGTAGCCCCCGAACAGCTCATCGAACCCGTCGCCGTCTATGTCGCATGCGCTTATGCAGTACCCTCCCATGCCGCCAAGGGAAAGCCCGTCCGCCGGGACTTCTATCTCGTCGTATTCATATATTATGCTGCCGTCTTTTCCCGAGAGTATATATGTTTTGCCCGTATGCTGAATAACCCTCTGAACCGTCACCGCGATGTCAAGCCCGCCATTTTCGCTCATTTTCACAAAGTTGAAAAACGCGATGTTGCCGTTGAAGGTCTCCACGGGGCCGGCGTAAATATCCTTGAATTCATGCGACCATATCAATTTGCCGTCATGGCCGCATAGCTGTATCGCCGCGCCGGTTTCGCCTTCGCCCGCCAAGAGAATTTCCTTGAACCCGTCGCCGTTCGCATCGGCGGCGCATGCCCCGTAATCGTCCGTGTAATATTGGTTTGTCATTCCGCGCCCTTCAACGCGCCACAATTCGTCAAAACCCGATTCGGTTTTTTTCCAGCAGACCAGCTGCCCGATGTCGTTCGCGGCGATTATCTCCAAAAATCCGTCGTTATCTATGTCGGCGGCTATCGGGGCCGAAAAATGGTAGCTGTCCGCTTTGTACCGCCCGAGATTTTCCGGTTCCATGCCGGTTATTTTCACCTCGAATCCCCCGTCGCCCATCGAGCGCAGCTTCAGCAGAAGCGCGCCGTATTTGTCCGCCCGCGCTATATCCCCCTTTATTCCGGCCGGAATGGCGATTTCAAGTGAGGCAGCTTCTATTTTCCCGTTTTTTGTTTTGTATGCGGTTATAGCCGTGCTTCCGTCGTCGTTATATGTTTTCGCGAAAAATTCAAGCATTCCGTCGCCGTCTATATCCGCCAGCAAAACTTTCTCGTCGGTTAGCATGGCAAGCCCTTCGCCCTCCGGGGCGGTGCCGCCGTGCACGGCTACATTGTCGGGATTGGCGTATATTCTGGGCTTTATGTAGCTCGCCTCTTTTATCGAAAATATCTCCGAGGGCATATTTTCCCTGATTTCATATACTTTCAGCGTTCCTTTTTGCGGTATCGCCTGTCCCGTAGTTTCGATGCAGAAAATCTCGTGCTTCCCGTCGCCGTCCGCATCGGCGATGTTGTATGCGTAAGCTCCCGGAATGTCGTATTTCTTTTCCCCGCTCGCCGCTTCGTAAATCGCGGAGTGCCATTTTCCGTCGCCTTCATCGTTGAACACGTTTACGAGAACTTCGTATTTTCCGTCCCCGTCAAAATCCCCGACCGAATTTGTGAGCGCCTTTGACACTTTGAACGCACGCTCGATTTTATCGTCGAATATGTGCGTCCAGCCGAAGCTCAAATCCTTCCCGTCGAAATTTATCATGTCCACATGATAGGGAAAACACCCTATGATGACAATTTCCCCGTACCCGTCGCCGTCGATATCCGCCGCGCATACATAGCCGCGTTTTCTGAGCTGGTGCCAGCCTTTTGCACTCTGCGGCAAAAACGAAACCTGATTGCCGTATGCATCCATCACTGCCGCTCCCTGCCATCCCACCACGATTATGTCCTTGTTCCCATTGCCTGTCATGTCATACACGCAAAGCTGAGGGCGCTCTATGTATTCGGGCAGGGGCTCCTCCCAGAGCAGCTCCCCCCTGCCGGTTTTTCCGTATTCGTACATGCGCACAAGATTCGACGAAAAATCCTGCCTTGTGTTAAAAGGCGTCTCGGTCACTTCGACCAGATAATATTTTTCGGAACTTTTATACATTTGCGCGTATTTTACAGTCTGGCTCTGGGTCACAGTCACAAATTCCCCGTCGATTTCAATGCGCTGGAAATTTAAGAGCCCCCAACTTTCGTCTATATCGCCGGGCGCGGCAAAAACCGCTTCGTTTGTTTTGTATGATATGATATTTTCGCCGGCAAAACCCGAAAGCGAAATATATGCGTCATACATGCCCATGTCGATATATGCGGCCTCTCGCGGCTCGGAGATTATATTCCCGATGCCGTCCGTATGCCCGCTGTAGTTTCTGTTGCCGCGGAATATGGGCCATTCAAGGTCCGGTATTTTCCCCTCTTTCATAAGCGCTGTCCGCCTCCCGTTTGATTCGAGTTCTTCATTATTTGCCATAGTTGTTTCCGGCGGTTTGTCGGAAATATCGTCATCGGTGCAAGAGCAAAAAACGGCGCAGATAAACAAAATCGCGAGTATCAATGCCAAAATTTTTTTCATTTTTGTCGTTTCCCCCGTTTCACATCGTCACCCTCGGCCACAAACCTCGGCGGCGATTTTCGCCCATTCCCATAGTCTTTCGGGCTTTTTTCCGAGCGTGGTTATATCTTTGAGTATGAATTCGCATGGGTTGCCGTATTTGTGCGCCGCACGGCATGCGTCCCGCAGATCTTTTTTTACCGCTTTTGCGTCCCATGCCATATCGTTTGCCAAAAACATCGGGTTCGGTTTTCTTGAAAAAACATAATCGCCGTTCATAGCTTCCGCCCCTGCCTCCATGTTTGCCCACGGGCTCATCGATATTTTTCTGACGTTGGGAATTTGACGGATTATGTGAATTTTTTTATCCAAAGGTTCACAGCAGCCGTAATATCCCAACCCGAAACGCGAATAATAGTTTTTTTGATATTCTATTTCGAATTCGAGATGGATTTCGGGCGAAACCATGGAAAATATCTGCGCCATTCCCATAGTCCAGGCGTTTTTCGCCGAATACCTGAATTTTTCGAGTTCTTCCTCGGTTTCTCCCCCAAATCCCGGCAATTCGTCCGTAAACGTCCCGCTGTAATGTATACCCGGTTCGCCCACCCCTATCAGGCCGTGTTTTTCGTATTCTTCCACTGCGGCTCCCCAAGCGCAAAATGTCCTTTCCAAAACTTTGTGGACGAATTCGGGACGGTCGATTATGTCCGCTATGCTGTTTTCGACCCCGTGCCACAGGGATATATTGTCCCATGGGGCAGCATAACCTTGAAATCCGCTTTGCCTGACTTTTAATATACCGTCAAGGAGTTCTTTTGTCTTTTCGAAATTTTCTTTGGATTTTTTTTCGTCAACCGTTAATTTTAGAAATTTTATGTTTTCTATATCTTCTTCTGTTTGCAATAAGTCTTCATTTGTCACCATGGCGTGCGTTTCATTTATTCGATTTGTTTTGTATTCCATTCCCTGTTGGGATATGACGTTTATGTGCTTTCCGATTCTCACCTCGGGGAATACGACTCTATCATCCTGCATGTGTTTCCATCTGTAAAGCCGGGTTTTGAAATCCCATTCAAAACTTCGGAGAAATCCGTCTTCGCATTCGCATTCCAATTCGTCGCACATCAACTCCTCCCAGTAAAATTGGTCGATTACAAACATGGGACGCGCGATTTCAAGGGAGTTGAGAGCTTTCCATTCCTCAAAAGTCTTTTGCTGTATCGGCATGGCGGCTATTTCCGCGATTTGCTTGGCCAAAGCGCGCACTTTTTCTTTTTGTTTTTCATAACTTGACATAAATAAAATATCCTCAACGTAATAATGATAAAAAATTACATCACATTAAATTCACACAAATAATCAGAGCTTCATGACAAACGCGGATTTTTCCGTATTCGTGAAACCGGAATTCAGATAGAACCTGATGGTAGAATCATTTTTTGATCCGCTTATGAAAACCGCCCTGTAGCAGTTGTTTTCCTTCGCTATTTCCACCGCTTTTTCAATCAAAAGCCCCGCGTATCCCTTGTTCCTGTAATCGGGCAGCGTCACCATGTTCTCAATCAAGGCGTGGGGCCGCATTTTCCTCGTGAGGTTCTTTATTATCACGAGGGTGACGGAAGAAACGATTTTCCCCAATTCTTCGCCTATCAATATATGGTAGTTAGGGTCGCCGAGTATGTTTTCCCACAACTGCATGGTTTCGGACGTTATCGGCATGATTTCGTCGTCGTGCAAATTCAAATACAATTCCTGCAGGGCGGGAAGGTCGTTTTTGTTCACCATCCTCACATCAAATCCAAGCAACATTATATAAATCCGTACCCCCAATATTAATTCGATTTCATTTATGCAAAACAGTCTTGACCATGCAAAATTTTTTATGACAAGCCATTCCGATTTTGTAAATGGGCATGCCTCTTTTTTGAACAGGGTCATAATATTTTTTGTCGTCTATTTGTTTTAGCGCCGCTTGCACGTCTTTTTCCAGGCTTTTTGGAGATTTCGATTTTTTGAACTCGATGATTGCGTCAAATTTCGGCGCTTCGATGAGTATGTCATAGCGTCCAAATCCCGCTTCGAGGTTGGATGTGCATTTATACCCCAAAAGCAGCACCATGCCGAAAACGAAAACGTGATATGTTTTTTCCAATTCATCGGAATCCGAATCGAAATAAGACAATTTCATCGAAATGAAATTAGTGAGTTTGCGGTCGAATTCCCCGGTGTTTTCAATATTTTCGAATATTTCGAAAAATTCGCCATGCGGCCTCATTCGCAATCCCAATCCGGATAATATTTGATTTTTCCATGTGTATTGCGCTTCCATGTTCGGAATGAAAATTTTGTATAACCTGTCGTAGGAATCGGTATTTTCCAATGGTGTATATGTCAAATATCCGGCCTGCACAGCCAACGAATAATAATGCGCATCATCGACATTGCGCAATAACCGCGACAAATCCAGTTTGGGTTCCAAATATGTCTCGTGCGCATATCCGGGTTTTGATAACATATGCGACAAATGATCGGCGCGTGACGGAGCGATCAAATCCGTAAGTATGTTCATGTTCCCCGTATTGGACCAGTATGTATCCAATTTGCAGCCGTTTCGAAGATATGACATCACAGAGTAGATGTTGTACAGCAAACTTTCGCCCACGCGGACGTTGTTGTACCAGTTTCGCAATTCGGGCAATTTTTCGGTCGGGACAAGTTCGATCAATTCCTGCTCGGTCAGGGAAAAATCACCGTCGTATATGCTGCTTCGGAACACATCGTATACTTCCAGATTATTGAGGTTGCTGAACATGCTTTCTTTGGCTATTCGGGCAACTCCGGTCAATATCGCTTTTCCGATCGCCGGATTGTCTTTTAAGGCAACCCCGAATATTCCCGTTATCCATTTTTTGAATTCCGGCAGATCCGGCGAATTTATATTGTCCATTATCGGTTTGTCGTATTCGTCGATTATTACATATGGCTTCGCCCCGTACACAGAATAAAGATTTTTTGTTAAATCCGATAGCGCCTTGACGGCGTAATTTTTATTGTCGTTGAAATAATCGAGCAATTCCGGGCTAATTTGTTCTTCTTTTAAATAACTATAAGCAATTTGCCTGAGATTCGTTTTAAAACACCACTTGTAATCGTCGATATATAATTCTTTGAAATTCAAATAAATGACCGGGTATTTGTTTATTTGCCCAAATACCGGGCTGGTTTCTATGTACAGCCCGGAAAACAAACTCGCCGTTTTTTGCCCGCAATCCAAAAATGCCGCCAATGTGTTGATATTGAGCGATTTGCCCATCCTGCGCGGCCTCGTGAACAACAATACATTGCTAAAATCTTGCAGAACATGCTCGATAAACGCGGTTTTATCAACATATAAGTTATTGTTTCCGATAAAATCCGCAAATTGGCTCGAAGATATATTTATGCGGTTCTTATCGCCGACATACATAAACTCCCACCTCCTATCGCATCTTTATCATAACATATTTTTTTGATTTATGCAAGCGTATTTTCAAAATTTAAAGGCGAATCCATGTGCAAGTCGCGGTTAGTTCGCTCTATTCTATATTTAGAATTATATCGACGGTTTTTTCAATCGCTTTCGTGACTTTATCCGTGTTTTTGTCTATGACCGATGCGAACTGCGCGCTGTTGGACGTCAATGCGCCGCTTATGGTGCCGTACATTCCCCAGCCGAACATTTCGTCCAGCGATATGATTTTGTTGGACAAAATTATGTCGAGCATTTCGGACGATTCTTCGTCGCGCACAAATTTGCCGTTCAATGATTTGTCGTAATATGCCGGACGCACCGTATAATATGATTCGGCGTTCAAGATTTCGAGAATTTGGCCTGTTTGCTCGAAATGTCGGTTGGTAATTGGCACAAATATGTGGTTCATGCACCAACTGTCCCCGAAACAATAATAATTTTCCTGCGATTCGTCGTATTTCGGAAAAGGCAATATGCCGAAATCCGTATC
The DNA here is from genome assembly GCA_009782405.1 of Oscillospiraceae bacterium. Next base: position 22,301 of record WRJC01000018.1, read on the forward strand.
CGACGCCCTCATGCGTTCGACAAGCTGCAGAACCTCGCCGAAAAATAGGCCCCTATTGTCTTCGAATGTCCTCTGCAAACCCCTCCATGTATCAGCAAAAGCGGAATCATACAAAACCAAATTCTGAGCGTGCACAATATCATATATTTTTTCAAAAACTTGCAAAGACCTTTCGCTTCCGATTGTCAAAACCGGAAAATCTTCCGCGTTTTTTGACGTTAGGGATTCTCCCGCGCCGAACGCCAACCCTATGACCCCTCCGTTTTGTATCACAAGCCCATATCGGTCTTCTGCGCCAAACACGCCATCGCCGTTCAAGTCAAGGGGAACGTCTTTACTCATTTCATAAAATTTATCGAGCGTCCATTTATTTTCCTTGACAAGCGCGTAAAGATTTTCAAGCATATGTTCCTGCGCTATTTTTTTATTGAACATGATTATCCGCAGAGCGTTGTTCGCCGTCACGATCAAATCCCCGAAAGCCCCGAATTGCTTGCCTCCGATTGAAAGGAGTTCCATGATTCCCTTATCCCACCACGGCTTTTCAAAGTCGAGATAAGGCATGGTTTTCAAATCGACAAAACTGCCCGAAGTAATCAGCGAAGGCGCTTGGTTTTGGCGTATGATCACAGCGTCGTAGGCATCCTCTCCGGACATGACGATTTTTTTGACGAAAGAAGCGCTCATTTCGTCCATTGAATAGGGAAAACCGGTTATTTCAAAATTATAGTTTTCCGTGACGTAGGCGTTTCGCCTATATGCCGCATCGTTGATCGCTTCGCCCATTTCCTCTTCGGCTTCAATTCCGTCGACGCCCCATTCGGTTTCATCGTATTTGGCGTTGTAAATAAGCCGGAAATTATACCCTTCAAGATTGAGGTTTTCCGGAACTTCGGGCAGCATTTTGCTTTTTGTTTCCGTTTCAGGCAGCATTTCCTGCGGGTCGCCGTCTGCTTGCCCGGAATTTATATTTTCCGGCTGGACATTTCCGGAATCTTTCGCGCAGGCAACCATCGAAAACAAAAACAAAACAACAATGGCAAGCGATAAAATTTTGATTTTTTTCATGATATTTCCCTCTTTTTTATATATGATTATATTACAAACAAACAGGATTGTCAAGAATTTTATATATATTCAAAAAAAATCCAAGCCATATTTTGATATATTTTTAACGAATTATAAATTTTGCGGATATTATATTGATATTTTTTTTAATATATGGTAATATATCTGTAAACACAAAAATATTATCCAAAGGAGTTAAAAAAATGCAGGCATTCAATAAAAAAACAATTGAGGACATCGACCCGAAAGGCAAAAAAGCGCTTGTTCGCTGCGATTTCAACGTGCCAATGACAGACGGAAAAATCGACGACGACAAGAGGATCGTGGAATCCCTTCCCACGATAAAATATCTCGCAGGCAAAGGGGCGAAATTGATTCTGTGCTCCCATTTCGGGAGGCCCAAAGGCGAATTCAACATGAAATATTCTTTGGGGCCCGTGGCAAAAAAACTTTCCGAATTGCTTGGCCGCGAAGTCGCAATGGCAAAAGACGTGATCGGTGAGGATGCGAAATCAAAAGCAGCCGCGCTTTCCGAAGGGGATATAATGCTTCTCGAAAATGTCAGGTTTCACGCCGAAGAAGAAAAAAACGACCCGGAATTTTCAAAAGCATTGGCTTCTTTGGCCGAAATTTACGTAAACGACGCATTCGGTACCGCGCACAGGGCGCACAGCTCGACTGCCGGGGTTTCTGCTTATCTTCCGGCTGTAGCGGGGTATCTCATAAACAAGGAAATATCGGTTATGGGCGGAGCTCTGGAAAATCCGGAAAGGCCGTTTGTGGCCATTTTGGGAGGCGCCAAGGTTTCGGACAAAATCGGGGTCATAACCAATCTGATGGATAAAGTCGATGCGATTTTGATAGGGGGCGCGATGGCTTACACTTTCATGAAATCGATCGGCGGAAAAATCGGGATATCGCTTTGCGAGGACGACAAACTCGATCTTGCGAGGGAACTGCTGGAAAAAGCCTATACCAAAAAAATAAAAATATATTTGCCCGTAGACCATGTGGCAGCGGACGGTTTTTCAAATAGCGCCCACTCGATCATATGCGAATGGGCGAATGTGCCGCACGGCTGGGAAGGTCTTGACATCGGGCCAAAAACGATAAATTTGTATTCGGATATAATAAAAGGCGCAAAGACCGTGGTATGGAACGGGCCAATGGGGGTTTTCGAATTCGATAATTTCGCCAATGGGACAAAAGAAGTGGCCAAGTCGGTGGCTGAAAGCGATTCGGTTTCAATAATCGGCGGCGGAGATTCCGCGGCGGCGCTCGAAAAACTCGGTTATGCGGATAAAGTGACCCATATATCCACCGGAGGCGGGGCCGCGCTCGAATTTTTGGAAGGGCTTGAACTTCCGGGCATAGCTTGCCTGCAGGACAAATGAAATATAAATAATCTGCCGATAATTTGAAATGTGCCGGAAAAGGAGCAGAAAAAATGCCACAATTAACCTGTAAAAACCTGATCCTTGGCTACGAGGGGAAAACGGTGGTTTCCGGCCTTTCGTTTGAAGTGAATGCCGGGGATTACCTGTGCATTGTCGGGGAAAACGGTTCCGGCAAAAGCACGCTGATGAAAAGCATATTGAAATTGAAAGCTCCGATGGCGGGGCAAATTACGGCAGGCGACGGTTTGGAATCGAATGAAATCGGCTATTTGCCGCAACAGACCGTAGTGCAAAAAGATTTTCCCGCATCTGTTTTGGAAGTAGTGCGCTCCGGTTGCCTGAACCGCTGCGGGCTTCGCCCGTTCTATACCAAATCGGAAAAAAAGATGGCGGAAGACAATATGGAAAAGCTTGGAATTTCCATTTTGGCGAAACGCTGCTACCGGGAATTGTCCGGCGGGCAGCAGCAGAAGGCGCTTTTGGCGAGGGCTTTATGTGCCACCCGAAAAATTCTTTTGTTGGACGAACCCGTGGCCGGGCTTGACCCGAAAGCGAGTTTTGAAATGTACGATCTGATAGAGGAACTGAACAAAAGCGGAATAACGATAATCATGATCTCCCACGACATTTCCTCTTCCGTGAAATACGCATCCCACATAATGCATATCGGAAACCAGTCGGCACTGTTTTTCGGGACAAAAGCGGATTACTTGAAAAGCGAAGCGGGCCGCATATACGCCGGATTGGCAGACAAACGGCCATGAAGGAAATCATGGAAAAATTCATTTTGTATTTCCAGTACCCTTTTGTGCGCTATGCGCTGATTGTCAGCGTGCTCATCGCGCTCTGTTCTTCTTTGCTGGGCGTGACGCTGGTGCTTAAACGTTTTTCGTTTATCGGCGACGGGCTTTCGCACGTCGCCTTCGGTGCCGTGGCGATCGCGGCGGCCATAAACCTGACGGATAATTTTTTTTTGATGTTGCCGGTTACGGTCATTTGCGCCATACTTCTGCTGCGCACGGGACAAAACACAAAGATCAAAGGCGATGCCGCAATTGCGATGATTTCCGTGGGGGCATTGGCTGTGGGATATATAGTGATGAACCTTTTTTCAAAATCTTCAAACATAGCAGGGGACGTTTGCACTTCGCTGTTCGGTTCTACGTCGATGCTGACATTGACCGAACACGAAGTATGGCTCTGCGTGGTTTTGTCGGTTTTGGTGATTTTTATTTTTTTGTTTTTTTACCACAAAATATTCGCCGTTACATTCGACGAGGATTTTTCCATGGCGACAGGGGTAAGGGCGAAAATATATAACTTGGCGCTCGCCGTCATCATCGCGGTTGTGATTGTATTGGCCATGAATTTGGTCGGCGCCCTCCTTATTTCGGCATTGGTCATATTCCCGGCGCTTTCGGCCATGCGGGTGTTCAAGAGTTTTAAGGCCGTTACGGTGTGTTCGGCTGTCGTTTCCGCAGCCTGCGCCGTTTTGGGCATTTTGATTTCGATTGTCGGCGTGGGCGGCAAAGGCACTCCGGCGGGGGCAACCATTGTGGCCGTGGATATCGCCGTTTTTTTTGTTTTTTGCGCAGCCGGATCTATAGCGAGGAAAATCGCAAGCAAGGATGCTACTCCATTTCTGTGAAAATTTTCAGCGATTTATCGATTGCCGCTTGGGAAGGCCCGGCATTTTTTTCAAACACAGAAAATAAACTTTCGCTTTTTTGCTGGACCACGTTGTCCCTGTACGCAGTAGCGAACCCTCCCCAATTGTAAATCAAGCCCACGTCCACGATTCGCGTGGCGGCGATTATTTCGAGCATGTCGAGCGATTCGTCGTCGCGCGCGCGTTTGCGTTTCAGCGTGGACTCAAAATAGGCCGGTTTCACGGTGTCCATTGAAACCGCGTTCATGGCGCATATTATTGCGCCGGTGCGTCCTATTTCTTCGGCAGAAGCCAAAATTCCGAATGACATGGAATTTGTTCCCATCACGCTGTGATAGGCTTTTTGGGATGTATCGAGTTTGGGGTAGGGCAGTATCCCGAAATCGTCGTCCATGTCCCGTATGATCTCGATCATGATCATGTTGTTGGAGATGAAAAGCGCTTCCCCTTGCGTGAACAATATCGATTCATCGCCCTGCGCGACCCGCAAAAAATTTCCGTTGGATTGTTCAAACAGACTTTTCAATTTATCCGCGGCTAAGTTGTCGCGCTCCGAAGGAGGATTTAGTATAGGGTAATCTTTTTCATCTTTGACAATCGGGTTTATGTCCGCTCCGTTTAAAAATCCGTTGGAGGAGGATTCGTTGGCGACAAATCCGAAACGGTCGCCTTTGGAAAAAATTCCGTCTCCGTTTAGATCCTGCGATCCTTCTTTCATCAAGGCGAGCATGGCGTCGATAGTCCATGCGCCGCCGCGGACAAGCTCATACGGTTCTGTCAGCCCCGAATTTTTCATTATGGTTTTGTTGAAGCAAATCGCCCAAGCCAATTGGTTCGGCTGAACCGGTATGTCGGAAAGGCAAAAATACAGTTTGCCCCCGATGGAAACGTTGTCGATGAAATTTTGGTTCCACCATGGGGAACGCATAAAAAGGGAATCTACGGAAAACAAATCCAAAAACACGCCTCTTCCGGCTATATTCGCGCTTTCGGTGGTGTTGCAAAAAGCTAAATCGAACGCATTGTCGCCGGCTGCGGCCGAACGCAATATCAAATCCTGCATTTGCCCATTGGGATGCTGCGAATTCGTGATCTTTATGTTCAACTTCTCCTCGATGATCAAATTGCGCTTGTAGATCGCGTCGTTTATCACGTTGCCGTCTTCTTTTTCCACCACGATGTCGTTGACCGCCCTGTCGAAAGTCATGCTGGTTATCTTGAATTCATAGCCGCCGTAATCGGTTTCGGGGAAGCCGTATCCCATGTACTGCGGTTTTTCGGTTTCTCCGGTTTCGGCTTCGCCATCGTAGGTTTCCGTTTTTTCAATCGAGCCGCTTTGGTCTGCGTCGCAGCCGTGCATGGAGAGCAAAATCAGCGCGCCCAAAACCAAAATGGAGATAAACAAAAATACGACCGTTATATAATACAATTTTTTCATGATGTTTTTCCTTTCGCAGTTTGAGCCTTATGCTTTCACGCTTTTCAGCCAATCGGCGACTTTTTTTATCTTGTCGATTTCCGCCATGGGCGGCATGACTCCGCCCGAAGTGACCACGACCCCCCGCAAATGCGGCAATTTCAAAAATTCGTTTTCGAGGAATTTTATGATTGTGCCCGCATCTTCAAGCCAAAGCATCGCGTATGTCCCTCCGATCAGGCATTTATCCGGGCATGCGGCGCGTCCGTCCCTTAGTGTGCAATCGCCGAGCGGTGGGGCTGTGAACGCTTCAAAAGCCCTCGCTTTTGTTTTTGCCAGCTGCGGCAGCAGAGCTTTCAGATGGCCGCACATATGCAGTACCATATTGCGCCCATAGCGCTCAAACGCCGCGCCGTAGTCCCACAAATGCCCAAAGCAATATTTTTCATATTGGGCGGGGGATATGAGCCGGGTCGAAGTGTTTTCGGTCATGTATATCAAATCAGCAGGGCAATGTTCCGCCGCGACTTCAGCCTTTTTTAAGAGCACCCTGTGCATTTCAAAAAACAATTCTTCGGTTTCCCCGGGATAGTCGGCGAGAAAATAATGGGCGTTTTCAATGCCCGCCAGCCATTCCACAAAATACATGAGCGGGGATTCACCTATGCTTGCCGCAAACACGGCTCCGCCGTCCGATTTCTTGACTATTTCCCCGCTTATTTTTTTCGCTTCAAAATCCAATTCCACCTCGCAATCGCGATACCACCGCGTCATCGTTTTTATGTCTTCGACGCTGCCAATCGGCATCTTCACGGGATGCCAAGAAACAGATTCATTGTCGTATCTGGCAATCGAGGTAAGCGTCCCCGCCGGGGTAATGTATTCGGTCAGGCGTCCGGTTCCTTCTTCCGTAATTTTCGCCGAGGTGTTTTTTCGCGATTCGCGAAAGCAAGCTCCCATCCCTTCATGGCGGTCGCTGCCTATGTATTCATGCATTTGGGGTATGCTCATGCCATTGCCGTGAATCTTGTTATGGCGCTCTATCGCCGAGTCCAATTTGGGCCAAAACGGGATATGATCCGCGGCGGCTAAATTCAATGCGGCGAGCCATCTTTCTTTTGAATTCATGCAATTTTCCCCTTTCGGCTTTTTTTCATTCTTTGTCGTAATTGTCGATGAATTTTGCGAGGGCTGTTTCTATCGCGCCCTGCGATTTTTCAAACTGGGAGACGAAATCGGTTTTTTTGGAACTCGCCAAGGTGTTGAGTATGCTGGGCAGCGTGCCTATCCCATAGATATATCCGATGTCGTACACTTTGTTGTTGAATATGATGTCGAGCATTCCCTCGGACTCGTTGTCCCTCAAAACCTTGGAAGTCAGGCACAGATCGTAAAACGCGGGCATCAGGGTCGTACCGGATTCGTATGCGAGAGCTTCTGTCGCAAGCCCCGCGAACTCCAGATCGGCATTCATCGGTATTCCGATCATGAGCCCGCTCTGCTCCACGTATGTGTAATAATTTTTTTGCTGCTCGTCGTATTTGGGAGTGGGCAGCACCCCGAAATCGGTGGGCATGGCCCTCAGATCCCTCGGGACCGCCTCGAAAACGCTCGCGCGCATCAAAAATCTGTTGTCCTGGAAATACGCGCTCGCCTGGATCCATATGTCGGACGAACCCTTTATCGTGTCCGCCATGAACATCGCTTCGGGCTCCGCGCACACCGCGAGGGCTTTTTGTATTACTTCAAGGGCACGGGGATTGTTCATCGTTATCTCCGGAACCCCGTCGCCGTTCAGCCTGACTGTCGTCTCCCCGGAACCCTCGAACAGATGCAGGGCAAATTCGTGCTGCGACATGAACCCCCATTGATCGTATTCTGTCATCACGCCGTCTCCGTCGAGATCCTTGTTCACGCCCTTGGTGATTTCCATGAGCTTGTCTATCGTCCATGTCCCGTCGTACACATATTGGTACGGGTATTCGATGCTTAGGGCTTTGCACATGTCTTTGTTGAAATATATGCAAGAAAGCCTGAGTTTGTCCCTCAACACTATGTTTCCCGCCTGGAAATAGAGTTTTCCATTTATCGCGAGATCCCTTATCATGGCCTGATCCCACCAGGGCTTTGCCAAATCGTCTTTTATGTATGGCACGGCGAACAAATCGGCGAGCAGATGCTGGCTTGCGAGATTCTTCACGTTTGCGATCGTGTCCACGATCAAGTCATGGCTGTCATCGCCCGCAAGTATGCTTTTTTTCGCGACATCTGCGGGAGCCGACGCGGAAGGGGTGGACTTCATGGCCAGGTTGAACTTTTCCTCGATATTCAGCCTGCGTTTGTAAAGGGCGTCGTTCACGGGTTCCCCGGTTTGCTCTTCGGCGGAAAATTTGTCGTACATCCTGTTTTCATCGACCACATTCACGGTTATGACCCGAAATTCCCTTCCGCCGAAATCCATATCGGGCAGGTTTACGGGTTCCTGCAGCCATTTGTCGGTTTTTTCGCCCGCATTTTCGCCGGATTTCTGCGCGTCGTCGCCGCTATCGTCCGCTGCGGCGATTTTTTCGCCGTCGCTCGATCCGGAATTTTCGTCTTTGGCGCATGAAAGCGCTAAAACCGAAACCATGGCCAAAACAATAAAAAGGCATATAATTTTTTTGTATTTTGACATATGCATACCTCACAGTTCGTTAAAATCCATTAATCTGTAATATACCATAAATTTGTAAAATAAATGCGGTTAATTTTTAAACAATCATGATAACCTGTTGCGATATGACGAAAACTATGTTATGATACATACTGGGACGGGATTTTTTGTTTTTTGAGGAGGTATATTTCATGGATTGGCAAAAAAGGCTTGATTTTATTGAAAAAACGAGAAAAAAAGCATTCGGGGAGCCGAAATCAAACGGAGGCAAAAAAACAGCGTTCGAACGAATGAACCTTTTATTCGACGAAAATACATTTGTCGAAACAAATGCCTATGTGAAAAAAAGGGCAAATGAATTTCCCGAAAACGAAACCGGAGAAAAATATGAGGGGATCGCTGCGGGATACGGTTCAATCGGCGGGAAACTAGTATTCGCCTATTCGCAGGATTTTTCCAGAATGTCCGGCGCATTGAGCGAGGCAGGGGCAAAAAAAATCCTTGCGGTTTATTCCATGGCGGAAAAAAACGGCGCTCCGATTGTGTCAATTTTCGACTCTTCGGGGTTGGCGGTCACGGAAGGCATCGACGTCCTGGCAGGTTACGGGGCGATTATACAAAAGGCTTCGATATTGTCCGGCGTCGTGCCGCAGTATTCGCTTGTTTGCGGCGTTTGCGCAGGAGGTTCGGCGGTGATAGCATCGATTTCGGATTTCGTCTTCATCGAAAAAAATGAAGGAAAAATATTCGTCAACTCCCCATTTGTCATAAAAAACAAAACTGAAAATTCCGGCGAAACCATCGGAAGCGCCGAATTCGCCGCCAAAAACGGCCAATGCGCCAAAGTTTTGGAAGGGGAGGAAGCGATGTTTTTGTCGCTTTCCGAACTTGTCGAATATTTGCCTTCCAACAACCTCGAAGAAAATGTATATCTCGGAATTGAAGACGATGCAAACAGGCGAAACGAAGCCCTTGCGGATTATGTTTTGACCGAAAATTACGACATGAAACAAGTGATAACGGAAATCGCCGACAACGGCAAAATGTTTGAACTATATGAAAACTACGCCGAGAACATGATTTGCGCATTTATAAGCGTGGCGAACGCGACAGTAGGCGTAATAGCCAACCAGCCAAAAGATTCGGGCGGGGTGCTATGCCCAAAATCGTGCGAAAAAGCGGCGAGATTCATATATGTCTGCGACAATTTCAATATCCCCGTTTTGTCATTGGTGGACACAGCGGGGATGTTTTTGTCCGAAAGCGCCGAAAATTCAAATTTTGCCTTGCAGGCGGCAAAACTGGCATCGGCGTATTCGATGGCGAGCGTGCCGAAAATCACATTGAACATAGGCAAAGCATATGGCGCGGCATATACGGTGATGGGTTCGAAAGGTCTTGGAACCGATATGGCAATGGCTTACCCCACGGCGCAAATCGGAATACTCCCTCCGGAAACGGCAGTCGAAATAATATACGGGGGCGAAATCGCAAATGATCCGGAACCCGCAAAAAAACGCGCGCAGCTTTTGGAAATTTGGGAAATCGAAAAATCTTCGCCGATAGAAGCGGCTTCCGGCGGAGCCATCGACCAAATAATCGAACCGGACAGGACAAGGCAGATGATAGCTTCGGCGATTTATCTTTTGCAATCAAAAAAGGAAACGAGGCCGCAAAAAAAATACGGCAAATTGCCGTTCTGATTTTAGTCGAAAGGAGGAAAATCCGTGGTCGAACAAGCAAAAGACCTCATATCGATGCCGCCCGACCCAAGTTTTGCGGACCGGATTTGGTTCGGAGGTTCGGTTATGCTGATGGGAATGGCGATAGTGTTTTCCGTTTTGATTTTGCTTTGGGCAATATTGGAACTTTTCGGGTTCGTGAGCAAAAAAATCGGCAAAAAAACAAACGATCCGCTTCTAATCCCCGAAACCGTGCCCCCCGAAAACACGGAGGATGAAGACGAAGAAGAAACGATCGCGGCGATAACAGCCGCAATTTCGGTCGTTTTGGAAAAACCCGCTTCAGGCTTCAGGGTGGTTTCTTTTAAAAAGAGAAACAATTGGAGTAATTTGTAGGGCGCCCTCGAAGCGCCTCTTCAAAATAAATTATTGAAAGGGAAACAAATTACATGAGAGAATTTTTGATAACCGTGAACGGAAAAACATACGAAGTCCAAGTGGAGGAAATAGGGCAGGGGGTCAAAACAACCCCGAAAGCCGCGCCGATGCCCGCCCCGGCCCCCGCGCAAAAACCCGAAATCAAGCCGCTGTCGGCCAAAACGGCGGGCAAAACAAGCGTAAAAAGCCCCATGCCGGGAACTATCGTCAAAATAGCCGCAAGCGTGGGCGACACCGTAAAATCAAACACCCTTCTCTGCATACTGGAAGCCATGAAAATGGAAAACGAGATATTCGCCGGAACAGACGGAGTCGTCGCCTCCGTCGAGGTCGCCAAGGGCGCGAGCGTAAATTCGGGGGATGTGCTTTTCACGATAAATTGATTCATATCGAAAACGAAAGGGTGGAGTGAAAGACAAATGGAAATATTCAAAGATTTTATAGCGCAGACCGGAATAGGGGAATTGACAAAAAATCCCGAGTTTTTCATAAAAACCATAGTTATGTACCTCATAATCGGGATATTGTTTTATCTCGCGATCGCCAAAGGTTTTGAGCCGCTGCTTTTATTGCCGATAGCTTTCGGAATGCTGCTGGCCAACCTTCCCGGGGCCGAGCTGATTCATACCGAATGGTTCATGGTGACGGGCAAAGAAATTGATTATATGCATATATTAAATCACGGCGGGCTGCTCGATATACTGTATATGGGCGTAAAAACGGGTTTGTATCCCTCGCTGATATTCATCGGGGTAGGGGCTTCCACCGATTTTGCCCCGCTTATCGCCAATCCCAAAACACTGCTGTTGGGCGCTTCGGCACAATTTGGAATTTACATAGCTTTCATAGGCGCGCTACTTTTGGGGTTCGGTTCGCATGTGGCGGCCTCCATCGCGATAATCGGCGGAGCGGACGGCCCCACGGCGATATATGTCACAAAAATATTGGCTCCCGAATTTTTGGGCGCTATTGCGATCGCAGCCTATTCGTACATGGCCTTGGTCCCGATAATACAGCCGCCGATAATGCGCGCGCTGACTTCCAAAAAATCGCGCAAAATAGTGATGGAGACTCTGCGCCCCGTGTCGAAAATAGAAGAGATCATTTTCCCCGTGATCGTGACTTTGGTGGTTTGCATGATCGTCCCGGCGGCCTCTTCGCTTGTGGGCGCTTTGATGCTTGGGAATCTGCTCCGGGTTTCGGGGGTAGTGGACAGGCTGTCGAAAACGGTCCAGAACGGGCTTATGAACGTGGTAGTGGTATTTTTGGGCATATCGGTCGGAGCCACGGCGAACGCGATGAATTTTTTGGCCCCGGAGACGATAAAAATAATAATCTTGGGCCTTTGCGCTTTCAGCTTTTCGACGGTCGGGGGGATTTTGTTCGGCAATTTCATGTGCTGGATTTCAAAGGGCAAGATAAACCCGCTGATCGGCTCGGCGGGGGTTTCCGCAGTTCCAATGGCGGCGAGGGTTTCGCAAACTGTGGGGCAAAAGGAAAATCCGGGCAATTTTTTGCTTATGCACGCAATGGGGCCCAACGTTGCCGGAGTGATCGGATCGGCTGTCGCGGCTGGCGTATTTTTGACTTTGTTCAAGGCATAAATATTGATATTTCAAGAAAGGAATTTAAATATGGCAAAAGTGAAAATAACGGAAACGGTTCTGCGCGATTCGCACCAGTCGCTGATCGCCACCCGGATGGCCACGAGCCAAATGCTGCCCATACTCGAAAAATTGGACGAAATCGGGTATCATTCGCTTGAGGCTTGGGGCGGCGCGACTTTTGATGCATGCCTCAGATTTTTGAACGAGGATCCTTGGGAAAGGCTCAAAAAAATCCGCGACAAAGTGAAGAAAACGAAACTGCAGATGCTTTTTCGGGGTCAAAATATACTCGGATACAGGCATTACGCCGACGATGTGGTCGAATATTTCGTGCAAAAATCCATAGCGGGCGGAATTGACATAATCAGGATATTTGACGCCCTCAACGACCCGAGAAATCTCAAAACCGCGATAGAAGCCACAAAAAAAGAAAACGGCCACGTGCAAGCGGCCATAAGCTACACCACGAGCCCGGTGCACGACAATAAGTTTTTCGCAAGTTACGCGAAAGAACTCGAAGATATGGGCGCGGATTCGATTTGCATAAAGGACATGGCGGGGTTATTGAAACCTTATGATGCTTTTGATTTGGTCAAAGCGATAAAAGAACAGGTCGAAGTGCCGGTGCAGCTGCACACGCACTATACATCGGGGCTTGCTTCAATGACCGTGCTGAAAGCGGTCGAAGCGGGAGCCGACATAGTGGATACTGCGATTTCGCCGATGGCGCTGGGCACTTCCCAGCCTCCCACCGAACCGATAGTCGCCACTTTGTCGGGCACTGAGTACGACACGGGTTTGGATTTGAACAAACTCGACGAAATCGCGAAATATTTTGACCCGCTGCGGGCGGAATACATAAAAAGCGGCCTATTGGATCCAAGCGTTCTGAAAGTCGACGTCAACGCCCTGCTTTATCAAGTTCCGGGGGGAATGCTTTCAAATCTCGTCTCGCAGCTAAAACAAGCGGGCAAATCGGACCAGCTGGCCGCAGTGCTCGAGGAAGTACCGAGGGTCAGGGAAGATGCGGGCTACCCGCCGCTGGTTACCCCCACTTCGCAGATTGTGGGAACCCAAGCCGTTTTCAATATAATAACAGGGGAAAGATACAAAAGCGTGACCAAAGAATTCCGGGGATTGGTAAAGGGCGAATACGGAAAAACCCCCGTAGAAATAAAACCGGAATTTGTAAAACGGATAATAGGCGACGAACAACCCATCGCATACCGCCCGGCAGACAAAATACCTCCGGAACTCGAAACTCTGAGGGAAAAAGTCAAAGCGTATTATGAGCAAGAAGAAGACATACTCACATATGCGCTTTTCGAACAAGTCGCGGAAAAATTTTTCGAATACAGGAAAGCGGTAAAATACAGCGTCGATTTGGAAAATGTGGACAAGGAAAACAAAGTCCACCCGGTATGAGGAAGAAATGAATTTGCAACAAATCAACAAAAAAGAGGTTAGGTTCATTTTGAGCCTAAACCTCTTTTTCTCAAGGTTTTTAATGATCTATTTCATAAAAACGGCACAAGTCCTGATAAATCCGAACTGTGTTGACAAAATTCATTACGAGCACATTGTCCGGCAGCCATTCGAACGAATCGATGAAATAATTCCCCTGGCCTTGTTCGTATTGCGGCACCATTTTATTTGTTTCTGCGTTTACCGTTATAATTTCGGCGATGGCCATTCCGTCCAGGTTTATGTAAGAACCGAAAAAAGCGACGTATTCTTTGCTTTCGCTTAGTTCGACGTGCCATATAAGCGAATAGTTTTTCGCGCTTACGGATAATTTTTCGCCCGAATATATGTCGAATATGTTTATCAGAGTCTCTTTTTCGGTTTTTTCGACCGTATAGGCATATTGGCCGCTTATCATTTCATAGTTTTTGCATTCCAAATCAAACGAAAAAAATATGTCTTCTTTTGATTGCGGTATTGCGTAGCGGATTATGTCGGAATATATTTTTTTCCCGTCGCTTGCGGATGTGCCCGATTCCCTGAATAAAAAATTTGCAGAATTGCCTTTTTCCCACCCCAAAAGTTCCTTGTTGTCGAAATTCATGATTTTGGCTTCGGTTTTTTCTTGGCTGTCATAAAAATAAATATCGACGGATTTCGGGGCATTTCCTTTTATGTAGTCCCTGTTTGACAAATACAGCAAATACCTCCCGTCAGGGGATATGTCAATCAATTTCGCGTAAATCAACTTATTTGACGCATTTTTTTCGAAATAATTTTCAAAGTTGGACTCGTCGAACAACTTTTTTGCGGATGCTTCGTTCAAATTTACCAAAAATGCGTTTTCGTCGTCTATTTTCACAATGACCGAATCTTGAAAATCGCCGAAAATGAAATAATCGTGCGGGGCGTACAGATAAGGGATTTCGGTGAATATTAGTTTTCCGTCATGGAGCGCATAAGCCATATTTATCACATAATCTGTTATTTCCCCGGTAGCGTAATTTCTTTTTGGAATCCGGATTTCCAACAACTCATATTCTATGGGAGTTGTTTTCTTGTTTTCGGGCGAATACGAAAGAATTTCGCTTGCCTCCCATGTTATTTCCGATTGATATTTTTTCAGGACAAATTTATCCCCGTCATATGAATACGCGCCTTTTAATTCCATAAAATATTTGTTCCCGAGGTTGCAGCCGCATAAGCCGAAAACAAACGCAAGCGCCAAAAATATCGAAAAAAGGCGACCAATTTTCTTTTTCATAATCCATTCTCCTTTTTGGCTGAACAATAAATTACCAAACGTTTTTAATATCCGAATTTATCACGACGCTTTTGTTGTATGCTTTTGAAGTGACGCATATAAAAGACTTTCCGGGGTTTAAAAACAATTTGGTGTTGTCCGAGTTGTACAGGATCAACATGCTCTCCCTGGTGTCCTTTTGCCATTTTATTATTTTGTATTTGCCCCCCGTTATGTAAAAGCCGTATCCCGTACCGGTGAGGTCGCACGACCAGTGGCCTTCTTTTATGGCTATCGCGTTTCCCCGAAACGGCGCATATTCGGCGAATATGACTATCACGTTTTCGAATTTTATCTGTTCGCCCGTGGCCCCGTCTGTGTGGGCGGCTCCGTATTGTTTCCTGTAATACAGCTTATCGTCTGTTTTGTATATGAATTCCGCCTTGAAAGCGTTCGAATAAGGGACGGATATATAGTTCGCGGTGTTGTTTGTGCCCCCTATATCCGTCGATTCTTCGTAAAAATTAAATGCGCCCTTGTATTCCGGCTTTAGCGTAGTCCTGTAATTTTGGCGTTTTATCCCATCGACTATCCCCGTTCCGGAGGTCATCAGCGTGTGTTCCAATGCCATCGTTTTGCGCCTTTCGGAATCTCTGTAAAAAGTGTTCGGGAAATACATATTCACCCCGTCCATGCGGTCTATGGGGCGCAAGTCAAATTGATCGTAATCTTGCGGGTTGCCGCCGGCGTGCACATATATCGTGTCGTGGGTGCGCGACAAATCGATGAAATATTCCCTGGATGAGCGGACAGAACCGAAAACCGGAACATTTTCGTAATCTGCCAGAACCATCATGAGCCTCGTGATCCCGCCTTCTACCATGCATTCGTATATTATGTCCGCATGAGATATGCCCACATTGGGCAAAGCGCCCCTGATGTTGTTTATCATGATTGAAACGGGTCTCTTGCGCTGTTGGGTCCTTGTGCATTTTTTTCCGGTGAGATAGCTGTAATATTTGGGCGTTTCATAAGCGGGATAAGTGTATTCGGGTTTTTGCGTTTTGGAAGCGGTCGTATTTTTTTCGCTTTCGCTTTCGGGTTCCGTTTCCGCTTCTGTTTCTTTTTCAATTGTATCGGCGGGTTCAGAGCCCCCGATCATAACCTCGGTCGCAATTTCTGACGTTATTTCATTTTCCTTGGTTTCCGCGGTTTTTTCATTTGTTTTGTCAACCGGGCTTTCGTCTTCTTTGCAAGCCGCTAAAACAAACAGCAAAACGACCGATATAATTGCGGACAATAATTTTTTGGCGAATTGATTTTCCATAATTTTTGACCAAATATCCCCTATACTAAAAATAATTCTTCAACCCTATGATTTTTCGGATTTTTATGATATACAAATTGATGATCCTCGTCATGGCAATATCATACAACAAAAACGTAAAATTTGCAACAAGAAAAATGAAAATTTTCAAATTCCCGAACAATTCGGAAAGATAGCTGTCGTTTAGCGGCGGCAAAAATCCACTTTCGACCAAAAAATTTACCGACAATATCATAAAAGCCAAAAATACGTTGAATGTGCTGAATTTCAAGGCCCAAGCCAAAACCGGGTGGAAACGCTCGAAATGATATTTGAATATCGGGTACAGGCCCCCGAAAAACATGAAAAATACTGCGGGGAATTTGTTTGGGAGCAACAAAACCGAAAAAATCGAAATTGCGAAATAAATCATGACGGAATGCCCCGCGCCGAGCTCAATTACGGCGACTACGACCAAAAATCCGGCAATTGCCGCAGATGAAAGATCCAAAATTTCGATTATCGAACCCAAAGCCAAAAAGATTACGCCGAGCGATGACAAGATCGCGGCCATCGCGATTTTTTTTGCGGCGTGAATATCTTTTTTCATAATCATCACAAATCCTTTAAAAATTTAGCAGCAACGTATAAGATCGCCGCCGCAGCATTCGCAGAGGCAATCGGCGCAAAGCAGCCCCGTGCATATGTCGCATCCCGAACAACCGGGTTTTTTATTGCCGCCATAGCCGTAAGTTTGGTTCGAATCGGCGTAAAAATTTTCGGATTTGTTTTTTATGTAGTTGAAAGCGTCGCGGTATTCCCGATTGTCCGGTTCGGCTCCGCATGCGGTTTCGAAATGTTGCCGCGCCTCGAAATGCCAGCCTTTTTCTGTCAGAATGAGGCCCATCAAATAATGCCATTCTGCGCCTCTTTCGTTTTTTTCCACCCCTTCCAGCATGATTTCGGCTTCGGAAAAGCGTTTTCCGGAAATAAGTTCCCTGATTCTGGAAAATTTGGAATTTGGGCTGAAATTATTGTATGAACCGGAAGCCCTTTCTTTTTGTATCTCATCGTAGGCTTCGTTTATGGTTTTCATTTTTTCGCCTGCAAGATCGGCCAATGGGTTGCCCTTGTAATTGTCGGGGTGATATTTTTTCGCTTTTTCCCGATATGCTTTTTTTATTTCCTCATCGGTGGCGTTTCTGTTTATCTCCAATACATCGTACGGATCCATAAAACTTCCTCGCTCCATTCACTTTACTTTAAATTTATCAAGCAGCTGTTCCTGTTTTTCGCGCAGGCCCAGCCTTATTATATTGGAGACAATGGCAAAAACGCAAAAATCCGCTTTTTCGCCCAAAAGGGAAAGCGCTTCGCTCATTTCGCTTAAATTCGCGGTGAGCGCAAATTTTATCATGTTCATGTCCGCAGCCAAATTTTTTTTGCCGCCGTAACACAAAACAAAGGGGTTGTATCTTCCCTTTTTCAAATCTTTTTCGAAATCGTCCAAAGCATCCGCCATGTAAAGCCATTTGCCCAAGTTTCCGCCTATCGTTTTTGCGATTTCGAAGTTTTCCGGTTCCGAAATCCCGAATGAAAAAATTTTTTCCATCAAAACGGCGAAACAGGAAGCAACCCGGTCTATGGACCGACAATTTTGTTTTTCGAGTTCGGAAAGCATGGCGAGCGGGGGGGCGATTTGGTTTTCGAGCTCGAAATATTTGCGGGCTTTTTTTTTCATGTGCGAAAACAGCAAAAGCGGGGGGAAAAATATTTTCGATAAAATTTTGGCGAACATATTTGTCGTGTCGGAAATGTCGTCTTTGTATTTGCAATACGAAAGATTGGCGGAAACGCAGGAAGTATACAGGAGCGATTCGTTCGGCGCGATGAAAGATCTTTTTTTTGCCGGTTTGAGTTTGCATCGAAAAGCCGTATTTTCGAAATTTTCGCCTGTCAGGGCGATTCTGAAAAGCGCCAAAAAAACCATGTCGTAACTCAAAGTTATTTTCGCAAAACCCGATATTTTTTTGCCCATCGTCTTGCAAAGCCCGCAGTAAAATGATTTGTACAACTCAAATTCGCGGATTTTCAATTCGCCCGCCAAAGGCTTTATATACCCAAACATTTTTATATCGAAAGGCTCATGTTGTCATGCGAAACCAAAAAACCCATTTGTTTTGCGATTGGCACGAGCTCGTCGTATATTTTCCCCCCGTTGTGCGAGAAATGGTTGAAACAAAAAACGGTGTTTTGCCCTGCCGCGCCGATTTCGCAAAGGCGCCTCTTCACGTCGTTTCCCGCAGCTATTCCCATATGGCCGCGGCGCGAATCCGCGATTCCGTAAGTGGCGTCAAGGCTAACGAAATCAAATTTTTTTTCGCCGGAAACCCGTTTGAAGTAGTTCCAAGTTTCCTCGGGGAAATATCCGGTGTCGTTCGCGTACAATATTTTGGTTTGTTTGCCTTCGATTGCATATATAAAACACTCCTGGGAAAAATCGTGGTCGGCTTTGAGCGGGGTTATCGCGTAATTTCCCGCTTCAAATTTTTCGAATGCGCGTATTTCGCGAAATTCCAATATATCCTTGTAATTTTCAAATTCTTTCGCATAGCCAGCTATCGTTTTGTTTCCGTAAATATTTATTTTATTTATTCGTCCTTTATTTTCGTTGTAGGCGAAAGGGGGGTATGCCCTGTGCAAATCGTAAGGGTAAAAATGGTCTTCGTGGGCGTGGGTAAACAAAATGTGCCTTATTTTTTTCAAATCGAGCCCGTTTTGGATTATGTGAAAATAGGTGTCCGGGGGCAGGTCGATCAGCAAATTGTCGTCGATCAACGCCTGGGAGCGGGTGCGTATGTTTTTGCCCCCGGCTTCCGCCGCCCGTTTGCAATTTTCGCAAGAGCAGAAAAGCGCGGGCCAACATTCGGCAGCTCCGGTCCCCAAGTATCGGAATTCCATAAAACTATATATCCTCCGTTTGATTTTCATATTATATAATTATATAGCATATTTGCCGAAAAGTCAAGCATTTGGCGAAATGGGGCGCAACTTTTTTTGCGTGTCTTAAAAATTGCCGCTGCCAAAGATGTAAATAATATATAAATTTTTGCGCCTCCCAAAAAAAATGCTTGCATAATTCGGCAAAAAATGTTAAAATATAATCGGCAATGAAAAAATGCGCCCCAAAAGCATAAAATATAAAGGCGAGGTAATGTTCAAATGATAAAAAGCATGACCGGGTTTGGAAGGCACAGGGAAATCGAAAAAGAAAAAGAAATATCCGCCGAAATAAAATGCGTGAATGGCCGCTATCTAGACATTTACATCAAAATCCCCAAAATTTACGGGTTTATGGAGGATAAAATAAGGCGCGAAGCGGCAAAATCCATATCGAGGGGCAAAGTCGAAATATATGTGGGCATCGAGCATTTGGCCGGCGAAAACATAAAAATCACGTTAAATAAAACATACCTTGAAAGCTACATGAAAATATTGCGCTCGATCAGGGACTCATATAATTTGGAAGACGACATAACCACGATGCGCGTGGCGCAAAACAAGGACATATACAACGTCGAAAAACTCGAGGAGGACGAAGAGGCGCTTTGGAATTCGGTGGAGCCTGTTTTGAAAAAAGCGTTTGCCGAATTCGAAAAAATGCGGGTGGCGGAAGGCGAAAAATTGCTGGAAGACATGGCTTCACGCATAAAAAAATGCGGCGAAACCGCAAGCGAAATAGAAATCCTGTCCGAAAAATGCAAAGAAAATTATTACGAATCATTCAAGAAACGGCTGAACGAATTTGCAGGGGACATAATAACGGACGAAAACAGGATAATAACGGAAGCCGCCATATATGCCGACAAAATATCCGTGACCGAAGAAATCGTCCGGCTCAAGAGCCATTTTTCGCAGTTTTTCAAGATAGTCGGCGAAAACGCGCCCGTGGGCAGAAAACTCGACTTTCTGATCCAGGAAATAAACCGCGAAACAAACACAGTCGGCTCGAAATCGCTCGACTTGGAAATAACCAACAAGGTAATAGAAGTAAAAAGCGACATAGAAAAAATACGCGAACAAATCCAAAATATCGAATGACGGGGCGGATAAAAGTGCTTGTAAATGTAGGTTTTGGCAACATGGCGAACAAAGACAGAATCATAGCGGTGGTGAGTTTGGAAACTTCCCCCATAAAAAGACTCGTCCAGGATGCCAAAGACGGCGGCAGAGCCATCGACGTGACGTGCGGAAGGCGCACGAGATCGGTAATATTCACGGACAGCGACCATGTTATTTTGTCCGCCATACAATGCGAAACAATAGCGAACAGGATTTCGGGCGAAAAATCGGAGCAGGGCGAAAATTCCGAAGGTGAAAAAAATGGCGAATCTTGAAGAAAAAAACGAAAAAGGAAAATTGATCGTGGTTTCCGGACCTTCGGGGAGCGGAAAAGGCACGGTTTTGGCCGAACTGCGCAAATTGGGGGAATACAAATTTTCAATTTCGGCCACGACGAGAACCCCCCGCGAAGGGGAAAGGGAAGGAATCGATTATTATTTCTTGTCCGAAAAGGATTTTTCAAAAAAAATGTCAAACGGGGAAATGTTGGAATACGTGGCGTATTCGGGCAATTACTACGGAACGCCCAAAAGCCCCCTTGAAGACTTTATCAAAGATGGGCATGACGTAATTCTTGAAATCGAAGTGAGGGGGGCTTTGACCGTCAAAGAAAAATTTCCCGAAGCGGTCATGATTTTTTTGGTTCCGCCCACGCATTCGGAGTTGGAAAAAAGGCTGAGGGCCAGGGGAACGGAAACGCAAAGAAGCATAAAAAAAAGGCTGGAAACCGCAGACAATGAAATAAGATCCATAAAAAATTACGGCTATTTGGTGAAAAACGAATCCGATATGCAAAAAAAGGCGGCCGAAGAAATCAATTTTATCATCGAGGCCGAAAAAAACAAAATAACCGGCGAAAAAGCCGCAAAGTTTTTAAAAGATTACTTTATGTGATAATTTTAGGAGATAATTATGATTTTTCCATCCATTGAACAATTGACGCAGGACAGATACAACAGATATGAAATAGTCATCGCGACTGCCAAAGCCGCGAGGATTATAACGGACGAAATAAACGAAATAAAAGAAGAAATGGAAAGAAACGCGGGAGCCAAAGAATTGGCCCCGGGCGACAAAACTGTCCAGCTCCCAAAAGAAATAAAAGACATTCCCGAAGAAAAACCGGTAAAATCGGCCATTTTGAAAATATTCGAAGGGGAATTCGTCATAGTGGCGGATTAAGCGAAATTGGAAACAAGGTGACAAAGTCTATGGAAAACTCATATGCCGGCGCATACATTTTAGATGCGGCATATCAATTCGACAAAATATACGATTATTACGTGGACGAAAAAATCCGGGAAAGCATACGGCCCGGAAACTATATAATAGTGCCTTTCGGCGGTGGGAACAAAAGAAGGGTAGCGGTGGTTTGGGAAATCAAAAATTTTACCGGTGCCGAAAAGACAAAACCGGTCGACAAAATAATCGAAGTCCCCGCATTAAACGAGGAGCAGCTTGCCCTCGCGGTTTTTTTGAAGGAAAACACTTTTTGCACGATAGGGGAAGCCTTGAAAACGATAGCCCCGAACGGCCAAAAAAGCGGCTTGGCCATAAAATATGCCATAAACACGGAAAAATTTTTGGCTGAGGATTTGTACAACGAAAAAAACGACCGCATATGCGCCGTTTTGAATCGCTTAGCGGAAAAAAACGCCACTTCGGAAACCCTGAAAGAGGAATTCGGCGAGAACATCGAGGGCATTTTGAACACCCTGACAAAACAAGGGTATATAACGCAAGAAATAACTCCGGAAAGGATAATAAAAGAAAAATTCGTCAAATATGTTTCGTTAAGCGAGGAAAAATACGAACAATTCATTGCATCAGATTTGAAATCCCTCACGGAAGCGCAACGCAAAGTGGTTGAATATTTGGCGCAGAGCGGAGATTTGCCGTTTGCGGAAATAACGGAAGAACTATCGGTCGGGCCGAGCGTAATATCGGCTCTCGCAAAAAAGGGATTGGCAGAAATTTACGAAAAGGAGATTTTCAGGGATTCAAGCGATGAATACGGCGAATGCGGCCAAAACGGGGAAGATGTCCTGTCTGGGGGCCAACAGGCGGCTTTTTTTGAATTATCCGCTTTGTACAAAAAAAACCGTCCCTGCGCGGCGCTTCTGCACGGCGTGACGGGGAGCGGGAAAACCCACGTGATAAAGGCGCTGATCGACGAAGTGATAGCCGACGGGAAACAAGCCATAATGCTCGTGCCCGAAATAGCGCTGACGCCGCAGACAATAATATATTTCAAAAACTATTACAGGGAAAAAGTGAAAGTTTTGCACTCTTCGCTTTCGGCGGGCGAAAGATTCGACACTTGGAGAAGGATAAAAAACGGTGAAATAAATTTCGTAATCGGCACGAGGTCGGCGGTTTTCGCTCCGTTTGAAAAGCTCGGGCTGATTGTCATCGATGAAGAACAGGAACACACGTACAAGTCCGACAAAAAGCCCTATTACCACGCAAGGGAAGTGGCGAGGTTCAGGTGCGCGAAACACGGCGCCATGATGGTGCTTTCCTCGGCCACGCCGCTTGTGGAAAGCTATCACAAAACCGAAAGCGGCAGCTACCGCCTCGTAAAACTCGAAGACAGGTACAACGAAGCGGATCTTCCGGAAATCTTGACGGTGGACATGAGAGATGATCCCCCGGAAAACAAAATGATATTTTTGAGCGAAACATTGAAAAGGGAAATCAAAAAAAATCTTTCAAACGGCGAGCAGAGTATAATATTCCAAAACCGCAGGGGATATTTTAATTTTTTGTCCTGCCGCTCTTGCGGGGAGTCTGTGATGTGCCCGAATTGCAGCATATCGCTCAAACTTCACGCAGGCGAAAAGAACGGAAAAGTGAAGAGGGTACCTTCAAAACTCGTATGCCATTACTGCGGGCATACTTCCGAAGTGCCGGCTGTATGCCCCGGATGCAAAAGCGATAAACTTTTGATGTTCGGTTCGGGAACCCAAAAATGCGAGGACGATTTGGGCGAATTTTTTCCAGAAGCAAAAATAGCCCGAATGGATTCGGACGTGGCATCGACCAAAAATTCGCACACGCGAATACTCGACAGCATGAAAAACGACGAAGTGGACATATTGGTGGGAACCCAAATGATAACAAAAGGGCACAATTTCAAGAATGTCACGCTCGCCGCCATACTGTTTGCCGATCAAGGGCTGTTTTTGGACGATTACAGGGCGAATGAACGGATGTTCGAGACCATCGTCCAGGTTACGGGCAGGGCAGGGAGATACGAAAAAAACGGCAGGGGGATAATACAGACATACAACCCCGAAAACGAAATTATAAAATACGCGATAGCGCAGGATTATGCCGGATTTTACAAAAAGGAAATAAGGCTGAGAAAAGCTTCGGTTTTTCCGCCGTTTTGCGATATATGCACGATAAACGCAATTTCGGAATTTGAAAACGAAACTATAGCGACCGCAAAAAAAATCGGCGAAATGTTGCAAAACCGGATGAAAGACGAATTTCGCGAAGTGAAAGCGATCATATACGGCCCTTTTCCGGCCACCATATACAAGCTAAACAAAAATTTTCGCATGAGATTTGTCATAAAATGCAAAATGAACAAAAAAACAAAAGAAATGCTCTCGCTGATTTTGGCGGATATACAAAAGCAGGCCACGAAAAAAGTTTCGGTAAATATCGATGTGAACCCCAATATGATATGAACTGCTTGCTTGCGCGAAAAATGTGAAAAAGAAAGGTGAAAAACTTTGGCTATACTCAACATATTGAAAGAAGACAAAAACATTTCGGCGCTGAGGAAAAAGTCGCGGCCGATTGAAATAATCGACAAGAGGACGGCGACATTGCTCGACGATATGCGCGAAACCTTGAAGGAAGCGGGCGGCATAGGTTTGGCTGCCCCGCAAGTCGGCGTTTTGCGCCGGGCGGCAATAATCGAAATCGAAGAGGGCGAATTGATAGAAATGATAAACCCCGAAATAGTATACAGGGAAGGCGAACAACAGGAGATAGAAGGCTGCCTTTCTTCGCCGGGCAAATTCGCCGAAACAGTCAGGCCGGCGAAAATAAGGGTGACATATACAAACAGAAACGGCGAAAAAAAAGAAAAAGAGGGAATCGAGCTTCTCGCAAGGGCTTTTTGCCACGAAATCGACCATTTGGACGGAATATTGTGTTTTGACAAAGCCAAACGCATTCTGACCAAGGAAGAAGCGGACGAACTCAAAAAAGAAGATCAGGAGGGAAAATAGGCAAAAGTGAAAATAATGTTCATGGGAACGCCCGAATTCGCGAAAATTTCGCTGGAGCATCTTGTAAAAAACGATTTCAACGTTACCTGCGCCGTAACCCAGCCGGACAAATCGGCGGGACGGAAGATGATTTTGACCCCGCCGCCCGTGAAAACCTTCTGCATATGCGAAAACATTCCGGTTTATCAGCCGCAGAACCTTGCCGGAAACGATTTTTTCGAAATTTTAAGGGAAACAAGCCCTGATATAATAGTCGTGGCGGCATACGGGAAAATACTGCCAAAAAACGTGTTGGAATACCCGGAATTCGGCTGCGTGAATGTCCATGCTTCGTTATTGCCCAAATATCGCGGCGCTTCCCCGATTTTTTCCGCCATTGCCGCCGGCGAAAAAACCACCGGAATTACGACTATCTATATGGACGAAGGAATCGACACAGGGGACATGATACTAAAAGAAGCGACAGAAATCGGCGAAAACGAAACTCACGGCGAACTTCATGGCCGCTTGGCGAAAATGGGGGGCGAAGTATTGGCAAATACGCTGATTCAAATTAAAAACGGCTCCGCCAAGCGCGAAAAACAACCCGAAACCAAAACCGGCTGCACAAAAAAAACGGACGAAAAAATCTGCGAAATCGACTGGAAATTAAAAACAAAACAAATACACGACAAAATACGCGCGCTATCGCCGTCTCCCGCGGCATTTACGAAAATAGACGGCAAAAAGTTGAAAATTTACAAATCCGAAATATTGCCGTCAGGCAAATGCGAAAGTTCTCTTGACGTCGAATGTGAAGACGGAACGTTGCGTATTTTGGAACTTCAACCCGAAGGCGGCAAAAAGATGTCTGCCAGGGAATTTTTAAACGGCAGGAAAATCGAAAAAGGAGCGTTCGGGTGGATGAAAAAAAATTAAATGCGAGAGAAGCGTGTTTGGAATCCCTCGTAAATTACGAAAAATCCAAAAAATATTCTAATATCGAGCTTGGCGCCGCTTTGGAAAAATATTGTTTTTGCGATTTGGACCGCGCTTTCATCACGAAGCTTTTTTACGGGGTGATAGAAAAAAAGCTGACTCTCGATTATATTATTTATGGCATCTGCGACAAAAACGCGAAAATCGATTTGAAAATCTTGAATATTTTGAGAATGGGCATATATCAGCTTTCATTTATGGACAAAATCCCGGAAAGCGCCGCCTGCGACGAAAGCGTGAAACTCGCCAAACGCGCAAATCCCCAAAATTTGAAAATCGGCGGCTTCGTGAACGCTGTTTTGAGGGCTTTTTTGAGAAACAAAGAGGGACAATTCGAAAATATCGAAAAAATAAAAGGTTCATGTAAATATTTTGAAATAAAATATTCATGTTCATGTGATATAATAAAAATCTGGACGGAGAGCTATGGTTCCGAAATTTCCGAAAAACTGCTCTGCGAAAGCCAAAAAAAACGCGGTTTGGCGATAACTGCAAACACCCTGAAAATTTCAAGGGACAGCTATTTAGAGAAACTGGCTGCTATCCACGAGGGCATGGAAACAAAAAAAACGGAAATATCCCCTTACGGCATAATAATCGAGGGCGAAATCCCCATAAAAAACATCTATGGCTTTGACGAAGGGCTTTTTTTCGTGCAAGACGAAGCTTCGCAGATATGCGCCCATAAAACAGGGGCGAAACCGGGCGACTTGGTCATCGATTGTTGCGCCGCCCCGGGGGGAAAGAGTTTCTATATGGCTCAAATGATGAAAAACAAAGGAAAAATCATGTGTTTCGATATTTATGAAAACAAACTCGGCCTGATGGAAAAATCGGCAAAACGCTTCGGAATCGATATAATCGAAACGCGCAAACACGATTTCAGGACAGTATTCGGCGAACCGGGCGGCATAAAAGCCGACGTTGTATTGTGCGACGTGCCTTGCTCGGGACTTGGGACCATAACAAAAAAACCGGAAATAAAATACAAAACGATCGATGAAATATCGAAAATGCCGAAAATCCAGCATGAAATCCTCCGCGCCGGCTCGAATCATGTCAAACCGGGCGGAACCCTCATATATTCGACTTGCACTTTAAACAAAAAGGAAAACGAAGAAGTGGCATGTAAATTTGCCGGCGAAAACGAAAGTTTCAAAATCGAATATACCGAGACATTGTTTCCATTCAAGCAAAAAACCGACGGCTTTTTCATCGCCAAAATGAAGCGATGCGGACTATGACGCATATGATTGGAAATAAAATCGATTTGTTTTCCCTTTCTCCGGACGAATTGAAAGAACATGCAAAAAACAATTTAAAAATCGAAGGATACCGCGCAGACCAAATATATTCGTGGATATATAAAACAATGGGGGACATCGATTTCGCGAAAATGGTCAATATCCCGAAAATCCAACAAAAAATCCTCGACGGATATTTTCATATTTCAAAATTGGAAATTAAAAAAAAGCGGATTTCCGCCGACGGAACGGTTAAATATCTATATGCGCTGCATGACGGGGCCATGATCGAAAGCGTATTCATGCGATACCGCCACGGAAATACGGTTTGCATATCCACGCAAGTGGGATGCCGGATGGGATGCGCATTCTGCGCTTCTGCGATCGGCGGTTTTGTCAGAAACCTTTTGCCTTCGGAAATGCTGTTGCAAATAATGGCTTGCATCAGGGATATAGGGGAAAGAGTTTCAAATGTCGTGCTTATGGGAATAGGCGAACCGTTAGACAATTATGAAAACGTGATCAAGTTCCTCGGGCTTTTAAATGGTAGGCAGGGATTAAATATCGGATATAGGCACATATCCCTTTCCACATGCGGGCTCGCCGACAAAATAGCGAAACTCAAAGAAACGGATATGCCCATAACCCTTTCGGTTTCGCTCCATGCCCCAAACGACGAGGCGAGGCGGAAGATAATGCCGATAGCGGGAAAATGGGAAATGGAAACCCTGTTGAAAGCTTGCCGCGAATACGCAAATTTTACAAAACGCAGGATTTCATTTGAATACGCGCTGATCGGCGAAATAAACGATTCGAAAGAAGACGCGCATGAACTCGCGGCTAAAATCAAAAAAATTTTATGCCATGTGAACTTGATTTTTCTAAACGAAATCCCCGAAAAAAATTTTAAACCGCCCGAAATGAAAAAAGCGCGCGAATTCCAAAAAATACTGGAAGATCACGGAATAAACGCCACATTCAGGCGAAAATGCGGAAACGACATCGAAGCGTCCTGCGGGCAGCTCAGAAAAAACAATTTGATATGAAAAAATCCGGCGCTCAATTTCAGCAAAGAGGGAATGGGGGGTAAGGCATGTCTGTATCTATCGCGGGAAAAACACACACGGGGAAAAAAAGAAGCGCGAAAGTCAACGAAGACAGTTTTTTTGCCGAAAAAATAGACGGCATCTATCTTGCCATTGTCTGCGACGGAATGGGCGGGGCGAAAGGCGGAAACACGGCCAGCTCGCTCGCGGTGAAATCTTTTGTCGAGACGGTGATGGAATTGATCTCCGATTCCGCGAATTACAGGGACATACTTTTCGCTTCCGTGGCGAAAGCGAACGACAACGTTTTAAAAGCCGCGCAAAACGATGAAGGGCTCGCAGGGATGGGGACAACCGTAGTCGCCTGCATATTTGACGGCAGCGAATATTACGCTGTAAACGTCGGGGACAGCAGGATGTATGTAATCGACGAAAAAAGCGGTTCTGTCAGCCAAATAACCAAAGACCACTCTTTGGTGCAGGAACTCGTGGAAAATGGGACCATCACCAAGGAACAAGCCGAAAAATCCCCGAACAAAAACATATTGACTCGCGCTTTGGGAATCGACGACATTGTAGATGTGGATTTTTTTAGGGGAAAGCATGAATCCGGGACAATACTTCTTTGCTCGGACGGCCTCTACAATTACGCTGAAGAAGCGGATATGGCCAAATACGTATTTCAATACGAAGACCTCGACAACTGTGCGAATGAATTGATAGCGAAAGCCAATGAAAACGGCGGGGGAGACAATATAACGGCGGTCATGATAAAACCGCAAGGGAGTTAATTTACCGTTATGAACAATTATGAGAATTTGTTGAACACCATACTCGACAATAGATACAAGCTTATCGGAATCCGCGGCATTGGCGGAATGGCGGTCGTGTATGAAGCTGAAGATTTGGTCGCGCATAGAAAAGTAGCGATAAAAATGCTCAAAGACGATACAAAAGAGGACGCGGAAACAGTAAAACGCTTCATAAACGAATCAAAAGCGGTGGCGATGCTTTCACATCCGAACATAGTGCATATCTTCGATGTATCGGTCAAGGAAAACGAAAAAAGCCAATATATCGTGATGGAGCTCATAGACGGAATAAACCTCAAGGACTATATAACAAAAAAGGGCAGGCTCAGCTGGAAAGCTTCGATCGCATATGCGGGAAAAATATTGAACGCCCTCAACCAAGCCCATAACCGCGGGATAATACACCGCGACATAAAACCACAGAACGCCATGTTGCTAAAAAACGGCAATTTGAAAATAATCGATTTCGGGATAACGAAACTTCAGAACAGCGAACCGCTCACCATGACTGACAAAGCGATAGGGACAGTGCACTATATAAGCCCGGAACAGGCGAGCGGATCGGAAAATATCACGAATATCAGCGACATATATTCGGTTGGGGTGGTGTTGTTTGAAATGACCACTGGCGAACTTCCGTTCGTCGGAAAAACGGCGATACAGGTCGCCATGATGCAAATCAACGATACGCCCAAAGACCCTCGATTCATAAATCCCGAAATCCCGAAAGGGCTCGCCCAAATAATCCTAAAAGCCATGAGAAAAGACCCCAAAGACAGATATCAGAGCGCGGCGGAAATGATGAAACAATTGAAAATTGTATATGCGAATCCCGCCGCCGTTTTTAACAACGGACATAACGGCAATTCCGCAAAAAGTTCGAATCTTCCCGTTGCGGTCGCAAACGGGGCGCAAAAAAACCCGAGACATCTCGAAACTTTTTCAGGGAACAAAAAAAATTCGGCGGTAGAAATCGCAAAAACGGAAAAAGACAAAACCGATGAAGAACAAATGACGCAAAAAGGGCGGACATCCAAAAAAAGCGCGCCGAAGCGCAAAAACAGCAAATCGATGCTCCCGCTCATTTTGGGAGCTGTACTCGCGTTTTTCATCGTGCTCCTTTGGAGCGCCATTCAATTGATGGGAGGGTATCTCGACTTGATAAATGGAGAAGACCCCGATGAAAACACGATAGTGATAAGCGATTACACCAAAAAAATCTTTGACGATGATTTAGTTGCGGAAATGGCGAAATTGCGCCTATCGGTTGGAAAAGTCACATATGTTTCAAACGACAAATTCGAAAAGGGTGAAATCATAGCCCACAAACCCACGGCAAAGGAAAGAAAAAAATACGCAAACGAAAAAGCGACCATACCCATAGATTTCACGGTAAGCACCGGAAAGGATACTTACTTAGTTGAAGATTTGACTATTATGGAATGCAGGAACGTGAAATTCATGCTCGAAGGAAAAAAACTTTTGGTGAAAATCGAATTTGAACCTCACGGAACAGTCCCGAGCGGATATATAATATACACAGAACCCGGTTTTGGGACGCTCATGGAAGCGGGGGACACCATAATTTTGCACGCAAGCGAAGGTTCGAACGTGAAAATGACGAAAATGCCATATGTGGTGGGCAGATCGGAAAAAGACGCGAGGACGATTTTGCTCAAAGAGGAAATTATAGTGGATAAAGTGGTATCGGATTATTCCGACGATTACCCGCATGGGACAATAATGAGGCAAAGCATTGAATCTTCCCGCGAAGTGCCCAAAAGATCCACAAAAGTCACTTTGACAATCAGCTTGGGGCCGAGGTATCCGAAACCGGAAGTTCCGCCGCCCGACGATACTCCGCCGGAAGCAGTCGAAGGCCCGGAAGAAGTGGAGGAGCCTTGAAACAAAATGCTTGGAAGGATAGTAAAAGGGGTAAAAGAATTTTTTGACGTATGCGTGGAAGAAGAGGGCGAATATAAAAATCAGATCATCGCTTGCAATTCCAAAGGGGTTTTCAGAAAAGATTCCCTGAAGCTGAAACCTCTTGCGGGCGATTTGGCCGAAATCGAGATAAATCGCGAAAACAGGGACGAAACCGAAACGTTTGGAATAATCACCAAGATTTGCGAAAGGAAAAATTTTCTCCGCAGGCCCCCTGTGGCAAATTTGGACGTCCTCTTTGTCGTGGTATCGGTAAAATCCCCTTCGCCTTCATATTTTTTCACGGACAAACTCACCGCCATGGCAGTGGAACAAGAAATAACTCCCATAATCGTCATAAATAAAACGGATTTGTGCCCAAATGACGACTCGATATACGAAATATACGCCAAAACCGGTTTTAAAACGATAAAAACAAACGCGAACGAAAAATCCGAAAATTCCCCTGGGTTTGAAAAAATAAAAAACGAAATGCGAAATGCGGTATGCGTTTTTGCCGGCGAGTCCGGAGTGGGCAAATCGAGCATAATAAACAGGCTTTTCGGAAATTTGAAACTTGGCACCGGACTTTTAAGCGACAAAATAAAAAGAGGCAAGCACACCACGAGAACCGTGGAATTTTTTAAAAACGACGAAGGCGGATATGTGGCCGACACCCCGGGTTTCGGCGCGCTCGATTTTGATTGCGGCGAACACATATTGAAAGAAAACCTCATATTCGATTTTCCGGATCTTTTGAAGTATGCCAAAGATTGCCAATATTCCAAATGCGCGCATATAAAAGAAGAAGGTTGCAAAGTGCTTGAAGCAGTCGATAAAGGTGAAGCGGCGGATTCGAGGCATGCCAGTTATGCGGCGCTTTATGAAATTTTGAAAAATCGGAGATTTAAATGACTGCATATATTTTTTGCCCTTCGGGCGCCATCGACAAAGAAAAAACAAAAATTTTCCTTGAAAAAAAAACGGATATTTGCATAGCGGCGGATTCGGGGGTAAGAACCGCATTTGCCCTTGGAATTGTCCCGGACGTCATAATCGGCGATTTGGATTCCATTGATCTTTCCGACAAAAAAATAGAAAACATAAAAACGATAAAATATCCGGAGCAAAAAAACGAAACAGATACCTTGCTCGCGATAAAGTACGCTTTGGATTTGGGAAACGAAAACATTGCGATCATCGGCGGGCTGGACGGCAGGGTGGACCATACCCTCGCCAATCTCAGTTATTTGAAATATATAGAAAAACGCGGCGCTTTTGGATATATAACCGACGGATACAGCAAAATATCGTATCTCGAAAATTCGGTCGCCAAAATATACAAAAATTACAAATACATTTCCATAATGCCGTTAAGCCCCAAAATATGCGCGACTTTAAAAGGTTTCAAATATCCGTTGGAAAATGCCGAAATAAAATACGAAGAACCCTACACCATTTCCAACGAACTGGGCGAAAATGCCCAATTCGGCGAAATACGCATATTGCAGGGAAGCGCGCTCATATGCGAATGCGACGACCATATATCGCCAACTCATTCAAGAAAGGTATAGAAAATGACAGATTTATCAAAAACAAAAACCACGCTGGAATACGATAAAATACTCTTGCAAATAGCAGAACTTGCGCATACCGAAGGAGCAAAAGAAAAAATAAAAAATTTGAGCCCTGCGATTTATCCGGAATTTGCGACAAAATATTTGGATCAAACCACCGACGCCAAAAAACTCGCCGCCCTAAAAGGTTCACCGCAATTCGGAACGGTAAAATATGTGGGCGATTCGGTAGAAAGAGCGACAAAAGGAGCTACTTTGGCTCCGATAGAACTTCTAAACATCGCCTATCTTTACAGAAGCGCCAGAAACCTTTTGAATTACAACAGGGCGAACAAAAAATTCGAAACCGGAATCGACGTAATTTTTGAGCGCCTTTTTTCCAACCGCATGCTGGAAGAAAAAATTTTGAGGGCGATCATATCCGAGGACATGATTTCAGACGAAGCGAGTTCGCTGCTCGCCGATATACGCCGAAAAATAAGGATCGCGAATTCGAAAGTGCGGGAGAGTTTGCAAAAATACACCCAGGGCGACACATATTCCAAATATTTGCAAGAAAACATAGTCACCATGCGAAACGGCAGACACGTCATACCCGTAAAATCGGAATACAAAAATGAAATAAAAGGCCTCGTGCACGATACTTCGAGTTCCGGAGCCACTCTTTTCATCGAACCATTGGCAGTTGTCGAAATCAACAACGAAATAAAAATACTCGAAAAAGAGGAAAAAAACGAAATAGAGCGCATACTTTCCGAATTGTCCGCAAACTGCGCGGAATTCGCCGACGAAATAAATTTGAATTACGAAAACATCACCGAACTCGCCGTTATTTTCGCCAAATGCGAATATTCATTCAAAACGGACGGCGTAAGCCCAAAAATCGTAAACAAAAAAAGTGTGTTTTTTGCCAAAGCAAGGCACCCGCTTTTAGACAAATCCATTGTAGTCCCCGTGGATATAGGTTTTGGAGAGGAATACGATACATTGGTCATAACCGGGCCAAACACGGGAGGCAAAACCGTTTCGCTAAAGACTTTGGGGCTTTTCGTGATGATGGCGCAAACCGGCATTCACATACCCTGCGACGAAAAAGAATCGTATATGGGCATCTTCGAAGATGTGCTTGCCGACGTAGGCGACGAACAAAGCATAGAACAGTCTCTGTCCACTTTTTCCTCCCATATGGTAAACATCATAAAAATATTGAACAACATTACGCCAAATTCTTTGGTTTTGTTCGATGAACTCGGTTCGGGCACCGACCCGGTCGAGGGGGCAGCTCTCGCCATGGCCATACTCGAAAAAGTGCATTCGCTCGGAGCGCTTTGCGCAGCCACTACGCATTATGCGGAATTGAAAGTTTACGCAATAGAAAATCCCCATGCCAAAAACGCATCCTGCGAATTTGACATAGAAACGCTCAGGCCCACATACAAACTCTCAATTGGCGCGCCCGGCCGCTCCAACGCTTTCGCGATTTCAAAAAGGCTCGGAATGGCGGACGATGTGATCGAACGCGCGCAAATATTGGTGAAAACCGAAAACAAAAAATTCGAAAATGTGTTGTCCAAACTCGAAGAAGATAGGGTAAATTTAGAAAAGGAAAAAATCCGGGCGACCGAAATAAGGCGCGAACTCGACCAAAGAAATATTGAAACCGAAAAATTGCTGAAGAAAAAAATAAGCGAATCCGAAAAAAACTTCGAAAAAGCGAAAGAAGAAGCAAGGCGAATCATCGCTTCTTCGAAAGCTTCGAGCGAATACGTTTTCGCCGAACTCGACAAACTCCAAAAGCGAAAAGACGAAGAAAATTTCAAAAAAAGCCTGACGGAAATGAAAGCCTCGCTGAAAAAGAAAATAAAAGAAACCGAAAAAGAAATCTATACATATTCGGCAGAAAACGAAATCGAAGAAGACGAAGAATATACGCTGCCGCGCGAACTTAAAAAGGGCGACAAAATCATGGTGAAGGATTCGCAACTAACCGGGGTTGTGGAAATCGAAACCCCCGACAAGGACGGACTTGTGCAAATAAAAGCGGGGATAATAAATTTAAAAACCGACATAGCCAACATAAGGCTGTTAGATGAAAAAACCGCGGAAAAAATAAAAAGCGCCGCCGCTCCAAAACCCGCGATGAGAAACACGAAACGCTCCCCCGACAGGGAAATAAAGGCGGGGAATAATGAAATCGACGTGAGGGGCAAAAACGGGGAAGAAGCGTGGTATTTAATCGACAAATTTTTGGATGAAGCGAAACAGCGCGGGCTTGAAAGTTTGCGCGTCATCCATGGCAAAGGCACAGGGGCGCTCCGCGTGGCGTTGTGGAAATTTTTCAAGGAAGAAACAAGGATAAAAAGTTACAGAATGGGACAGTACGGCGAAGGCGATATGGGCGTTACGGTGATCGAATTGAGGTGAGTCAATTGAACGATTTGACGCATAAGGGAACCGGGGAAATAGAAACGGAGCGGCTTTTGCTCAGACGCTTTAACATAAGCGACGCAAACGAGGTATTCAGGGAATGGGCGAGCCATGAAAATGTGGCAAAATACCTCCAATGGAAAAAACACGAATCCATCGGCGAAACAAAAACCTATTTGCTCGATGTGATCGGCGGGTATTCGCGCCCCGACAAATACATTTGGGCGGCCGAACACAAAAAAGAGGGCATTCTCATAGGCTCGATATCTGCGGAAATGGCGGATGAACGCTCAAAAACCGCGACAATGGGCTATTGCTTCGGCGAACGCTTCTGGAACTGCGGCTACGCCACGGAAGCTCTTCGCGCCGTTTCCGACTATATGTTTTACGATGTGAACATAAACAGGCTCGAAGCGTATCATTCCGTGGAAAATCCCGCCTCCGGCAGGGTGCTTCAAAAAGCGGGATTTTTTTTGGAGGGGCACATGAAACAAAAGTATGCCGCCTGGAACGGGATATGTCATGATTCCGATTTTTACGGGCTTGTAAAAGATGATTTCAAAAAACAGTACGAACCGGAAATAAAGGAATTTTTGGATGTGGAAAAAATAAAGCTTTCCGCATACACCATTGCGTTCAAATGCACTGAGCTGTCGCCTGTGACCGTGATAAAAAATTATATCCCCGGATATAAATTTAACATAATCGATAAAGACGCGAAAACGGTTTTCGGCGAGATATCGCTCCGCTTGGGATTTTCCGAAAGCCTGTACTATAGCGGGCATGTCGGATATTTCGTAGATGAGCGGTATAGAAACGCGGGGGTTGCCACCGCGGCCTGCGAGATCATCTTGAATTTGGCCAGGGCTCACGGATTCAAAAAAATACTGATCACAAGCGACCACGCAAACAAAGCTTCGCGCCGCGTTTGCGAGAAAATCGGAGCGAAGCTGATCAGGATAGCCGAACTTCCAATTTGGCACAAGCTGTACGCCAAGGGCGGAAGGTTTGAGTGCATCTACGAACTTTCAATATGAAAATAATCGTTTTTTCGGATTCGCACGGCTGCTGCGATAAAATGGCAAATATAATAAGCGGCTTTATAAAAAAGGCAAATGCGCCGAATTATATCGTGCATTTGGGCGATTATGCGCGCGACGCGAAAATTTTGCAAAAACAATTTCCCGAAATTCCGGTTTTGTATGTCTACGGAAACGGGGAATATTCTCCTGACGGAAACGATTATGAAAGAGAATTTGAAATCGGAGGCAAAAAAATTTTTATCCTGCACGGCCACACGAGAAATGTGAGATTTTCGATCGATTCCTTGAAATTGGTCGCCGGGCAAAAAAAATACGACATGATCCTATACGGGCACACCCACGCGCCGCTGGAAAGCTATCACAGCGGAACGTACATAGTGTGCCCCGGTTCGATAAGCCGCGACAGGAGCGGAAAAGGGGAATCGTATTGCATGGTGGACATAACCGGAAAAGACATTTGCGCAAATATAATTTATGCGTGATGGGCCCGTCGGCGATTTTTCAGCTCCCGAAATCGTAATACATGTCGATTATCTTGTTGTAATATTTGAGAGCGGATTTTTCTTTCTTTTCGTAGTAGGAAGCAAAATCCCTTTTTTGGCTGGCGAACATATCCTGCAATCCGAAAGCCACCCCTTGCCAGCCGTCGTATATATATCCGAAATCGTATTTTATGCCGCTTTTTATCAAATCCAGCATTTGCACGGATTCTTCGTCGCGCGAATATTTTATCTTCAAGGCGACTTCATAATATGCGGGCGTGACGAGCCTGTAGCTCTCCGCGCTCATCGCTTCGGTTATTATACCCACCATTTCGGGATCTTGTTCTGTTTGCAAAATGGCGAGCAGCGGCCCGTGCCCGTCTATCATCGTGTAATAGCTGCTCTGTTTTTCATCCCATTTGGGAAACGGTATTATTCCGTAATCGTCGTCCATGTCCTTGAACCTGACGAGCGCGTCGCAAAACATTCCCGTATTGAATATGATTTGGCCGTTTTTGAACATCTGGGCCGTTATATATGGCCATTCTATCGATTTCTCCGAAGTTTTGTTGAGCCCGTATGAACCCTGTGTTTCAAAATAAAGAGTATATAGCTTGTCCACCATATCCGCCATATGAGGGTTGTTCATCACGAGCTGGGGCCGGCCGTCTTTGTCCTTTTCCATCACTTTGCCGCCAAGCGACCATATGAAAGTATTGCCCGCGCTGTATGTGTTGGAGGCGAATCCGTAAAAATCGTCCATTGTCCTTTTTCCGTCGTTGTCCAAGTCCACATATATGTCTTTTGTCGTCTGCATCAGATAATCTATGGTCCATTTGCCCCCATTTACCACGTTGTAAGGATTTTCGAGTCCGTAGTCCGAAACAAGGCGCTTGTTGAAGTACACGCAGTATGTGTAATCCAAAAGTTCGTAGGCTATCTCGCTGATGGAAAAAAAAGTTTTTCCGTCGACGGAAAGTTCTTCGTTTGCGTCGCTGACCCACCAAGGCTGGTCAAAATCGACGCAGGGTATGTCGTACCAGTTCAAAAAATTACCTTCGGGAGCGGTTTGGCCGATATACACCTGATGGGCGCACACGAGATCGACGCTGTCTTCCCCGGATTTGACCATGCGCTTTATCAGCCCCGGCATTTCGTTTGACACTTCGGCTGTCAGCATGATCGCTATTTTTACGTTGTATTTTTCCTCGACAATCAAGTTCCTTTTATAGACCGCGTCGTTTATCACCTCGCCGATCTGTTCCTCCACCACAAATTCCTCTATGTGGTGGCAGGTGTCCCAGCCTCCGTCCCTCGTCATTATGACAAATTCGCGTCCGCCGTAATCTTTTTCCGGCAGATAATCGTAATTCGCTTTTAAGTCTTCCTCGGTGGCATCGGCGCCCTCCGGGTTTTCGCCGGAATTGTCCTGTGCGGCTTGCGTGTTTTCGGGCGTTTCTTCGCTTTTTTCTCCGCCGCAAGCAAAAACAAAAGCGGAAAGCGTAAAAATCGACAGAAACAACGCGATATTTTTGACTTTTTTCATTTTGCGTGACCCTTTCATTTTTAAATTGCTAAGCTTTGTTGTCAGAGCCAAAAAGCAGCAATTTTTCTTTCACTGTGGTTTTTACCGCTTCGAATCCGGGAAGCAAAAGTTTTCTGGGATCAAAACCCTTTTTTTCTTTGTCTTTGCCTTCTTCTATGTATTTTCGCGTAGCGGCGGCAAACGAAAGCTGGCATTCCGTATTCACGTTTATTTTTGAAACGCCGATGCCTATCGCTTTTTTTATCATGTTTTCCGGTATTCCGGTCCCCCCGTGCAAAACAAGCGGGATTTGGTTTGTCGCGCTGTGTATTTTTTCGAGCGCTTCAAAATCCAAACCTTTCCATTCCGGCGGATATACCCCGTGGATATTGCCGATTCCGGCAGCTAAGATATCGATTCCCAAAGAAGCGATCTGGGCGCATTGCTCCGGATCGGCCACTTCGCCCATTCCCACTTTTCCGTCTTCTTCGCCGCCGATGCTCCCGACTTCGGCTTCTATGGAAAGATTGTTTTCATGCGCTTTTTTTACGAGTTCTTTTGTTTTTTCGATGTTTTCCGCGATGGGGAAATGGCTGCCGTCGAACATTATGCTGGTAAATCCTGCTTCTATGCAGCGCAACGCTTCTTCGTATGAACCGTGGTCCAAATGCAAAGCCACAGGCACGGAAATTTTGAGCGAGGCGTCCATCGCCTTGACCATGGCGACCACGGTGGAAAAGCCTGTCATGTATTTCGCCGCGCTCCCGGATACGCCGAGTATGACGGGGGATTTCAATTCATCGGCGGTCAACAGGATCGCTTTTGTCCATTCCAGATTGTTGATATTGATTTGCGCCACTGCATAACGGCCGTTTCTTGCCTTTTTGGTCATTTCGATAACATTTGCGAGCATTTTTGTGATCCTCCTAAATTATTTTATTGAAAATATGCCTTGTGCCAAACTAAAAACGAATATACCGTGTAAAGTTTGCGCCCGTTGTTTTTTTTGCCTTTGAAGTGTTCGTCCAACAATGAAAGCAGTTTTTCCCGGACAAAAAATTCCCGGACGAAATCTTCTTCGAACATATTTTTGAGTATATTTCTGTATTTTTCTTCTTTCAGCCAAAATCTGAAAGGTACGGGAAAACCGAGTTTTTTCCGCTTGGCCCATTCTTCGGGAATGGTTTTGTTTGCAACTTTCCGAAATATCCATTTTGTGACTTTGTTTTTTATCAAATATTTCCCCGGGATTTTTGAGGCTTCCAAAAACACATCTTTATCCAATATCGGGGCGCGGGCCTCGATGGAGTTCGCCGTTGTCATTCTATCGGCTTTGAGCAATATGTCGTTTGGCAACCAAAGAAACAAATCCAAATATGACTTTTTGATGAGGTCGCTTTTATCTTTCACTTGTTCAAAATACGGTTTGGTAACATCTCTGTAGCTCATTTCGTTTTTGTAGGTTTCGCTCAAAATGCCGTTTGCTTCATCATCGTCCATGATAAACGCCTGCCCGATGTAGTAATCTTCCACTTTTTGTCCGTATTTTGCCAGCGTGCCCCGTCCTTTGAAATCCGGCAGCGATTTTGCGATTTTACCCAAAAATTTTCTGAACCCAAAAGGGAGCTTCGAATATATTTTGGAAAATCGCGATTCGGCAAAAGGCAAATAGCCCGAAAAAAATTCATCCGAACCTTCGCCTGTAAGCGCCGCTTTCACGTGGCCCGCCGCCATCTGCGAAAGGTAATACAGCGGAACGCCGGACAAATTCGCATAAGGTTCGTCGCAAAGGTATTGAACCGTGGGCAAAATATCAAAAAATTCATCCGGGGAAATGATTTTTTTGTAGTTTTCCAAACCGAGCATATCTGAAAGCTGTTTGGCGTATATTGATTCGTCGAAACCGTCTGCGGCAAAACCGACCGAAAAGGTTTTTAGGGGTTTTGCCACCGAAGCGATGAAACTCGAATCCACCCCTCCGGACAAAAATCCCGCTACTTCGATTTCGCCGTTTTTATGCAATTCTATCGATTTTTTAAGCGTATTTTCCAAAATTTCCTCAAATACACCGAGAGGTTTTTTTGATGATTGGTATTCAATGTCAAAATAGCGCGTAATTTTCAAATCTTTGTTTTTGTAAGTAAAATAACAGCCTTGTTGCAATTTGAACACATTTTTGAAAAATGTTTCTTCCAAAACGGAATACTGGAAT
Organism: Oscillospiraceae bacterium; assembly: GCA_009782405.1. The sequence continues at coordinate 61,883 of WRJC01000018.1, forward strand.
ATCAAATACATTTTCAACGCGTTTTTGTTGATTTCCTTTTTTATCTTTGGGTAAACCAAAAGGCTTTTTATTTCCGAACCGAACAAAAACATATCGCCGCCTTTGCAATAATAGAAAGGCTTGACCCCGAAATGATCCCTCGCGCCAAACAGATCGCGCGTATTTTTGTCGTATATGACGAAAGCAAATGTCCCCCTGAGTTTTGCTGTTATCCCGGCCTCGTGCCGCTCATAGCCGTGCAGCACGGTTTCGGCGTCCGACGATCCGGAAAATTCATGGCCGGCTTCGAGAAGCTCGTTTCTTATTTCTTTTGAGTTGTATATCCTGCCATCGAAAAAAATGACGAGATTTTTGTTTTCGTTGTACGCGAGCCGGTTTTCGTCATCCGGCGTAACCGCAAAAAACCTAGCCCCGGCTGCAAAGGCGCCATCGAAAAAATATTCTGCGCCCTGATTTCCCCTGTGGGCTATTTTATCGGCCATTTGTTTTATCAAGCTGTCTTTTTCTTCGGCTCCTTCGTCGAAAAATCCGACAAATCCGCTCATTTTCTCCCCTCGCTTTCAAATAGGAAATTTTTGGCTATGGTTAAATCCGATTCGTAAAATTCAAATTTTCCCTTGATTTTTTGGTAATTTTCCCCGCCCTTGGCCAAAAGCGCCACCACGTCGCCGGGCTTCGCCCCGGCTATCGCCTTTTTTGCCGCTTCGGCCCTGTCGGCGACCACTTCGTAAGGAGTATCTGTCATATATCCCGCGATTTCAGCGCATATGGCCTCTACATCCTCAAATTGCGGGTCTTCTGCGGTCAAATAAATATAATCCGAATTTTTGCCGACCACATCGGCGAAATCCTTGCGGCGCCTGTACGCTTTTTCCCCCGGCGCTCCGCCGACCGATATTATCTTTTGGCCCGGATAATCGGATTTTATCGATTCATACAATTTTGTAAAACTCAAAAGGTTGTGCGCGTAATCTACGATTACGGTGATTCCATTTTTTTCGAATACATTCATCCTTCCGGGAATTTCCGTTTTCAAAAGCCCGTTTTTAATGTCTTGGTCGTCGATTCCGAGCGTTTTGCACATTGTTATTGCCGCCGCCGCGTTTTCGACGTTGAACAAACCCGGGATTTTTATCGCGAATTTGGCGCAATAATCTGTTTTTTCGTTTTTTATGCGAAAAGTCAGATTTTCATTTTCTTTTTTGACGTCATAATAATAGTAGTGGCACAAACCTTTTGATTTTTCGCTGCCGAAAAGAGTTATTTGCTTCAAGGTTTCGGAGCTTTGAGCCGCCCGGAGAACTTTTTCGAAATAGTCTGTTTCGCAGTTTATCGCGATGTTCGCGCAATTTTTCATAAATTTCAGCTTGCACTCCAAATAATCCTCAAAATTTTCGTGTTCGGCGGGGCTTATGTGATCTTCGGAGATGTTCATGAATATGCCGTTTTCGAATTTTATTCCATATACGCGATCCAATTTATATGCCTGCGAAGTGACTTCCATCGTAAAATATTTTATTCCGTTCTGTTTCGCTTCATAAAAAAATTTTTGCAGATCCCTTGGTTCCGGAGTGCCGTTATGGGATTCTTCGCTGCGGACCCCGGTGTAGGTTTCTATGGTGGAGATAAACCCTGTTTTGGATTTTTTATATTCGTCGAAAATATTTTTCAAGAAATAGGCCACCGTGGTCTTGCCTTTTGTGCCGGTTATGCCCACCAATTCGAGGTTTTTGTAAGGGTAACCGTAGTAAAACGGCGCGATTAGCGCGATGGCGCGGCGAATATTGTTTGTTATTATATAATTGCTTTCCCCCACATCGTATTTTTTTTCGGAAAGATAGCAAACCGCGCCTTTTTGCATGGCTTCAAACGCATATTCCGCTTTGAAGCGCGACCCTTTGCAAAAAAACAGCGTGTCTTTTGCTATGTCCTGCGAAGTGTGGGATATATACCCGATTTTTGCTTCCGGGTCTTTTATGCTGTATTCGCCCAAAATCCCGTTTTGCGACAGGAGTTCGACGATTTGTCTGTAATTGATTTTTGGTTTATCCATTAAAATTACCCCGATATGTCATATTTTGTTAACAGACATACAATATAATATGAGGTATGAAAATTATTTTTATTTTTATTTTAACAATAAATTATGTCCAATTTAATACAAATTAAAAAAATTCTTGAAAAGTATGAGAAAAACCCAAAAAAATCTTTGGGTCAAAATTTTTTGGCAAACTCCGAAATATCAAAAAAAATCGCCGAAATGAGCCTCGGCGGCGATTCGGGCGAAAAATGCGGCGTATTGGAAATAGGGCCGGGGACAGGGGCGCTGACCGAACAACTCTGCGACTTGTACAAAAAAGTGGCCGCAATCGAACTCGACACCGGTTTCGAACCTATCCTGGCCGAAAAGCTGGGCGGGTATGGCAATGTGAAAATCATATTTGGGGATATATTGAAATTGGATTTAAACGAGCTTGCCGAAAATGAATTTGCCGGATGCGGCAAAATAAACGTTTGCGCGAATCTGCCGTATTACATCACCACGCCAGCTATCTTAAAGCTTGTAAAAAGCGGCGCGAATTTCGGCAGCATCACGGTGATGGTGCAAAAAGAAGCGGCGGACAAGCTGTGCTCAAAGGCGGGGGAAGAAAATTACAACGCGGCTGCGGCGGCAATTGGCTATTACGGGACGGCGAAAAAAATGTTCAACGTGCCGAAATCGGATTTTTACCCAGCCCCGAAAGTGCTATCGACGGTGGTTTCCATAACCCCGCGCGCCGAGCCCGCCGCAAGCCCGAAAAGCGAAGCCATGATGTACAGGATCATCGAGGCGGCGTTCGGCCAGCGGCGCAAAACTTTGGCGAACGCGCTCAGCGCAAGCCTATGCCTCGACAAGCAAAAAATTTCGGATATCGTGAAATTAGTCGCGGGCAATGAAAGCATACGCGGCGAAGAGCTGGATATAAAGGCGTTTTCGGATATATCCGATTTGGTTTTGGATATGTTCACTTCCAGAACAATGAAAAAACAATGAAAAAAAGTGTCCTACCGTAAATTGAGCCCCGATATTTTTGCCGTTGCCAAAGCGTTTTAAAATTTTACAAATTCATGATTGCATTTTTGCGGTGATTATGGTAAAATAACATACATTGATCAAAAAATGCGGCGCATTTGCATGATGTCAACGGCAAGCATATGTCAAAAATCAAAAAGGGGGAATATTTTAAATGCTGGAGCTTTTAAAATGCGCATTTTACGGGATAGTCCAGGGTTTTACGGAATTTTTGCCGGTTTCGAGTTCGGGGCATTTGGCGATACTCAAAAATATATTCGGATTGGAATTCGACGATGCGATATTGTTTACGCTCATTTTGCACCTTGGCTCGCTTGCCGCAGTTGTCATAATATACTTCAAAGACGTGAAAAATATGTTTTTTGGCTTTTTTAGCCTTTTGGGGAAGATTTTCGCCGGAAAATTCAATTTCAAGAATATAAATGCCGGCGAACGGCTTTTTTTGCTGGTTTTTGTTGCCGCAATCCCGCTCGTAATCGGCGCATTTTTGGAAAAACAAATAGACATGCTTTCGGATTACACAAAAATCATAGGGGTGTTCCTCATAATAAACGCATTTATATTGTTTTTTTCGGATATGATACCCAAAGGCGAAAAAAACGAAAAAACCGCGACTCCCAAAAACGCGCTTTTTGTCGGCTTTTGCCAGATCATCGCTATCGCCCCGGGCATATCGAGGTCGGGTTCCACGATAACAGGCGGGCTTTTAAACGATTTCAACCGCCAGTTCGCGGTAAAATTTTCGTTTCTTATGTCGATTCCCGCGATACTCGGCGCCAGCGTTTTCAAGTTCGTTGATTTCGCCAAATCGGATTCTGAAATCACGGGTTTTATGGTGGGATCGAGCATAATCGGTTTGATATTCGCATTTTTCGCGGGGCTGGTTGCGATTGTTTTGTTGAATTTAATAGCCCGCAAAAAGAATTTCATGGTATTTTCAGTATATTGCCTTGCTGTAGGATTGCTTGCGGCGATATTTGGATAAAAAAGCCCCCTTAAATTCGAGGGGAGATGTCGCCGCGGCGAAAGAGGGGAGCAAAAAGCATGGAGCAAAGAAGAAAAAAAAGCGTTTCAAAACGGGGAAGGCCGCCGCAAAAAAAACCGGCTGCCGCATCCGCAAAAAAAACAAAAAAAACAAACAGCAAACCGGCGCCGGAAAACGCTGTTGCAAAAAACCGCGAAAAATCCGAACTTAACTCGATTTTACAAACCGTCGCGCCATATATTTTGATCGTGCTTTCCATATACATACTCGTGACGTTTTTTGTCACCGGGCCGGAGAGCGTGGGCGGAGTCGGGGTTTTTACCCGGAATATATTTTACGGGCTATTCGGGGCCGTGGCTATCTTGGTCCCGATATTTGCGATCTCCATCGCTGTATTTATGAAAAGCGACATAAAAAGCGGATTTTTCAAATACAGGCTCATATTTTCCGCGATTTGCCTCGTTTTATTCGCTTCGATGTTCCATTTGGGTTGGAAAGAAAGCCCCGAGGCGGGGTATAATCTGGGGCAAATATTCGAAAACGGAACAAAATCGAATGGCGGCGGGGTTTTCGGGGGCTATCTGGCCGAAACGCTTCGGCGCTGCGTGGGCGGCGTCGGCGCCTGGATATTTGTGCTGCCGCTATCTGCGGTTTTCGGAATATTTTTGTTCGGTTTTACCCCGCAGGGGCTCATAAAACGAATCGTCGCGCTGGTGCGGGAGTACAAGGAAAACAGGCCGCACTCGCAAATGTCGGAAATCAAGAATCGCCGCGAGCCCGCGCCGCAGCCCCAAAATGCCGCCCCCCGCATAAAACAAACCGGCAAAACCTTCGAGAACGATACTCCGATCGATTTGGCAAATTCCCAAAAAAGCAGAAAGAAACCAAATCAAAACGGCTTTGAAATGGGCGACAACCCATTTGCAAACAATTTCACCGATGAAATAGAACAAATAAACAAAAAAAATACGGAAGACCAAATAAATATCGAAACTCTCCCAAATCTCCCGGAAGTGCCCGAAAAGGAAATGTTCGGCTCAAACGATGCTTTTGCCGATGAAAACGGCGAAACCCCCGAACCGGAGGATTTTGAAAGATTCGAAGTGGGCGAACTGGAAAACTTGGACTCCGTGCCGATAGAAAGGGACGACGAACCCGAAGAGATCGCTTCGGAAAACGCGATGATTTTTGGCGATT
>WRJC01000019.1 GCA_009782405.1 Oscillospiraceae bacterium
TCCAACATGATCCCCGCAAAACTCACGGGCAAGCCGTTTTGGGACATTTATCTCTATCAGGATCCGCCGCTCTGGAGGGCGTATATCGACTGCGTGAAATATTTCGGCTTCGATTCCCTGTATGACACCTTCATACCGATCGATATAGGCGATCCGGAGCCCCAAAAGCCGAAAGCGGATATCCCGGAAACAAAAACCGCCATTGTATTTAAAAGCGAAAAGCGGCTCGTCACCCAGAACTTCACCTATGCGAACGGCAAGCAAAACTGGGCGGAGAAGATAAACGTCTATTACTCAAACAATCCGCCAAACTGGGGGGTTGACCCTCATGCGGTGCGCCTGCCGAAGGAACCCGACAAATTCGAGCTTTTGGATGCGGAAAACATAAAGCGATGGCCCTCCGGCGAGCAGCTTTTGAAGCTTTTGAAGTCCGAATTGGGGGATCATGGGCTGGTGGGGGCATATTGCGGCACATCGAGCTTGATCGGCGGCGAGAGGGATCTGTACGACTATATGGACGACCCGAAAAAATATCATGACAGGCGGGACTGGCTGTTGGACCATTACGAAAAAGTGTTCATGAAGATACTGTCGTTTTCCTGCAAGCCCGATTTCATCGCCGTCGGCGCCTCCGGCACCTTGATAAACCAGACCCCGCAAATGTTTGCGGAGCTCGGGCTGCCTATCGTCAAAAAGATGACCGCATTGGCAAAAAAGCACGGATTCCCTTCGCACATCCATTCATGCGGGCGGGAGGCGGAGCTGGTGAAAATCTGCGCCGAAGAAACCGATTTGACCGTCATCGACCCGCTCGAAGTACCGCCGATGGGCGACTGCGACTTGAAGGAGCTAAAAAGGCTGTACGGAGATAGGCTGGTGCTCAAAGGCAATCTTCACACCACGAAAGTGATGCTCCACGGATCTGCCGGCGAGGTGGCCGACGCCTCGAAAAAAGCAATAGACGACGCGGCGGCCGGCGGGCGCTTCATTTTGTCCACCGGCGACCAGTGCGGGCGCGACACCCCGTTTGAAAACATCGCGGCCATGATCGAGACCGCGAAAACATACGGCAGGTATTGAGTGCAAAGATCAGTTCGGGCGCTTCAAAACATCCTTCAATATTTTTTCCATACGTTCGAGATTTAACTCGATTATCTCTTTTCCTTTCGCCTCGCTCGCGTGGATCCTCGGGTCTTTGCCGCCTACGGCCACGGGAAACTGACGGGGGTCGTCCAAATCGCCTGAAAGCCTGTGCATCTGCACAAGCTCGGGGCGCAACGCCCAGACAAGCGACGTTTCGTTTGCTGCCGCATGGTCGACTTGAATGCCCATACCCTCGCCGTCAAGTTCGCTTCCCCAGCAGTTTTTGACTGTCAAGCCGTATTTGTCAAGCCATTGCTGCGCGTGTTTCGCCACAAATCCCGTAGAGGGCCCGTGCCCGTGCGCCACCACCGCCTTGAATCCCGCCCTCTGCAGCTGCTTGAATATGCAGTTGATCAGTTCGAAAAAGGACTCGTCGGGCAGCCAATACGCGCTTCCGGCCAACTGCCCGGGTTCGCGGATCTTTGCGCCCCCCTTTTCGCCCGTCCACGGATCCATGCCGTACAGTTCCCCGCTTTCGGTTTCTATGCGTCTGTCCGGCCCCACAAACAGCATGGGCATGACGATCCCGCCCACTTTTTTTGCAAGTTCGACGAAAAATCCCTGCGACTGTATGCCGTCCGCCCCCAACGGCAGATGTTCGCCGTGCCATTCCAGCGTTCCCAGCGGCAGATATGCTATCGGGCAATCGGCGATTCTTTCCCTGAATTCCTGCGGCGTCAACTCCGCGTACAATACTTTCGGCATATAAATTTTACCCTCCTGAAAAAATATATTCGCTATCTTTAATTTGATCATATCAAAATATTATGAACAATGCGAACGTGAAAAAATTAAATTTTCAAAATCTTCCATGTTTTGCATTGAATTTGGCAAAAAATTGTGGTACAATATACACAAAATCAATAAACGCAAAATCAATAAACGAAGGAACAAAAAACCATGGTTAAAACGATATTGACCACAGGGCTCTACGGGATCGACGGCTTTGTCATAACCGTCGAATGCTTCATGTCGACCGGAGGGATCCCCGCTTTTGAAATCGTGGGCCTTCCCGACGCCGCCGTCAAGGAATCAAAAGAGCGCATAAGGGCCGCGATGAAAACCTGCGGGTTTTCCCTGCCCAACCGGGTCATAACGATAAACCTCGCCCCCGCCGACCGCAAAAAAGAAGGCTCGTCGCTCGATTTGGCGCTGTTTGCCAGCATATTAGCAAACGAAAAAGGGCTCGAGTTCGATTTTGAAAAGATGTGCTTCATAGGGGAACTCTCGCTTGCGGGCGACATAAGGGCGGTGAACGGGATTTTGCCTATGTGCATAGCCGCGAAAAAAGCGGGGATAACAAAAATATTCGTTCCCCACGAAAACGCCAAAGAAGCGGTTTTGTGCGGCGGCAACAGCATAAATCCGGACGATGGAAGCGGGGTGGAGATATTGCCCGTGAAAAATATAACCCAGCTGTACAATCATCTCGCCGAGAACCGGCTAATCGAGCCGATGGCCTATTTGGAGAGCGACTATCTGGGTTTGGATTTTGCGAGCGATTTGGATTTCGCGGATGTGAAAAGCCAAGAAAAAGCCAAAAGGGCGATAGAAGTGGCCGCCGTGGGGGCGCACAATGTCCTGTTCATCGGCCCCCCCGGGGCGGGCAAAAGCATGCTCGCCAAACGGATAGGCGGGATAATGCCGCCCATGAGCTTCGAGGAGGCGATAGAGACCACCAAAATCCATTCCGTGGCCGGCATACTCGGGCAGAACCGTCAAAATATGTCGCTTATCACCGAAAGGCCGTTTCGCTCCCCGCATCATTCCGTATCGCGCGGAGGTTTGACCGGAGGGGGTCGGATACCAATTCCCGGCGAGATCAGCATAGCCCACAACGGGGTGCTGTTCTTAGACGAATTCCCCGAATTTTCAAGGGATGCCATAGACGCGCTGCGCCAGCCGCTCGAGGACGGCGAGGTGACGATAATCCGGACCAACGGGAAAATAACCTTCCCGTCGGAATTTATGCTGATTTGCGCGATGAACCCGTGCAAATGCGGCCATTACGGAAACCCGCTCAGAGCCTGCGCCTGTTCGGACTTAGAGCGCAAAAAATATATGTCCCGAATATCGGGCCCGCTACTCGACCGTATCGACATACAGATAGAAATCCCCGCAGTATCCTACGAGGAGATAAAATCGAACGAGAAAAGGGAAGGTTCGGCGGAGATAAGAAAGAGGATAATAGAGGCCAAAAAATTCATGTATGACCGCTGCAAAAACGAGAGCGGCGGCAGGAATTCGATTTCATATTGCAATTCGAGGCTCAACCCCAAGCAAATGGAAAAATATTGCGTACTGGACGAGGATGCCGAAAAGATAATGCGCTCCGCTTTTGAGAGGCTCGGGCTGTCCGCGAGGGGGCATGACCGGATCTTGCGCGTCTCGCGCTCGATAGCCGATTTGGATGCGAGCGAATTCATAAAAAAGAACCATATAGCCGAAGCCATACAGTTCCGTTCCCTTGACAGGAAATATTGGGGCTGAAATGTTTATTCGCAGCCTTCTATCGGCGGCACGCTTGCGCCTTTTTGCGCGCTGAGTTTCGCCGCTTCGAACACGCCTATGACGCGCTTCGCGGAGCGCGCCGTGACTTCAAGCGGTTCGCCGCGCACCAAATGGTCGCATACATTGCGGTAATAATCCTTCCAGTCTCCCTCGTGCTTCATTTCGTAAACCGAATCGAAACGTGAACCGTCCCTTTCCACGGTCGTGACCGCGAGCCGGTTTTCATCGAGTTTTTCAATCGAGCCGCGCGTGCCGAAAATCTGTATCGGCGGGCGTTTTGCCGTTGCGATGTGGGAAGTCATGAACATAGCCGAAGCGCCGTTTTCAAAAGTTATGTATATTTCGGCATGGTCTTGGTTTGTGACGCTGTGCCAAACCCTTTTTTGCGTGCGCGCCATGACCTGAGTTATCTTCGAGGGGATATAGTGCAAAATCCAATCGACTATATGCGCCCCCCAGTCGTAAAAAATGCCGCCGCTTATCTCTTTGTCCGAACGCCAGGCGTAACCGGGGTGATGGTACCCGATGCCGTTGTATGCCACATGGTACACATCGCCGATAGTGCCCCTGCCTATCAGTTTTTTCATTTCGAGAAAGTCCGAATCCCACCTGCGGTTGTGGAAAACGCTGAGCATGAGCCCCTTTTCTTCGGCTTTTTTTATCAACCCTTCGGCTTCCGCCACCGTTATGGTGAACGGTTTCTCCGATATGACGTTCACGCCCGCGTCAAGGCATTTGTCTATTACCGGCGCATGGACATTGTGGGGCACGGGCACAGTGACGAGATCGAGCTTTTGCTCTTTCAGCATGGCGTCGAGCGAAGTATAATATCCCTCAAGCCACGGGAGCTTCTCTTTTGCGATATCGACACGCGCCGGGTCGATGTCGCATATGGCTTTGAGCCGCAAGTCTTTTATGCCGGAAGTTTTGGCATCCATCGTCGAGTGGTATTCGCCCATTCCCCCATATCCGACAATTGCCCAGTTCAAGGGTTCGCGCTTTTGGCATTTGCAAACCCATGCGACCATCCGCATGACGAGTTTCTGGAATTTCGGGTTCGTCCATGCGGTATTGTGGTTGCCCCCTATTCCGACATACGCTATCTTGCCAAGCCCGTAATCTTTTGTCCACAAAACCGGGCGCTCTATTCCCTGATAAGTCGTTTTTCCGAGCAGGTTCACGCATTCCGGCTTGAAATGGGAAAGCAGGTACAATTCGTCCCAAACTTTAAAGTCTTTCAAGTTTTCCGTTATGTAGTGGTCGGCGTCGGTCAAATGGACTGTATATTCATATTCGGGCGGGTGGGTGACGAACATCCCCCCGAGCATGTCTATATAATCCAAATTTTCCTTGAAGCTGTCTGCGGCGCAGTGCGAACCGGCAAAACCCCCGCCGTTTTTGACAAACTCCGAAAGCGCTTTGAAACGTTCGGCGGTCATCTGGTCGTTGAAGCCCGTGCAGAAAAAAAACACAGCGTCGTAATTTCCCTCGAGGGTCAGCAGTTTGTCCAAATCGGCCGTGAACTCGATTTCAAACCTTCCGTCGCGCTCAAATAGCGGCGCGAGTATTTGCTTGCCGACATATTCGGTCTGGTGCACCGGGTCGGCCCCGCCGTTGAAATACAAAATTTTCTTTTTCATTGTTTTTCCTCCTTTGCTGCTTTTAAAGCATTTACATTATACGCCATAAGCCGCAGCCGGTCAATATTTAATTTGTAAATTTTTGGCGAAATTCGGAAAAATTCACAAAAACATTGACAATATGATTATTTTGTGGTATCATATAGCCATAATATGAAAATTCGCAGTCAATGAATATAAAATATATATTTATGAATATGATCGCCATAGGATACGGCAAAGATATTGCCGGCACCACCGTCGATGTTTTGAGGGCGTCGGACATCGGCTCGTTTCTGAAAGCAGAATTCTCGGTTTCCATAAAACCTAACCTCGTCCTTTCTAGCCCCGCGAGTTCCGGGGCCACGACGCACCCCGAAGTTGTCGAGGGGATAATCATGTTTTTGCGGGAATTTGGCGCAAAGGAAAGTAAAATAAAAATCATCGAAAGTTCCTGGGTCGGCGACAGCACGAAACGCGCCTTTAAAGCCTGCGGTTACGAGGCTCTGTCCAAAAAATACGGCATACCGCTGATCGACTTGAAAAACGACGCTTGCCTTGTGCTTTCGCATGGCAAAAACAAATACGAAATATGCGGGGAAGCGATGAACACGGATTTTTTGATAAATGTCCCCGTGTTGAAGGCGCACTGCCAAACCCGCTTCACTTGCTGCATGAAAAACCTGAAGGGCTGCATACCCGACAGGGAAAAAAGGCGCTTCCATTCGCAGGGCCTGCACAAACCTATAGCGGAAATCAACGCGCTCATCAAAACCGGGTATTGCGTGGTCGATGGGATATGCGGGGATTTGAGTTTCGAAGAAGGCGGGAACCCCGTGGAGGCGAACCGCATCATAGCCGGAAAAAATCCCCTGACGGTAGATTCGTACTGCGCGGAACTCATCGGGTACGCTCCGGACGAAATCGGATATCTGGTTTACGGGAAAAGCATCGGCCTCGGGGACTATTGTTCGCCTGAAACAAAAATCGTCGAATTGAACGCGCAAAACAAGCCCGCTTGCAAACCCGGCGCTTTTTGGGCCGTAAATGCGCACAAAAACAAAATAGCCGAAAAATCGGCTTGCTCCGCTTGTTACTCCGCCCTTGCATACGCCTTGCACAAGACAGGCGGCAAAACAAAATCCAATGCAGTGATTCACATCGGCCAGGGGTACAAAGGCAAAAGCGGAGAAGGCGCAGGCATTGGAAACTGCGCTGCGGGCTTTTCGGAATGCGTGCCCGGCTGTCCGCCCAAAGCCACGGATATTGCCAAGTTTTTGGTTGAATATTGAATATGGTAGTTATTGAAAAGGAGGTACTTTATTTATGAACGAAACCTTGCAAACCATCGCCGCGCGCTATTCGTGCCGCGATTTCTGCGACACCCCGCTCGACGAAAAGCAATCGAGCGCGATCGTCGACGCGGCGCTCGCTTCACCCAGCGCGATGAACCGCCAGCCCTGGCACATCGTCATGATCACGGACAAAAACCTGATCGACGAGCTCGATGAAGCGGGAATGGAAGTATTGGCCGCCGCCGAAGACAAATCCGGTTATGAACGCATAAAATCGCGCGGGGGCAAAATATTCTACAATGCCCCCTGCATGGTCATGGTGGCCACGGACAGCGCGCATTATTCCCTGATGGACTGCGGTATACTGAGCCAGAACGTATCGCTGGCCGCGCACTCATTAGGGTTGGGCAGCGTGATATGCGGGATGGCGGGCATACCGCTGTCGGGGCCCCGCGGCGGCGAGTTCAAAAAACGCATGGGTTTCCCGGAAGGCTACGACTTCGGCATCGCGATTCTGGTGGGTTCCGCCAAAAGCGGCAAAGAGCCGCATGAATTCGACAGGGCGAAAGTTACGTATATCGCCCCGGCAAAATAACAAACATTAAGAATAAAAGAGGTGTATTTATGCGCAAAATTTCTTTGTTCATGGCGATTTTAATGGTTTTGGCCGGCGCTTTTTCACTTGGCGTATCCGCAGACCCCGATAAAAAAGCCATCGTTTCATACGGAACTCCGGTCATCGACGCCGAAATAGACGAAATATGGAATTCTGTCGAAGGATACAAAACCACCAATATCTACCAGGACGCCGAACGCCTGACAGATACGGTTTCCGAATGGAAGATGATGTGGGATGAAGACAGGCTGTATTTTTTGATAGTCGTGACAGATTCCGAAGTGAACTCGCAGAATGAGACATTCTGGCAAAACGACTGCACCCAGCTTTTCATAAGTTTTAACATTTGGGAAGATTTCGACATTGAGGATTATGACGGCACGACAAATTCTTTGGGGATAAGATGGGCTGTTCCGGGAGTCCTTCAGGAACCGGACAACTTCCTCATACAGCTCATGGGCAGCAGCGATTATCTCGAGCAGGACGACCCGCTGTATCTCGAGGTCGAGCGGGCTTTCAAACTCACCGATACCGGATATATCCAGGAATACGGCTTCGACCCGAGAAAATATTGCCCGGATTTCAAACTTGAAGCCGGACAAAAAGGCGGCGTCGATTTCATAAACGACGATTCGATGGCAGACTCCGACAAGCGCGACGTATTGTATCATTGGTCTGTGGAAGGCGACACTTGGGGCAGGCCCGAACACTTGAGCGTGTTCGAGCTCGCACCGAAACCCGAACCCCCGCCGCCCGAAGAAACTCCGGCAGATGTCGGAGGAACAGAAGCGCAAGCTCCTGCAGCCGTCCCCGAAACGCCGGCCTCTCCGCCCGCCGCCCCGACAACCGGCGATTTCACTTTGGCCGTAATTTTCGCCGCGTTTGCTGCATGCGCCGCAATCGCCGCAATCGCCAAAAAAAAGCGCAAGATTTGAATTTCAGAATATATGGCGCACAGGGATTTTTTCGGACATATCCGAAAAAATCCCTGTTTTTTTTGCAATATGCGGGAAGCGCGGCCAAATTCAATTCAACGCTTTAAACGCTTCGATGGTTTTTTCCATTTCGCTCACGGCTTTCGGTTCGCGTTTTTCGTATGTCGAAACAAAATTTCCGCCTTTGGGATAAAGCGAAAGGGGGACATTGCCCAAATCGCCCCAGTTGAAAATAAAGCCGAGGTCAAAAGTGCGCGAAGACAATATTATATCGAGCATTTCCGCAGATTCTTCGTCCCGCATCATTTTGTTTGTTATCGTTATGTCGTAATAAGCAGGTATCAGCGTATATTTCGATTCCGCCGTCAGCGCTTCGAGGATTATCGAGGTTTTTTCTTTGTCTTGCGCCGTTATCGGAACTGCGACGCAGTTTGAAACCACCGGATTTATCACGCTGTAATATTTATCCTGCGATTCGTCTAATTTGGGCGAAGGCAAAATCCCGAAATCGCTTTCCATTGTGCGCGTTTGGTGTATGAATGTTATCTGCGCGAGCAAAAAAAGCGCCCTGTCTTCTTGAAACATCCTGTTTATGCCGTCAGTCCACGGATTGGCTATGCCTTTCATCTCTCCGGCGAGAACCGACGCGGACTTGTCGGTGACGATTTCAAACGCTTTTTCGGCGGCGAGAACCCCGCGTTCCGTGTTCATGGTGAAATAAGGGTAATCGTCGGGATCCTTGCGGCTCACGCTTTCCCCCGAGTTGTAATACAAGACATTTATCGCAAAATCGCTTGAAGCAAGTCCGGCCAAATCCTCAAAACCTATTGCCCCGTCCCCGTTTAGATCCCTTGACGCTTCCTTCATTATGGAATGGAATTTGTCCATCGTCCATTTGTTATTCTTCACCAAATCATACATATTTTCAATCCCGCTGTTCTTTGCCACCGTTTTGTTGAACATCACGATGAACATCGAATCTTTGTCCATCACGCTGAGGTCGCCCACGCAAAAAAACAGTTGCCCGCCTATGCTCAGCATTTCGGCGGCGTTTTGGTCCCACCACGGGGCTTGCCGGTTTATATGCGGCAATTGGTCGTAAGACAGCAAATAGCCATTGCCCGCCATGTTGGCGGCGCTTCCAATGCGCGGCATGATGCAATCGTATTCCGGATCGTCCGCTTTTATGCTCTTTTGCGCCAAGCCCACAACATCCGCATTGCGGACTTCTTTCAGGTTTATATCCAGCCTTTCTTCGACTGCCCTGTTCCGGCGGTACACGGCATCGTTGATCGCGTCGCCGGTTTCTTCTTCGGCGTAAATTTCGTAAGATCCCCAATACCCGTCGGCATTCCATTCGTAAACCAAAAAGGAAAATGTGTCCCCCTTGTAGCGCACATCAGGCAAATTCGGATGAAGTTTTTCCGAATCCGTTTGTTGTTTTGCGGCATCTTCGCCATTATTGCCGCTTGCCGTCTCTTGTTTGCTGTCTTTTGGGTCGCCTTGGCTATCCGGAGCGCAGGAAAAAAACATCGCCGGCAGCGCAATCGACAAAAGCAAAATAATCGCCTTTTTAAAAATTTTCATGATCAAAAACCCCGACCTTTCTTTGATTGATTCCCATTACATCGCATGTAATGGAACTTTTTTTAAAATATGAAATATATAAACGGGTTGTATGACTCCACAGCGAGCGAAAAGACGCAGTATATCAGAGCGGCGGCAGACATCAAATCGACGATTATTTTCCCGGCGGCGGTGGCCTCCAAATATTTTTTGAGGTATTTTGAAACGGGCATGGAGCATACAATCCCCGCCGCGACGGCTATCAGCTGAGGCAACCCGACGACATTCTTTTCGGCCATATAGACAAAAGACCCCGAACCGTTGGCCCCGAACATGGACGAGAGTATCAAGCCTATATGGGAAATGTTTTCAGCCCTGAAAATCACCCAGCCGAAAATAAAAGCGGCGATCGTGTATAAATGGCACAATATCGGGATTTTTTCGAGTTTTTTCCGCAAAAAGAATTTTTCCGCTATCAGTATCGCTCCAAAATACAATCCCCACAATATGAAAGTCCATGCCGCCCCGTGCCAAAGCCCCGTCAGCCCCCAGACTATCATTATGTTCAGCACCCATCTCGGCGTGGACACCCTATTTCCCCCAAGCGGGATGTATACATAGTCCCTGAAAAAACTCGAAAGCGATATGTGCCACCTGCGCCAAAAATCCGTTACCGATTTCGCCGTGTACGGATACTTGAAATTTTCGAGATAATGGAAGCCCATCATCCGCCCGATGCCTATGGCCATATCCGAATATCCCGAAAAATCGAAATATATCTGCAGGCTGTACGCTATTATCGCGATCCATGCCCCGATCGCGCCGTAATCTTTCACGCTGCCGGCTACGCCGCCGTTTGCATTGAAGGCCGTAGTCAGTATTCCGTCGGCCAAAGCCGCGACGTTGTTTGCGATGAGCACTTTTTTTGCCAGACCCGCGATGAATCTCCTGAGCCCCGAGGCAAATTCCTCGAAATTTTCAAACCTGTTTTCCAATTCGTCCGCAATTGTCTGATAGCGCACGATGGGGCCTGCGATCAGCTGCGGGAATCCCGAAAGGTACGCCCCCAAAAAAAATATGTTTTTTTGCGCGGGGGCCTTTTTTTTGTACACGTCTATCACATACGACAATATCTGGAAAGTATAGAAAGATATGCCTATGGGCAGGGGTATATTGGCTATTTTTGGGTCGCTGATCCCGAATATCCCCAAAATGAAGCCCATATACTTGAATATTCCGATCAACGCCAAATTCAACGCGGCGGCCGCTATGACAATTGATTTGGCTCTGCGGTCTTCATTTTGTCCCTGTTTTTTGCATATCCATAAAGCGAGCGCATAATTCATGCATATCGAAAAAATCATCAGAAATATATAGACCGGCTCGCCCCATGCGTAAAATACCAGCGAAAAAGCCAAAAGGACATAATTTCTCGTATTTCTTTTTTTCGCGGTGAAATACAGGATAAAAAACAGGGGCAGGAAATAGAACAGAAACGGCAGGCTTGAAAACAACATAACTTTTGCTTCATCTCCTTCGCATCATAATTAATTTCAATCCGTGATGACTTTGTCCAATTGCGTGTCGTTTTGGATGTCGTACAATATGCGGTCGGCGACCTGCAAAATCAAAACGTCCGTTATATCATTTTCTTCGATGAACTTATTATAGTCGAACCTGCCGTGGGTCCATAGCGTGGAATACATATGGTCGAAATTTGAGGCTATGAGTTCGCCCGTGGCCCACGAATAAGAGTCTGTCAGCATGAGAAGGTTCCTGCCCGTTTTGTTTCCCGGATATTCGACGTTCCCGGGGCGAGGGTAAAAGCTGGCATAATGGTCGGCAAACGTATCTTTTGAAAATTTTCCGTCAAGGTACCTGTCCAGATTTCTTTGGTTGGTTTTTCCCCTGCCGTTTATATTTTCGTACATGGCATGTTCGGGGAGATCGATTATGTAATACCACCAGTCGTCGTAAATTTCGGTGTACCCGTGGTTCCATACGTGCGAACCCCGCAGCTGCGCCCCGTCGATTGCGTCGAATTCGGCTTCGCGCGGACCGCCTATTCCGGGAGCGTCGTTTTCTATCATGTTGACAACGTCGCAGTATATGCTGTACGCTCCCTGGGCGGCTTCGTGATGGTCTGTTTTGCAAATGTATTCAAGCCGCTTCTCCACTGTGTCTATTTTGAAATAGTCATAGGCGTTTACCGCCGACATATCGAGCCCTTCGAAAAACTGCATCATGAAATCGTGAGTCGAAAATTCGTTTCGCATGATGCGTATGTCTTTTATGATTTCCCCGAATATTTCCGTTTCCTGGA
The DNA here is from genome assembly GCA_009782405.1 of Oscillospiraceae bacterium. Next base: position 12,009 of record WRJC01000019.1, read on the forward strand.
AGCGCGTGCACACATACACGTAAAAATTCACGTCTTTGTTCGCATTGGCTATCCTGTTCACGTGCCCGAGCTGAGTCTCCACGCGCCATCTGAGTTCAGGTTCACCGGCGAGCAGCGTCTTGTCGGTCCAGCCCTCGGAAAACGGCTTGCCCTCTTCCGTAAAGGCCCAAACGTCATTGCACCAGTCCGTGCCGATATATTCGGCTCTGTATTTTACCTCGGGCTTTTTTTGCTCTGTCGCGATTTCCGCATCCCCGCCGATATTTTCCAAAGGCGGGGCGGGGTTTTGTTCCATGACGACGGCGCCGTCCGGTTCGGCTTTTTCAAAACCATACAAAACGTCGAGAAAATACCTTCTCATCGAACGGTCGTTGTCCGACATGAATATGGTGATTTGCTCATAGGCCGGCAGCGCGTTCGAATAAATATTTTCAAGAGCCGCTTTGCTTTGCTCTATCGTGTTCATCAAAAACGCAAAGGGCGCATCTTCCTCGTAAACTTTTGCGGGGAGCTTGATATTTTTATTTTCCGGCAGTTTCGCGACGTCGAATATGTCCAACGCATACGAAACAGGGCACCAGACTAACAAAAACAAAAATATCGCCGAAATTGCCATGGCATAGATTTTGCTGCGCAAAAAACATCCCCCCTACAATCGAACTTATGTCAACATTCACATTATCGGTAAAATAAAAATGCAATAGATTTTTGGCAATCTTGCATTTTTATTTTTATATTGAAATCTGCTGAAATCGTCAGTCTTTTTTTTCGGCATCGCCGTCTTTGTCTTTGTCTTCTTCCTTGTCTTCTTCCTTGCCCTTGTTTTTGCCCGTGCTTCTTATCGCCCCGATTATCGCGACTATCACGACAACCGCCACCACCGCGATTATCGCTATGACAATTATCGTCATATTGTCGCCGCTTTTTTCGTCTTCGGAGGCGGCTTCGGTTTCATCTGCCGCCGCGGGGTCTTTGGCGGCTTCGCCTTCGGCTTCGTCTGCGTTTTCTTCGGCGGCGGGAGCTTCTGTCGGCTCCTCGATATTTCCGGTCCTGGAGATCTCAAGCGCGGAAAAGTTGTTGCCGCCCAAAAACTCGACTTTGACGATATGCTCGCCCGAAAGCACAGGGGTTTCGCCCACGCCGTACAATTCGTAAGCCTGCCAGCCGTTTTTGTTCGGCATCCCGGAATCGCCTATTTCGCTGCCGTCGATATATATTTTGATACCTCCGGGGCTGTCGGAGTCCGTGGCGAGCCATGCGTCGAACTTATACATCCCGTCCCTTGCGACATTGACGCTGTACTGCACCCATTCGCCCGCGTTTATCCAGCCTATGTTGCCGCCGAATTCGCTTTCTCCGATTTCGGTGTTGACTTCTTCGTCGGGCCTGATGGTTTTCGAATCGGAATTGGCGTTTTTGCCGTAATTGGCTGCCCCCGCGTCGAAGTCCACCGCCCTGACGATGTTCTTGCCGCTGCCGGCGATCTTGTGCTCCACGGGAACCCATAGGGGCGCGCCGTTGATCATGGGTGTGACTATGATCGCAGTTATGTTGAAGCCGCCTACGCTGCCCCATTTGGCGTGAATGACTTGCGTGCCAGCCGCCATTTTTATGTCGCCGAAATTATAAAGCGCGTATTCCTGCCATCCTTCCTGTTCCACATAATCGATGCTGCCGATGAGCTCGTCGCCGCAATACAGCGAAAGCCCTTCGTTTGAGCCGTTGTCCGAGGCGCACCATGCCGCAAACCTGTATTCGCCCTCAGCCGCCACGTTTACAGTCCACTGCACCCGCGTGCCGTGATCGGTCCAGCCTATATTGCCGCCGTAATCGTCCGCCACGCCGGATCCGAATTCATTGTCCACCATTTCGTCTTCCCTGACGTCGTGGCTCCCGCTGTTGTCTTTCCAATCGTATTCGCCCGAATCGAAGTCCACCGCCCTGATGACTGAAATAGCGTCCGGCACAATCGCAATGTCCGCAAAAGGAGCCGCGCTCGCAGTCATGGCCAGCACGGGCAAAATCATGAGACCCAGCGTCGCCGCGAGCGAACCCGCCAAAACTTTTTTGAATTTCATAAAATACCCCTCCGAATATAAATAATAAAATAAAAATTACGTTCGCATTACATATTTCTTACATTATATCACGCCATAAAAAAAATTTCAAGCGAAATTCCGCAAAATTATTTTTTTTGCCGCTCAAACATTATTTAAAATATATTTACATTTGCGGGTGGTTTATGCGCCAAAATTGTGATAGAATATTGTGGTAAAATATTTTATCGAAAATAATCGGAGGGTTTGGCGAATGTTTGAAAAAATAGTCGAAATCATATCGGCGCAACTCAAAGCGGATCCCGAAAACATCCTCCCCGCGACAAGCGTCACGGAAGATTTGGGGGCGGATTCGTTGGATGTGGTCGAGCTTCTCATGGCCATAGACGAAGAATTCGGGGTGAATGTCCCCGACGAGGACATACCGTCCCTGAAAACGGTGCAGGACATAGTGGACTATGTAGAGGCTCACCGGGAATAAAATTTAAAAAATAGCTTGCAATGTTTGTCGAATCTTGGTATAATATAACAACGGGTGCGAAAACAAAGCCGTACTAGCCGGGGAGATAGCGGTGCCCTGTAACCTGCAACCCGCTACAGCAGGGGTTAATTCCGTCAATGAGGGCCGTGTCTGTATGGTCCGGGCTGTATTTTTCTCATGATGAAGGATGGGTCTCGCGCAATCGTGAGCCGTGAACCATGTCAGGCGGGGAACCGAGCAGCATTAATCGGAATTCTTCGATGTGCCGCGAGGCTGCCTGTCCCGAATGGGAGGTGCGGCGTCCGCGTGTAGCCATGCGTTCGAGTTGCGGTGTACGGTTTTGTTTTTCCACCCGTTGTTATATTCGCCGCATACCAATTTGCCTAAAATTTCGCGCTTGACATTTTTTGGTTTTGGTGGTACAATATCGGTGAATAAAAACAAAAATAATTTAGGGGGTTACAAAAATGTTCAAAGCGGTAAAATTCACGGCGATATTCTTGCTTTTCGCGCTTATGCTTTCTTTGGGTGTTGCGGCGGAGGCGAAACCGACGGTGGAAGTAAAAAGAGGCTCGGCGAAAATCGACGGCCAGATCGACGATATTTGGCAATATGTCGAAGAGATGAAACTCGACCGGGTAAACGACGGCGAAAAAACGGATGCGGTCGTCTATGCGAAAATGCTGTGGGACGACGATAACCTTTACATTTTGATGGTGGCGCTCGACAACACCAAATTCAACACAGATGAATTTTTGAGCCAGGAAGATTGTTTTGAAGTGATGCTTGACCTCGAAAACAAAAAAACAGACTCGTATTCGGAACCGAACCAATTCAGATTTTTGTATGACATTTTGACCCCTTTGGAAACCGGGATGAGATTTTTGGAGAATATCAGCGAAGATGCCTGGCAACATATCGAAATTGCGGGAGTGGAAACGGACACGGGTTACATAATGGAAGCGAGGATCAATTCGAAAGTCGGCATTGATTTCACCTTGAAAGAAAATATGGAAATAGGGATTGATTTTGGCTATGACGACAACACAGAAGGGGAAGGCGCCAGAGCCGGGCAATTGACTTGGAATGCGGACGGAACCGACAATGTCGCCAATGTCCCGTTGGCCATGGGCACGATAAAACTCGTAAATGAAGAGGCGCAGCCGCCGACAATCGAAGAAGAACCCGAACCCGCAGAAGAAGCCGCCGCGCAAACCGAGCCCCCCGCACAAGCCGCGCCTGAACTGCCCGAGAACGCCGCTGATTCGGCCGCGCCCCAGACGGGTGATGCGGCGGCTTTCGTCATTTGCGCGATTTTGGGTTTTGGCGGTCTCGGCGTGAAACTTGCCGCAAAAAGAAAAAAATGAAAATAAAATTATATTAAAAACTTAGGAGGAAAAAACATGAAAAGGGCATTGTCAGTTTTTGTCATCGCATTGATCGCTTTCGCGGCATTTGCAGCGCCGGTATCAGCAGCACAGAGGCTTTCCGAGTTTGACACCGCAAAAACGGAAATCATGAAAGGCACCCCCGTCATAGACGGCGAAAAAGACGATATGTACAACTATTCCCTTGAGTTCGCCCGCCCTTACCTGTATCACTACGCCGAAGAAGGCGGAAACCTCGAGGATGGATCGTTCACGGAAGAAGAATTCAATGTCACCATGCAGGCGACCGCAAATGTCCTATATGACGATAACAACCTGTACATTTTCCTTGAAGTGACCGATGACGAACTGTATGCAAGCGGCGACGATACTTTGGCGTATTGGACGCAGGGCAGCGGCATTATCCTGATGTACTATCCCGGGGATACGGGCGGGGAAAATGTCTACTACCGCAAGCTGCGCGTGGCATACGGCGCAGAAACCTACAACGCATCGCCCGCGCCGGACGACGGCGATTACCCTGACGACTGCGTTTATGCCTACAAAAAAACCGAAACCGGCTGGAACCTCGAAATGCAGGTGAAACTGGCCTCGCCGATAAAAGAAGGCGGGCAATTCAATTTCGCCCTCCAGGTGTGCACCACCTCGCCGGAAAAAAACATGGGCTTTGCCCACGTAAACGACGATTATGCGCAAATCACGTTCCCCTTTTTGTTGGGCGGCCCGGTGGTCATTCCCGAACCCGAGCCCGAGCCTGAACCCGAGCCTGAACCCGTCCAGGCCGAACCCGAACCTTCTCCCGCTGCAAGCGAGCCTGCGCCCGAACCCGCCGCCCCCGCCCCGGCTCCCCAAACCGGCGATGCGGCTTTCGCATATATTTTCGCGGCATTTATTTTAATCGGCTCCGGCGCGGCATTCATGGCAAATAGAAGAGAGCGGAACTAAAAAACAAAATGAACTGTGTTTAAGATGCTTCGCTAAACGGACAGGGCGGCCATTTTGGCCGCCCATTGGCGCTTCACGAAGGCTGCCGCAAAAATTAACGTCAATGCAAAATTGCAATTGACAATTTTGCCCTTGACATTTTTTGTTTTGGGTGGTATAATATTCTTATCGCAATTATCTGTTATTTGAAAAAAAGGCGGTAAATCATATGCCTGAATACAAATCCCTGTACAGAAAATGGCGGCCGAAAACATTTGCCGATGTTTGCGGCCAAGAACATATAACGAAAGTGCTGCAAAACCAAGTGGCAAGCGGCAAGGTTTCGCACGCCTATCTGTTCTGCGGTTCCAGGGGCACGGGCAAAACCACTTGCGCGAAGATTTTGGCCAAAGCGGTCAACTGCGAAAGCCCGGTCAATGGCAACCCCTGCAACAAGTGCGATTCATGCGTTGGAATAGAGGGCGGCAGGATCATCGACGTCATAGAAATGGATGCCGCTTCGAACAACGGCGTGGACAATATACGCGAAATGCGCGAAGAAGTGGCGTATACCCCCGGCGAATCGATGAAAAAAGTCTACATAATCGACGAAGTGCATATGCTTTCCGCCGGGGCGTTCAACGCCTTTTTGAAAACCCTCGAAGAACCGCCCCCGCACATAATTTTCATACTCGCCACCACCGACATAGGCAAGCTTCCCGCCACCATACTCTCCCGGTGCCAGCGGCACGACTTCAAGAGGATATCCCCCGAAACGATCGCCAAACGCCTGAATTTTGTTTGCGGGGAGGAAAATATGCCAATAGAGCCGAAAGCGGCGGATTTGATTGCGAGGCTTTCGGGCGGTGCGATGCGCGACGCGCTGAGCATCCTCGAAGTTTGCTTCGCCGACGCCGGAAACGAACCCATCACTTACGAATATGTCTCAAAAGTGACCGGATATTTCAGCGCCGACAAAATGATCGCTTTGTGCAATTGCATAAAAGATGGCGAAGCGGAACCCGCCCTGCGCATATTCTGGGAAATGTACGCCGATTCGATGGACTGCGGCAATTTTTGCGTCTCGCTTTTGGAAATGCTTCGAAACATACAGGTGGCAAAAATCGTGCAGGAACCTTTGAAACATATAGATTTGGACAAAAGCGAAGCGGAAAAAATAATAAAGGTATCGGAAGGTTTTGACAGCGCAAAATTGCAAAAATGCAATGCGGCAGTCGGCGAAACCATAATAAACCTCGGCAGATACACCTCAAACAAAAGGGTGGCAACCGAGCTGATGCTGGCCGAGCTGTGTTTTGCAAATAGAAATATGGAGGGAATGTAAATGAAAGTCAGACTGCCCGAGGGCATGAAGGGCGGCCCGCAGAATATGCAGGGCATGCTCAAACAGGCGCAAAAAATGCAGGAAGAAATGGCGGAGCTCCAAGAAGATTTGGATGCCCGCGAATATGAGGTGTCTGCGGGGGGCGGAGCGGCGACAATCAGGATAAACGGAAAAAAAGAGGTGCAAAGCATCGACATAAAGCCGGAAATCGTGGATCCCGAGGATATAGAGACGCTGTCCGATATATTGATTGCGGGAATAAACGAGGCGATACGCAAAGTCGAGGACACGAATAACAGCGAAATGGAGAGGATAACCGGGGGGCTCGGCCTGCCCGGCGTCCCGGGGATGTTTTGATTATGGGCGGATATTCACCGACGCTTGAGGCGTTGATAAATAAATTCAGGTCGCTGCCCGGGGTGGGCAACAAGAGCGCCGTGAGGATGGCTTTCCACGTGCTGAATTCCAGCGAAGAGTATGTAGATGATTTTGTCGCGTGCATACTGGCGGCCAAGTCAAAAATCATGGTATGCAAAATCTGCCAAAACATATCAGATGAAGAAATCTGCCCGATTTGCGCCGACGAGAGCAGGGACCGCGGGCTTATTTGCGTTGTCGAAAGCGCGAAGGACATACTCACTTTCGAAAGAGTCAAAGAGTACAACGGGGTATACCACGTGCTGCACGGGGTGATTTCCCCGATGGACGGAATAAACGCCGAAGACATACGGGTGAAAGAATTGGTCATGCGCATTACAGGCGACGAAATAGCGAAGACTAACGTGCACGAGATAATTTTGGCAACGAACTCGAACGTCGAAGGCGAAGTGACCGCCGCATACATTTCGAAATTGGTGAAGCCTTTCGGGGTGATAACCTCAAGGCTCGCCTATGGGATACCCGTGGGCGGCGAGCTCGAATACGCCGATTCCATGACGCTGTTCAAGGCGCTCGAAGGCAGGCGGGAGATATGATCGAATATGGTTTACAGGATTTTCGGCAGGAGCGGCAGCGGCAAAAGCGAATATCTCTATGATAAAATAAAGGAAAAAATCGAAAAAAATCCCGATGGGCGCTTCGACATATTTTTCGTCACGCCGGAACAGCACACCCTGTCCTCAGAGCGCAAAATATTGGAACGCTTGGGAAACAGCGCAAACCTGAGAGTCGAAGCGCTTAGTTTTGATCGGATGGCAAACAGGGTTTCGCGCAAAACCGGCGGAATGGTTTACGATTACGCCGATTCCACGCTGAAAAAACTCGTTATGAACAAAACCTTGCGACAACTTTCGCCCGAATTGGACGTCTACGCGAAAGTTTCAAACGATATGAGCTTCGTGGAAAAACTGGTCGGGACGATAGACGAAATGAAACTGGCAATGGTTTCGCCGCATACGTTTGCCGCCCCACTCGAACCCGGAGGGGAAACCGGCGAATTGGCGAAAAAAATAAAAGAAGTGGGGCTCATTTACTCGCTTTATGAAAAAATTTTGGGCGAAGACGAAAATTTGCGCGATGTCTCAAACGAAATGGATTATTTGTGTTCGCTGCTCGAAAAGGAGTATACGGACCCGGCCGAAGCTCACCCAAAAATACGCCGGTTTTTTGACGGAGCCGAAATTTTCATCGATTCTTTCGACTCTTTTTCCAACGGGCAAAAACAGGCGCTTTCGCATATCATCGACCAGGCGAACAATGTGTATTTCACATTTACATGCCCTTTGCCCGAAGAGGGCGCAAAAGAAAACTTCGAGGAGGAAAACATTTTCGGCAAAACGATAAAAAACGCCGCAGCGATAGCCGAAATGTGCAAAAACAAAAACATCGCGCCATTTGATCTCGCCTTTTCCGAAGCAAAGAGATTTGAAAGCGGCATACTCGCTCATCTCGAAAAAAACATATGGGATCAAGGCAAAAATTTCGCCTTCCCAGCCGAAAAATTCAAAGATTCGCTCGAAATATTCGAATGCGAAAAAATATTCGACGAAGCGGAAGCCGCCGCGAAAAAAATCATGTATCTTGCCCGGGAAAAAGGGTACAGGTATTCGGACATACAAATCGTGGCCGCCGAAATTTCTTCATACAAGGGGATTTTGGATTCCGTTTTCGAAAAATACAAAATACCGCTTTTCATATCGGGCAGGACGCAGCTGAGCACGAAACCGCTCATGTCGATGCTGCTTTCGCTTTTTGACATGGTGGCATACGATTTTAGGCTGCATAACATACAAAGCTATCTCAAAAACGGGCTGTGCGGGCTCAGCTACCCTGAAATCGACTCGCTTGACATATATATAACCGCCTGGCAGATAAACGGTTTCAAACGCTATGCGGGAAAAGATTGGAATATGCACCCTGACGGCTATGTTGAATACGACGAAAATGACGGGGACATAAAAGATATTTTGGCCAAACTGAACGAAACCAAAAAAAAGTTCATCGCCCCGGTGGCTAATTTCATGAAGAAGCTGAAAAAAACGGGCGAATCCGATGCGGGCAACGTCAAAAACATCACAAGCGCCGTCGTGGATTTTTTGGAAGAAATCAATACCTACGAAAGGCTGTATGACCTCCAGGAAGAACAGAAGCGAAACGGCGAGCTTTCGGAAGCCGCCGAAACCGTGCAGATATGGAACGTGCTGATGGAAGTTCTGCAAAAGCTCGCGCTCGTTTGCGGCGACGAAAAAATCGACTTGAAACGCTACTCGGAACTTTTCAAGTTCATAATCAGCGATGCGGACATAGGCAAAATCCCCACTTCCATCGACGAAGTGACCGCCATAAATGCGGACTTGATGTTGAGCGGGGACAAAAAATGCACGATTGTCCTGGGTCTCAACGCCGACGTTTTCCCGAAGGCGCAATCGGACGACGATTTGTTCGGTGACGGCGAAAAGCAGATTCTCCGCAAATACGGAATCGATTTCTTGCCCGACAGCATGCAAAAGTCATACGACCAGCTCCGCTATTTTTACAACGCCGTCGCTTCGGCTTCCGAATGCGTGGTTTTGGCGTACAGGAAAGCCGATGTAAACGGAGAGGCGATGAACCCCTCGATGGCGCTCGAAAAAGTGAGGGGGATGTATCCGAACCTTGAAACTTTCCGGCAGGACGAAAATTTCGGGAATGCGCTTTTTTTGCTGGAGGGCAAAGAAAACGGATATATCGAAATGGGCATAACGCAGGAAAAAGAACTGCGTTTCGCGCTTGAGAGCTATTTTTCGCGCGAAAGGCGCGAAAACGGCGTGGATTCCAAAAATCCCGGATTCAAGGAAAGCGAACTCGCGATAAACAAAAAACTCGCCGAAAGCCTGTTTTGCGATCTCAGCATGTCTTCGACGAAACTGGAAACTTACGTGAATTGCCCGTTCTCGTATTTTTGCAGATATGTGCTGGCTTTGAGTTCCGACAGCAGCCCCAAAATGCAGATGAACGACATAGGCAGGTTCATACACAAAATTCTGGAGATTTTCATGCGCAAGATCCGCGACGAAAACGTCGGCTTCAAAGACATAAGCGACAGCTACATAAAAACCGAAACGGAAAAAATCATAGATAGCTACCTGAGTTCCATCATAAAAGACTACGAATTCAAAACGGACAGGTTTTTGTACCTTTTGAGAAGATTGAACAAAATAGTGTTCGAAATAATAAAGAACCTGCGCGACGAGTTTTCCGGATGCGATTTCGTGCCCGCCGATTTCGAACTCGAGATAAACGACAAAAAATCCGAAAATTCCGTGGATCCGGTGGAAATAGAAATACCAAACAAAGGTTCGCTGAAACTCACGGGGATCATCGACAGGGTGGATATATACAAGGACAAAAAAAACGTATACATAAGAATCGTGGACTACAAAACCGGAAGCAAAAAATTCAATCTGTCCGACATAGTTTCGGGGATAAATTTGCAGATGTTCATATATCTGTTTTCAGTCTGGCACAACGGGCGCGGGAGGTACGACCCGCCCGAAGGCAAAATCGAAGAAGCAAGCGAAAACGTCCCGGCGGGCGTGTTGTACATGCCCTCGCGCATCCCGCAGTACTCAAGGTCGGCGAATATGACCGAAGAGGAAGCCCATGAGCAAAAAAGCAGGACATTGGCGCGAAGCGGACTATTTTTGAGGGATGAAAAAATACTCGAAGCCATGGAGCACAATCTCGCGGGGAGGTACATCCCCGTGAAACTGAAACCGGATGCAAACCTGAGTTTCAAAAAAAACACCGCTTCCGCCGTTTTGGCCTCGCTCGAACAAATAGGAAAACTCGAAAGGTATGTCACAAAATCGCTTGCGGCGATAGCGGCCGAGCTTTCCGGAGGAATAGCGAATGTGCTGCCTTTCAAAGGCAGGGTGGACAGCTGCGCCTATTGCGACATGAGGCGCATATGCAGGTTCGAGGAAAACGACCCGAACAAAAAGCGGGCGGTTTTCTTTTCGCCCGACAAAGTCTGGGATATAATCGAGGAAGAAACATGAAAAACAGGAAAAACTTGAAACGCATGGTTTTTGCCGCGGTTTTTGCCGCGGTTTTGGGGCTTTTTTCGTCGTGCCAAGACGCGAAACTCCAAGAAAACATCGTGATCGAGGCGGGGTCTCCCGTGCCAAATGTAGAAGAATTTTTCACAAACCCCAAAACTGTGGGCAAATATGCAACAGACCCGGCAAAAATCGACACCAAAAAAATCGGCTCCGAAAAAATCGAAATCGAAATCGGAAAAAAAACATATGTTTCGACTTTGACGATAGAAGACACAATACCGCCCAAAGGCAAACCCGTCGATTTATATATATTTGCCGACAGCGAAATTTCCGCAGATGACTTGGTAACCGAAATCGAAGACGAAACCCAAGTGAGCTGCGCATTTGCCGCTTTGCCGGACTTTGAAAAATCCGGATGGCAGGAAGTGACGGTAAAACTCACCGACGAGGGGGGCAACGAAACAGACGTCGAAGCGAAACTGTACATATTCGAAAAGGCGCTTTTCGAGGAATTCGTCTTTGAAGTGGGCGAACCGGTTTCCGTGAGCCTTTCGGAATTTTTCGAAAACCATGTGAAGTCTCTCGTGGACATAGAAGAAAAAATAACGACAGAAGCGGACGGATTGCCTTTTTTGGCCGATGAACCCATGCTCTTCCCATCAATCGGCAGTTATGGGGCAAAACTCACTGTGGGCGCCTATTCGACGTTTTGCGCGCTCACGGCAAAAGACACAATCCCCCCCAAAGGCAAGCCTTCGACGCAATATCAATATATATTTTCAGGCGGCGCCTTAAATCCGGAGGATTTCGTGATTGATATAGAAGATGCCACCAAGGTCGGCATAGCGTTCGAGGACGAAAATTATTCATATGAGCCCGGCTGGCAAAGCATAGCCATGCGGCTCACCGATGAAGGCGGAAACAGCGCAATCGTCGAATCCAAATACTATGTATTTGACGTGATAAAAGAACTTGTAGTCGAAGCGGGGACAAAAGACAGCGTCTCGGCGAAAGAATTTATGGCAAACTATGTCGAAACGGGCAAAATTTCGCTTGAGCCAATAGGGGCGATAAACTTTTCAGTCCCGGGAAACTACCCCGTGAAGCTAAAATCGGATAAATACGAAACATCGGCCGCAGTGAAAGTGCAGGACACCACCCCGCCCACCGCCGAAGCAAGAAATCTTTGGACATATATACACAAACCGGTGCAGGCCGCGGCTTTTGTGTACAATATATACGACGTTTCGCCCGTGACGATAAAATACAGAACTCAACCGGATTTTTCCGTCGCCGGAGTGCAGACCGTATATATAGCAATTGAAGATTCATACGGGAACAAATCGGAATATGCGGCAAATCTGACAGTGGTCCATGACACGACCCCGCCCGTCATATCCGGCGAGCTCAACAAACGCGTCGCAGTGGGCGGCACAGTTTCGTACAGAACCGGGGTGAGCGTTACAGACGATTACGACGCGAACGTACAGCTTTCAATTGACAGCAGCCAAGTGAATTTGAACCAAGCGGGCACTTACTTGGTGATATATTCGGCGACGGACGTGAGCGGCAACAGAGCCGAAGTTACAGGAACTGTGACTGTTTTTGAAATTGACATGCCGCTTGTGAACGCGATGGCCGACGAAATTTTGGCTAAGATAATAAGCTCGGGCATGAGCGCGCTGGAAAAGGCGAGGGCCATATACAATTGGGTCGATGGCAAAATGAAATACAGCGCAACCGGAACAAAAAAAGACATAGCGCAGAGAGCATACGACTGCTTCACGAAAGGGTCCGGGGACTGCTACACCTATATGGCGGCATCGCACGTGCTGCTCACCCGGGCGGGCATAGACAACAGGATCGTGCAGAGGATACCGGGCGCTTCGACCCAGCATTATTGGAACCTCGTGAATGTGGGCACCGGATGGCACCATTTCGATGCCTGCCCATCTCCGTCAAGCGCCGTGGGCTACCACCAAAGGTTCATGTTCACCGAAAGCCAGGCGCAGGAATACACGCGGATCATAACAGCGCGCGATCATTACTATGACTACGACAAATCTTCGGTTCCCGAAGTGGTGGAGTGAAAAAAGAAAGGTTGGTAAAATGGCAAAAACAATTTATGGCGAACAGGCAAAAATAAACGGCTTGGCCAGCCGGGGATTGATTGTTTTGAAAATAATGTTTTTAGTATTTATGCTGCTGCTTTCGGCGGGCTGCGAAAACAATGCGGCGCCGGAAGCGGAAAAAAAAAGCGAAACGCCGAAAACAACCGAAACCGTAAAACCGCCGCCCGCCGAAGAAAGTGAAGAAAATGAAGACAGCGCAGCTTCGCCCGACGAGATGCTCGCGCCAACACCCGAATCCGAGCCTGAAATTGCAGATGCAGGAGGCGAAATGGAAGTATATGAAGACGGCTTCGGTTTTGTATATAACGGCGAATCGATTTATATGGGCGAATTCATCGACGGGGTGGTGGAAAAGCTCGGGCCCGCGCTAAATTACATCGAATCCGAAAGCTGCACTTCCGAAGGCATGATGAAAACATACTATTACAGCGGAGCGGAAATTTCGGCATATGCGAAAACCGAATCCGACGAATACCGCATATTTTCGATAATTTTGACAGATGACAGCGTGACTACCGCAGAAGGGCTTTACATAGGGCAAACGGAAAGCGAAATGGTAGCAACATACGGCACAGATTACCAGTCAGTGCCCGGGGTTTTTTGCAAATACTCGAAAAACGGCACCGGACTGACTTTTGACCTCGACGGCGAGGTCATAATCTGCATCACATACACTCTGCAAAACATATGAAAAATAGTTGGAATTAAGGGAAACAAAAATGAAAAGCGTAATTTCGGGGATAACATATCTTCTCGTGGGATTGACGGTTATCTTGATCCTGCTCATTATTTTCGTGACTTTCAAAGCGCAGGTGTTTGACAGGATCCCCATAGACGAACCGCAGGCCATAACTCGGGATCGCCTTCCGAATGCGGATATTTCAGACACTTCGGAAATTTGGGAGGCCAAGCCCCCGACGGATGAAAAAAATTCGCCCACTTACCCGGTTCCCAGCGGGAACACAAGCGTGAACGCAAACGAATCGATAAGCTACGTCGGGCCCCTGGAACTGCCGGTGAACGGAGCCACCGGATACGCGTCCGTAGAAATGAATGTGTATAACGACGATCTGACTGCGGTGCTCGCGGTGCTGAAACCCGGAAATGGGTTCATGATTTTGAGGGAATATGAGTCTTGGTGGCAGATTTATCTCAAACCCGATGCCAACGGAAGCGAAATCATCGGATGGGTGCCTCACAATCTCTGCCTTGTCAACCTGCCCGACGTGATACCCTCCATAATTTACAACAACACCAACGCATATGCTTCGGTTTTTCGGGCGAACGGGGAAACGGTGCCCAACGTGACCGGAAAACGGCTGTATTCGTATTCGGACAGAAGCGACGGGAAAACATACAACGAGCGGCTCGAAAAATACGAATATATAGTGCCGGTTCTTTACGCGATGGCGCCAAAAATTTGCGCCGCGCAGCAAAACGCGCTGGAAAACGACGACACTTTGGTTATCTACGAGGGATTCAGGCCATATGCGACCCAACAATTGGTGTACAGCGAAGTCGTCAAGCTTCCCGCCTCGCAAAAAAATTTCGGCTCGTGGAGCCAATCCTGGTTCATCGCCTACGGCAAATCCAACCACCAAATAGGTTACGCCATGGATGCAAGCCTCGCCCGGGTGCTGGAAAAAGAAGACAAGGTGACCGGCCGCTACAAATACCGGCAATTGAAATATTTCGAATACACAATGCCCACCGCGATCCACGAATTAAGCGTAAATTCCGCCCTCTACGCAAGTTCGAACAGCCGGACATACAGCGAGGGCGTGAAAAACAGCGAACCCGCCCGACACCTTCAGTCATACTGCATTTCGGCGGGGCTGACCCCGCTCGCCTCTGAATGGTGGCATTTCAACGACGAGGCCGCCCATGCGGGCATAACAAGGGAAAGTTCGGGCGATTTTGTAGTGACGGAGTGTTTCAGCTCTTCGCCGAGCCAATAAAATCATATTTTCAATGGGGCAAATTTCAAATAATCCGCCGAAACGATTTCGAAATTGATGTTTTTGCAAGCTTTTTTGATCTTCGCCGCATTCACGCTATGGATATGGCCGAAATAACATCTTCTTATGTTATGCCGCTCGAGAACTTCCAATATTTCGGCGCACAAATATTCGCCGTAAACCGGCGGGTAGTGCAAAAAAGCCACGATCTCGCAGTGCGGGGCGTTTTCTTTTATTTTTTTCGCCGCGCCAAGCGACAGCTCGAGCCTGCCCAGCTCGCGGTTCAGTATCTTGCGGTTGAACATCTCCTCCTCGGATACCCCGTCTTCACCTTCCCCGCCCACGAACCAGCCCCGCGTCCCGCAGATTATGAGTTCCTCGCACAGATAGGCGTTGTTGTGCACGATCTTTATGCGGGCAAATCCCCTCTCCGCAAGCCAGCTGTTCATTTTTGTCATGGTGCTCCACCAATAATCGTGGTTGCCTTTTATGATATACTTGGTCCCGTTCAGATTGTGGTTTATGAAGGCGAAGTCCTTTTCGCACTCGCAAAAATCCGTCCCCCAGGATATGTCCCCCGCGATCACCACGCTGTCCGAATGGCCCACGTTTTCGTTCCAGTTTTTTTCCAATTTTTCCACGTAGCCGCTCCAGCGCCCCATGAACAATTCCATCGACTTGTCCACGGAGAGCGACAGATGCGTGTCCGCTATGGCAAATACCGCCATATTTTTGTTCTCCCAAAAATTCTAAATATTTTCTCCCGGCATTAACATATTTATTATATCACAAATCTCCTCGTTTGTACTTCTTTCACGTTAAAATCTCGCGCATGCCGTGCTTTCATATAATTTGCCGTGCGAAAAAAAGTTGTGCGACCTGCACCCTCCCGCGCATATCTTACCGTGTTCGCAGTCCGCGCAATCGCCCGTTAATAAATCAGGCGTGAACTTTCTGTTGTATAAAAAATTATTTTCGTCCGTCCAAATATCTTTGAGCGTTTGTGTTCTCAGATTCCCCTCGATAAACCTGTCGTCTTTCAACGATTCGCAGCCCCTCACGTTTCCGTCGGTATCTATACCGATTAAACATATCCCCGCCGCGCACCCGCGAAACTCCTGCACTACGCCCTCATTTGAATCGCCTATATAATACCCGATGTTGTCGGCCAACCGAATGGTCATCGGACTTTGGGGCAGTTTGCGGTATATCCGCGCTATCTTCGATATATCGTCTTTTCCCGGGGCGATTTCTATATTGTCCCTCGCGTTCCCGAACGGCGAGCAAATCTGTAACTGCCATATCTTTACGTTATTTTCAGCTAAAAAAACCGACAATTCCTCTATATCGTCTATATTTGTTTTCGTCAACGTCGTGACCGCCGTGATATATTTATCCGTTTCGCTGTTTATCCTGTCGATAAAATTTTTCAACTGGCTGAAACAGTCCTGCCTGCCGCGGATTTCATTGTGGTTTTTTTCCATTCCGTCCACAGAAACACAGACCGTGCGTATTTTTGAGTTTTTTATCCTCTCGAATATTTCCGTCGTGATATTATATCCGTTTGTGATGATATTCGTGCGCACCCCTTTGTCCGTCAACCTGTCCAATATCA
The DNA here is from genome assembly GCA_009782405.1 of Oscillospiraceae bacterium. The sequence goes on from WRJC01000019.1 coordinate 28,390, forward strand.
AATCCCAGCCATGAAAAAGCGTGACTTCGCCGCCTATCAGGCAAACTGATTCGCACCCGATTTCAGCGAGTTCGTCCGCGACCGAAAAACATTTTTCCAGCGACAGCTGATTTTTATTTTTTATACCCGCCCTTGAGCCGCAATGCGCGCATCTCAGATTGCACAGGGTAGTAAGCTCCCAGACGCATACCCTCAGAGATAATTTTGTGTTTCTATTCATCATTTTCGTCTCCCTCAAAATATTGCGGTCCAAAATATACGTCGCCCTCGGGCTCGGCAGTACTTGGGTACTGGCTTTCATTCGTCTCATCATTTTCGGTTTCTTTACTATCACCGTTGTTGCAACCGCATTTGCCGAAAGACAGGATATACAACAAAAACATCATAATTGCCAGTATTTTTTTCATCTTTTTAACCTCCGATTATTTTATTCATTAGAGCAGAAAAACGGAACGCTTGGTTTTGTGCATCCCGTCTTTCTTTTGATCGTGCGCCATTGTAATCGCTGTTAACAGCATACAGCGTCTCTTGATCTTGATCATTTTCGCACATAAATTAGTTTTTTGATCACATATTCCTTCATGCCGGATACATCGACGCTGCTATCGAACCTTTTTGGCTTGGATTCCAATTCGGCCAACGCTTTCGGGATTTTTCCCCCTGTGAACTCGTTAAGCAGCCTGTAAGCGCGTGCCGCTCCCGCCCCTGCGGATTTCCCGGTCAGGGCGCGGTATACATCATCTGCAAATTTGTACGCGCTCGCCGTGGACACCACGAGCGTTTTGTTTTTTGATTCATATCGACAGGCGCAATCGAACGCCACAGCGGTGTGCGTGTCGATAAGGTAGCCATATTCCTCGAACACTTTTTTGATCGCGGCGGACGTATTCCTTTCGTCGCAAAACATTCCGGCGAAACTTTCCTGCAAGCGGCTTCCCACCTCATTTGGCACAATGAACCTGCCGGCCAAAGCAAGATCCGACATATATTTGGAGGTTTTTTCGGCGCCCTCGAAAAGGTAAAGCAACCTCTCCAAGTTCGACGAAATCAGTATGTCCATCGAGGGCGACATGGTGGAAAAGAACTGCCGGTTCGCGTCGTATATCCCGGTTTCAAAAAAGTCGGCCAGCACATTGTTTATATTCGAGGCGCAGATCAGCTTTCCGGCGGGAAGCCCCATGGATTTGGCGAAATATGCGGCGAGTATATTGCCGAAATTGCCGGTTGGAACGCAAATGTCTATCAAATCGCCGAACCTTATTTCCCCCGACTTCGCCATTTGGGCGTATCCGTAAAAATAATAGGCGACCTGCGGGATCAGCCTGCCGAAGTTTATCGAATTGGCGCTGGAAAAAAACATTCCGTTTTTTTCGGCGGCCGCTTTTATCTTCGGGTCGGCGAATATGTTCTTGACCCCCGTTTGGCAGTCGTCGAAATTGCCCTCGACCGCGCAAACATCGACGTTGCCCCCTTCCTGGGTCTCCATTTGCAGTTTCTGTATCTCGCTCACGCCGTTTTTGGGGTAGAACACCAATGTGTTTATGCCCTCGATGTCCTTGGTGCCCTCGAGCGCGGCTTTTCCGGTGTCCCCCGAAGTGGCCACGAGTATTAGTGCCTCCCTTTTTTCCCCGGTCAGCTCGAGCGCTTTTTTTAAAAGCAGGGGCATGATCGAAAGCGCCATGTCCTTGAAAGCCGAGGTGGGCCCGTGGTACAGCTCGAGCACGCTGATTTTATCGGTCACTTTAGAGACTTTGGCCGCCCCGTCCGGAAAATTCGCCTTCGAGTACGCTTTCTTCGATATGTCCGCTATATCGGATTTGTCGTAATCGGTCAGGTACAGCGAGATTATATGCGACGCGATTTCGTCATAACTCTGGCTCGCAAAAGCCTCGACGGTCTCTCTTTCGAGCGCGACGATTTCGGAGGGCATGAACAGCCCGCCGTTGGGGGCAATGCCCTGTTTTATCGCCTGCGCGGAAGATAGAAGTTTCGCGTTTTCGTTTGTGTCCCTGGTGCTTTTATATGTGATGTTTTTCATGTTTTTCCAAATCACTCCAAATTGTTGATGCTGTCGTTTATTTTATCCAATACTTTTTGCATTCTCGCCGCGTTTTTATCGATCAGGGATGTAAAATTCCCGTTGCTCCGGATTTCGTTCTGAAATGCCAACCCTATGTCCTCCAAAAATATGACGTCCCCGAGCTCCATGAAGGCGTTGTCGAAGATCATGTCGAGCATTTCCGCGCTCTCGTCGTCGCGCGCAAACTTCGTTTTCAAGTTTATCTCCTTGTAGGCGGGGATCGTGGTGTTTCTCGATTCGGCAGCCAATGCCTCCACGATGATGCCCGTGCGCTCGGGATTTGAGGCGTGCTTGGGCGCCAATTTGAGCATTCCGCCCCCGTTTCTCGTGATATAGCGGTTTTGGGTTTCGTCCGCTTTCGGGAAGGGCAGGATGCCGAAATCCGTGTCCATGCTCCGAAGGGCGGGAATCGTATTGATGAGCGTGGAGTAGAACAGCCCGAGGTCGCTTTCAAACATCTGGAACCCCAAATCCGTGAATCCGTACACGTCACCCCGTTGCGTGAATGTGGTCACCTTGTCGAATCCGTAATGAAAATAGATCTTCTCCCCGCCGAACAGGCCCTCGCGGGCCATGTTCAAAACTTGCAGCAGCCTTTCGTTTCCCTCGACATTCAAAGCAAACATATCTTCGGAATTTTTGATTACTGTCAAAACCCCGGCGCTCACCCAGAAATTCGTCGGCAGCCAGTTGTCCTGGGACAAAACCCCGTATCTGTCCCTGTCGGTCATGACTCCGTCGCCGTCCAGGTCAAACACCGCCGCACGGCACATGTCAAAAAATTTATCATATGTCCAGCTCCCGGATTTGACGAGGTTGTACGGGGTTTCCAGCCCCAAGTCGCTGATGATTTTTTTGTTGAAGAGCAACGCTATGGAGAGCCCGTACATATTCGTGCATTCATCGCTGAATATGAGATAATGCTTGCCATTCATCGAAACCACGTTGTTCATGTCCTGGGCATACCACGGTTTTTCCAGATCGACATGCGCCATCTGTTCCGCGGAGAGAAGATAGCCGTCTGCCGCCAAGAAAAATGCGTGCCGCTCCACCAGCATGCACAAGTCAAAATCGTCGGAGGCCGCCATTACGCTTTTTTTGAATGTGTTTTGAAGCAGGTCCCATCCGTTTATTTCCGTCTGCTTGAACACGACGTCGTATTTGTCTTCGAGATAGCGGTTGCGCCTGTATATCGCGTCGTCTATCGTGTCTCCCGTTTCCTCGGCGACTGTCAGGTCAAAGGGGCCGTAGACATTGTTCGTGGATATGGAAGCCCTGAATTCATATCCGCCGAAAGCGATTTCGGGCAGATTTGGTACATAACGCTCAGGCTGCGTTTCTTTCGTGTCTTCCGGTTTGGCCTCTTCGGCCCCGGTGGTGGCCGCGCCTTCGCTGCCGCCGCCCCCGGATTTCGCGCACGCGGGCAAAATCAGGCTCAACGCCATGGCGGCGGCGATCAAGATAATGATTGTTATTGGAATTTTTCTCATAAAACATTGCGCCCGCTTTCCTTATTTTTTGAACCTCAAAATATACAGCAGTTCGCCGCTCGTGTGCGTGCCGATATGTTCGAAGCCCATGCGCGTATATAGGCTCTGGCCCCTTATGTTGGCAAACGAAGTGGTGAGCATGACCCCTCCGTAATCGTTTTCTTGCAGATAATCTACCAAGTGTTTTATCAGCCGCCTGCCGAGCCCCTTGCCCTTGTATTCGTCCCTGACTGCGATGCCCAAAGTGGGCAGTTTGGAATTCATGTCCCAGGCAAAAACATATCCCGTCATTGTTTCTTTTCCGCTTTCGTCATTTGCCGTTGACAAAAACCTTATTGCATTTGGCTCGTCGCCGTTTTTTCTGAAAAACTCCAGCGCATTCTGCTTGTTCCCGTCGCCCCTGTTGAAAAACGCCCTGCTCTCGCCTCCCATCTGATCAAAAAATTCGACTACGAGTTCCATGTCGCCGAGCGCAAAATTGCGTATCGCATGTTCGCTGATATCCGTCAACATTTTGTTTCCCCCTGTTTTAAATTATTTGAATTAATTAATAAACGCGCCTTCGATATGGCGCACGTAATTTTTTTTTGTTTTTTCGTCGCAATATATCTCTACGACATCGAATCTGGGCTGAAGCCTTTGGCAAAACCTGCCGTTGTCGGCCAGATATTTTTTTGCGGCCAAAATTATGTGCTTCTGTTTTTTCCAATCCACGCTTTCTGACGGCAATCCGAAATTTGCCGACCTTCTGGTCTTTACTTCGACGAATGCCAAATACCCGCCTTTTTTTGCGATTATGTCGATTTCTTTGCGGTATGCCCTGTAATTTTTTTCGACTATTTCATAACCCTTGCTTTCCAAAAACAGGCAGGCGCAAAGCTCCCCGATGTTTCCGACTATTTTGTTGTCTTTTTTATTTTTTTCGGGCGGCTTCATAATTTTGCTCTATCTCTATTTGTGTTTGAAAATTTTCCGATATGATGTTTTTGAGGAAACTTTTTCTGTGCGCCGGGCATTCGCCGAAAGTTTTGAGCCTGAATATATGTTCCTTAGTGGCATAACCTTTGTTTTTTTTGAAATGGTAAAACGGGTAAATGTCGTCAAGCTCTCGCATGTACCTGTCCCGGGTCACCTTCGCCAAAATAGAAGCCGCAGCGATGTTCGGCGATATCGCGTCGCCTTTTATTATCCCCTTGTGGGAAAAAGCGTCGAAACCCCTGACGATGCCGCCATCCACCAAAACATAATCCGGAAAGATTTTTGCCGAAAGCGCCGCCACCGACCTTCTCATTGCGAGCAGGGCGGCGTTTAGAATATTGTACCTGTCTATTTCCTCGATTGTGGCGGAAGCGACTGCATAAGCCAAAGCTTTTTCGACTATTATTTCGTACAGGCGCTCCCTGTTTTTTTCGCTGAGCTTTTTAGAATCGGACAATCCGGCGATCCGGATCCCGTGAGGCAAAATCACCGCCGCTGCATAAACGTCGCCTGCAAGCGGGCCTCTGCCCGCTTCGTCGGTTCCGCATATGAAATTTTCGCGGATGCCCCCGCTTGCCAAAATTTCGTTTTCAAATTCCCAATTCATCATAATCCGGTTCTTCCAATGAAATTCTGCCTATTTTTGCGCTTCGGAATTCGGTCAAAATCGTCTTGGCGCAGCGCTCATCGTCGATTCTTCCGCCCGGAGCCATATATCCCCTGTTTTTGCCTATTTGCGAAAATATCCCGTAATCGTCCAATGCCCCCGATTTCACTTCCGGCAAATCCAGCTTATAACGAAATGTTATCGCCTCCGGGTATTTTTTTTTCAAAAAACCGCAAAGCTTCACGGCGGTTTCAACCATGTCTATCACGTCGTCTTTTATCGAACCTATAAAAGCGAGATTTCTCCCGACCGTTTCGCTTTCGAACTTTGGCCAGAGCACTCCGGGCATATCAAGCAAATCGATGCCGATATCCGAAGAAACCCATTGTTTTTGCAGCGTCACCCCCGGCCTGTCCTCCACTTTTGCCTTCGCGCCCCTGCATATCCTGTTTAAAAGCGAGGACTTTCCTACATTTGGTATTCCCACGACCATCGCCCTGAGCTTGCGCCCCGCCATTCCCCTGTTTTTATAGTTTTCCGATTTCTCGCTGAGCATTTCTTTTATTTTCGCCGAAATCCCGGAAATCCCGTCGCCGCTTTTGCAATCTACGGGCAATATGTATTCGCCCTTATTTTTATAGCAATCCTCCCATTTTTTGTTGATCTTGGCATCTGACAAATCGCTTTTGTTCATAAGCGTCAAAACGGGACGCCGGAAATTCCCGGTTATTTTTCTTATTTCCGGATTTTGGCTCGAAATGACCGCCCTCGCGTCCAAAAGTTCCAGCACTATATCCACTTTCGGCAAATTTTCCGTGATTATTCTGCGCGTCTTGGCCATATGGCCGGGGAACCACTGTATCGGGTTCACCCTGTTCCTGCTTTTTTCGTCAATTTCCATTTCATTCAATTTCATTCAATGGCTCCGAATTTATTGAAGGGGAAAACCCGCAAAAGCGCCCGCCCCACGATATTTCTCACGTCGACTTGGCCAATCCTCGAATCGCGCGAATCCGAAGAATGGTTCCTGTTGTCCCCCATTACGAATATTTTGCCGGGCTCGACCACGACGGGAAGAAAATCGCCGACGCTGTCGTTTCGCATATATCTGCCCGGCTCAAAGTTCACGTATGGCTCTTCCAATATGTCGCCGCGCCCGTTTAGGTAAGCTTCTTCGTTTTCATATACGATAACCTGCCATTTTTCAAAATCAAAATCGATGACTTCTCCTTCGGTCGCTATCACCCTTTTTATTAACGGGGTGGAAAAACTGGGATTTGGCACTTGGATAACAACTATGTCGCCCCTCTTCGGGGTATAGAAAAGATTGGAAATTATGAGGTTGTCCGAAGAAGCGTCGCCATATGCAACTTCGCCGCCGTGCAGCGTATATTCCATGCTGGGCCCCTGCACGGTCACGAGCCTGAAAATAAAGGTGAAAAGGAGTATGACCGTCAGAAGGGCGCTCGAAAAAATTTCTATCCAATCAAAAATTTCCTCTATATAATTCTTTTTTTCGACGACCGGCGCAAAAAACTCCGCATCCACCATTTCCTGCGTTTTTTCTATTTCGGGCGTTTCGATTTCCGTTTCTTCGCCGGTATTGTTTTCATTTTCGTTTTCGTTCACGCTAATTTCCCCCATTTAAAAATTTCCGCTTGTAATTTTCTATATTTTCGGCATCTTTTATTTCCAGCCCGTGTTCCCCGGCCAACGATTCCATATGATGCGTAAATTCGTGGATGAGCACCCTTCTAAGCTCGTCTTTTTGAATTTTTAGGTTTCGGCGGCCGAACAATTTTACAAATGAGCCATAATATATGGCGATGTACCTGCCAAGCCCTCCGTATCCCGTGCGCTCGTTGTGATATTCGCCGACAATGTATAAATTATCCGGCCCATCGGAATCGTTCGGGTTTTCGGGATGAATTTTCGTTTCAGGCGATAAAAAAATCCCGCCGTTCAGCTCGCTGTAAAAATCTTTGGGTATCTCCTCTGCTATCTCGTCGAGAATTGCCCCCACTTCTTCGAATGTTACCACAATTTTTTACCTTTCGTATGATTGCATTGTGCCTTTCAAGTTTTCGTAAATTTCGAGATATGTTTCATATCGCTTCATGTAGGTCTCATGGTTTTTTGCATCCGGAAAAAAAGTTTTTTTGATTTTTACCGTATTTTTCACCGCATCGAAAAAATCGGAAAATATCCCGGAAGCCACCCCGGCGAGCATGGCGGAACCCAATGTAGTCGAAGTGTCGCTTAAAAGCGTTGAAACGGGTTTGTTTGTCACGTCGGATTTTATCTGCATCCACAAATCGGAATTCGCGGAACCGCCGTTGGAATATAAAATGCCGATTACGCATCCTGTCTCTTTCGCGGTTTCCAAATTATGCAAAAGCGAATACGCCACCCCTTCCATGACCGAACGGATGAAATGCGCTTTCCCTTTGGAAAAATCAAAACCGTAAAAAACGCCTTTTGCCTTCGGATCCCAAATAGGGCTGCGTTCGCCCGCCATATACGGCAAAAATACAGTGCCGTCCGAACCGGGCGAAATGGCGGAAGCGAACTCATCCATTTCGGCAAAGCTCAAATCCGGGAAAAATTTTTCCCGCAGCCATTTAAACGAAGCGCCCCCGCCTACGGTCCCGCCCTGCAGCAAATATTTGCCCGGGACCACATGATGGCACATGATCAATTTTTCGTGGGGCTTGAATTCATCCAAGCAAACGCTCATGCCGCCCGATTGTCCGCCCTGTTCCTGCGTTTCGCCGCTTTCGATGACTCCGGCCCCGAGCGTTCCGCAAGCCGAATCGACGCCTCCCGCCACCACCGGAATTCCGGCCGGCAAACCCGTTTGGGCGGAGGCCTCTTTTGTTATTGTGCCAACGATGGAATGGCAGTCGAAAATATCCGGCATGATATTTATGTCTATGCCAAAATATTTGGCCATTTCCCTGTCCCAAACCTTTTTTTCCATATCGTAAAAATGCAAACCGTAGCATTGGGAAAAATCCTGCGAAATTTTCCCTGTCAGCTTGTATGCTATATAACTGTTTGATTGCAGCGCTTTGTATGCCTTCTTGAATATGCCGGGATAATTTTTGGAAAACCATATCAGTTTTGGGGTAGTATAAGTGGGGGCGACGGGATTTCCGCACAATTTGAAAATTTCCCTTTCGTCTGCGGATTTTTTTATTTCGCCGCATATATCGGCGGATCTGGTGTCCATCCAAATGGGGTCGTCGAACAAAACTTCGCCGGTTTTGTCGATTATGACCGCCGACCAGCTGTGGCCGTCGATGCCCACGGATTTTATGTCCTTTGGATTTGTTTCGCCGGACGAAAATATGTCCTTGATGCATCCGCACAAAGAAGTCCACCATTCGGCGGGCTTTTGTTCGACATAACCCTCTTTGGGATAATATGTATTGTATGCGCCCGTCCGGGCGGAAACCACATTGCCGGATTTGTCGAAAACGGCGGTTTTGCAAGCCGACGTCCCTATATCTATGCCCAGTATATAGTCAGGCAACTTTCAATCATCCTTTCAAGCTTTTTTATGATTATACCACAAAAAAAACAAAATTGCAATTATTTTTGGAAAAAACACCGTCAATTTTATTCAAAATTAATTTACCGTCAATTTGAAGAGATTGTTTTGAGTCGAAAAATTTTCCATGTTGACAAGCACCAAAATATCGGTTATTCCAAATTCATCTATGAAATCATATATGTTCCCATTGAAAAAGCGCGTATCTATCAATTCGACGTCGTAATGCCGCGCCAAAAACTGAACCAGATTCAACCCGAAAGAATCAGAAACAAAAAGCAGTTTCTTCCGCCCGATTTCCGCAACTTTCAAGCCGATGGATATATGCGGATTTATCCCGCCCAAAAAAAACGAGTATTTGTCAGCTGTTTCAAGTTTCGCGCGGTCATAAAATCCATTCAAAACGACGTCTTTTTCGGCGTGTATTATCGTCGAATATATATCTTCCTCGTTTTCGTCTGTGCAATAATATTCCATTTTATCCGCTTTGATCCATCCGGCGCCGGACTTGGCCCAAATCACGCCGTAAAAATCTTCGCTTGCCGATTCAACTTTAAAGTCGTCTTTTGAAAAAGGTTCATAATCCATATATTCCCCGAGCGCGTCGTATGCGAAATAAGCCCCGAGCGAAGTCCAATGGTGATCCGTTTTGTAATATATATAATCCCCGTTGCAGCTTCGCATCACATCCAATAAATTGCAATATATATCCGGATTTATATGTTTATTCAATTCCAAAAAATATCTTTCGTGCCTGTCTGTGGGAAACAAAAAAGGAAGCTTGCTTGTCATCGCATCGACTTTTCTGGGCGGAAGGGCGAAAGTGGTTTTTATTTCGGGATGCAGCTCATGCAGATTTTCAAAAAATTCGTTTATATACCCCGAATTATTTTTTATGTTCGCCATATTTTCCTCAAAAGTCAAACTCCCTCCGAGCTCGTCAAACGATTTTTCCGCTATGGATTTTTCGGAATATTTGTCAAAACGCGGAATCAAATAACCATCTTTGGCAATGACGACGCCCCTGTTTTCGTTTATCATGAAACCATACGAAAGCAAAACTTTAGCTTCGGCAAACTCTTCTTTGAAAGGAAACCGATCGTAAAAATATTTATTTATCCCGGAAGAATTTGAACCCGAATCGGCAACCATAAAAGCAAAACAAAACAAACACAATGCCGCCGAAGCGAAAAAAACCGAAATTTTCGAAATTGAACCGAATTTGCCGATAAATTTGCGAAACAGCTTTTTGGGAATCGGAGTGCAGCCCAATACAGCCAAAATCAAAAACGGAAAATATCGCAAAATATCGTAAACCGAAGAACCGTCAATAAATCCCTTGACAAAAAAACCGAACAGCCTGCCAAAATAAACCCAGCCTTTTTTTATATCCTCAAAAGCGAATATCAAAACCCCAAAAAGAATGAAAACCCAAAAATATATATAGCAAAAAAACGCAGGGATTTTTTTCAAAAAATTTAAAACGAATAATTTTTCGAAAATCAATATAATCCCGAAATATGCGCCCAAAATTATATAATTGAATTTCGAGCCAAAACAAAAACCAACCAAAATGCATGTCGTAAAAATATTTATATATTTCAAAAAAGCGCTTTTTGCATTTTTGCAAAAAGGCGAATATACATACCCAAAAAACCAACCGAAAATCGTAACGCAAAATTTCCGGCAAAATTCCGAAATCGATTTTGCGATATATGGATAATTTAAATTTTCGGGAAAATCAAAGCCGAATATTTTTCCAAGACCTATGGCCATGTCGAAATATCCGGACAATTGAAAATATATAAAAAGCCCGAAAGCAATCAAACCAAACCACGAACCAACGACCGTGACGTCGGAATCAGGCAACGCCTTTATATATACAAAAATGGATTTTGCCGTATCGGCAAACAAAATTTTTTTGCATAAACCGCAAATAAAAATCCTGAGCCCGCAAAAAAACAAAGAAACATTTATTTTCCTATGCGATAACTGCGGTTCGAAATCGGAATACTTGCAAACCGGCCCCGCCAAAATTTTCGAGAAAGCGGCAAAGTACACCCCAAGCGAAACGATATTTTTTTGCTTTTTCGAATCGCCCGAATATATATCGAAAACGTAAGACAAAATATGCAAGGTGTAAAATGGAATGCCAAAAAGCGGATATATATTTGCGGATTTTAAAAACAAACCCGAAAATTTGAAAAAAAACAAAACGGATAAATCTATAAAAACAACCGCAAACAAAAAAATCTTAGCGGATCTTGAATTGTTTTTTTCTTTTGAATTTGAAATCCAAAAGCCGAACAAATAATTGACCGCTAACGCGAAAACCATGAAAATCAAAAAAATCGGCCCGCTCCAGGCAAAAAACACAAATGAAAGCAACAAAAACGAAATGTTTTTAAATTTTTCCGGAGTTAAATAATATAATATAACCGAAGCGGGAAAAAACGAAAAAAGAAAAACGAAACTCGAAAAAACCATAAAATACCCTTCATGAAAAACAATTAGGGACAAATAATATGCCCCTAATCCCATGATTTCGCAATTGTTATTTTTCGGACAAATATGCGTTTATTTTATCCAAAAGTTCGTCTACATCCGTGTCATGCACCATGCAAGCCTCTTCGAGGGATTCTCCCCTCGCCGACGGGCATCCGAGACAATGCATGCCGATATCCAAAAGAAACTGCGCTATTTCGACATCCACCTCGAGTATATCCCCGATAAGCATGTCTTTTGTAATTGTTTCGGCAACCAATTTCATTTCCTCCTTTTTATTTGTTTTGATGTAATATCATTGTACAATAAATATATTAAAATTTTATATTAAATATATTGTCAAATTAATAAATATTTCATAAAATGAGAATATAATAATCTATTATGATAAAAACAAAATTATTTTCGAAAAACGACGAAGGTTTTATTTGCGCAAACTGCAAAAGTGAAATAACGCCGCTGAAATACACATCGAGAAACCATTGCCCACATTGCCTTTATTCTTTGCACGTGGATATAAATCCGGGAGACAGAAAAAATTTATGCGGAGGGATGTTAAAACCGATACTTTCAGAACCGAACCCCGATGCAAGAAAAGGCTACACGATAACATTCAAATGCGAAAAATGCAAAAGAAAAACCAAAAACAAATCCGCTTCCGACGACGACACGATCCTGCTCATAAAACTGACAAACCCGGAGAACTGCAAATAAAATGATAAACATAGACGAAAGACTGGAAAAAATCGCCGAAATGATCTGCGGAAAAACCATCGCAGACATAGGGAGCGACCACGGATATTTGCCTATATGGCTTTGCGAAAACAAAATAATAAAAAAAGCATATGCGATTGAAATCAGCGGAAAATGCGCGGAAAAAATAAAATACAATATAAAAAAGCATAAAATACCCGAAAACATGATAATCCCAATTATATCCGACGGATTTTCGAATTTCAAAAAAAATTTCGATTTCGGAGAATTGGACGATATTGTAATTGCGGGAATGGGCGGCGAAACGATCGCCGCCATTCTCGAAAAAACAAAAACGATATGCGATATAAAAAACAAAAATATTATACTCCAGCCAAACAGCAAAATCGAAACCCTAAAAAAATATCTGAAAAAAAACAACTATACAATCGATGAAACAAAAATCATAGAATGCAAAAAAAGATTTTACACGATAATAAAAACAAAATACACAGGATAAAACAAATAAAATGATCGAATACGAAATTTTCAAAAACAAAATAACAAACAAATTCGACGAATACAAAATAAATCAAAACGAAACCATAATAAATAATTTTTATATATTCACAAAATACCTGCTCGATGAAAATCAAAAATACAACTTGACTTCGATAACCGAAATCGACGAAATAATAACCAAACATTATATAGATTCAATAATGATTTTAAAATATCTCGAAATACCCGAAAACGCGAAAATAATAGACATAGGAACCGGAGCGGGCTTCCCTGCCCTGCCATTGCATATTATGCGAAACGATTTGAAAATAACATTATTGGAAAGCAAAACAAAAAAAATAAGTTTCGCAAAAAACGCCGCCGAAAAAATAAACGGAAGCCCAAAAAATCTCATATTTTGCCAAAAAAGAGCCGAAGAATATAAAAAAGAAAAAAATATGCAAAAAACACATGAATACGCGATTTCGAGAGCAGTGGCAAATCTTTCAAAATTGTGCGAACTCGCCGAACCGTTTATAAAACCGAAAGGTTTTTTTATCGCATATAAAAGCAAAAACGCCGATAACGAAATAATGGAAGCCGATAATATAATGCGAAAATTGAAATTAAAAATAAACGAAATAATAAAATTCGAATTGGAAAACGAAAACAGAACGTTGATTGTAATCCAAAAAACGCCTTAATCCAAAAAATGTTTCACGTGAAACATTTTTATTTACAACTGATTAAAATATAATTATTGACTTTTCTTTTTCATGGTGATATAATCAATGTATCATCAAATATAAAGGGTATGAAATATATGATATTGGCGTTTGCGAATCAAAAGGGCGGAGTGGGCAAAACCACTTCCGCTATAAATATAGCCTCTTCGTTGGGATTATTCGGAAAAAAAGTTTTGCTTTGCGATTTTGACCCGCAATCCAACGCCACAAGCGGAGTGGGGATAAACAAAAAAAATGTTTCGCTTTCCGTATATGACGTTATAATCGGGAGATGTTCAATAAACGAAGCCATATTGAAAACCAATTATGAAAACCTCTGGATTTTGCCTTCGGATATAAATTTGGCCGGGGCGGAAATAGAATTCGTCGAAGACAACATAACCGAAAGATATTTCAGATTCAAAAACACAGTTTCGTGCGCGGAAAACGAATTTGACTATATAATAATCGACTGTCCCCCGTCCTTAGGCCTTTTGACCGTCAACGCTTTGTGCGGAAGCGATTATGTGATCGTTCCCATGCAATGCGAATATTTCGCTTTGGAAGGATTGTCCCAATTGACAAACACGTTGAAACATATAAGGAAATTATTCAACCCCAAAATTGTGATAGGCGGAATATTGATCACCATGTATGACGGAAGGTTGAATTTGTCAGTCCAAATATTGGATCAATTAAAAAATTTTTTCCCGAACGAAATATTAAAAACGCTTGTGCCCAGGACAATCAGACTGGGCGAAGCGCCTTCGTATGGAATGCCGATCTATTATTACGACAAAACTTCAAAAGCAAATGAATGCTATATAGAACTCGCCAAAGAAATAGACAAAATCTGCATTAAAATATAATGTGAACGAATCAATCCAACTTTATTAAAGGAGTTAAAAATGGCAGCGAGAAAAACCGGACTTGGAAGCGGGCTCAGTTCCCTTTTTGCCGAAAACTTATCGGATATAACTATAGACAGCAAAGACATAAATGTCATGCGCATAACTTTGATCGAACCGAAAACGACGCAGCCCAGAAAAGATTTCAACAGGGAATCTTTATCCGAACTTGCGGATTCGATTTCTAAACACGGAATAATACAACCTATCGTAGTGCGAAGCCTCCCCAGCGGATATTACCAAATCATAGCGGGCGAACGCCGTTTCAGGGCGGCGAAAATGTTGGGTTTGGACGAAGTGCCCGTAGTGATAAGAAATGTGGACGAAATCGCAGCCGCGGAAATGACCATGGTGGAAAACCTGCAAAGAGAAGATTTGAATCCAATCGAAGAAGCCGCCGGGTATAAATACCTTTCTGATCACTATAAATTGACTCAGGAAGAAATATCAAAACAAGTTGCGAAAAGCCGATCCGTCATAGCAAATGCTCTAAGGCTTCTTTCCCTCCCCGACGAAGTGGTCAAGTACATAGAGGAAGGAAACTTGTCTTCAGGACACGCGCGCACGCTTTTATCTCTGGACGATCCGGAAGAACAATTGGATTTGGCGAACAAAATAATAAAAAATTCGCTTTCCGTCCGCGAAACAGAAAAAATCGTGAAAGCAATGAAAAACAAATCTATTTCGCAGGAAAACGAGCCCAAAACAAATTCAAAGAAAATAGAAGAAATATATCTAAAAAATCTCCAAGATAAAATTTCCGGAATTTTCGGGAAAAAAGTTTTCATCAACGCCAATCCGCAAAAAAACGGATCGCAAAGCGGGAAATTGGAAATAGAATATAAAAACGGAGAGGAATTGGAATCGATAATAAAAATATTATGCGGCGAAAATGATTTATTCGATGATTAAAATTTCAAGGAGCTGAACTTAATGCTGAGCATAAATTTCATCAGGGAAAATCCCGAAATCGTAAAAAAGGCGTCATCCGAAAAGTTAATGCCTGTCGATATTGACAGACTTCTCGAATTGGATGATTCGATGAGAAAATTAATAACGAAAAACGAAACTTTGCGGACCGAACGGAACGCAATTTCCAAAAACATCCCGAAATGCAAAAACGAAGAAGAAAAAGAAAAATTGGCCGCCCGCGTCAGGGATATCAAAAACGAATTAGCCGAATTTGAAAAAACGGAAAAAGCGATAAAAAGCGAATTCGACGATTTGATGCTTCGAGTACCTTCCGTCCCCGCCCCGGAAGTGCCGATAGGAAAAGGCGAAGAAGACAACGTGGAGATTCGCCGAGTGGGCCAAGTCAAAAACTTCGATTTCCCATTTTTAGATCACGTCGCTTTGTGCGAAATGCAAAACATGGCCGACATGCAAAAAGGAGCCAAAATATCGGGAAGCCGTTCCTACTTTTTAAAAAACGACGCCGTTCTGTTAGAAATGGCCGTATGCAGATTCGTGATCGATTTTTTGGCGTCCCGAGGTTTTACCCCGTTTTCAGTCCCGCAGCTTGTAAAAGAAAAAGCGATGCGCGGCACCGGATATTTTCCGATAGGATATGACCAAGCATATAAACTTCCGGAAGACGAATTGTATTTGGTAGGAACTTCCGAAGTTCCGCTCGTGAGCTATCATCAGGACGACATTTTAAATTTGGACGAATTACCTTTGAGATATGCCGGAATTTCTTCCTGCTACCGTCGAGAAGCCGGGACATACGGAAAAGACACCCGGGGTTTATATCGGGTACATCAATTCCAAAAAGTGGAACAAGTGATATTCTGCGAAGCAGACGACAAAAAAGCTGAAGAATTGCATTATGAAATTTTGGGAAATACTGAAGCTATTTTGCAAGCGCTGGAATTGCCTTATCGGGTTTGCCTTGCCTGCACCGGGGAAATCGGAATAGGCCAAATAAGAAAACACGAAGTGGAAACTTGGATGCCAAGCCGAAACGCTTATTGCGAAACTCATTCCTGTTCAACGCTCGGAGATTTCCAAGCCCGCAGATCGAATATACGCTACCGGAATTCAGAAGATAAAATGCAATATGTTTTCACTCTAAACAATACGGGAATAGCATCCCCGAGAATCTTGATACCGCTTTTCGAAAATCACCAAAATCCCGACGGAACGATAAAAATTCCCGAAAGTTTGAAACCGTATATGAATAACCGCGAAATAATCGGCATTCCCAAAAACGGTTAATGTTTCACGTGAAACATTTTTGATATAAACATTTTTGAAAGGTGGCTTTTAAATGTTTGAGAGTTTCATGACTACGGATATTGTGCTTCGCGGTTTTTTTGTCGGATTTTTGCTGGCTGTTTTTTGCGTGGCATATAATAAACTTGTCATCGGCAAATTTGTCAAAGCTTTGATAAATTCCGGGGCGGTGCATCCTGCTTTTGCCAAGACTTTTGAACAACTCAACCTCAAAAAAAATTTTTGGCTTTTATATGCGCTAAGAGCAAAAGGCAGTTTGCGCAAATTGGTTTTTGAATTGGATTATGACGGCAAGAAAGGTTATTATTATATTCCGGAAGACAAGTTGTACAGGGTTGGCAGGTTATATGGCGGCAAGGATGTGGATGTTTTGATGGTTGCCGCTTTGGTCCTCACTTTGTTTATCTTTTTTGCGATAGTTTTGATGGTCGTTCCCGTTATAAACGATCAATTTTCCAATTTGTTTTCTTCGGTTTGAATTTAAATTTATTAGGGGATAGTTAAAGGTTTTGCATGAAAAAAAAATATCGCACCGGTTTCGTTGTTTTGGGAATATTCGCCGCCGCTTTTTTGAGCGTGGTTTTGGTTGTTGTTTTTATATATCAGAGCGGTTTTCGGTATATAAAATCGAACGCCGGAATAAAATTTTTCGGATATATCGATAAAAACGACAGGATAGCAAACGGAAGGATTTGGTATGAAAGCGACGCTGCGAGCGTGAGTTTGCAAAAATATTACATAATAGAAGCAAGGGGCGAATACGCGGTTTCGCGTTTGCCCGACGAGCGCACATTTTTGTCATCAGCAAGTTCCGACGTTTTGGAAACGCTCAATACATTTTTGTCCGATTCCGATTTCAACAATTATTCGCTCAACAATTTCATATTCAACTGTTCAGGCGAAGGCATATCGCTTAAGAGCGAAGTTTTTGGCGATGTTCTGTCCGCTTATGAAAATGAGGGGATTAAATTTTCCGGCGGCGATATATATGCTGTTTCCGGCATCAAATGGATTTTAGATGTTTTTGAAGAGGGGTCTTTTTGCAAGGATGTTTCCGTCGTTCAATTTGACGACGAATCAAAAATATATAAAGGCGATGTTTTGGAATTCTTGAAAAAAGAAGATATAACTTTCGCTTCGTTTTCTTTTTCCGATGGTTCTGTCGTCAATTTATATCCCGTGCAAAATATATACAGGATAAATTATGACAAAGGGCCTCATAGCGGCGAGCTCTATATCGGAGGGATCGATTTCGATTTTCAAAAAGGCGGCCGGGGTTTGTACTATTACACGGAAATCGGGGATATATATTACGGCGATTTCAAAAACGACGAAAAAACCGGCAAGGCTGAAATATATTCCGCAAACGGCGATATATATATCGGTTATATAGAACATGGAAAAAAGAACGGCGAAGGGTATTTTATTTGGGGCGATGACGGTTCGTCCTATTCCGGCACATTTGCCGACAATATGAAAAATGGTTTCGGTTTGTATCGTTTTGCCGACGGTTCGGTTTATGAGGGCGAATACGCAAATGACATAAAGCAGGGCAAAGGCAAATTTATTTGGTTTAACGGCGACATGTACGAGGGCGATTACGAAGGTGATTTATATAAAGGGTTTGGCCGGTACACTTGGGCAAACGGAGATTATTACGAGGGTGATTTCGATCATAATACCCTGCATGGGATTGGCACTTATTATTGGGCGAGCGGCCGCACTTATACCGGATATTGGGATTTGGCCAAAATGGTTTTGCCCGACGATCTTCCCGACGACATCGATATTAACGGCGACGATATTTATAACAGGGGGGATTGATAATATTTGAGCAATAATTTCAAGGCAAAAACAAATCGTATTTATGGAGGGGATTTATATTATGAAGCACAAAAATATATGCTTGTTTTTGGTTTTGTTTTTTGTTTTTGCGTTTTTTTGCGCTTGCGCTTCTTCGGAGGGCGAAAACAGCCAAAAGGACTTCGATGATTCACCCGAAAATCAAGACGCGCAGGACAAAATCGAGGAACAAGATGAAAAACCCGATATAGCGGCGGAAGTGTTGGCGAATTTGCCCGCAATCGACATGAAAGGCGATACCATCACTTTTTTGACTTCTAATTGGGGCGGGATGCGCGGCACTCCCGACGGGGAAGCCATTTGGGGGATGCAGTATGACATACTTGTGGACGAATTGATAGGCGAGGCTTTAAATGACGGGAAATATAACAGGAACAAGGCGATGGAGGAAAAATACAACTGCATCATGGCGGAAATCAATGTCGCCGGACAGGGAGACGCGAATTCCCTGCTCAACAAAGCGGTTAAAGCGGGCGACCCCGCTTATGACGTCATGCTCTGCCGCATGCAGTCTTACCAGAATTTGGGCGCGAGCAATTCAATAATCGATTTGAGCCGGCTTGAATATCTGGATTTCGGCAACCCCTGGTGGGACCAAAATTCTGTGAGCGACCTTTCCATATGCAACAAGCATTTCATGGTTTGCGGCGACATTACAATTTCGGACAACGGCGCCACGGGCGTTTTCGTGTTCAACAAAAAGTTGCTCGCCGACAATGCGCTCGCCGATCCGTATAAACTCGTAAAAGAAGGCGATTGGACCCTTGAAAAGTTTTTTTCGATGACAAAAGAAGTTTCCAAAGATTTGAACGGCGACGGCGTCATGGATGAAAACGACCGCTACGGCTTTTTTTACCAGCGCGACACCGTCCTTTCGTTTTTGAACGGGAGCGGCGAGAGAGTCGGCAAAAAAGACGAAAACGACATACCATACATAACGATAGGCGGCGAATCTGCGATAAGCAACATAACCTATACGTTCGAAAATTTATACGATAAAACCGCTTGTTTCAACGTGATGCATCTTCCGGGCGACTTCAACGTGGGAATGGATGCCATGTTCCAAAACGACCAGGCGCTTTTTATGTGGATAAGAATGGTCAACATAGTCCCGCTTCGTTCCATGCCCACCGATTTCGGCGTTTTACCCATACCAAAAAAGAATGCGGCGCAGGATTATTATTCCTGCGATGTGAATTCGTGGACGGGGCTTGGCATAACTGTCCCGACGACTGTCGTCGATATGGAAAGCATCGGCATATTTTTGGAAGCGTATGCGGCGGAGTCATACAAGCGGGTGAAACCCGCTTATTACGATGTGCTGCTCAGCGGCAAGGTTGCCCGCGACGAGGAATCACTTGAAATGCTCGACATCATTTTCGGCAACAGGACTTATGACATAGGTGCCATAGGCACATATGGGACTCTTAACGAAGTTATATATTTAGTCATGAATTATGACATGAATGTTTCTTCGTGGGTGGAGAAAAGATTGGAAAAGGCACAAAAGGACATAGACAAACTGATTGAAAAGATAGAGGATTTGGATTGACGCATGAAAGAACATAGGGGTGATTGAATATGAAAGGATTTGTCAAGGCTGAAAACAATTTGCTGACAGACGGCGAGGGAAATAATATCTTGCTGAAAGGGATGGCTTTCGGCAACAATGTATGGGCGAATCCGGCGGTTCCGCCAAAAACTCACCATACGGAGGAAAGTTATGGCGAATTGAGCGCGATCGGATTTAATTCTGTCAGGTTTTATTTGAATTACGGGCTTTTTGAAAGCGACGACGCTCCGTACAAATACAAAAAAGAAGGTTGGGACTGGCTCGACTGGAACATAAAAATGGCTAAAAAATACGATATGCTGCTTGTGCTCAATATGCACTATCCGCAGGGCGGCTTCCAGTCGAATGGAAACGGGATGGAACTCTGGACCGAAGAAAACAACAAAAAAAGGCTTGCGGCATTATGGGCGGAAATAGCCAAAAGATATAAGAACGAAACGGCGATAGCCGCATTTGACTTGTTGAACGAACCTGTGGTTCCAAAAAAATCAAGCATGGAAGAAACATTCGCCCAATGGCAGGATCTGGCTCTTGAAATAGCCCGTTCTATCAGGGCGGAAAATACCAACCATATGATGATCGTCGAAAGGTTGAACGCATGCAAAAATCTCGAAACGGGAATTTCCAATTGGAACAACAATATGAACGGCAACATGAATTTTTTTCTCATAAACGACAAAAACACAACATATGAATTTCATGTGTACGACCCTTTCGTTTTCACCCACCAGAACGCTTCTTGGGTCGAATCGAGCAAAGGCGTGTTTTCCGTATATCCTGACGAAGCCAACGGACTTGACAAAAATTATCTCGAACAGAGTTTCATAAAATATCTGAAATTCGGCAAAGAGAACAACGTGCCTGTTTATCTCGGCGAGTTCGGGGTTATAGTATATGGTTTCCGCGAAAACAGGGGCGGCGATCGTTGGATAAAGGACGCTCTTGAAATATGCAGGCGCCACAGCATAAATTTCAATTATCACACATACCACGAGACGATGTTCGGGTTGTACACAAACGGCGCAAACGAATACCCCGACAATTTGAATTTGGACTTATGCAACGCATTCAAAAAGGCGCTAAAATAGTCAAAACAAGAAATTGCGAAACAAAAATAAGAACCCCCCGGCTTCGCCGAGGGATTCTTGTTTTAATATCGGTTTTATGTTTTTATTCAACTTTTAAAAGGAGGCCCAATACGCATTTTTTAATGTTTGGGTAGCTGCATAGATTTCGGCAGATGTTCCTGTGCCCCAGTTGTACGCCGGCAGGTATATGTTGTGGTAGTATTCTACCATGTAGTTATACAAATCTTGACAAGGTTCTGTGTCCCACAACTCAGCTTCTTTTAATAATTTTATCCTGTCTGAAGCGGTGTTAATCCAATTGCCAAGGTCAACGGCGGCAAATACGAGGTTGTATGCTTCGAGGGCGGCCCAGTAAGCATCTTTCAAGGTTTGCAATTTGGCGTTCACTTCGGCGGTTGTGCCTATGCCCCAGTTGTAGGCCGCATTGTACACAGGTATCGCGGCATCGATGGCGGCGATCAGCGCTACGTTTCCGCCGTTGCCGGGTATGCCTGCAGTTTCAAATTTCGCCGAGAGTTCTTTTGCGGTCGCAATCCAATTTCCAAGGTCAACGGCGGCAAATACGAGGTTATATGCTTCGACGGCTGCCCAATAGGCGTCTTTCAAGGCTTGGGTGGCGTCGTTGACAACCGCCAAACCAGCTGCATAGCTGAGAACATATTCGGCATAATCGGTCGCGGCGATCAGCGCCACGTTTCCGCCATTGCCGGGTATGCCGTAATATTCAAAATTCGCCGACAATGCTTTCGCAGTTTCAACCCATTCCACCAGGTGTTCATTTGCGGCGATAAGGGCCAACGAGGCTGTCGCTATTTTGTCTCCGCAACGTTTGCAGGTAACTTCGTCCCAGCTTTCGTTGAGGAATACGCGCACATCGTAGTCGTACTCATGTCCGAGGGCGCCTTCCCAGCCGTAGGTTTCGCCGTCATCTTCGCCGCATATTGCGCACACATTCAGCACGAAGCCGCCTGTCCAACAAGTGGCAGTGGAAACCAATTTATATTCGCGATCGCAAATTACAGGTGCAGCTTCAAATTTGACGAATTTAAGCTGGCCTGTATATCCTTTTTGCAAACCCAAGAAGTTATCACCGATTTCAACTTCATAAGTGAATGTTTTTTTGTTGTCTTTGACGGTGAGTGTACCTGCTTCATCTGTATCGTAGTACCATTCATTTGCTTTGCTGTGGAGATTGCCGGCCGCCAATGCGGGTAGCGCAAGCGCAAGCATCATGGAGATTACGATCGCGAGTGCTAAAAGTTTTTTCATGTTTTTATGTCCCCCAAAAATAATTTTTTATCCCTCGTTTTGTTGGAGCGAGGTTTCTCCGTTTTTGCCTCATTGATTTCGCTCAATGTGGTTAGGCGGTCTCTTTTATTTTGGAGTTGTGATTCTCCATTTTCAGCCGCGTTGGTTACGCCCAACGTGGTTAGGCGGCTCCGTGCGCGGAGCGGGATTTTTTGTTCTACGGTTGCTTCATTTCAGGTCCGGCCCTCACGAAAGGCATGGCCGTTTTGCTTTTTGCGGCCCTCATATTAACCCCTCCTTGGCTCCCTTTTTGTACTTCATATAATTTTCCGGGATTTGTTTTCCGGTTATATGACAATTTTCATAGATTCAACATTTGAATTTTTTGTTTAATTTATTATACCACATTATGTCATAAAAAAACCGGTTATAATGAATTATGTCAAAAAAAACAGAATTCATTATTGTTTTGCAATTTCACATTTTACATTTGTTTAATCCTTATAGCCATATATTCTTTTCCGGGCAGTTCTATGCGCATTTTGCCCCGCATGACGCCGAGTTTTTTTATCGTCATTTCCCAAGTGTCGATGATTTCCACTTCATATTCTTTGTTTTCGTCTAATGCGTATTCGCGGAATGTCGGGGTTTGTTTTCCCAAATATATCAGATAATATTTTGATTGCGTATTTTCGGGAACGGCGGCAAAATCTTCGTTTCCGAACATTTTTTCCGTTTTGCATTGTTTTAGCCCGAGCCCCGGGGTTTCTTTTAGGATATCAAGCAAAAATTTGATTCTCGCCGGGCTTTCGCCGTGCAGTTTTGCGCCGTGGCTCCACCATAAAATATCGTTTGGGTGCATATATGTTTCGCCGTGCCCGCCGTAGCCCCCGCAAACGGCCGCTCGCCAAAACCGGCAAACCAATTCCCTCGCGGAAATGTTTCCCCAGCCGTAGATTATGTTCCCTTCATAGCACATTTCATCGAATACGGCGGGCTTGCCGTATTCTTCGCGCCATTCGTTTGCCCGGTTTGTTTCCGGGTTTTGTATGCTGCAATGGGTGACCCAATATTTGCGGTGGTCGTAAAACAGGCGCCCGTTGTGGATTGAGCGCAGTCGGTTGTAATGGTCGTTTTCGCACAAAATTTTCGCGTACCGCTCCCAATCGTTGATGGATTTGCTTTCCATCAGGTCATATTCGTTGGCTAAGCTCCACCAGACGTTTCTAAACGCGGAAAACCTGGCGATTATGTACTTCCAATACAAATCGTCGTTTTCTTTTCCCATATCCGAAAATCCCCAATGGTCGTATGGGTGCATCGCGATTATGTCAGCTTCGATTCCGAGTTGTGCCAAGTCCTGGATCCGCTTTTCGAATCTGCGGAAATATTCGGGGTTGAAACGTTTGAAATCCCAGTTTTTTATGGGTTTTCCTTCATAGGGATATATTTCCGGTTCCCTTTCGTTGAAGGGATAATGCTTGGGAAACACGCAGAAGCGTATTTTGTTGAAATAGCCTTTTTTCAATTCTTCTATGGTTTGTTCTTGAAGTTCCGACGGCTGATGGGTCCAAGCGTAACAAGTGGTTCCCAAAGGGTAATACGGCGTGCCGTCAGCATATGCGAAATGGTATTTTTCGGTCACTTGCACCGGGCCGCGGTTGTTTTTGTCCGGCGCACCCACGGTAAAATTCCCGATTTTGTTTTCATTTGAAAAGCTGCCGCTTATTTCGTACCGGTATTCGCCTTCAAACGACGGCATGAAGCGTACTTTGTACACCCCTTCTCCGTCGTAGAATCCCTCTGCGGCAACGTTTTCGTCTTTTCCGGAAAATTTGCCCGTTATGGCATAATCCACGAAAGGATTTTTGTCGGCGCGGCCTTTTGCCTCGATTTCCAAAACGCCCCATTTGCCGACGCTTCCTGTTTCTCCTGCAATGATTTTTTTCATTATGTCACGCTTTCTATTTTAATTAATATTTTTAGTTTGCCGATATTGCATTAAATGACAATTTGTGGTACAATTAGATCACAAAACTTCAAAACACCCAAAATACAGGGAGGGAAAAATTCATGATGCGCAAATTGGATAGCATACCCGTTAAAACGACATTGGCTCAGGCGATCGAAAAGTTGAAAATAGAGGACGAAGAAGACATCGCTTTGGTTTCCGGGCTTTTTGAAACGGCAAAGCAAATCGCAAGGCCGAAAGTTTTGTACCGCGAAGCCTACGTGGAAAATATATCAGGGAGGGCGGTGACGATAAATGGCCAAAAGTTCGAGAGCGACGTGCTTGCGGCGGCGTTGAAAGGCATACACAGGGTTTTTGGCTATGTCTGCACCTGCGGGACGGAAGTGGACGATTGGTCCCACATGGAAAAAGACTATGTGGTTTCGCTCTGGCTCGACATGATAAAGCAGATGTTTTTGTTCGATGCGAACGAATATTTCAGGGAGCATATAAAAAACTCATACAAATTGGAAAAGCTTTCTTCGATAAATCCCGGTTCGGGCAACGAAAACAACTGGCACATATCGCAGCAGGCACCCCTTTTTTCCATGATGGGGGATGTAAAATCCGAAATCGGCGTGACGCTCACCCCTTCGTTTTTGATGGTTCCCACGAAATCCACTTCGGGGCTGCTTTTTGTCTCCGACACGGAATTCGTGAACTGCGCGCTGTGCAGCCGCGAAAACTGCCTCGGGCGGCGCGTTGAATTCGACAGCGAGCGTTATGCGCAGATATTCGGTTGATTTTTTTCGCTCTGCTTTATTTTCCTACAATTGCCCGCGTTTTAAAATTTCCAAAAATTCGCCGAGGTGGTTTTCATATATATCCCTCGGGGTTGCGCCGTGTTTTTTGCACAGTGCGGCCGCAAAACCCACAATTTCGCCCATCATCCCGCAAGTGCGCATCACCCTGACAGTCCCGAGCGCGTCATGGGTTACGCTCACGTTCCTGCCCGCCATGAACAGATTGGCCACATTCCGCGAATACAGGCATCTGTACGGGACGAAATACGGGATGTGCTTGAAATTGTCGTAGTATGCGTCGGTCAAAAACGCATCCCCTTCGTGAAACGACGGATAATATTGTTTTTTCGCGTAATGCACGTCTATTTGCCAAGTGGAGGGGATGCAGCCGTCTTCAAATTTGTGGTTTTTCAGCACTTCGCTTTTCGAAAGCATCACGTCGCCCAAAAGCCTGCGGGATTCGCGCTTTCCGCCGATATAGCAGGCGTTTCCGATTTTGTACGTGCTGTAAAACCCTCCGTCGATGTTTTTTAGCGCGTCGAAAGCCCCGTACATAGCCCTGAAATTCGTGTCGCGGGCTTCTTCGGCGAATTCAATCGGTTCATGTTCCATTCCGCTCTCCCAGTACCAGCCGCCGAGCTGTTTCGCCCCTTCGTAGTCCTTTGCCCCCCTGCCGGGAAATCCGCAGTTTGTCAAGTCTATCGCCCACGGGCAGTTTTGAAATTTCGTTTCTTTTCCCGTATCTTCCACATACCAGACGTTTGTCATGCCCATGTGGCCGTTCGTGGTTATTTCAAAGTCCGCATCTGCCAAAAACCCAAGGGTCGCATCTCCCGTGCAATCGACAAAATATTGCGCGCGAGCTTCTTTGGGTTTGCCGTTTTTCACGTCGATGAATTTCACGGATTCTATTTTGTTTTCTTTGAGTTTTGCCGAAACTGCCGCATGGCCCAAAAACAGCCTTATATTTTTGTATTTTTTTATCATCGCCAGGCGTTTTTCGTCTTCGTATATGGAGCCTACATTGTCCTTTCCGTAGTGGAAATGTTTTTCGGGTTCCAGGGATTTCACTATGTCTCCGATTTTGGGGAAAGGTTCAAATCCGGTTTCGCCGCCAAGCCAAACGCGCACTTCGGAGCTGTTGTTTCCACCCAGCACGTACCTGTCCTGTATCAGCGCCACTTCCAATCCGTTTTTCGCCGCGCTTATCGCCGCGCACATTCCGGCAATTCCCCCGCCCGCGATTATGACGTCGAATTTTCCCGCGTTTTCCGGGTCTGCGCCTTCGTATCCGTGCAATTTATTTGAAAGCGCGGCAAATTCTTCTTTTTTGTCCGGCGGGGCAAAATCCAAATCGCCGCAAAGCAGCACCGCCGCGCATCTGCCTTCAAATCCTGTCAGGTCCGCAAGCGATAAAATGGCCTCGCCCGCCGGGATTTCGCATATGCCCGCTTCCTGCCAAGCCCAAGAGGCGCTTTTGCCGCCAAGGGTTTCGGAAGTCCAATCGTCGATTTTTACCTTGAACAGCCCGGGCGAAACGCCCTTTTTCCATCGTGCCACCCAATCTTTCGTGTAAGCCCAAACTTTGTATCTGCCCGCTTTTTTTACCGCGATTTTTTTTACGGCGTTCGCCACCGGGTTTCCAAGGCCATGCGCGAGCAGATAGGATGAACCCATGTTTTGGATGAATTGGGTGTCGAGCGCCCATCCTCCGTAATCGTCGAATTCCCCGGCGTATACAAACAAAAAATTTTCCGCCATGTTTTTTTCCATAAAATCTTCTCCTTAAAATTTTAATAAAGCCGCTTGAAAAAAAATGCGATCTGTGTTATGATTATATTAAAAATATAATAAAAAGCAATGAAAGGTGCATACTTTATGAAAGACGAAACAAAATGCCTGCATTCGGGCTACAGCCCCAAAAATTCCGAGCCCCGGGTTTTGCCGATTGTGCAGAGCACGACTTATGTTTACGATTCCACCGAGGAAGTGGCCTCGGTTTTCGACGAACCCACGAAAAGCCTCATATATTCGCGCTTCGCCAATCCCACGGTTATGGCTGTCGAGGCCAAAATCGCCGAGCTCGAGGGCGGAATCGGCGCACTTTGCACTTCGTCGGGGCAAGCGGCGAGTTTGCTCTCTGTTTTGAATATATGCTCGGCGGGCGACAGTTTTGTGTCCACTCCCGCTATTTACGGGGGCACGGTGAATTTGTTTTCGGTCACGCTCAAGCGTTTTGGCATAGAGTGCATATTTGTCGACCAGGACGCAAACGAGGAGCAGATACACGGCGCTTTCAAGCCGAACACGAAATTGGTTTTCGGCGAAACGCTCGCCAATCCCGCATTGAAAGTCTTTGATATCGAAAAATTTGCGCGTATCGCCCATATGCACAAAGTCCCGCTGATCGTGGACAACACTTTCGCCACTCCCGTTTTGTGCAAGCCGATTTCATTTGGGGCGGATATAGTGGTCCACTCCACCAGCAAATACATGGACGGCCATGCCGTGCAGGTCGGGGGGGTGATAATCGACAGCGGCAATTTCGACTGGAGTTCCGGCAATTTTGGGGATATAACGGGCCCGGACGAATCATATCACGGGCTCTGCTACACCGAAACTTACGGGAGAGCCGCATATATCGTAAAAGCCAGAATGCAGTTGATGAGGGATTTCGGCGTATATCCGGCGGCTCATTCCGCTTTCCTTTTGAATTTGGGGTTGGAGACGCTCGCAATCCGCATGAAACAATATTGCGAAAACGGGGAAAAAGTTGCCCGGTATCTGGAAGAATCGGGATATGCCGAAAAAGTCATATATCCCGGTTTGAAAAACGACGAAAGCTATTTAATGGCGAAAAAATATTTAAAAGGCTCGGGCGGAGTCATTTCCTTTGTGATCAAAGGCGGAAAAGAAGGCGCGATCCGTTTCATGAATTCGCTGGAACTCGCTTCGAACCAAGTACATGTATGCGATATACGCACCTGCGTTTTGCACCCTGCCAGCGAAACCCACCGCCAGCTCACAGACGAGCAGCTTAAAGCGGCGGGTATAAATCCGGGCATGATACGGTTTTCCGTCGGGCTGGAGCATATAGACGACATCATCGCCGATTTGGAACGCGCGTTCAGGGCGTGAAATACCCGCGTTAATGCTGCGCGGTGTCCGCTTTTTCTTTCATCGTTTTTGAAAATATCACAATCAGAGCTAAAACAAAGTAAATGGCCGTGTTCAGGAAAAACGGCAGCATGCGGTTGTATTCCGACAATATCCCGACCAGCCATCCAAACGGCGAAGTGCAGCCGATCATGATCACATACGCCAGCCCGATCATGCGCGCGCGTTCCTTCTGGTCCAAATAGGTCACAAGGAGCGAATCTTTGCGCGGGACGATCAGCACATAGCCGAATGCTTCGAGAAGAATTACGACGAGCAAAAATGCGTAGTTTGTCGGCGGCGCCAACAGCAAAACGCACTGCGAGGCGATGTACAAAAATAGCCCCGCCCCCATCGGGATTCGGAAAGGCAGTTTGTCCACCCGGTGTTGGACGGTGAAAATGAAAACGAGCATGACCGCCGCGCGCGCTATCGGGTAATAGCCCAAAAAAGATTCCGGGATTCCCAGGTTCTGCGTTATGTACAGCGAAAAGAATGATCCGGACACCATCGACGTTATATTCAACATCACCATGATCGAGAGTATCAGCCTTATATGGCTTGCGCGAAACATCTTGAAAAAAACTTCGCCGTATCCCGACATCATTTTCCAAATCGGAACGTTTTTCGTCTCCTGCATCCTCGCTCTGCCCTGGGTGGTTTCAACTGCGAATATATTGACTATGATAAATTTCGCGGTCATCATCAAAAATGAAAACACATAGAGGCCCCTCACGGTGGGCACGACGCCGAAATATGACACCATGACGCTCGACACGGGAGCCAAAAACGCGGAAACGAGGCCCGATATCGTGCACCAGCTGTATATGTGCACCAGCTGTTTGGGGTTTGTGTCTTCTACGAGCAGGCAATTCCAGGAATTGTTTGTTATCTGCCACATGCTGTTGACCACCTGCGCCGCCAGAAACCACCAAAAATTTTGCGAGAGCGCCCATATCAAGCACGGCGCGGACCAAGAGGCTATGTCGAAGACAAACGTGGTGCGCTTGCGCCCCAGTTTGTCCGACGCAATGCCCCCGAACAGCGAAGCCAACACTTGAAAAATCATCCCCACGGACAAAATTATGCCGATTTCAGCGTCTTTTATCCCGAGCCGGTACATGAACAGCGTCGCGAAAGGCGCATACAGCGAATAAGGTATCCCCCACATGGGTTCGGGATAAAGGCAGGCGCGGGCATTTCCGCGAAGCGAAAACAAAGTGTGCCACATCGGGTGCCTGTCGAGAAAATTGTATATTTTTTTCATTCGGTTTTTTTCAATACGCCCCATTTTTTGGCTATTTTGAATCATGGTTTCATTATATCCGAAAATTTTGCGTTTGTCAACAGGAATATACAAAAACATGTTGACAAGGGATTTTTTTCGTGGTAGAATATTTAAAATTTTCATAAAACAGAGGGGATAGATTTATGGCAAATGAAAAAAATTCCAAAATTTTTTGCGTGATATCGCACACGCACTGGGATCGGGAGTGGTATATGCCCTTTGAGGCGTTCCGGGTCAAGCTGGTCGATCTGATCGACCGCTTGTTATCCACAATCAAAAAATACCCCGATTTTGTATTCCACCTCGACGCGCAGACGGTGGTTTTGGAGGACTATCTCGAGATACGCCCCGAAAACGCCGCCGTGCTCAAAAAGCACATCAAAAACGGCAATATAGTCGTGGGGCCATGGTATCTGCAAAACGACTTTTATCTGACGAGCGGCGAGGCAACGATCAGAAACCTCATCGAGGGGCGCCGGATCTCGGATGCATACGGCACGCGCTCGAAAGTGGGCTACGCCCCCGACCAGTTCGGCAACATTTCCCAGCTTCCGCAGATACTCGGCAATTTCGATATCGACAATGTGATCTTCGGGCGCGGGTACAGTTTTACCGAAAAAGACGAAGCGGGAAACCGCCGCCACAAAACCATGCCCGCAGAATTCATCTGGAAGGGCCCCGACGGTACCGAGGCGTTGGCGATCCATATGCGCTACTGGTACAACAACGCGCAGCGCTTCTCCGAAAACGAAGAGACCGCGCTGCTTCTCTGCGAGACGATGAAGCGCCTGTTCGAGGGCATTTCGTGCGTCCCGTATGTATTGATGATGAACGGGGTGGATCATTTGGAGGCGCAGGACAATTTGCTGCCCATTCTCGCCAAACTCAACGAAAACCTGAAAGATGGCGACACAATCAGGCAATATGCGTTCGACGATTATGTGTCCGACGTCAAAAACTATATCTCCGAAAACAAAAAAGAGCTCGCTGTCCACGAAGGCGAGCTGCGCAGCGGCGGCGACTGGGAGATACTCCAAGGCACCTTGTCTTCGCGCCCGTACCTCAAAATCGCGAATGTGAGGGCGCAGAACATGATGGAGTGCAGGCTCGAACCCATATACGCGATGCTGGAGAGCTTCGGCATCAAAAACAGCGCGCCAAAAGGTTTTTTCCATTATCTGTGGCGCTGCCTGATGAAAAACCACCCCCACGACTCGATATGCGGATGCAGCAGGGACGAAGTGCACGCCCACATGGAAGACAGCTTCCAAAAAATTATGGAAACGGCGGATGTGCTCTACGGCCGCGCCCTGAATATGGCGGCCGCCCACTTTGGCATAAAAGGCTTTTCCGACGAAAATTACATAATAGTCGCGGCCAACACCGCCGAATCGGAGTTTTCGGGCTTTGTCAAAGCGCGGCTCCAGTTCCCCAAAAGCGAAAAAGTCGAGAAATTCGCCATCGCGGACGCGGCGGGAAAAGATGTGGCTTTTAAAATCATATCGAAAAGCCCGGGCACCAAAAATGTGTTCTCGCCGGTCAATCTGCCGGGAAATATCGACGTGGACATCTACGATATCTATCTTGAAACAAAAACCGTGGCCCCCTTTTCGTTTGCGGGATTCATCGTGCGGCCAAATATAGGCAAGCCCGAAAAGCTCGCGCAAAAAAAGGCGGATGGCTCAAAGATCGAAAACGAATTTCTCGAACTCGACATTTCAAAATCCGGCGAGATCAGCCTGACCGACAAAACCCGCGGCATAAAATACGATAATTTCATGTATCTCGAGGAAAACTACGACAGGGGCGACTCATATGTGTACAACAACGCGGGAGAGCCCCCGATATTGTCCTCGGATTTTGCAATTGCAAAAAAAACAAAGCTGGCGTCGCTTGAAAGCGACGAATATGTGCAAAGCTGCAGGATAACATACGAATTCAAAGTTCCGGAAAAATACGACTTCGCGGCCCGGGAGCGATCAAAGGCGACGGCGGTATGCCCGGTCGAGCTGGATTTGAGCCTTAAAAAATATGATAAAAAACTGTATGTGAGATATATGATCGAAAACAGGGCGAAAGACCACCGCTTGCGCCTTGTGTTCAACCCCGGCATAATCGCGCAGAGTTCGACTGCCGACATCCCCTTCGACATAGTGACGCACGGCGCGGACGGCCACTTCTTTAACACGATGAGCAAAGTTTTGCCGAACACCTCGTTTGCGGCCTTGGCCGATGAAGCTTCCAAAACAGGCTTCGCGGTTTTGTCAAAGGGGCAGCACGAATACGAGCATCTTGTCGATTTTGCGGGCAGGTCCGCTCTCGCCTTCACCCTCGTCCGTTCGACCGGGTTCATCACCCACAGCGGCAATTTCGACGAGATCGTCGGAGACACGTTCTTAGCGCCCGATAACCAGCTCATACGCCAAATCAGCGGGGAGCTTGCCGCGATTGTATTTGACGGGGATGTCATTAGCGCGAATATCCCAAGGGAGAGCAAGGCTTTCAGAAACCCGCTCGAAGCCTGTTTTGCCTCCTGCGACGCGAAGAAATTTTCCGGCGGGCGCACCGCGGTCCAGGATACCCGGCTCGAAGAGCTGTTTTATCTGCCCGACCCGTATATGGCAAAAAAGATACCGGGCGGAACACAGGCGCTCTCGATTGGAAACGATTGCGTCATCGTCAGCGCGTACAAAGTGTCCGAGGATCGCAAAGCCCGCATTGTGCGCCTGTTCAACCCGACCGAAAGCGACCAGGCCTGCACAGTCAAGATCAAAGGGAAAATCCAAAAATCGCAGATGGACGAAAGAGCCGGCGAACTAATAGCCAAAAACGAAGGCGGCGAAGCGGAGATCGTCATGAAGCCCAAGGAAATCGTTACTTTGCGGATCGTTTGAAATGTGAGCGTTGTTTTTGCGAAAAGAGGTTAAGTCTCAAAATGATACTTAACCTCTTTTGTTGTGCTCAGAACCCGATGCGCACATTGAAAGACCAGACCCCTTAAACGGCTTTTCGGGTTCAATGCCATTTGCTTCACCCCTTGCGATTTAGGACAGTATCCTAAAAGAAGCAAGGCATGAACTCATGGCGGGCGGCGGCGTGTGTTACCGGGCTAACCCGTATATTCGATTATGTGATGGCGGTCTGCCATTCTTCAAGGTCAACCGCGCCTATCCTGTGGTAGATAATATCAACCTTTTGGCGGCGGTTGCCTCGCGCTTGGTCGGGTTCGTGTATGATGATACGGTCAATGAACTCGTGGACGATGGCGGGGGTCAGCTTCTCGATTTCCGTTGTGTAGCGGCGCACCGTGTCAAGGAATTTCCCTATACCGTCAGCCGCTTCCTCTTGCTCGGAAACTTCGGCTTCAAGTGCCTTGTACGCCTGTTTTAACTCGGCTTGCTCGGCTTCAAACTTCGCGTACATTTTTTCGTAGCGTTCGTCCGTAACCTTGCCGCTTGCGTTATCGACATACAGCCGCTCTATCAGCGCGTCCAGTTCCTCAATACGGGCTTTGCTCTTGGCAAGCGTTTTCTTTTTCGTCGCCGTTTCCCGCTTCTGTTCCTGCGTACTCTTTTCCATCACGAGCCGCACAAACTTTTTTTCGTTCCGCGATACGAAGTCAAGCAGTTCCCGCAAATCGTCAAGCACAACCTGTTCAAGTACGTTTTCACGGATAAAGTGGCAAGTGCATTTTCGCCCGTGATTGAGATACTGCACGTCTTTTCGGTACTCTGAACAGGAATAAGAACCCTCGTAGCGCGATACGGTTTTTTCCTTGTTCCATATAACCCTTGTATGGAAATACAGCTTGCTCTCGCAATCGGAACAGTACACCGTACCCGAAAAGATACCCGGCTCGCCGTAGCGCGGAGATACCCGCTTATGCTCCCGCATACGCCGCACGATTTCCCACGTTTCAATGTCTATGATAGGTTCGTGCGTGTCCTCGAACACCATATATTTGTCGGGAGTGTTAAGGCGGGGGCGGTTGTCCTTGTACGACTTCGACCATGTTTTGAAGTTGATAGTCTGCCCCAAATATTCCGGCGCGTCCAGTATCTTGTGAACCGTTGTAGTATTCCAGAAATACGGGTCTTTGCATTGGCGGGGGCGTTGGACTATGCCGCGCTCGTACTTGTACGCGCTGGGGTTCAGCGTTTTCTCATCGTTCAGCATACGGGCAATCTGGGCGGGTCCCAAACCGTCAACCGACATTCGGAAGATTCGGCGTACCACCGCCGCGCTTTCCTCGTCTATGATTAACTGCTTCGGGTTGTCCTCTGCCTTGCGGTAGCCGTAGGGTGGGATTACCGCCAACCGTTCCCCGTTTTTGCCTTTGGACTGCCATACGGCGCGGATTTTCAGGCTTGTCGATTTCAGATACCACTCGTTGAAGTAGTTGATTATCGGGGAAAAATCGTTTTCGCCCTCGTCCGAATCCACGTTGTCATGTATGGCTATCAGCCTTACCTCTAATTGCGGGAACAGTATCTCTTGAAAATACCCGACTTTCAGATACCCGCGCCCGAAACGGCTTAAATCCTTGACTATGACCGTTCCCACGTTTCCGGCTTCCACGTCCTCAATCATGTTACAGAACGCGGGGCGTTCCCAATCGCCGCCCGAATAGCCGTCATCATAGACAAACTCATAGTTACGGAAACCGTTGTCCTCTGCGTACTTGGTTAAGATTTTGCGCTGATTTTCGATAGAGTACGAATCCCCCTTGTTCGCGTCCTCGTTGCTCAATCGACCGTATAAATAAACCTTTTTATCGTTTGGCTGTCTTTTCAATATATCCTCTCTTTCCGACAGCCAACAGACGGTAATGTATGGCTCAATTATACCATACATTACGCCTGTTAGCAGCCCCTAAATTGTTAATTTTTCGTTTACGCGCCCGGTTTTACGGGGGGTTCGTTTTGTATCAACCTTGCCACGGTTGAAACAATATCTTTTTGCTTGTTATCGTTGAACCGCGAGGACACGATAAAGACTGAACGCCCGATTTTACGCTCCACGACCTTTACGGGCGGTGCGATGGAAGTGATTGCCGTTTTCGCGGTCTTTGTTTCGTATGCTAAATTTGTATTCAAATAATCCTTACCTTTCCGCGCATTATGCGCTGTTAAAATTTGTAAATGCCGTTTCTGGACTTCTGGAATTGTTTTTGTGTATCTAACATCATTTGAGGGAGTTCTATCCGTTCCTACGGACACACCCGTCAAACTGCACAAAAGGAAGCCCGAAAAACGTAGTAAATGCGTTGGCTGTTCTTTTGAAAACGCTCTTAAATGCACGTTTCTTTGTGCATTTTGACGGAGGTTTTTTGACCCTTTTCAAGTTTGATTTTTTGGATTAAATCCACGTTGAAATCTTTGCCCTGCGGCGGCTCTATCCGGGCGAAATAGCCTTTATCGGAATATTTCCGCATTAATTGGATAGCGGCGTCGCGCCCTGCGGGGTCGTTATCAAGGCAAAAGACAAGTTCTTTAATGCCTTTATGCTGATTCAAAAAGAATGGTATCGCCGTGTCGCTCGTTCCCGCCAATGACAGACGGCTGTGCTGTTTCCATGCGTTTGTGTCGCTCATGTCGGCATTCACAAGGCTTGCGTGGCTCATAAGGTCAATAGCCGATTCATACAGATACAAGCGGTCAGAGGGCGCACACGCCGAGATATTGAACCCGTACCGTTTATCACTTCCGGGGCAATCGCCGCGATAATCGCCGTGCGTACCCCGTAGGGAAGCGAACCGCACCGCGCCCTGTTCGTCATGCCCGACAAACACGATATTCCCGCGTCTGTCCTCATATATCTTTTCTTCTTGAATAAGCGAATGAACAATGTCGCTGTCTATGCCGCGTTTCATGCAAAGATAATCATACAGCCGTAGCATGATACCCGCCTTTTCGGGCAGTATCAGCGTTTTCGGCGGCTCGGCTTCACGTTGGGGCGGGGCTGTCGGCGGCGTTGCGCCTGTTATGACTTCCACCGCTTCACGGAACGGCATATTTTCAGCCTTTACGAGATAATCTAACGCGCCGAACCCGCCAACGCCGCGAGAGTGCCAGTAGAACGAAAGGCGGTCAGCTTTGACGGCAAGGCTCTTGTGCTGTTGGCAACGATACCCGCCGCTCATCGGCGCGAACGTGAAACCGTGATATTTTTCTAAAAACGCGATAATATCGGCGTTTCGCGCTTGTTCTATGGTTTTGTTATCAATCATTGTGTAAATCCCCCTTAAAGACTGTAATCATTACTGCGTTTCTGTTTCGGCGTTGTCCGCTCTGGGACTGATATTTCGGGCGGTTTCTGTTGCTTTTGCCGTTCTTCCTGCTGTTTGCGCCCTAACTGTATAAAAGAGGCAATCGTTTCTTTTACCTGTTGCGGGAACAATTTCACAGCGTCCAAATATGGCTGTACCCGCTCAACAAGCCGTATATAGGCGGTTTTCTGTTGCTCAAATGCCTCTGTTGCCGATTTCACCTTGCCTTTAAGGTCTTTTACCTCTGCTTTGAGTTCCTTTATCTCCTTACGGGATTTAAAGGCTTCTTTGACAAGGTTCAGAATCTTTGTCCACATATTATCCGACACTTTAACCGCTCTCGTCATGGTGCGGCTATCCCCTAATTTTTCGATTTCGTAGAGTTCAGCGGCAACCTTTTCGGTAGCGGCGGTCTTGGCGTTCAGCGTGTCAAGCTGTTTTTGTGCTTTTTCCACCGTTTTATCAAGGTTTGCAGACTTTTTCGATTTTTCGGAAATGTCGGTATATAACTCGGCGGCGACTTGCTCCTTGTCCTCGATAACCGTATCAAGAGCGGCGGCAGTTTCTTGTTTTTCTTCCGCAATGGCTGTATATTCGGCAGCTCTTTCCCGTTCCATCTTGACTTTGTACTGCTCCGTTGTTAAATGTTCGGCAGTAGAACCGCGCTCCCCGCGCTCGAAGCCCTCATACCCTGCTTCTTTCATGTGGTCATGGAAACGGTCTTGCAGGAGTGAATAAGAATTTATTAATACTGTTTTTCCGGTTTTGCTTTTCACGGGTTCGCCGTTTTCGTCAAGTTGAATCTGACGCGGCCATTTTTTACTGTGGCTCACCTGATGAATGACTTCTTTGAATTTCCCGGCAAGCTCCGGGTTTTTATTGTTCTTTTTGAAATAGACTTCTTTGTCAACAACGGGAATATATACAACGTGCAAATG